>NZ_JBCLVJ010000007.1:0-632849 GCF_048537925.1 Gordonia sp. CPCC 205515 | reverse complement strand
GCCCGGCTCCATTCCGAACCCGGAAGCTAAGCCCTCCAGCGCCGATGGTACTGCACCCTAACCAGTGTGGGAGAGTAGGACACCGCCGAACTAAACATTAAAACTGTAGCCCCCGAAGGTAATTCGGGGGCTACAGTTGTTTTTGCAGTAATTCATTTCTCCGATACGGCGGAATTGCCGAACAATTCGGTGAGCTCATCGATACGTGCGCCAGCATTGTCTGGACGGAGTCGCTGCGTTCGACTGAGCACCGACATGCCATGCAATGCGCTCCACAAAAGCTCCGCACGCGTCTCGGCATCGGGGCTGCCCTCGCCGCCGACGGCGTCCACCAGAACGCCGAACGCGTCGCGAAGTTCCGCCGGCGTGGACTCGTCCGCGAATCGCACCTCCAGTTGCATGGAGAACATCGCCTCGTACGTCGCCGGGTTGCCCGCGGAAAAATCCAAGTATGCCGTGATGAAACGCGTCAGATGATCATCCGCGTCGTCGTCCAAGACCGCGCGCATCGTCGTGGCGAAGTCACCGAACCCGGCAATCGCGACGGCATTGACGATCCCGTCCCGGCCGTCGGGGAAGTGTCCGTATAGGACAGGTGGGCTGTACTCGATTTCATTGGCCAGTCGGCGGGTGGTCACCGCTGACCACCCCTCGCTGTCGGCGATGGCACGAGCGCACTCGATAATCCTGCGCTCACGTTCCTGCCGTTCCCGCATCCTGCGTTCCTGAACTCCCACGACGCAAACTCTATCATTGATAGGGTTTCTATCGTACGATGTCTATCGTTGATAGAAGTTCTTCATATGGAAGAGGTACGCAGTGGTTGTCACCTGGATCGGACTCGTCATCGCCTGGATCGGCGCCGTGGGCATCGTCGCGATCGGCGTCGCCTACCTGGCGCGGAGCGAGAAGAATGCCGCCGGATTCGGCCTCCCGAGTACGCTGCCACCCGATGCTCGAGGGTGGTGGCAGGTCAAGGGTGCACGGGACATCGTCACCGGGGTACTGGTGATCGTGTTCACCTTCGCGGCGCGTGAGCAGTTGGCGCTGCTGGTACTCGTGCTGGCACTGATACCGCTGATGGATATGTGGATCGTGCTGTCCAACAAGGGCGATCGCAAAGCTGCGTACACGATCCACGGAGCGACAGCGCTCGCCCTGATCGTCGCAGCAATCCTGCTGGCCGTCTGACCACCTGCCCCAACCGCCCACAAGGATTCCGATCACCATGTCCGACAACGCCACTCATCCAGAAATCGCCGGCACCGACTCGACCGCGACGGTGCGCACCGCGCACGACGAGGTCGTCGGAAGCGAACGGGCGTCGATGCGCCTGCTCTTCGACGCCTCGGACACCGATGCTGCGCTCAGCTCATTGGAGGTACGTCTCGACGTCGGCGCCGATGGTGCTGCGCCGCATTATCATCGGCAGTCGTCGGAGATGTTCTACGTCCTCGACGGTGAGCTGCAGATGCTGGCGGGCGATCAGATCATGACCGTCGGTGCCGGGTCGTCGCTCATGGTGCCCAGACTGATGCCGCATGCGTTCGGTGCGACACCTGACAGTGCGGCGCGGGTCCTGAGCGTCCTGACTCCCGGCGTCGAACGCTTCGACTACTTCCGCCTGCTGGCTCGGCTGCAGGCCAACGACGCGACGCTGGAGGAACTGGCGGCAGCGCAAGGAGAGTTCGACAACCACTTCGTCGATGCCCCCGAATGGTGGCGGGAGCGCCACGCCGCCGCACGCTGACGCGTCAGAAGAAGGCGGGGCGGAACGTCGTGAACCAGGACTGCTTGAAGTCGCGTTGCCAGTAGTCCCACCAGTGGGTGCCGTCGGGCGTGACGTGCGTGGTCAGTTTGACCCCCGGAACCAGCGCGACGCGCGGGATGTAGATCTGCGTGCTGATCGAGGCCGCGGTCTCCAACGGCACCATCTGCGCGAACCACACCGGATCGAAGGTCGGGCTGCCGGGATTGACCCGTGGATCGTAACGACTTCCGAGGCCGGAACCCGACGAGAGATACACGTACTTGCCGGCCAGGTTGTTCGCACTCAGGAACGGGTCGTTCTGTGTCCATTCGCCGAAGGGCCAGAAGCCCCACATGTTGATCGGATTACCGCCGACATCGGCGATCGCCAGCTGAATTCCTTGCGCGAAACCGGGCGCGGACACCGTCGGATATCCGCTGTAGGAGGCGACGGAGTTGTAGAAGCCCGGGTGTCGTGACGCGAGGTTGAGCGCCGAGGTCCCCGACATGGACAGGCCGGCGATGCCGTTGCGCCGGTTGTCGCTGTTGTGGCGGCGCGCCATGTACGCAGGCAGTTCGCGGGTCAGGAAGGTTTCCCACTGGTTGACGCCGAGGACCGGGTCCGGGCGCTCCCAGTTGGTGTAGAAACTGCCGGCACCGCCGAACGGCATCGCCAGGTTGGTGCCCTTACCCACCATGAACTGGTCGACGTCGGTGTTGATCAGCCAGCCGCTGTTGTTGTTGGGGGCACGCAGGCCGTCAAGCAGGTAGAGAGTGGGTTTCGGTCCGCCTCCGCCGCCGTCGACGATGCGGACGGGGATGCTGCGGCGCATCGCCGCCGAATACACCATCTCGGTGGTGCCGGCGGCGTGCGCCGACGGCGCCACCACAACCACGATGCCCAACGCCACCAGCAGTGCCACGAAGCCGGCGATCACGCGAGTGCGAACCAGAGTTACCATGCGGCAGTCCCATCGTCGGACCAGGGATCGGATCACCGGTCGCTTGTAGGGCAGTCTAGGGTTCGACATATCAGTTCGCGCACCTAAATGGTGGAACCGAAACCTGTGAATGTCGCGGACTCGATCACCACCGACCGCCACCCAGGAAGCCCCCGACGATGACCATCCCGATCCCGCCGGTACCCACCGACGTCCGTCTGATCGTCACCGACATGGACGGCACCCTGCTCGACGGTGCGAAACAGATCCCCGATTCGTTGTGGCCGCTCCTCGACGACCTGGGTGATCGCGGGATCGTGTTCAGTCCGGCGAGCGGTCGGCAGGCGGCGACACTGCTGCATCAACTCGGTCACGCGGTGCCCGGACTGGTGGTGATTGCGGAGAACGGGTCGGTCGTCGCCCGCGACGCGGAGACATTGCACGTCGCGCCGCTGGGTCGGGCCGTCGTCGACGAGGTGCTGGCCCGCGCGCGTGAGCTTGCCGCCACCGGCACCGACCTCGGTGTTGTCTTGTGTGCACCCGACGGGTCGTTCGTCGAACGGTCCGACGATCGGTTCCTCGAGCAGGTGCATCCGTACTATTTCGCCAACGAGGTGGTCGACGACCTCACCACCGTCGACGCCGAGTTCGTCAAGGTCGCGATCTACGACTTCGGCGGCATCGAGGGGGTCACCGCGCCGGCGCTGATGAAGCTCGACGGCGCGATGGAAGTCGTTGTGTCGGGTGAACATTGGCTGGACGTGATGGCTCCCGGTGTCGACAAGGCGGTCGCCGTGCGGGCAGTGCAGGAGCGGCTCGATGTCACGCCGGCCCAGACGATGGTGTTCGGCGACTATCTCAACGACCTCGCCATGCTCGGTACCGCCGACTGGTCCTACGCGATGGCCAACGCACATCCCCGCATCCTCGAGGCGGCCCGCTACGTCGCGCCGTCGAACGAGGAGAACGGGGTGGTGCGCACGGTCCGTGCCGCTCTGGGCCTGCCGGATCTGCCCGCTTCCTGACGACCAAAGACCCTGCCGCTCGTGACGTCGACGGAGAACACTGAACGGTGTGAGCAGCGACGCCCTCCGGATGACCCAATCGGACATGTTCTCCTGGCGCATGGAGCAGAACCCGATCCTGCGCTCGACAGTGGTGGCGGTGCTGCTGCTCGACGCCTCCCCGGACTGGGATCGCTTCCTCACCACCGTCGAACGTGCCGCGCAGGTCCTGCCGTCGATGCGACGCAAGCTGGTGCCGGATCTCGGGCTCGCGCCACCGCAGTGGGTCGACGACCCCGATTTCGACCTGAGCTTTCACGTCCGACGTCTCGACGCCCTACATCCCAAGAATCTGCAGGGTGTGCTCGAGGTGGCCCGCACCAAGGCGATGACCGCGTTCGACCCGGCGCGACCGATGTGGGAGTACACCCTGCTCGACGGGCTCGAACAGGACGCCGCGGCCGCGGTGGTGATGAAGTTCCACCACTCGATGACCGACGGAGTGGGGGCGGTCCGCATCGCCGCCGAGATCATGGATTTCGAGCGGGCCGGCACGGCACGCGAGCCGATGCCCGCCGCCGACGTGTCCGCGAGCGGCCCGTCGATGATCGGGACCATCGGCTGGTACGCATCGTCGGGCACTGCGCTGGTGCGTGATTCGGTCTCGACGATGGCGAAGCTGGGCGCGCGGTTCCTGATCCGCCCGATCCAGGTGGTGCGTGACGTGGCCGGCACCGCACTGTCGGTCGCCCGCATCGTCGAACCGGTCGTCACGACGGCGTCGCCGGTGATGACCGACCGCAGCACCCGGCGACACTTGGCGACGCTCGATGTCCCGGTGGATCGGCTGGCGGCGGCCGCGAACGCAGGCGGCGGCACGCTCAACGACGCTTTCCTCGCCGGCATCGTGCTCGGCATGCGGGAATACCACCGCCGCCACGATGCCCAGACCGATCAGCTGCGGATCACCATGCCGGTGAACCTCCGAGCAGACGACGATGTCACCGTCGGCGGGAACCAGATCACATTGCTGCGCTTTGCGATTCCGTGCGACATCGCCGAGCCGGAGAAACTGATCGACCGCATCCACGAGATCATCGTGAACTGGCGGCTCGAGCCCGCGGTGCCGCTGGCCGAGCCGATCGCGGGGGCACTCAACATGCTGCCCTCCGGTGCCGTCGGCGCGATGCTCGAGCACGTCGACTTCCTCGCCTCCGACGTTCCGGGCTCGCCGGTCCCGCTGTACCTGGCCGGCGGAAAGATCCTCCGGCAGTATGCTTTTGGCCCGACGATCGGGGCCGCGTTCAACGTCACCCTGCTGTCGTATGTCGGTGACTGCTGTATGGGCATCGACGTCGACGACGCCGCGGTGCCCGACCTCGACGTGTTGGTCGAGAGTCTCACCCTCGGATTCCGTGAGGTCTGCGACCTGAACTCGGCGTGACCACCACTGGTCACGCCGAGACACAGATCAGAGCGCAGGCTCGGTGGTGCCCGCGGGCTGTGCGATGATCCGCTCTCGCGAGAGGAACACCACGGCGGAACCGAGTGCGAGGGCGAAAACCCCTGTCGCCACCCAGAATCCGACGGTGATCGCATCGGCCGCGTGCTGCGGAATCGGAGTGCGGGTGACCTGATGCTCGATACCCATCACGATCGACCCGATCACCGCGACGCCCAAGGTACCGCCGAGCTGCCGGATGGTCTGCACGATGCCCGACGCCTGACTCCGCTCGGCCGTGCTGACCCGCGACAGCGCATCGGTGTTGGTCGGTGAGAACACCAGTCCCAGGCCGAAACCGGTGATGATCATGCCGGGCACCTGCAGTGTGTAGTCGAGATGCGGGAGCGCGAGCGTCCAGCAGATCATGCCAATGGTGGCGATCGCCAGTCCGGTGATCACCGGCGGACGATTTCCGCGGCGGTCGTACCAGCGACCTCCGAGCTGTGCGGCAACGGTGATCGGCAGGATCAGCGGCAGCGACGCGAGGCCGGCCTTCATCGGACTCATGTGCAGCAGGTCCTGCATGTACAGCGTGGAGAACAGGATCGTGGCGAGCAACGAGAACTGCACCAGCCCGAGGGTGACGAGGTTGGCGGTGAATGCTCGGCGGGTGAACAGTCGGACCGCGACGAGCGGTGTGGCCGAACGCCATTGGGTCGCCACAAACGCGGCGGTGAGCAGCAGGCCGGTGATGAGAGGTACCAGCGTCGCCGCCGAACCCCAGTGCCAGGTGCTGCCCTGTTGGATGGCGAGGACCGTCAGGAACAGTCCGGTGATGAGCAGTGCAGCGGCACCCATGCTGATGTGGGCGTCGCGACGGCGCTCATTGGCGGGGCGGGCGACGGCGACGAGAATCAGGGCGATAACCCCGACCGGCACGTTGAGCCAGAAGACCGCACGCCAGCTGACCCACTCGGTCAACGCCCCGCCGATGAGCGGGCCGATGGCCAGAAAGATCTGGGAGACACCGGCATAGACGGCCATCGCCCGGCCGCGTTCGGTGATCGGGAATGCGTCCATGACGATCTTCGCGGAGACCGGCATCATCAGCGCGGCGCCGATGCCCTGCGCCGCGCGTGCGGCCAGGATCCAGAACTCGCCGCCGCCGGCGGGCGCGATACCGCAGAAGACCGAGGCGACGAAGAAGGTGATGACGCCCAGACGGAAGCAGGTCACCGGTCCCAGTCGGTCACCGAGCTTCCCGCCCAGTGCCACGCAGGCGGCCATCGCGAGGACGTAGGCATTGACCACCCATTGCTGGCCGGACGACGACAGTCCGAGGTCGCGGGTCATCGACGGAAGAGCCACGGTGACGACGGTCTGGTCCAGCATGATCATCGACAACGCGCCGGTCATCGCGAACAGCGTCAGCCAGCGGTTGCCGGTGAGGGTTGAGGCGCGGTTGATCACGGTGCTCATCGCCGGCCCCCGACCGTGGTGGTGGACTCAGCGGTGACGCGGTCGGCGAGGACGGTGTCGAGCCAGTCGTAGACGACGGCGTCCCACACCCGTTGGCCGATACCGCCGCAGTGACCCGACAGGCCGGTGCTCGGATCCGGTGCGCAGAGTTCCTTGCGTTCGACCGTGAGTGCGTCGAACAGTGTCTTGCCCTGGCCGCCGACGGGATCGCCGGACGATTCGACAATGATTGTGGAACAAGTGATTTGGTGTGCGCGGTCCAGAACGGTGTATCGCTTCAGCTCGGTGAAGTAGTCGGCGATGGTGGTCACGCCATGGCAGGCCATGCGCGAGCCGAAGAAGTCGGCGCGTTCCCGGCTCATCCGGCTGAGCAGGGTCATCAGCGGCGCAGCGATCCGGCCCTTCCATCCGCCGGGGATCTTGGCACCCATGTCGGGTTGGGCGGGATCGCAGATCATCGCCGCCACCCGGGAGTCGCCGGCGACACCGCGCGGGATGAGATAACCGGCGAACGATCGTCCCTCGGCGACAACACGTTCGGTGTCGACGCCCGGCACCGTGACGAGCCAGTCGAGGATCTGCGACAGCACGACCTCGTAATCGGGCCGGAAGTAGAGGCGATCGACGATCAGCGACGCCCCCTGACCGGGACCTTCGACGGACAGCACGTTGTAGCCGCGGGCCAGCGCACCCTGCGCGAAGCCCCAACCGGATTCGGCGGTCGAGTCGTACCCGCACGGCATGACGATCGTGGGTCGCGGGCGATCGGTGTCCGCGTTCGGACGGAACAGCCATGCGTGGATGCCGACCGATGCGGCGCTCGGGGTTGCGGTGTACGGCACCGACATCTCTTCGGCGACGATCGGGCTTGCGGTGTGCGGCAGCAGTTGCATCGCTCGGGCAAAGGTCTGGCAGTGCGCCTGGTAGGCGTCCTGGAGTCGCTGATCGTCGAGGTCGCTGCGGAGGTAGAAGTAGGCCTGGCGGTAGTACTCGCTCGCACGCAGGTAGGCCTGGTGGGCGGTCACCAGGTGGCCGGCGACATGGGCCTGCTCCGCGGCATCGCGGACCGACTCGGCCCGGGCGAGCCACTGCTGGTACCAACGCTGAGGGCGGTACTTGCCACCGATCGCGTGGGCGGTGGTGAATGCCTCGCCGAGGTCGGCGGCGCCGACGGCCGCAGCCGACAGTGTCCGGCCGAACTGGCCGTCGAACTCTTCGTTGGTGAATGCGATGTGCTGTGTCATGAGAATCTCCGGGGGGTGTGCTGATGTGGTGACATCAGGAGACCGCCCGGTCCTCACAAAACGCTCACATCCCGGAAAACCGCTGGTGATCGCTGGTTGCGAGGGCGTCGGTCGCATCGGTCCAGCCGTCACGCCAACCCTGCTCGAATTGCGCGGGATCGGTTTCACGGCCACGTTTGAGCGAGTCGTGGGTGAACGGATTGCGGGGCCAGTCGAGGCCGGCATCGACGGCATAGCGCCGCGACACGGCGAACGCCCGCCCTGCGCGTTCGGTCTCGCCGGCTGCGGCCAGATGATTCCCGCGTTGTTCGACGGTGTCGCAGATCTGCACTCCGCCGCAGTCCAGATACGCGCGGAAGGCCTGATCGTTCCACCGCAGTCCCATGCCGGAGTCACCTTCGAAGAGCGCCGCGATACCCAGCATGACCGCGGCGAGATGGGTCGCGAGGGGGTCGCCACGTTCGGTACCGAGGGCCAGTGCGGTGTGTGCGTGATCGAGTGCCTCGGTGAACTGCCCGGCGATCACCTCGCTCAGTGCGGTCGCGGCGATGACGGTGGCCTCGATCGCGGCGGTACGGCCTTCGAGGAGCGTGGCGGCCCGTGCGGCGTAATCGCCGGCGAGCGCGTGGTCGTCGCCGACCCAGGCCGCCAGGGACGCGAGGGCGAGCCGGACGATGTGGGTTTCCGGGTCGCGGTCATCGGGGACGACGATCGATTCCACCTCGTCGAGGCTGCGCACGGTGAGGTGCCGGTGGGCTTCGTCGGTGAGCTGGCTGAAGGCGAGTACCGAGCCCAGCGTCAGATCGACCAGGGCCACGGTCCGAGGGCGGCACGCACCGTCCGCGGTGGTGGCCGCGGCCATGCGCAGAAGCCGGATGCCGTCGGCCAGTCGTCGACGGAAATACCAGTAGGCGCCGAGTCTTTCGAGCAGATCGATATGGTCGTCGAGGAGTGCCGGGTCGGTGACGACGGACTCGAGGAATGCCACGACTGTGCTGTGGTCGTCGTCGATGCGGGCGAGGTCGCGCGCCGACCGTGAGGTGATGCCCATGGGGGTGGCCGCCAGCAGTGCCGCGACCGCGGTGTCCCGCGCAGCCACTGCCGCTGCAGCTTGGTCGGGTGCGCTGCTGCGGGCGTGATCGGCGACGGTCCGCAGAATGGTGAATCGGGTGGGGCGACGACGATTGCCGCGGATCGGCCAGAGCAGTGAGCGCCGGGTGAACTCGGCGAGGTCGTCGGCGATCGTGGGGCGGTCACCGACGGCGGCGGCGAGTGCCGGTGTGAAGGGGTTGCGCAGTGCGGTCAGGCGAAGGAACAGGTCGAACTGGTCCTCCGGCATGGCGTCGAAGGCCAGTGTGAAGGCTCGTGTCACGGGTTCGGGCACCGCGGTGCCGAGCTGATCGGCGACTTCGCCGACCGAGAAGGTGGCGGTGCGGGCTGCGGCGAGTTCCAGTCCCAGCGGCAGGCCGCCCATGGCGCGGCAGATGCGGTCGAGGTCGGTCCGCTCGTCCGCCCCGACCTCGAGGTGACCGGTAGCAGCCCGGATGCGATCGATGAGCAGGTGCTGCGCGGGCGACGGTGCGTCGCCGCCCGGAGATTCGATCGGCAACGGATGGACCGTCACCGCATGTTCGCCGTCGACGCCGCTTCGTTCGCCGACGCACAGTACCGTCACAGCGGCACACCGCTGCAATACGGTATCGATATCGTTGTCGCCCAGTGGCTTTTGCTGATCGATGGACGGTCGACCATCAAGCACGAGTAGCGCCGACATCGACGACAGGTGGGTGCACACCTGGTCGATAGCCGTGGGGAACTCGGCCGACGGCTGGATGCGCATCGTCTCGAGGATCGCGGTGGCGTCGTCGGTATCGTCACGGCGCGGGATGTACCAGACTCCGTCGTCGAACACGTCCGCGGCGCGTCGGGCCGCCTCGATCGCCAGGCGTGTCTTGCCGACTCCCGGGATGCCGGTCAGGCTAACGGCCCGTTCGGATTCGAGGAGGCGGATCACCTCGGCGAGCTCGGTGTCGCGTCCCACGAACGACGTGTGCTGCGACGGCAATCGGATGTGGCGCACCGCGCGACTGTGGTCGTCGAGGACAAGTCGTTGTGCGGCACGCACTTCGGTGCCGGGTTCGACGCCGAGCTCGGTGGCGAGGAGATCGCGGATGTCACGGTAGGCGGTGAGCGCCTCGGCCCGCTGCCCACCGGCGGCGAGCGCGCTGATCTTCACCGTCCACGCATGTTCGTCGAGCGGATCCCTGGTGATGAGGGCCTGGGCCTCGTCGAGCGCGCGGTCGAGGTCACCGGCGGTGAGGAGCAGGTCGGCACGGCGGGTCAGGAGCGCGGCCCGGACGGTGGTGAGTCGTCGGCGCGCCTGATCGAGCAGGGGCGTCGACGTCGCGGTGGTGAACGGTTCACCGCGCCAGCGGCGCAACACGTGCTCGAGGGCGTCGACGGTGGTGATGCGGGACTGGTCAAGGGCGGCGGCCGCCGCGGTCTCGAAGGCGATCGAGTCGACCGTGACTTCGGTGAGGTCGAGGCGATATCCGGCACGGTCGGTGACGATGGCCGACGGTTCACCGTTCGGCGACAAGGACTTGCGCAGCCGCCAGATCTGCGATTCCAGTGCCCGCTGCGTGCGCTCGGGCGCGTCCGGCCCCCACACCTCGGTGATGAGTGCGGTCGCCGGGACCGGGTGGCCGGCGTGCGCGCACAGGACCGCGAGGATCGTTCGTGGCTTGGCGCCGCCCGGGTCGCACAGCTCGGTGTCGCGTTCGGCGGCGAGCTCGCCGAGGTCGTGGATCACCAGCACCGGCAGGCCTCGGCGTGCCGCGTGGGCGGACGTCTCATTGGTCGAGTGTAGGTGGCCACCACCTCGAACGGGTCGCGTAAACCGACCTTGGGAGAATGGTCGGGTGACCGCAGCACCCCGCACCTCCCAAGCGATGGCGATCTGGCTCGTCGGGCTGGCCGTCTACTTCGTCGCGGTGCTGCACCGCTCGTCGCTCGCGGTCGCCGGACTTCTTGCCGCCGAACGGTTCGACATCAGTGCCTCGCAGCTCTCGACGTTCGTCGTGCTGCAGCTTCTGGTGTACGCGCTGATGCAGGTGCCGGTCGGACTCCTCGTCGACCGATTCGGCCCACGTCGGGTGCTGCTCACCGGCACCCTCATCCTCACCTGCGCCCAGCTGAGTTTCGCGTTCGCCGACAACTACGTCTGGGCGCTGTCGTCGCGATTTTTCGTCGGGGTCGGCGACGCCATGACCTTCGTGTGCGTGCTGCGGTTGGTGACGATCTGGTTCCCGACCCGACGCATCCCGCTGATGACCCAGCTGACCGGTGTGCTCGGCCAACTCGGTGCAGTCGCCGCTGCGGTGCCGATGACCTGGGCGCTCTCGACACTGGGCTGGACGCACGCCTACCTGCTGACCGCTGCGCTCGGCGCGATACTGCTGGTCGCTGCGCTGGTGATGGTGCGGGACTCGGTCGACGCGCGTTCGGTCTCCGGGCCGATGCTCGGCCTGGCCGGGATACGTCAGAGCGTCGCGGCGTCGTGGGAACATCCGGGGACCCGGCTGGGCTTCTGGATGCACTTCTCCACCCAGTTCAGTGCGACCGTCCTCGGATTGCTATGGGGCTACCCGTTCTTCGTCCAAGGACAGGGCCTCAGTTCCGGATCCGCCGGCGTGCTGCTGACGATCATGGTGCTCTCCATCATGGCGTTCGGGCCGGCGTTCGCGTGGCTGATCACCCGATGGCCATGGCATCGCTCGACCTTGGTGCTGTTGGTGATCGCCTCGATCGCGACGATGTGGGCGGTGGTGCTCGCGTGGCCGGGTGACGCGCCGTACTGGGTACTCGTCGTGCTGGTCGTGGTCTGCGGAATGGGTGGTCCCGCGTCGATGGTCGGCTTCGACGTCGGACGCACGTCCAACCCGATGTTCCGGGTGAGCACCGCCACCGGCATCATCAACCAGGGCGGTTTCTTCGCCAGCCTCATCACGGTGGCGATGATCGGCATCATCCTCGACTGGCGTACCCCGGACGGCGTCGACGGCTACACGTCTGACGCGTTCACCTGGGCGATGTCGGCACAATTCCTGCTGTGGGCCGTCGGGGCGACACAGATCTGGCGGTACCGCCGCAAGGGCCGCAACCGTCTCCTCCGCGACGACCCGGTGCTGTGGTCGCAGCAGTCGGGGCGAGCGGTACCGGACAACTGACGCTCTGCTCTGGTCTGAGCGATGAATTCCGCTGTGGTGATCCGTCTGTACCTGCAGACCAGATCAACACACACCGGAGGCCATCATGTCCACCACCTACACCTTCGACGTCTTCTGCACGCTCGACGGATTCGGTTCCGTCAGCGGCGGTGACTGGGGCGGATACTGGGGCAAGCAGGGTCCCGAACTCCTCGACCACCGCCTCGCTCTGTTCACCCCAGAACAGCGAATGATCTTTGGGCCCAACACCTATCGGTTGTTCACCGAGCTGTTGAAGGGCGATGATATGTCGGTGTTCGATCCGTGGGTCACTCGGATGCGCAACCTGCCGATGACAGTGTGTCGAAGACCCTGGACGGTCCGCTCGATTGGCCGGACGGCGCCGTCGTCCATGGCGACGCGGTCGACGTCGTCGCACGTCTCAAGGAGGAATCCGACGTACCCTTGCGGTCGCATGGAAGCCTGGCGATGAACCGGTCGTTGATGGCCGCCGGCCTCGTCGACCGGGTACACGTGACGCTGTTTCCCGTCATCACCGGGCGAAACGGTGCCGACCCGATCTTCGCCGGCGCTGCCGACTTCGATCTCGAACTACTCGAGACGCGGACGTTGGACGGCAGTATCCAGGAGCTCGTGTATCGGCCGACGCTGCATTCGTGAGCCGCACCACAGTCCATCGCTAGACTGGCAGGCGACCTCGTCGAGAACTGTGAGGGTGCACCATGTCGTTGGACTCCGAAGCCGACCTGCGGCCCGAGATCGCTCTCGGATGGCGGAGGTCGCTGATGAGCGGCCTCGACCCGGGCATGGAGGTCAAGGAGTCGACGATCTTCGAGGTCGACCGGCACAGCCGCTTGATCCGGGCCGCCGACCCCGTCCTCACCCGGATGGCCGACGAACTCAACGACACCCGGTTCTCGGTCCTGCTCGCCGATCACGGCGCGCGAATCGTCGACCGCCGACGCAGCAACCGGGTCCTCGACCGTCACCTCGACCGGGTCAAAGCGGTACCCGGGGCGCAGTACGTCGAAGAGGTCAGCGGCACGAACTCGCTCGCGACGGCGTTCGAATTGCGCAAGCCCATCGCGGTGACCGGTGACGAACACTTCCTGGAGGCGCTGCGCGTCTTCTGCTGTTACGGCGCCCCGATCATTCACCCCATCACCCGTCGCCTCGAGGGTGTGCTGGACGTGACCGGTCCCCGCGAGGATCTCAGCAACCTCCTCGGTCCCTTCCTCATGCGTGCCGTCCGCGACATCGAGCAGCGCCTGCAGGAAGGCTCTCGCCTCACCGAACAGCGCTTGTTTGCCGAGTTCCAGCAGGAATCGGCGCGCCGCAAGTCGGCCATCCTGCTCTTCGGCGAGAACCTCGCCCTGAGCAACGCGGCCGCGATGGACCTCATCACCACCGACGACCATCCGACGTTGCGGGCGCTGGCCGAGGATCTCGACAACCACGACCGGCTGACGCGAACCCTCTCGCTGACCTCCGGACGGTCGGTCGATGTGCATGCGCGTCTCGTCGAGGGTGGTCGCGACGGCGTCATCATCGAGGTCGTCCCCACCCGGGAATCCGGTGCACGACCGACGGTACGGCGGTCCCCGTCGGGAATCGAACGGCGCGTCGTTTCGATCGTCGGGGCGCCGGGTGCCGGAAAATCCACGCGCGCTGCGCAGATCGCCGGGGATGAGGCGCTCATCGTCGACTTCGCCACTGCCGCAAGTCAATCCATCTGGCGCCCCCAGGTTGCTGATGCGATCCGTGCCGAGAAGCCGCTCGTCTTCGACAATCTTCATCTCTGCGAGACGCGAGATGCGGCGACCATCCGCATGCTGACCGCCGACGCCAAAGGTGTTGTGGTCCTGGTGACGTCGGCGGACACCGAACTCGGGGGCGAACTGCGCGCACTGCTGTCCACCGCGGCGGAGCATGAAACGCTTCCGCTCGTTCGTGATGTCGGCGCCCGGTTACCGCAGATCGTGCACGACATCCTCGAGCGGGTGACCGCGTCGAACGACGTGCCGTCGGATGCGGCCGATCGGTTGCGGATGACCCCGTCGGCGCTCGACGTCCTCATCGAGCAGGAATGGCCCGAGAATCTGACCGAGTTGACGCGCGTGCTCCGGATCGCGGCACGCGGACGCACTCGCGGCGACGTCACCGTCGAGGACCTACCGAGCACGCATCGTGTGCGTCCGTCCCGGACCCTCACGCCCCTCGAGCGTGCCGAACGCGCGACGATCCTTTCTGCCCTGCGTGACTCCGACGGCAACAAGGCGGCCGCGGCGACCGCACTCGGAATCGGGCGAAACACCCTTTACCAGCGACTTCGCTACTACCAGATCTCCTGACAGGAGTATCTGCGGCCCGATCACACTCCCCGGGGGAGTGTTCGAAATCAGGACACTCGGCGCGTCCGAGCCGGACCACAGTGATGAGTGCCATAGTTACCACCCTGGGTGCCCGGGATCCCTGTCCGGTCACACCGCCGTTGCCGAGGAGGCCACGTGAGCGCGCCGACAGACGTCAAGTACGTCAACATCATCAATGGTCAAGCGACGGGAGCGGACACCAACGCACCGGTCTACAACCCGGCCACCGGGCAGCCGTTCGCCGAGGTACCTGTCGCCACCCGAGACGACCTCGATCGCGCGGTCGCCGCCGCCCGCGACGCGTTCCCGGCGTGGTCGGCGACCCCGATCGCCGAGCGGCAGGCCATCGTCTCGGCCATCGGCGACCGACTCGAGGAGCATGCCGAAGAGTTCCTGGCGTTGCTGACCGCCGAGCAGGGCAAGCCGCGCCCGATGGCCGAATGGGAGGTCTACGGCAGTGTCGCGTGGTTCCGTGAGATCGCCAAGCAGGAACTGCCTGAGGACCTTTTGGAGGAGACGTCGGAGCGCAAGGTCATCAGTCGCCACACGCCGCTCGGCGTCGTCGGCGCGATCGTGCCCTGGAACTTCCCGATTCTGCTTGCGGTGTGGAAGATCGCGCCCGCGCTCGTGTCCGGCAACACCATCATCGTCAAGCCGTCACCGTTCACCCCGCTCTGCGATCTCAAACTGACCGAACTCGTGCAGGATCTCCTTCCGCCGGGTGTGTTCAGCGCGCTCGCCGGCGACGACGACCTCGGCAAGTGGATGACTTCGCATCCCGGCATCGACAAGATCGCGTTCACCGGCAGCACCGAAACCGGAAAGCACGTGATGGCGTCGGCGGCGGGAACTCTCAAGCGGGTCACCCTTGAGCTCGGTGGCAACGATCCGGCTATCGTGCTCCCCGATGTCGACCCCAAGAAGGTTGCGCCGCAGATCTTCTGGGCGGCGTTCCAGAACAACGCGCAGTTCTGCAACGCCGCCAAGCGGATCTACATCCACGACGACGTCTACGACGCGGTGCGCGACGAGCTCGTCGAGTTCGCGAGGACCGTTGTGGTCGGCGACGGTTCACAGCCGGACACGCAGCTGGGGCCGATCCAGAACCGTCCACAACTGGAGAAGGTGACCGAGTACTTCGACGACTGCAGGGCCAACGGCTACACCTTTGCCCTGGGCGGCACGATCGACACGTCCTCCGACGGCTGGTTCGTGCCCGTCACTCTGGTCGACAACCCGCCGGAGGATTCGCGGCTGGTCGCCGAGGAGCCCTTCGGGCCGATTCTGCCGCTCCTCAAGTGGTCCGACGAGGCCGACGTGATCCGGCGCGCCAACGACACCGTGTGGGGTCTCGGCGCCACCGTGTGGGGCGCCGACCTCGAGGCGGTCGAGCGTATCGGCCGGCAGCTCGAGGCCGGCACGGTGTGGCTCAACGAGGTTCACGAATACTCGCCGCACCAGGTCTTCGGTGGTCACAAGCAGTCGGGCATCGGTGCGGAGAACTCGTTGCACGGTCTGGCCGAGTACACCAATCATCAGACCGTGTGCCTCAACCGCTCCGAGGGCTCGGTCGCCTGATCGCCGAAGGAGTACCTGATCATGAAAACTCAAGCAGCAGTGCTGAAAGCGGCGAGCACCGATCTCGAGATCACTGAACTCGACGTCGCCGAGCTGCAACCCGGTGAGGTGCTGGTCCGGATAGCGGGAGTGGGTGTCTGCCACACCGACCTCGGCGTGATCGCCGCGCCGGCCGACGGCCAGACGCCGATCGTGTTGGGACACGAGGGTTCCGGAGTCATCGAGGCGATCGGCTCCGGTGTCACCCAGCTCGAGGTCGGGGACAGCGTCGTGCTCTCCTACGCCCACTGTGGGGCCTGCGACAACTGTGAGAGCGGGGTTCCGCAGCATTGCCGGGAGTTCATCCCACGCAACCTCACCGGTGCCCGCGTCGACGGGACGACTCCGCTGAGCGAAGACGGGTCGCCGGTGCTGGGTGCATGGTTCGGTCAGTCGTCGTGGGCGCGGCACGCGGTCGTCGACGAACAGAACGCGATCAAGGTCGACGCCGATCTGCCGTTGGAGATCCTCGGTCCGTTGGGCTGCGGTATCCAGACCGGTGCCGGCGCCGTACTGAACACGTTGAATCCACCGTCCGGCACCTCGATCGCGATCTTCGGAGTCGGTTCGGTCGGACTCGCGGCGCTGCTGGGCGCGGTGGTCGCCGGATGCACCACGATAGTCGCGGTCGACATCGACGACTCCCGGTTGGAGACCGCTCGCGCGTTCGGCGCCACGCACACAGTGAACTCCTCGACGGTGGACGCCGTGGAGGAGATCGTCCGGGTCACCGGTGGCGGTACGCGATTCTCGGTCGACTGCATCGGTTTGCCGACGGTTGTGTCCGCCGCGATCAACTGTCTGCAGACGCCGGGCACATGTGCGACTGTCGGGTTCCAGGGCCTGCCCAACCAGTTGCCGATCGACCAGGGAAACCTATTATTCGGGAAGTCGCTGATCGGGGTGATCGAGGGCGACGCCGTTCCGCGAGAGTTCATTCCGCGGATGATCGAGCTCTACCGGAAGGGACGCTTCCCATTCGACAAGCTGATCGAACGCTTCTCCTTCGCCGAGATCAACATGGCCATCGACGCTGCCCATCATGGCAAGGTCACCAAGGCCGTACTCGTCCTCGACGACGCGGAGGGCTGAGGTCGACATGGCAACTCCACGCCCCGCGGTCGGCCTCGCCGAACTGCTTCCCTGGGCGGCTGAACGACACCCTGATCGCACCGCACTGATCACCTCCACACGGACACTCACCTACGCCGAGCTCGACGAACTCTCCAACCGCGTGGCATCAGCTCTGGCGGCCAACGGATTCGAGGTCGGCGACGTCGTGTCCCTGTTCGGACAGAACAGTTGGCAATGGATCGTCGCCTATCACGGTGTGCTGAAGGCCGGGGGTGTGGTCAACCCGGTCAACGTGATGCTGACGGGTCCCGAACTGCGGTACGTGCTCGACGATTGCGGGGCGAAGGCCCTGTTCCTCGGCGCCGCGGAGGCCGCTCGAGTCGGTAAGGAAATCTCGGATGTTCCTCTGGCACTGAGGGTTACGTTGGATACCTCATTCGATGAGCTGCTCGACAAGGGCAGTCCGGAACCGGTGGTACTGCCCGAGCGGGCGGGCCGGGATCTGGGCAGCATCGGCTACACATCGGGCACCACCGGACATCCCAAGGGCGCCATGCAGTCGCTGGAATCGGTACTGCTCAACTGCGCCCACACCGCAACGATGCACGGCAAGACCGAGCATGACGTCATTCTGTCCGCCCTGCCAGCTGCCCACGTCTACGGCAATGTCGCCATCAACGGCACGTTCCTCGCCGGAGGCACCGTAGTGCTGATGGAGCGGTTCAATCCGGATACTGCGCTCGAACTCGTTGCGCGTCATGGTGTCACCGTGTTCGAGGGCGTGCCGACGATGTACTCGATGCTGCTCGCGTCGCCGCATCTCGGATCTGCGGATCTCGGTTCGATCCGGGTGAGTACGGTTGGCGGACAGACGTTCTCGCCGGTGATCATCGAGCGGTGGGAGGCCCGCACCGGGGCCCCGTTGCTCGAACTCTGGGGGATGACCGAGCTGTCCGGACTTGGCACCACTCACTCGGTGTACGCGCCGCCATGTCCCGGATCGATCGGGGTGTCGTTGCCCGGCAACGATATTGCCGTGGTCCCCACCGACGGATCGGCTGGACCGGTACCAGTGGGGCAACCTGGAGAACTTACCATCCGGGGGCCGCTGGTGATGCTGGGTTATCACGGTCGACCCGAGGCCACGGCCGACGTGCTGGGGCCCGACGGATGGCTGCGCACCGGCGACGTGGCCTACCTCGACGAGGGTGGCCACGCCTTCATCGTGGATCGATTGAAGGACATGATCATCACTGCCGGCTATAACGTCTACCCGGCGGAGATCGAACGCGTTGTGGCCGCACATCCCGACGTGGCCATGGTGGCCGTCGGGCGACGCCCCGACCCGATCAAGGGGGAGATCGCGGTCGCGTATGTCGTCGCTCGCGCCGGCACCAGCCCGGACGCCGACTCGATCCTGACGTTCTGCGTCGATCTACTGGCCGCCTACAAGCGGCCGCGAGACGTCGTGTTCGTCGACGCGCTGCCGACGACATCGTCGGGAAAGCTGCTTCGACGCAAGCTTTCGGAGTTCGACCCCGCGGCCGGCACGAGCACTATCCCGCAGGGATAGACCACACCATTCATGTCTGTCTCGCGAGCGAGTGCGGTGCACCACACCACAAGCGCATTGTGAGCTTAGGAACATCACACGCCGGGGGTCCGGCTGAGGAAGAGGAGATTCCATGCAGGTCATCGCAGAGGGCTACAACGCCTTCGAAACATCGAAATCCCCAGTGGGCGAGGTGAAGTATCTCGACTCGCCGCAGGACGTCATCGAGGTTGTGCAGTCCGGCAAGCTCGGCGAGTACGTCCTGCTGGTGCGGGGCGGCACCACGACGTTCCTCACCCCCGCGCTGAGCATGGGCGCGATCGGCGTCATCACGATGTCGGGCGCACCCGAATCTCATCTCGGGATCCTGTCTCGGGAGTTTCAGATCCCCTGTGTCATGACCGCCCACCTCACCGATAGTGAGTCCCGCTACGAGGTCGGCAATACCGACGAATCGCACTTCGTCGAGATCACCGAGGCGTTGGTCGGCAAGAAAGTCCAACTGCTCTGTGACGATGACGAAACCGGCCGCGTGAGCCTCGTCTGACGACCTGGAGGGAATAGATCATGACCATCAACGCAGAAGCCGGCGCCAAGGCCACCTACAAGGACCGCTACCGACCCGAGGACGACGGATTACGTTTCCAGGACCTGACTTTCGAGGGCAACTTCGTCGGTCTCGAACCCGTCACCGACGGCATCCTGGGCGACAAGATGATGCGCTCTCGCGCCAAGAGCAAGGTGCTCGAGAAGGTCACCAAGGACGACGTCCTCAATGACCAGTTCACCCTCGACGAGCTCAACGACCTGAACAACTATCTGGCGTGGAACATCTGGGACACCCTGGTGATGCGCGCGACCGAGGGTGTCTCGGGCATGATCCCGCGACAGGAGTACGAGATCCTCGCGTTCATGCACGAGTTCTACCGGTGGCCGGAGTTTCTCCGTCTCGCCACCGACACCGTCGGTGCGCAGGGGCTGCTCGACATCGGTGCCTCGGCTCGCCGCGAGGTCGGCACCAAGGTGAACTCCGTGCACGACTGGTGCATCGGCGCCGTTGGATTCGGTATGGGACGTTGCGGACTCCTCGCTCTCGAGGCCATCGGACCCGATGAGTACGTCGAAGAGTCCAACACGATGCTGAAGTTCATGCAACGCATCCTGTGGGGCAAACGGCAGGACGGCTACATCCTCAACTCACAGGACCGCTATCGGTGCGCCATCCACGACGACGACTTCCTGCAGACCCTCACCGAGCAACTGGTGCCGCTGGAAGAAGGCGCTCCGGATCACTCGGCCTTCACCAGGTTCAACGCCGCTGCCGAACTGCTGGCGTTCCTGCAGCACTTCGACAATCGACTCGGTCTTGGTGACACGGGACCGTATGAGCTGCCCAACGGCAACCTGCTGATCCTGCGTGACCTGTTCGTGAACGAACCGATCTACCACTGGTCGGACGTGTGCGAGGACGCCGGACTGCCTTACTCCTACACCGTGGCCATCGAGATCGACCCGAATGCCATGGGACTGCAGGAGATCCGCGTCAACGATATCTCGACGACATTCACCCGGCCGAAGAACTACATCCCGGCCATCGTCGGCGGACGGGTGTTCGCCCGGGCCAAGCACGACAGCCCGATGAGCGAACTGCGGTCGCTGTCCATCGAGGAACTTGCCGGCGAACTCCCCAAGGTGCAGGAGGCCACGCTCAAGCTGTACCGCAAGATCTCCACCATGTGCCGTCGCGACCTGATCTGGTCGGGACACTACGTCTACTACATCGACATGATCCTGCCGTATCTGCGCCGCGCCGGCGTGTATGAGAAGTGCGTGCGGGACCTGCAGATGTGGGAGGTGGACCAGCGGGTGTCGAACTACTACTACGACATCACCAAGCGCGGATTCGCCCAGGAAGTGGTGCCGCAGAAAATCTTCTCCGGACGCGGCTACCTTCCATTCGGCGAGAACGCCGATCTCCGGTCCTCCAAGTACAAGTGGCTCTGAGGAATTGAGCGACCTGGATCGTCCAACGTAGGTCGTGACACCTCGCGGTGGTCGCGCCCGGTCGCGTCGTCGCGCCGGGCCCGGCCACCGCTTCGGTGTCCGCGCAACAGCTAGGAACCCCATGCCATCAACACTTCTCGACAAAGATCTCTACGACGCACTCAATGCGGTGGCGCTCAAGAAGATGTCCACCGTCGCCGGCGTCGCCGATGTCACCACCCTCGACCTCGAGGCCGCACAGACCGCTCTCTCTGCGTTGGCCGAGCGCAACCTCATCGTGCTCGTCGGTGACAACGCTCTACCCACCGACTCCGCTGCCGAGGTGCTCTCCGACTCCGCGTCGGCGATCTACGCCGACGTACGCACCGATCCCGCCGTACTGCGGGTCGCCGACAAGTTCGAGGACGTGAATTCACGCTTCCTCAAGGCGATGTCGGCGTGGCAGCAGATCGAGGTCGGCGGGCGAAAGATCACCAACGACCACTCCGATCCCGACTATGACATGAAGATCATCTCCCAGATCGACAAGCTCGTATCGCGATTGTCGGGCCTGCTGGAGACCTTGGGCGAGCGAGACCCACGTTTCCGTCTCTACATCACCCGATTCCGTGACTCGTCGGACAAGGTCGACGCCGGCGATGTCGCGTTCGTGTCCGACCCGACCCGGGACTCCGTGCACAACATCTGGTTCGAGTTTCACGAGGATCTTCTGCGCACCCTGGGCCGGAAGCGAAAGGAATGACCGTCATGGGAGCCGCACCGGCCGAACACACCCTGCTCACCCGTGCCTTCACCGATCCCGGGGAAGCGGATCTCGATGCCGTGGGAGGTAAGGGATTCGGACTGATCGAAATGACCCGCAACGGATTACGCGTACCCCCGGGCTTCGTGATCTCCACCGCGGCCTGTCACGCCTACCTCGCTGCCGACGAATTGACCGCAGAACTCGTGGCCGAAATCCGCTCGCGACTCCGCGATGTGGAGAAAACGACCGGAAAGACCTTCGGCGGGGGACCGCTGCCGCTGCTGCTCTCGGTCCGTTCCGGCGCACCCATCTCCATGCCCGGCATGATGGACACGGTGCTCAACCTCGGAGTGAGCCGAGAGTCGGCGGTGGCGCTCGCCGAGGCCACCGGCAGCCCACGGTTCATGGCCGACGTCGTCTTCCGATTCCACGGCATGTACGCCGAGACCGTCCTCGACGCCTTCGAGGTCCCCGACCGCGACGAACTCGGCACGATACTCGCGGGACTCGACGACGCGGCAGCGCCGGCTGAGGTCTACGACGCGGTGTGGTCTTACTGTGCCGACAAACTCGCCGAGGACTGCGACGACGAGGTGCCCACCGACCCCGACGCACAGTTGATCGGAGCCGTGGAAGCCGTGTTCCGATCCTGGAACACCCGCCGCGCGGTCACCTACCGAGAGGTCCATGGCATCCCCCATGATCTCGGCACCGCCGTGGTGGTGCAGTCGATGGCCTTCGGAAACCTCGACTCCCACAGCGGTTCCGGGGTCGTGTTCTCGCGCAACCCGGTGACCGGCGAACCGGGGATGTTCGGCGAGTATCTCTCGGCCAGTCAGGGCGAGGATGTCGTCGCCGGCACGCGCACCCCCGACCCGGTCCAGACGATGACTGAATCGGTACCCGAGGCCTTCGCCGAACTCGTCGAGACCTGCGCCACGATGGAGCGACAGCGCCAGGATATGCTCGACATCGAGTTCACCGTCGAACGCGGAACGCTGTTCATGCTCCAGGTACGCAGTGCCAAACGTACTGCACGCGCGGCGATCCGCATCGCCACCGACATGTATACCGAAGGTGTTGTCGATGCGACGACCGCGTTGCGGTCGGTGTCGCTGGATCAGGTCCGCAATGTCCAACGACCCGGCTTCGACCCGCAGGAACTTGCTGCGGCCAAGGACGCCGGCCGGATCATCGCCACCGGCGTCGGCGCCTCACCCGGCCAGGTGGTCGGTGCACTGTACTTCGATTCCGAGGCCGCGCAAACCGCGGCGAAGAACGGACGGTCCGCGATTCTGGCGCGTCCGGTGACCAGCCCTACCGACCTTCACGGCATGATCGCCGCCGACGGGATCGTCACGGCCACAGGCGGATCGACGTCACACGCCGCAGTCGTCGCCCGCGCATTGGGCACCACCTGCATCGTGGGGTGCGCTCAGCTGCAGATCGACCCGGTGGCCGGGACGATGACGGTAGGCGAGCGGACCTGGCGCACCGGCGACGAGGTGAGCCTCGACGGGTCAACCGGTGAGATCATCGCCGGCACGATCGATCTCGTCGACGGCGCGGCGGGCGACGGTGACGGATTGGCGGCACTGCTCGAGATCGCGGCAGCCACCGCCGACACCGAGGCCGAGATCCTCGGGCGGGCATACACGGTGGATCAGGTCGGTGAGCTCATTGAGCGTGGTGCGCGCGGACTCGTCTCGGCTGTCGACGACGTCCTGGCGACTGACGGCTCACTGGATCGGATCATCGCGGGTCTCGAAGGCGGACAGGAACTCTCGACCGCAGCAGCGGACCTCGAAGAGGCCATCGCCACCGCGTTCGGTCCGCTGTTCGCGGCCGCGGGAGCAACCGAGTTTGACGTCCGCGGTCTGGACTTCCATGACGATGATGTCGCAGAGATGTTCGCCATCTCCACTCTGTTCGCCGTGCACCCGCAGGTGGCGATGCCCCTGGGCTCGCCGGAACTTGTCGCCGCGCAGCTCAAAGGCCTGACACGAGCCGCGGAGAATACCGGTGCGACAGTCTGCTTCGTCAGCCCCCGCACCAGCGGGCGTGCCGAGGCCTCGGCGCTGCGTTCGCTCCGGGATAAACTCGGCCTGGACATCAAGGTCGGCTGCTACGTGACCAACACTCAGGGAGTCCTGGAGATCCCGGAGATCGCCGAAGAGGTAGATCAGGTGTGGTTGGAGCTGCAGCGGCTCCAGGCGGCGACCTATGGAGTGCCGCAACGTCATCTGCTCACCGCGGAACCACTGGACAGCTATGTGCGGGACGGATTGATCGACATCGATCCCCGCAAGCAGGTCGGTCCCTACGTCGAGAAGATCATCGACGACGCGTTGGTGCGGCTGAGCTCACCGGCGCAGTTGAGTGTTCGCCTGGCGGGCACGGTATCCGATGACACGGTGAGGCTGCTGCGCCGCAAGGGTATACAACGCATTGCCGTCGGACACGACGAGCTACGCCCCACTCGATTGGCGATGGCACGGTAGCGCGACCGATGCCGCACAACGAATCGCCGCACCACTTAAAGGAATGGTGCGGCGATTCGTTGTGTAGGGGGCGCGTCATGGCGGCGATGATGCTCTGGTGCGGGAGACCGATGGCTCAGACAATCAGGTCGGCGAATAGACGTCGCGGAGTGCGTTGCGGCGCACCGGATCAAGGGTGATGCGAGGATCGTCGAGCGCCGTCAGCAGGCGCCGTGCGTAGGTCAGACGATCGATGCCGAAGCGCACAAAGATGTCCTCGTCCGACCCCCCGCCGAATCGATACCAGCGGAGCGCGAAGTCGATCATCCGGACCACGTCCGACCTCTGAGCTCTGTCGGACTCTGGGCTCATGGGCGTCAGGTCAGGAAGGGAAGGACTCATCGATCACTACCTCTGCTTCCGGATGGGGACGCGGAATCACATGTGACGCATACAGTTCGCCAACGCGTGCGGCGGCGGCAACGCCGGCGGCGACCGCGGCCTGGACGGCACCCACATCGCCGTGCACCATCACGGTCACCTGCCCGTTCCGCAGCGCGCGGCAACCGTCGAGGGTGACATTGGCCGCCTTGACCATTGCGTCGCCCGCCTCGATGGCGCCGACCAGTCCGCGGCACTCGATCATTCCTACTGCACTCGCCATGTCGTTGCTCCTCACTCGATGTGTTCGGGTGGTGTTGGTGTTGGTGTTGGTGTTGGTGTTGGTGTTGGTGTTGTTGCCGGCGCCGATTCGGCCCACGCAATCGCGGCATCGCCGGTGAAGCTCAGCAGGGACACCGTCGGATGGCCAGCCTCCACGAGGCTGATGTCGGTGCCCGGATCGCGGATGATTCGCGGTGGCACTGCGGTCGTCCCGTTGGCCCGGTGGAACCGCTCGATGAACGGCACCAGGGTGGGTACGGCACCGCGGGCCCGCCAGTCGGCCTGCACCAGAGGCGCATCCAGTGTCGGCGCGTTGGGCACGTTGATGTTGAACACCGAACCACGCGGCGAACGCACGAGATCATCCAGCACACCGGCGACCAGGGTCTGCGCGGTCTGCCAATGGCGTATTGCGTCGTCGGGTTGGTCATCGCAGAAGAGGGAGACCGCGACACCGACCGCGCCATGCGCGGCACCGACAATTGCGGCGCCCGCGGTCCCCGAATGCAGCACTCCCGAGCCGAGATTGGACGCATCGTTGATGCCCGACAGCACGACGTCGGGTACCGGGCCCAGCTGTCCCGTCATTGCCAGTAACGCGATCATTCCGGGATGGGCCGCAGCGACCCGGATCTCGTTGCTCAGCGGGCCGGATGCCCGGGTGGTGATCACCGGTGACGCGTCGGGATCACGCCACAGGCCAGCGGCGCTTCCGCTCGATTGCCGATGCGGCGCAACCACATGCACGTCATGTCCGGCCTGTTCGGCGACCTCGGCCAGCGTGAGCACCCCAGGACTGTCGATGCCGTCGTCGTTGGTGACGAGAATGGTGCTCATGTCATGGTCCGGAGGATCGCCGCGGCCAGTGCCGGATCAGGACGCCGCAGCCGTGTTGCGCTGGAATCCACCACCGTGGCGGCAGAGGAGCTCACCACGGTGGCGGGGATCTGGGGTGCGGCGGCACGTCGCCGCTCGCGTCGCCGTCGGGCCGCCTCGACTTGTCGCCGTGCGACCGATACAGACTGCGCTGGCTCGAGAGGGCCGGCGTCGGCAGCGGGAGTCGCGCACGTGCAGGTCTCCTCGGCGCGGCCATAGAGGTGTGCCAGGAGTTCCTGCGGCCAGATCGCCACGAATTCGGCTCCCGCGGCGAGCAATTGCTCTTCGGTGTGCATACCCCAGGCGACGCCGACTGCCCGAATGCCGGCCCGACCCGCCGCCTCGACATCGCCGACCGTATCCGTGATCAGGACAACCTCGCCGGGATCGGCCGGCGGACGGGGCTCGAGCGTCCCGGTCACCGTCGGCTCGTCGTAGTACGCCCGGCACAGACGACCGGAACCCGATGCCGCGTCCGCGAGGAAGCGGGCGATGCCGGCCGCCTTGTCGGGTTCCACATCGCCCCCGAAGACATGGGCGAAGCAGTACTCGAGATGGTTGGCGCGCAACACCCGTCGCACCACCGCGGTGGTGTTCGACGACAGTACCGCCAGCCGGGAGTGCGGCACCATCGTCCGGACCACGTCGATCAGGCCGGGTACCATCGCCGGTGCGTAGTGGCTGTCGAGTGCGGCCATGAACTCGCCCACCACGACATCGGCACGATCCTCGGTCTCGCAGACCGCGCGGAGCGATGCGAAGAAGTTGCCCGCGAACAGGTGGTAGAACTTCTCGGCGCTGTCGACGGCCAGGTCGTGGCGGGCCGCGATCGGAGCGAACACCTGCCACGACGCCTCGCGGGTCTGGACCAGGGTGCCGTCGAGATCGAAGATGACCGCGGTGGGCGGTGGGCACATGGTTGTTGTGTCCCTTCGGGGGTCAGATGTCTCCGGAATAGATCTTGCAGAGGTGCTGGGGGCCGATGAAGTCCTGGATTTCGCCCCAGCCCTTCGCAGTCGGGTCGCCGTCGTAGCGCCATTCGGCGAGCACGTTGTAGCCGACCGTCCCCGGCCCGGCCTGCCACGGGAACGAGGTGCGTCCCAGACCGGTGAGTCGATGATGCTGACCACGGCTGTCGGTAAGCTCGAGTTCGACCGATTGGGCGAAGAACCCGCGTCGGACGGTACGGCCGGTGGCCTCCGAAAGTCCGTACAGCTGACCGTGATCCATCACGTACCCGTGCGCCAGGGAGAGATCGGTGGCAGCGTCGGGCCCGGCGTCCGGATCGAAGTCGAGGATGGCGTGCACTGCGAAGTCCTCGGAGAAGTGCGCGTGCAGCCAGCTCATCGTGTGACCCTGGTGCTCGTCGCGTAGTCCCCAGCTGTGATCCATCGTCGAGACACAGTTCACCGGGTAGGTGCGTCCACGAAGCTTGATCTCACCCTCGAACCTGCCGGTCTGATCGAAGTGTCCGGCGTAGGCCTCGCCCCAGGCGAAGGTGTCGTCACCCTCGGCCTGCGCGAGCGCCGCTGCGACCACCGGATCCTGCTTGGGGTCGTGGATGTCGAACGCATCGGCGAGTGCGGTGTAGCGGAAGGCGACGGCGACGCCGTCGCCGTTGTCGAACTCCACGTCCCAGACCTTGTTGGGTTCGGGCGAGGACACTTTCAGCCCATTGGCCAGCTGGTAGTCCCGGAGATTGCGTGGTTCGGGAATGGCGAGATGGTGCTGCGCATCCCAGTACTCGGCCTGCCACGGCGCCTCGACGAGCTTCGAGTTCATTGCGACCGTCGAGATGACGACCCCCACATTGGGCCGGAACAGTGCGTACACACCGACATTCAGGTGTGCTTCGGGAACATAGAAGCCGAAGAAGTTGGTCTCTGCCCAGGTCGGGTCGGCACTGGTCGGTTGGTGGAAATCGGCATCGATGTCGTCGATCATGGTCGCTCCTTGTCTGCGCGTACACCCTTCCGGGCGCGCACCTCGTGCGTGTCTCCCAGCCTGCCTGCCACCGGCGACGGACGTCACCTCCATGAGAGACAAACGGACCGGCCAACATTGTCCTCCGACGATAGGAGGTGACCTGTGGTGCGGTGCTTACCGTGTGTCGTGTTCACCACGGACCACCGCGGTTGACAGGCAATCGGACCGAGCCGCATCGCCGACGGTCCCCAGAACAGGAGGACTCCATGCGTGTCGCAAAGGTGGTCGGGCAGGTCGTCTCGACGGCCAAGCCGGATTCCATTGCCGGACGGACCATCCTGCTGTTGACCGACATCGATCCGGCACATCCCGACGATGTCGGAACCGGGTCCTACGCGGCCGTCGACCTTATCGGAGCGGGACGCGGCGAGGTGGTGCTGGTCGCGACCGGCGGTGCGGCCCGCATGGACTCGGCCACGACGACGGCACCGGTCGACGCCGCGGCCATCGGCATCGTCGACAGCCTCGTCGTCGACTCGGAGGTGACCTACGAGAAATGACCACGACCACCATGAAGACCCCGGCGTCCGGTGCAACCACCGCAACGCCACCGAAAACTCCTGCACCGCAGGAACACACAGAGAAGAAGGACACCACAATGGCACCTCAGGGCACTGCTACCCGCGGCGCGGGCGCACTCGGCTTGATCGAGACCAAGGGACTCGTCGGCGCGATCGAAGCGGCCGACGCGATGGTCAAGGCGGCGAATGTCCAGTTGGTCGGACACCGGGAGATCGGCGGCGGACTGGTCACCATCATGGTTCGCGGTGACGTGGGCGCGGTCAAGGCCGCCACCGACGCCGGCGCCGTCGCCGCGGGCAAGGCAGGCGAAGTCGTCTCGGTCCACGTCATCCCACGTCCGCACGAGGAGACCGAGAGTGTGCTCGCGATCCTGACCCGCCCGAAGGGCGCCTGAGTACCTGCGCGAGCTGAAAGGCAGAAGAGATGACAGCAGTCCTCGACCCCGATCTCGCAGCGCTTGCCGACGTCCGGGCTCAGGTCGCCGCCACCAAGGCGGCGTACGACGCCATCGATGGCGCCGATCAGGAGTATCTCGACAACATCGTCCGGGCGATGGCGCAGGCGGGCTACGCGGCTGCCGACCAGCTGGCCCGTATGGCGGCCGACGAGACCGGGTACGGCGTCTATGAAGACAAGATCATCAAGAACCGCTTCAACACCGGTTTTGTCGCGGACTGGATGCTCGAGCGTCGTGCGGTCGGTGTGTTGTGGGCTGATGAGGCCAACAAGGTTACCGCCATCGGGACACCGATGGGGTTGATCGCCGCCATCATCCCTGTCACCAACCCGACGGCGACGGTGCTCTTCAAGAGCCTGGCGGCGGTCAAGGCGGGCAATGCGGTGGTCCACGCACCGCATCCGCGCGCCGCGAAGTGCTCCCTGGCCGCGGCCGAGATCATGGCCGAGGCGGCCGCGAGGGCCGGGGCCCCCGAGCATCTGGTGTCCTGCCTGCAACAGCCGACGCTGGCCGCGACCGCCGAACTGATGTCACATCGCGATGTCCGCCTGGTTCTGGCCACCGGGGGTCCGGGCATGGTCGCTGCCGCCTACTCGAGCGGCAAGCCGACCATCGCGGTGGGTGCGGGAAACGTTCCGGCCTACGTGGATTCATCGGCGGCCGACATCCCCGAGGTCGCCACCATGCTCATCAGTTCCAAGTCCTTCGACAACGGAACCGCCTGTGTGGCGGAACAATCGGTGGTTGTCGACGCGCCGGTCGCCGACCGGTTGATCGCCGAGATGACCCGCGCGGGCACCGCATGGCTCGACGCCGGGCAGCAGTCCGCCTTGGCCCGCACCCTCTTCGACGAACGCGGCGGACTGCGTCCGGATGCCGTCGGCCAATCGGCGACCAAGCTCGCGCAGATGTCCGGGTTCTCGGTACCGGCGACCACCAAAGTGCTTGGTGCCGAACTCGATCGGGTGGCTGCCGACGAGTTGCTGTCACGGGAGATCCTCGGTCCGGTGTTGACGGTTTACCGGGAATCGGGGTCGGAAGCCGGGTGGCGACGCTGCCGGGAGATCCTCGCGCTCGGCGGTGAAGGCCACACCGTGGCCATCCACGCGTCGGACCCGTCGGTCATCGCCGCGTTCAGTGAGTTGCCGGCCGGGCGGATCATCGTGAACAGTCCCGCCCTCTTCGGCGGTATGGGCTACTCCTGCAATGTCGATCCGTCCTTCCAGCTCGGTACCGGCACCTGGTCGGGATCGATCTGCTCAGACAACGTCACCCCGCTGCATCTGGTCAACATCAAACGGGTGGCGCACCTGGCCCGCCCGTGGCGCGGGGTCTACGAGTGACCTCCGATCACTATCCCGTGCAGCGGTCTTCGCGGTCAACGTCGCATCACCACTTCATCTCACCAACGAGGATCACGTCATGAGCAACCAGGCAACGCTGAGAACGTACGCATTCATCGACCGCATGCAACCGCAGTGCGCCGCGCACGTCGCCGCCACGAGCCCCGGCGACCCACCCCTGGCAGGAATGTCGGAGCTGTTCGTCGAGATGGCGCCCGGCAACGAGGTCTTCAAGGCTGCCGACGTCGCCCTCAAGGCGGCTGGCGTGCGTCCGGCCATGCAGATCATCGAGCGCGAATTCGGTTTGCTGGAACTGCATTCGGAACATCAAGCAGATGTCCTGGCCGCCGGTGACGCCTTGCTCGGCGAACTCGGCATGAGCGAATCCGATCGCATCAAGCCCGTGATCGCGTCGACGCAGTTCATCACCAACGTGCACGGGTACCAGGCTCAGCTACTCAACAAGTGGCGCAAGGGATCGCTGCTGATGCCGGGCGACAGCCTGTTCGTCCTGGAATGCGCGCCGGCCGCCTATATCGCGTTGGCCGCCAACGAAGCCGAGAAAGCTGCAGACATCAGCGTGATCGAGATCCGGGCCGTCGGTCGCTTCGGCCGGTTGTTCGTGTCCGGCGGCGAGAGTGAGGTGGCAACCGCGCGGGACGCCGCGGTCGCCGCACTCGAGGCGCTCGACGGCGTGGAGGAGGCCAAGCGATGACCGTCCATGGCGCCGACTCGGTGGATGCCGTTCTCGCCGCCGGTGCAACGCAACTGGTGGTCGGGCGCACCGACATCGTGACCCCGCTGGCCCGCGAACGTGCCCGCGACGCCGGGGTCGAGATCGTCGTCGGCGGTGCCACGTCACCGGCCGGGACCGGCGAGGCGACCACTTCTCCTGCTGCGCAATCCCGTCCGACGAACGGACGAGCAGCGACGCCACGCGCGGGCCGGCCTGCGGTGGACGCCGAAGCTCTGCCGCTCCTCCGTCCACCATCGCCCGCGCTCTTTCGCCGCGGAGCGCCGTTGGCCGCCGCGGTGCGCATCGACAGATCGGGCTCCGTGGCAAGTGCCGGCAAGGATTCGGTGGCGAGCGGACGAGTACGGCGGGTCACTGTCGTCGGCGCCGGCAATGTCGGCATGATCGCGGCGATGCGCCTGGCCGAGAGTGACGCCATCGACGAGGTGGTGCTCGTCGACATCGCCGGTCAGCGCGCCGCCGGTATCGCCCTCGACATCACCCACGCCGCACCGCTTCTCGGGTTCTCCACCCGCGTACGAGGAGTCAACACCCTGGCGGAGGCCGGACCGTCGGAGTATGTCGTGATCACCGCAGGCAAGGCCCGGACACCCGGCATGAGTCGCACCGACCTGGTCGAAACCAATGCCGCGATCGTCGGGGCGCTCGCGCGTGATGCCGTCGAGGTCTCGCCGAATACGGTGCTGCTCGTCGTCACCAACCCGCTCGACGAGATGACCCAGCATGCCTGGCAGGTGTCCGATCTCCCCGCCAGTCGGGTGATCGGGATGGCCGGAGTGCTGGACAGCTCCCGATTCGAGGCGCTGACTGGGCTCGCCGCGGGAGTCCACCCGCGCGAGGTCTCCGCACTCGCGCTGGGAAGTCATGGCGGTGAGATGGTGATGCCGCTGTCGCAGGCGACGGTCGGCGGCATACCGATCGCCCGGTCCCTGCCGGCGCCCGAGGTCGACGCGCTGGTCGATCGAGCGCGTAACTCCGGCGCCGAGGTGGTCGGATTGCTGAAAACCGGTAGCGCGTTCTTTGCGCCGGGTCTGTCGGCGGCACGCATGGTGCTGGCCATGATCCGGGAGACCGGTGAGCTCCTGGCGGCAACCGTTGCGCCACAGGGTGAATACGGGATCAACTCGGGATATGTGGGATTGCCGGTCCGACTGAACCGCGCGGGTCTCGCGCAGATCGTCGAATTGCCGTTGACCACTACCGAACTCGGGGAGTTGCGCACAGCCGCGGACCGGATCGCCGAACGAGTGCAATCACTCGAGTCGGCCGGCGTCGCCGCGGATGCGGGTCGCCGGACATGAAGGCCGTCGTCTACCGCGGACCGGAAACCGTTGAGATCGCCGACATTCCCGAACCGGTGATCGCCGACCCCGCCGATGCGATCGTCGAGGTGACCCGCGCCGGAATCTGCGGCACCGACCTGCATCTCACCCATACAGGTGACGGACTGGCCGCAGGCAACGTGCTGGGTCACGAGTTCGTCGGTGTCGTCGTCGCGGTCGGTGCCGCGATCCGTGGGGTGCGCACCGGCGATCGCGTCGCCGGGGCCGATTTCACCGCCTGCGGAGCATGCTGGTGGTGTCGCACCGGTGACCAGTGGGAGTGTCCGCAACGCTCGTTCTTCGGCAGCGGTACCGTCTTCGGCCCGCAACTCGACGGCGCGCAGGCCGAACTCGTGCGGGTGCCGTTCGCGGACGTGACCCTGCAACGCCTGCCGGATGAGTTGTCCTGGGACGCAGCGCTCTTTCAGGGTGACATCCTGGCCACCGGCTACAGTGCGGTACGCCGAGCGCAATTCCGGCCGGGCGCAACGGTGGCCGTCGTCGGCGGCGGACCGGTCGGACAGATGACCAGCCAGGCCGCCCAAGCCAGTGGTGCCGGTCCGGTCGTGGTCATCGAGCCCGTGGAGGATCGTCGGGCACTCGCCGAGCGATGCGGTGCCATCGCCACCACCCCAGACGAAGCCCGGTCGGTGATTGACGCGCTCACCGACGGTCGAGGCGCCGACGTCGTCGTCGAAGCCGTGGGCGGCAGCCGCGGGCTCGAGACCGCACTCTCGGTGATCCGCCGTCGTGGCATCCTGGTATCGGTTGGTGTGCATACCGATTCATCCTGGGAGATGCCGGTGGCACGAGCGTTTGCCGACGAGCTCACCGTCTCCTTCGCCATCGGCAACGCCATCCGCCACCGCGACGAACTCGCCGCGTTGCTCAGCGCGGGCGTGATTGATCCGACGGTCATCATCGACAACCGCATCGGCATCGACGACGCGGTGGCCGGCTACGACGCGATGCGATCGCGGCGCAGCGTGAAGACGGTGATCGCGTTCGACTGATCAGTCCGTCAAGGTCTGATCTGCTTGTTCGGATACCTCGATGAGCCGCAACGCGAGGTCGGCGCGCATCCGGTCGCTGTGCTGGGACAGGTCCAGTCCGGTCAGCTTGCGGATGCGGTCGAGTCGATACGCGAGCGTCTTGTGATGGATGTAGAGCAGATCGGCGGCATCCTTCTGCGAACAGTTGGAGTCGAAGTAGGCACGCAGTGTCTTCATCAGCGAGCCGTCGTTGGCCGTGTCATATTCCTGCAGGGGACCGGTGATCTCGTGGACGAAGGACTGGAAGTCGGCATCCTCATGGCCGAGCAGCAGGCGGACGATGCCGAGATCGTCGTAGAGTGACGCAGAGCCGAGCCGCCGGGACGCCGCGAGAGCTGTCCGGGCCTCGGCGAACGCCTCCGGGAACTGACTCGGATGTTCGCGGGCATTGCTCAGGCCCCACGAGAACGTGATCTCGGGATGGCCCGCGGACAGGTGCGTATTCAGCGCGCGCAGGAACTCTCGCGATCGATCCCGATCGGCGATGGGAATCAGCGCGACCAGGCGGTTACCGCGGGTTCCGGCCAGCGTCGGTTGAGCGGGAATTGTCATGGCACGCAATGACTCGAGAATCGACCGACGCATGCGGTCGGTCGACGACACACTCCATTCCTCCTGATGTGCCAGCGAATCCAGGTTCTCGATCGAGCCGTACAGCACCCGGTGAGCACCACGCAGCCAGACCCCCATCTGCTGCGCGCGACCCCGGGCGGCCGAACGCTGCTCGTCCGAACCGTCCATCAGATCCCACAGGACCTGATCGAGGGCCTCGGCCCGGGCGAGGCTCGCGGCGCGTTGCTGGAGATGGAACAGCGCGCAGGCCAGAGCGGCCTGTGCGCAGGCGACCTCGGTCCGATCGTCGCTCGCCTCGCTGCCCTGCGCGCACACCATCCCGAACCCATCGCTGCCGAGCTCGATCGGATGGATCCAGATGGGTTGTCCGTCAGACGACATGGCGCGGTCGTGGTCGTGATGCAGCGCCGCACGCCAGGTGGCACAAGCTTCTTCGATATCGGCGGTGGCCGTATCGCGCGGGTAGACTGCCTCGACAATCCCGTCGGCGGTGACCACGGCGACGGTCCCGCCGAGGTACTCGGTGAGGACCCGCGTCACGCGCGCGAAGACGGCCCCGTTCTCCAGCACGATGTCGATCAGCGATTTCTGCAGGTGTGCGGTTTCGTCGAGGAGTTCGATCTGTGACTGCAACCGGCCACGGGTCGCCTCGAGGTCGGTCAACGCTGTGCGCTGCGAATCGTACAGTCGCGCATTGTCGATGGCGATGGTTGCGAGGTCTGCGAGGGCCTCGAGACGTCGAACATCGCGATCGGTGAAGTTCGAGTAGCGTCGCCGCCACACCTCGAGCACGCCGACGAGATCATCACCCTGCATCAGCGGCACCGCCAACGCCGATCTCGTCTCCTCCTGCTCGGCCAGCGACATGAAGTCGCCACTGATCCGATTGTCCTGCAGATAACTGTCGATCTTGGCGGCTGCTCTCGTTTCGAAGACCAGGCCCGCGACACCCTGGCCCTTGCTCATCCGCAGCCGGGACGTCTCGACAAGTCGATGTCCGACACACGATTTCATCCTGAGCTCGGCACCCTCGCGGAGGAACACGCCGCAGATGTCGGACTCGCTCATACGCAGGGTCTCGGTGGTGATCGTCAACAGCACCTGATCGAGGTCGGACACGCTGAGTACCTGCTTGGCGATGTCGCCGACGACGATCGACTCGTCGTGGTAGTCGTTCACCTCGGTGCGTGCGCGGTGCAGGTCGCGAACCAGGCTGAGCCACACGCATACCCGGGCCAACAGGTCGAGATCGGCCTCGGTCAGCGACGTGTTGCCCACCAGCGCATACTCACCGACCGCGCGGCCCGCCGCCGACAACGGGCCGCTTCGGAACTCTAGTGCGGTGTAAGCGGTCTGGTCCAGTGAGACCGCGGCCGCGTCGATTGAGGTGCCGACCGTGCCCCATGCCAGGTCGTCGTACCGGGCGAGGGTCAGCGAAGCGTCGTTCCGGCACGCCGCCTGCACCGCGGACTCCGCTTCGGATGCCGTGTGCACCACCGTCGCCAGCAGGAGGTCGAGGGAGCGGCGGGTGGACTCGGTCAACATAGGAGCTCGCTTCGACGACGGACTCCGTGGTCGATCATGGCGCTGACCGCGCGATGCCCAATGGTGTGATCAGGTTGGCGTGGGGATAGGTGTGGACCGTGCGATCGAGATACCGGGAGATTGTGGTGTCGGCACCGGGGTACATGAGCGCGCCACCCGCGAGGTGTACGTCAAGGTCGGACGCATCCCGGGAGAGCTCGGCGATATTCTGCGCGATGCGTTCGAACCCGGGCCGCAAAACAGGAAGATACTCGCCGCCGGCGTCGTCACGCTTGCGTCGTTCGGCCTCCCCGATGTCGACGCCTAGCGCCCCGGACAGAATGAGGTCGAGATGATGACCGCCGCCGGGCCGATCATCGAGGAAGACGAGTTCGCCGTCCCGGAACACCCCGACACCGGTCGAGCCGCCCCCGACGTCGACGACGACACCATCGGTGACGCCGAGCGCACGGTTGGCGGCACTGACCTCGTCGATCAGGAGCACCTCGTCGAAGTCCGCACCTTCGAGAACGAATCGGCACGCCCGGCTCTCGGCTTCGCCGACGCACGGCGGATAGGCAGTGGCCGCGCTGAGCAGATCCATGTCGAGTGCCTCTTCGGCGGCCGCCTTCAATCTGCGGGTCGCCTCGGCCGCGCCGGCGAAGTCCACCACCACACCGTCGCGGATCGCGGCCGTGGGCAGCACGTCGATCCACACTGGCGCACCGGCCTCATCGACGATGGTGATCACGCAGGTCGCGGTGCCGAGATCGATGCCGGTCCGCACGCGACCCGCGGTGGCGGCGGCTCGCGCACCGATCTGCGATCCCGCGGTGTCGAGAATGGTGGAGATCGTCGGAGGGCAACTCACGGCCACGCGTCACATCCTGGGGTCGAAGGGCCCGATCACCGGAAATATACCCACATCACTGCGACGACGGTCTTATCTCGGCCGGATAGTCGAAAAGGCACTGATTATCAATAGGGATAGATCCACGCTGCTTCAATCACACCGGGTGCTCGTATGTCGTCGGTCTGCTTACACCGCAGCGTGCACGAGTTCGAGCTGAATGTTGTCCGGGTCCCGGAACACCACCACCGAGTACGGCATCGGCTCGGTGACGTCGATGACCCCGGAGTGCTCGACGCCCACTTCGTCGAGCCAGCCCGCCCACTCGTCCAGCGCCGCTCGGCTCTCGACACCCCACGCCAGGTGGTCCAGACCGGTGCGGCTCTCGTCGAACGCGTCACCCTGGTGTGATTCGTGATGGTGCAGGCCGATGAGAAAGCCGTTGGAGGGGTCGACGAGCAAGACGGCGTACCCACCCTGCTCGTCGCCGTAGTGTGGGAACTCGACCGGAAGACGTTGTAGCCCGAGCACTTTCATATACCACTCGACGGATCGCTCGAGGTCGCGCACCGTCGCCGAGAAGTGGTTGAGGCCAGTGGTGGCCGGTGGGCGACGATCCGGTGTGGTCATGACATGCTCCCTGAGTAGTGGTTCAGCCCTTGCCGCCGACACCTATCTCGTTGCCGTCCGGATCGCGAAACACAGCTTTGCGCACACCGTTCTTGTACGTCTCCTGCGATTCCGGAACCACGTTACGCTCCGCGGCGGAGCTGAGGAACCCGTCGAGATCGTCGACGAACAGCGTCAGCCGCCCGTGCCCGGCGTCGTCGGGCGCCACCACGACATACACGTGGTCGTGAGCGATCAACGTCCAGATCCGCTCGATGTCGTTGGGGTGGTAGGACTCGACGTCGCCGAGCAGTCGATCGAACCAGTCGACGGCACGCGGCAGGCTGCTCACCGGGACGCCGGCAAAAATGTCCATGGCCCGTCACGCGTCGTCGGCCGGACCGGGATTCGTTCCGCCGTCGGTGATGTCGAAGTTCTTCCACTCGTCGCCCTCCCACACCTGCATGGCCATGCCGAGTTCGTCGCTGGGCGCCTGCTCGGTCTTGAACCAGTCGTAGGCGCTGGGAGAATCGGTGAACTCCTTCTCCGCCACGACGTCTCCGCGTGAGTCGATGACTCGGTACTGTGCCACGATTCCTCCTTGGTTCGGTGCGTCCACACCGACGCTACGGTCGCGCGTGATGGTGCTGTGCCGGACCGTGCGAGCTGTTGCCGGAACGTCGTCGTGGTCACAGAGTGGTAACGCGCTTTCCGGGGGTGAGGCGGAGCGTGGTCTGTGCCGCCGAATCGTTCACCATCCGATCAACCGTGCCGGTCCCGTAGCGGCTGTACTTCTCTCGGTAGGCTGCATCGACGCGTGGGCGTAGCGCGTCATCGGTATCCGTGCTGACGGCCACGTCGATGTTGTTGCTACCCAGCCGAACCTGTGCCTCCCGTGTCTGTACCGCCCGGCCATACCACCCCGTCTCCCGTCGATGCCAAGTGCGGACATAGACGTCGTCGTCGACGCACACCACCCAGATGGGCACGAAACGCGTGAGGGTGCCGTCCGATCGTCGCGCGGCAATCTCGAGCTCGTCGGACTGGTTGAGCGCAGCAACCATTTCTACTGTCCAGGAGGTCATTTCGGACAGTCTAGTGTCGCATTTGTCGCGATGCGATCCGCTGTTCACCGTTTGTGCATTCTCGACGCCCTCAAAGTTGGTGATGCGCTCCGCTGCTCTCCCTACGTTGAGCGCGAAACACATTCAGCCCGGCATCCGGGATCTCGAGGGGAACACAGAACAGATGAAGCTCAACAGACTCTTGGCGATTGCGGTCATGCTGATCGCGTCCATGGGGATTGCGGTAGGCACCGCCAACGCCGCTCCGCAGCCGACCGCAAAGACCGCCACACACTGGAACGTGGTGCGCCACGGTGCGTCGGTCGTCGTCACCACTGACACCGGAACCTTCTCTCAGGCCAACGGCAAGCTGATGCTACGCGACGCCAAAGGTGCTGTCGTGGAGTCGGTTCCGCTTGTCGCCGCGATCGACGACTTCACCCATCCGGTGGTCGCCCAAGTGAACGGCCGCAGCGCAAACCTGCACATCGACACGAACCCGTTGCTCGCGCGTTTCCAGCCGGTGGCCCACAAGGCCGATCTGTCGGCAGCGGTTGCCGGGGTGAAGGACAACATCACCCTGACCGCAGCCATCGGTGGATTCATCGGTGCGGCAGCCGGTTTGGTCGGCGGATGTCTTCTCGGCGCGGTGGCCGCCGGAGTGGTTTCCGCGCCTGCGGTACTACTGTTCGGGGCCGGCCCGCTCGCCGGTTGCGTCGGTGGCGCACTGCTTCTCGGTTCGGGAGCATCGCTGGCGGGCACCGCGATCGGTGGCCTCGGTGCGGTCGCCGCCAACGTCGGACCGTTCATCCAGTTGCTGAACGCTCCGCCGAAGAAGAGCAAGTAGTACACCCTCTCACACGATCGGCCCGTCCATGGACGGGCCGATCGTCATTCGGTGGACGGGCCGACTACATACGTGCGTACCGTGCCATCACAAAGCAATACACGCCGTAGGCGGCCAGACCGAGGGCTGCGAGGATCAATAGGAACTGACCGGCCGGCCACCCGGCGACGGTTTTCACCGCACCGTCGACGCCGGTGGCCTTGGACGGGTCGGCTGTCAGCGCGGCGACGATCACCAAGATGCCTGCGCCGGCCAACACCACACCCTTCGCCACATAGCCGACCATCCCGCTGATCTTGACGGTGGGGTTGTCGCCATCGATCTTGAGATCCTTGAAGAACTTCTGCGACGCGCCCTTGTACACGTGGTAACCGCCCACGGCGACGATCACCCCTCCGGCGATGATCAACACCAGCTTGCCCAGCGTCGAGCCCATCAACTGTGCACTCAGACCAGCGTTCTGCTGGCCGCTCGACTTGCCGTGTCCCAGCGCGAACTGCGCAGCCGACCAGGCGAACGCCAGATAGACGACGGTGAGCGCGGCCGCCTTGCCGCGGTGGAACCAGTCGTCATCGTCATCGGGCCGGGGATCGGCGGGGTGTGGTCCGGTGATCATCTCCGCAGCACGCCACAACGCCATCGCGACGAACGCCACCACGGCGACCCACAGTGCGATCCGGCCGCCGGGGGTCGACGCGAAAATGGCCAGCGCACCGGACTGATCGGCGTTCCCGGCGTCGCCGAAGGCCAGTCGCACAATGATGTAGGCGATCAACAGGTGCAACAGTCCGCTCACCACGTGACCCGCACGAGCGAACCGCTCGAACCAATCGCTGTCGGTGGCTTGCCGTACGGCGTCGGCCGGATTGGTGTTGGTCATCGGATCACTCCCAAGAAGTCGCGGTCCCTTCACCCGTACCAGATGCGGAGCGTCACTGTGTTCAATTGACGATGCCGAACTCCGCGAGCGCCCCTTCCGCTCCCTGAGCAGCCCGCGAGGCGCCAGCCGCCCTTCGTCGCGCTCGCAAGCTCGCTTGCTCAGGACCCGTGAGCGTGTCGAAGGGCAACGCGAGAAACAAACTTGTCGTACCCCCGAGGTATGTTCTTGGTAGCAGGAAGAGAAAGCAAACGAAGCGCCGCGACCCCAGGTTGGAGGGGTCGCATCAGAGATGAATGTGGGTGTCCTGCAGCCATGTCCGTATCTCTGAAAGGTCGCGCGCGTGTCTTCGACAGCCGACTCACCCCAGACGCCCGTGTGGCGTGGGTTGCCGGCTGCCTTCCTCGGCGGAATCGATCCCGCCGACGCCGATGAGGCGCCGATCAACGACCTGCTGCTCGGGATGACCGATTTGGATCGCGGTCACTCCTACCTGGCGTACTGCGACTATCGGACGGCCCAGGTGGTGTACGACCGGTACGTCGCGCCGCGTGAGGACACCGACGGATTCGTCGTCGACGGTTTTGCCGACGCCGCGACCCGCATCGCGCAGACACGGGCGATGACCCGCCACCAGGCCGAAGTGCTGTTGAACGAAGCTGTCGTGCTGCGCGACCGGTTACCCGATGTGTTCGAATGCCTCGGCGACGGAGTGATCTCTCAGCGGCAGGCTCAGCAGATCATCGTCGACACCGATCTGATCGACGGCCAATCCTATGCGCCCGAGGTGGATGCGGAGATCGCTCGACGGTTGCGGAAGGGCACGTTCTCCACCAAGGCCCTGCGGAATATGGTGGACCGCATCATCTTCCGGCACGACCCCGATGCGGTGCGCGAACGCCGCAAGGACGCCATCGACAAACGCGGTGTCTGGGTGGAGAACCGCCGCGATGGCACCGCCGAGTTGACCGCAGTGATGTCGGCGGAGAACGCGCGTCTGGCCTACGCGAGTCTCGCGGCGACGGCCGCCGCGAGGGTGTGTGAGCACGATGGGCGCACCAAGCCGCAGCGGGAGTCGGATCTGGAGTTCGCGTTGCTGACCGACAGCGACTTCGCGTGTGAGTGCGGGCGCGACGATTGCGCGGTCACCGTACTGACTCTCGACGACGCTGCCACCGACGGCATCGAAGACGCTCCGTCGAAGGCGCTGGTGCCGATCGCCCCGAAGTTCGTCATCCACGTCGTCTGCGACGAAGCCACCCTCGAGGGCCAGACCAACAATCCCGGCTACCTCGACGGGCACGGGGTGATCGACGACGAACACGTCCGCGAGCTCGCCGCCCGCCCGGATGCGCGGATCGCACCGCTGATCCCGCCGGACACGCCGATGAACCCGGACGGCACTTACACGCTGCCCGGATCACTGGCCTCGGATCCGTACCGGCCGACCACCTCGCTGGACGCGTTCATCCGCATCCGCCACGGGGTGTGCAGTGAACCGGGCTGCACGAAGAGTGCCTGGGAGTGCGATGGCGACCACGTCTGCGAGTTCGATCATGAGAATCCGGGCGCGGCTGGGCAAACGTCGTCGGAGAACATGAATCCGAAGTGTCGGCCGTGGCATTTGTTGAAGACGTTCTCGGGCTGGTTGGACGATCAGTGGCGCGACGAGGACGGTCAATTGCGCACGGAGACAGTCACTCCCGAGGGTTTGGTGATCCCGGGTGAGGCTGAAACGATGGAGGAACTCTTCCCCGGCCTACGGCGCATCCGTTACACCGCCTCACCCCAGGCCCCGCCGGCCACCGACGCCCCGGATCAGGAACGCCCGACACGCACCCGCAGTCGGACGGCGAACAAACATGCCCGACGCCGGGCGGAGAGGAGTCGCAACCGGAAGCGGCACAACGAAGGACCCGAGGCGCCATTCTGAGAACCCCTCGGCTCTCGGTGAATCAGTCTGGGGTACCGGGTATCTCGTGGCTAGCTGCTCGCAACTTGATGGACGGCCAACTCGCCCAGGCGGCGGAGATCATCGGTGAGCGCATCGCGTCGATCCCTGTGGGCTTTGACGAGAACCCAATAGATACGATCGAAGCCAGGAGCGACATACGTAACATCGTACGTTTGTACGACACGAGTTCCTGTCGGGGTCGGCGTGAGTTCGATTCGCCAGTCGGTGCGGTCGATCTTCCCCAAGAGTCCCAACGTCTTCCAACCAATTGTCCGCGGTGGCTCGACTACGGTGAACTCGCAGGTGCGCAGCCAGGTGAGTCGGCCGGAGCGATTGGTGCCGCGAAATCGCACACCCGGTGCTGCGTGGGTGTCGGGGCCGGTCCACCGGGCACCACGGCACTCGTGGCTCCACTCGCCAACCCGAGTGACATCAACGAGTATGTGCCACAGTGCTTCCGCCGGTGCATCCAGGAGAACCTCGGTGCGATTGTGTCGTGCCAGCCTGCCGATCATCACGAACCCCCCTCGACTCTGGACAGACTGATCGATCGCACATCGGCAGCAGGTCCGTTGCCCCACAGCAGATCTCGCCGCCGACGGTACCGCCGCGCGAATCCGTTGAGCAGAATCCAGCGCGGAATGGGAGGCACAACGCTCAGCATGACCGAACGGTCCTCCAGGGAGACGCCGTCGATCACCCAATGTCCCTCGAGACCCAGCTCGACGAAACCCTTGTGTTTGACGAAGTACTCGTCTTCGACAGCGCGGTACTCCGCAGTGGTGATTGTCCTCGCGACGATCGGCAGCATCTCCCGCTCCTCGCGCTCGAGGTGGGGCAGCAACTCCGTCTCGACTGTCGACAGCGCAGCCAGGAGTTCGCAGCGGTCGGCGTCTTGTGTCCGGTACCGAGTCGCGGCATCCTGCAGGACCTCAAGTGCCTGTGCGATTCGTTGGTGGTCGGCTTCCATCTGATCGAGAAGTTCTGCGGCGGAGGGGTTCTTGGATCGAATGAGCGGCCACAGGCCCCGATCCTCACCGGAGTGGTGGTTGTGTAGAAACCCGATCATCCACTGAAGGTGATCGGCGAGCGCTCGACGTCGTCGGCCGGTCAATTCGGGCGGCGTCTCCAGGACGATGCGCGACCGCCGCAGGTCGCGGCGCAGGGCGCTGTGGACGATCCCCATGCTCCGGGTGTCGGCGATGTGGTGCGGTTCGACAGTCATGACCGCTCCTCTACTCTATGGTCAATAACTTGAGAATCATTTCGGTGAGCCACTTTTCGTAGCGTTTGGCACTCCAGCCGGCGTTGGTCGTCAGCAGGTCGTAGACCTCCATGGTGACCACCGCCCAGAGTCCGTCACCCTCGTCGGGGGTGAGTTCGCGGCCGGCGATAGCCGCTCCGGCCTCATACACATCTCGGCGTTGTGCACGCCGCCCGGCATCAAGCCGCAACGCCAGGTCGGGATCCGACGCAGCACCTTCGGCGAGCGCACGTCGTAGGCCGGTGGTTCGGACATTGACGGCGGTGGTCAGTGCGGCACCGGCGGCCGCTCGTTCCCGAAGGGTTCCGGTCGCGAGCGCGGCGAACTCGGGCCGGTCGGCGAGTGCGATCGGCCGGGTATCGCCGACGACGCCGACGTCGAGCACCTCGTTGAGCAATCGTGACTTGGACTTGAATGTGGCGTACACCGTGTCGAATGCGACGCCGGCTTCGGCGGCAATCTCTCGCATGCCGACCGACCACCCCCGCTGCGCGAACAACTCGGTGGCCGCATTGATGATGCGCTCCCTTGTCTCCTCGGCCCGGCGCTGTCGCAGTGTCGAGTTGTACCTCCGCGGCCTCGGGGTGCTGTGTTCCGCCTGGTGTTCGTTGGTGGTCACCACTCCATTGTGGAACGAGACTGTTTTCAATACAAGGGCGATCTGGCGAATTAGAATATTCGTATTACAGGTCTGACCGTGTTCAACGACCGACCACTTCCGGTCCTGCCGGCGGACGCGGTGCCGTCAGTCTGCGCGTCGATCGGTCAAGTCGCTCAGCGACACCGACCGACCCAGCACGTTCTCGGCCGCGCGGTGACCGGAGAGGAGGGCTGCGGTGACGGTTGCCGGGTCGTCGGTCCACGTCGCTTCACCGGCGATGTGGAGGACGCCATCGCCGACCGGTGTGGCCAACGCGTCGTGGTCGGCGGTGGTCGATCCCACTGTCATGTAGGCGTAGGAACCGCCTGCGAACGGATCATCCTGCCAGTGGGTTACATCGATGCGAGTGGGTTCCTCGACGTCGTCGTAGATCTCCGCCAAGGCGTCAAGGACCGAGTCGGCGATCTGGTCGTCGGTCCACTCGCGTACCTCGCGTGCGCACGGTCCGGCGGCGAAAGTGAGCAGGGTGGGTTCGCCGCTGAGATGGGTCAGGTCATACCAGGAATGCCACCACCGTCCGGCAGCTCCCTGCCGTCGGATCGCGTACACGTCTGTGTCCCAGAATTTGGTGGCAAATCTCAGGAAAACCTTCTCGAACGCATTCATCTCCAGACGCTCCAACGCGCAGGAAAGGGGTTCTGGCAGTGGCGGATCGACGTCGATCGTCCCATCTTTGAGGACGCCCACCGGCACCGTCAGGATCACCCTCTCCGCGGAGAAGGACGCCTCGGCAGTCGCCACCGACGCGCTGCCGCCAGTCCACTGCACGCGAGTAACGGTGTGCTGCAATCGGATATCAAGTCCCTTGGCCAGAGACGTGGCGAGGTGGTCGTAGCCATCGGGGAACACGACTTCGTCGCCATCGGTCTGGTCGTCGTCGAGGCCGTGCGCGTCGAGGTCGTCGATCCACACGCCGTACTGTTCCTCCGTACGGTGCTGCAGGAACTCGCGGACGCGGTCGCGGCGCTCGGTGTCCCAATCAAGTTGTGTCAGTGTGTGTTCGACGACCGATCCGTAGCTGGTGGCGGGTGCGGCGCCGGCGATGGTCTGGGTGAGTGCCCGGTCGAATGCGGCGATGTCGTCGGCGTAGGCCGCGACCTGGTCGTCACTCAACCGCACTCCCGCGGGGTCGTAGTAGGCAATCGGTGCACTGTCGGGCTGGTAACTGCCGACCGTGAATTCGACGTCGCGCATACCGAGAGCCTGAGTGACCTGGTGTAGCGGCGCGTTGTTGATGCCATGAATCCACGACGCGCCCAGGTCGGTGATCTGGCCGTACGCGCGGTCGGTATGGACGCGACCACCAATGCGATCGCGGGCCTCGAGGACCAGGACGCGCTGTCCGTGACGTGTCAGCAAGCGCGCGGCGGTGAGACCGGCGACCCCCGCGCCGACGATGAGGGTGTCGAATCGTGTGGAGGAGTCGGTGGTGGCCGAAGCGCTCATGTGGGCAGTGTAGCGGTGGGTTTCGACGCGCACGGCTCCTTCGTCGCCGGGCTTGCTCAACCGGCGGTTGGGGCGCACGGCTCCTTCGTCGCCGGGCTTGCTCAACCGGCGGTTGGGGCGCTCGGCTACGAGAGGAAGAGCTTCGAACCTTGGGCTTCCTGATGTACGCGCGGTGCTCCGGACGCGGTGGCGTCGGCACCGAAACGGGCGCGCAGCCCCGTGCGGACGCTGACCAGGCTGAAATAACCACTGTGCGAGAAGTTCTGCGGGTCAGCGTCGAGCGGCTCGACACGGAACTCGTCGGCGTGACCGGTGTTGTCGCCGGCTCCCGCGTACAGCAACTTGTGTCCCGGACCCGAATTGAGATTGGTGCTCGCATGGAGAATTTTCCCGGATGCCTTGTTGACGATCGACTGTCCGTCGCCGAGGGCGGGGAGGGTCCACAGATCAGTGTCCTCCTCGGCGGCGAGTCGGGGTCGGTGGGTCACCTCGAAGTTGGTCGGCGTCGGCACGTCGAGGGGGATGGGTTGCGACGACACGTGCATACAGTCGTTCGTGGCGTCGTCTCGGATGTACAGGCTATCGGCGGAATCGACCCCGCCGGCCAGGTAGCCCGCAGACATGGCCAGCCGCAACTGTTTCCGCACGATGCCGACTTCGACGGGCAGGTTCGGCACTCCCAGCCCGGACAAGGTCGCGCGCATCTCCTCGAGCATCGGGATCAGCACCGCGTCTTGGGACTTGCGGCCGAAAATGCCACTGCGGTAGATGCGTATCTGCTCCAGGACTTGGGCACGCCGGGTCGGATCGCTGCGCACGAGCTTCGCCAGTCGTCCTTCGGTGCCGAGAAGGAAGTGACGGTCGGGTTGGAGGGTCTGATCAATGCCCCAGGGGATCATCGCGAAATGTACATTGTCGATGCCCGGGGTGTGCACGGCGTCGACGTTGTTGTAGACGTAGGTGTTGTTGGTGTTGCGGCTGTAGCCATCCCAATGCTTGAGGAAGAACTCCATGGCGTACAGCCGGATGAACTGGTCGAGGTCGAACACCTCTGCCGCACCATCGATCCCGTGGGCTCTGAGGTGGTCGATGGCCAACCGCAGGTCGGCCTTGTCGTCGAACTCCGAGAGTGACTCTACGCCGATGAAATCGATTCTGCTGCTGGAGAAGTCGTCGGTGTGCTCGATTTCGTACAGATTTCCCTTGGTGTGCTGAAAGTTTCGCTCGATGTAGCGCGGCATGATGGGTTCGGCGTTGACGAACACCCCTGGACTGTTGACGCCCGGCAGGCCCTGCCCGATCGGGGTCCCGTTGACAAAGACCCGCGCGAAGTTGCACCGCGAGTGCGGTAGTCCGGACAGCTCGAACAGCTTGTAGCCCAGCGGTTGCCGCACATACGATGCGTCCTGGATCGAGTTGTTCAGCGTCAGGTATCGTGTCCCGATCAGCGCCTCGATCAGCGGTCGATTCGGTTTGTTGTCTTTCCCGAAATCGATGTGCAGGCACGGCTTGTTGCTGTTGATCGATCCGCAGAACGACTTCTTCTTGATACCCACCTTGGTGAACGTGGTCCTGGGCGGGAATCTGGTACCGGATATCTCGACCTTGGTTGCCGTGCGCCAGGTGTAGCGGGCGCCGTCGCGCCAATCGAAGTTGCATCGCCCGCCTCTCGGCTGTTCGTTGCGCACCGCGTCCCACTCGCCCGGCGGCATGGTGATCCGCACGGTGACGATGTTGTCGAGCGCGTACAACGAGTCCATGGCCTGTTGTTGCTGTGCGGTCATCACATCTCCCGGGATCGTCACCGTCGATAGGGCAACGATCCCGACAATGCGCGCGCTGGGCGCGAGTAGTCGTCTACTCGAATTCCGGCGGTTATCCGACGGGAAGGGTGGTCACGGTGTTGGTGCGCAGCAGCAGATCGTAGTACCGACCGCCCGGGTAGTAGGCCACCGTCGGATGACGATCGACGAGGTCGGCCGTCCAGTGCGGGGCGAGGGTCCGGATCACCCGACCGTTGCGGGGACGGGGCACCGCGAGTTCTGACGCGATGCCGAGGATGTCGGTGTCGGCGCCCTCGACGTCGATGTGGACACCGGTGGTCAGTTGTGCGCCGAGAAATCGCTGGCGGGTCGTCTGTTCCAGCCAGTGGGTGCCTTGGCCACCGACGTTGGAAATCGACGGCGGCGACGAGATGACCCGGATCGGTAGCCCCGCCCGGCCCAGATCGACAGCGGCGGTATGAAAGTTGTTGCCGATGAAGGAGTTCACCGGATCGATCAGCATGAGGCCGGACAGTCTGCGGTAGTCGACGGGGTCGGTCCGACGCAGGGCATTCGCGGCGGTCAGCACGAACTCGCCGCCGGCCGAATGTCCGGAGAACACCATCGCCTTCGGTATCGCGACGTCCGTCCGACCGGTCGAATGCTCGGCTCGTCGCAGGCTCTGCGACAAAGCGCTGCCCGGATCGGTGCCGTGCCCGAACACCGAGGCCATCGTCGCGATGAAGGCCGTGTTGTCGGCGAGGTTGTAGGCCACCCCGCAGCCCGACGGACTGATCGACTCCACGCTGGTGCTGGCCACAAGCAGACCTTGCTTCGCATACGCCGTGGCCAGGCCATCGAGGTTGGTCGCCGATCGCATGAAGCCGTGCTGCAGCCAGACCAGGCCCGACGGGTTCCCGGCCGGGAAGTACCAGCGCACCGGCACCTGGACGGGCCGATTCTGGCAGGTGGTGGCGACGTAGGTATCCGCCGCTGCGGTCGTCTGCGGCGTGGTCGGTGCGGCCTGTGCGCTGCCGATGCCGGCCAACGACAGCAGGCTCGCGACCACGGTCGCAGCCGTCACCACCGCGCGTCGTGTGGCGAAGTTCCCAAGCATGTTCTCGTCCCCCGATCGAGCTGTTATCGCATCAACGAGAAGGGTAGCCACTTGCCGGTGACCGGCGGGTGCGGTATCAAGATTAGAACACGTTCTAATTCTGCCCTGACGGCATCGAGGAGACTCCTATGCGCACCCCGATCTGCGACGAACTCGGTATCGAGTTCCCGATCTTCGCCTTCACCCACTGCCGCGACGTCGTGGTCGCGGTCAGTAAGGCCGGTGGCTTCGGCGTCCTCGGAGCGGTCGGGTTCACGCCCGAGCAGTTGGAGATCGAACTCAACTGGATCGATGAGCACATCGGCGACCGGCCGTACGGCGTCGACATCGTCATCCCCAACAAGTACGAGGGCATGGACGCCGAGATGTCGACCGAGGAGCTCACCAAGATGCTCCAGTCCATGGTGCCTGCGGAAACCCTGGACTTCGGACGGAAACTCCTGCGCGACCACGGCGTGCCGCTCAATGAGGACGACGACAACTCGCTGCAGCTACTCGGATGGACCGAGGCCACCGCGACCCCGCAGGTCGAGATCGCGCTGCAGCATCCCCAGGTGAGCCTGATCGCGAACGCACTCGGCACACCGCCGGTGGACATGATCGAGAAGATTCATGCGGCGGGCCGCAAGGTCGCCGCGTTGTGCGGATCACCCAAGCAGGCCCGCAAGCACGCCGACGCCGGGGTGGACATCATCATCGCCCAGGGCGGCGAAGGCGGCGGACACTGCGGCGAGGTCGGCTCCATCGTGCTGTGGCCGCAGGTGGTGAAAGAGGTTGCGCCGGTTCCCGTTCTGGCGGCCGGTGGCATCGGCAGCGGGCAGCAGATCGCGGCGGCGCTGGCGCTCGGCACCCAGGGTGCGTGGAGCGGTTCGCAGTGGCTGATGGTCGAAGAGGCTGAGAACACGCCGCGCCAACAGTCCGCCTACGTCAACGCGAGCAGCCGCGACACCGTGCGCAGCCGATCGTTCACCGGCAAGCCATGCCGCATGCTCCGCAACGACTGGACCGAGGCCTGGGAGAACCCCAGCAACCCCGATCCGCTGGGAATGCCGTTGCAGTACATGGTGTCCGGGATGGCCGTTGCCGCGACGCACAAGTATCCCGACGAGAGCGTCGATGTCGCCTTCAACCCGGTCGGTCAGGTCGTCGGGCAGTTCGAGAAGGTGGAGAAGACCTCCGCGGTGATCGAACGGTGGGTACAGGAATACATCGACGCCACCAGCCATCTGGAGAGCCTGGCGTCCTCGACAGTGTGATCACGCACTATGCGCGGTATACGCACTTTCCGTTGACGTAGGTTGCCGAGACTCGGGTATCGGCGATCGCACCCGGGTCGAAGGTGAACGGATCACGATCGAGCACAACGAGATCCGCGTAGTAGCCGATGCGGATGGCTCCGGTCTCGTCGAGGTGGTTCACGTACGCCGATCCGGCGGTGTAGGCGGCGATCGCCGTGGTGAGGTCGAGCCGCTGCTGGGGGAGGAACACCGGATCGTCTGCGGCACTGTCGGGCCCGCGTCGGTTGACCGCCACGTGAATACCGTCCAACGGATTGGCGCTGCTGACCGGCCAGTCGCTGCCGGCGGCCAGCGTGGCGCCGGATCGTAGGAGATCGCCGAACGGGTACTGATGGGCCGCTCGTTCGTCGCCGAGGACCGGGATCGTCAGCTCGTCCATCTGCGGTTCATGAGCAGCCCACAGCGGCTGCATGTTGGCGGTGGCGCCGAGGTCGCGGAAGCGTGCAATGTCGGCGGGATCGATGATTTGGATGTGCGCCAGGTGCGGGCGGGTGTCGCGGAAGCCGTTGGTGCGCCGCGCCATCTCGATGGCGTCCAATGCGTCGCGGACAGCTCGGTCGCCCAGGGCGTGGAAATGCGTCTGGAAGCCGGCAGCGTCGAGCTCGGTGACGTACTTGGCCAGGTCGGTCGGCTCGATGAAGGTCGTGCCGCGATTGTGACCCTGACAGCCGCACGGGCTCAGATACGGTTCGAGCAGCGCTGCGGTCTGGGATTCGGCGATCCCGTCGACCATCAGCTTCACCGACCCGGCGGATAGTCGGCCGATGGTCAATCGATCGCGGCGGCTGATCATTTCGTCGATCTGCTCGGCGCCGCGGGTGCGATCCCACCACTGGGCGGCGCGGACCCGGGCGGTCAGCCGGCCATCGCCGGCGATGGTGGCATATGCGTCGCAACTGTCGGGCAGTGACGCCCCGGGTCCGACCATCGCATCCTGCCAAGCGGTGATGCCCTGCGAGTGCAAGTGTTCCTGCGCCAGCAGGAGAGCGTCGATCATCTGCTCGGTGCTGGGTGTAGGCATCAGGTCCGCGACCAGATCCATGGCCGACTCCTGCAGCATGCCCGTCGGAGTGCCCTGTGCATCGCGCTCGATGCGTCCACCCTCGGGATCGGGTGTGTCGCGGTCGATACCGGCGAGCTCGAGCGCCCGCGAATTGACCCATGCACCATGATGATCCCGGTTTGGCAGGTACATCGGGCGGGCGGGGACCACGTGATCGGCCATCTCTGCGGTCGGCAGACCACCCGGGAAGGCCTCCAATGACCAACCGCCGCCGCTGATCCATTCCGCACCCGGGTGGGCCAGAGCGTATTCGGCGATGGCGGTCAGGGTCGACTCGGCGTCGCGGCACTCGGTCAGATTGCATTGGGCCAGTTCGAGTCCCGCGGCCACCGGATGGACGTGGGCGTCCTGGAATCCCGGGATCAGCAGGCGGCCGTGCAGATCCACGACCTCGGTCTCCGGACCGATCAGGTCCGATGCGTCAGATCCGAGGGCGACGATGCGTCCGTCGCGCACGGCGACGGCCGTGGTCCGACTGCGTGCCGAGTCCATCGTGAGGACGGGTCCGTTGTGGAAGACGGTGTCGGCAAAGGTATTGGTGGCGTGCATGGTTGGTTCTCCGGTTGGTGTGATGGTCAGGCCGGTAGTTCGGCGGAAGTGATGATTGCGTTGGGGGTGTCGGGGCCGTCGGTCAGGGTGGTGGCGTCGGCGTCGGTGCCGCGTCCGGACACGAAGTACGGGGACTTGCGCCCCCACTTGGCGACGGCGGCCATGACGAGGCCGGAGCCGACCATCAGGGTCGGGATGGAGATCAGGAACCATCCGTTGTTCGGGACGAGTTCAAAGTGGTCGGTCGAGTTGATCCACGTCCACGCCAGGTATCCGCTGAGCGTGAACAGGATTGCGCTACTCAGGAGTGGAATGATCACGGCACCAATGGCTTTTCCTGGCTGGTTGCGCAGGGTGCTGCGGAAGCGGACGGCGGACGCGACGCCGGTCAGCCCGTACCACAGTGCGACGACGAATCCGACGGAGTTGACGCCGGCGAGGATGAGGTCGCTCAGTTTGGGGATGATCACGGCGATCAGAGCAAGGGTGCCGGCGAGAACGGCGAAGCAGACGGTGGCCAGGGCGGGGGTGCCGAACCGCGGATGGAGTTTGGTCCAGACCGGCCCGAGGGTGCGGTCGCGGCCCATGGCGTAGAGGAAGCGGGCGCTGGGGATCAGGGTGGCCTGGATCGATGCCACGACCGACAGGGTCAGGGCTATCACCGGGAGGGCGGCGAGCGGTTCGTCGGCGAGCATGCTGCCGAAGGACGCGAGCCCGGCAGTGCCGGAGGTGGTCAGTTCGTCGTGCGGGATGACGCGCTGGAAGGCGATCGCCGCCAGCACGAAGAGTCCGAGCGCGAGGATCACGGTGAGCAGCCCGGCGCGTGATGCGTCCTTGGGGTCGCGGACCTCCTCGTTGACGCTGAACGCGGCCTCGAAGCCCCAATAGCAGAACACCGCGACCACCAAGCCCTGGGCGAGAACGGTAAACGATTGCATCGCAAACGGATTGAACCATGCCCAGGAGAAGGGCTGACCACCGGCGAACACGCCGTACAGACAGAAGCCAACCAGGACGGTGTATTCGAAAGCGAGCAGGTACTTCTGCAGGCGCGCGGCGACATCGATCCCGCGGATCGCGGTGATGGTCAGTGGCACCAGGATCAGTAGGCCCAGAACGGTGGTCTGCAATGTCGAGTTCGCGTCCAGGGTGACCCCCAGGACCGACGAGACGTGCGCCATGTCGAGGAGTTGGATGATGGCCGAACCGGCGATGGCGGTGGTGTAGGTCAGGAAGATCAGCACGCTCACCATCTGGAACCAACCGGAGAGGAAGCCGAGCCAGGGGCTCAATGTCTGTCCGACCCAGACGTAGCTGTTGCCGCAGTTGCTCTCGACCTTGTTCAGCGTTGCGTAGCCGATGGCGATGCCGATGATGGGCAGGAACGCGAGGACCAGCAGGATCGGCATCTGGATGCCGACGATGGTCGCGATGGCTCCGAGGCCCACCCCGACGGTGGTCGTGATGGCGGTGCTGGAGGCCGCGATGGCCAGGCCGTCGGCGGTACCGAGGCGGCGGGCCAGAGTGGGCTGCGAAGGTCCGCCGTCGCTCGAATCGAGTGGTGTCATGATCGTGTCTTCCGTAGGTGCTGCTGCCGAATGCGTCGGCGCGGAGTGGATGCTGAGGGGCGTCGATGCCCGTGACCGCGGGTCTGTGACAGAAAACACCGGATCCGCCGTTTACGTAAAGGGTGTTGACATAAGCTCGCGTCCTGATCAGAGTTCGTCAAAGGGAGGTCGCGGTGTCGGGTCGATCACCGAACAGCGGACGTCGTCGTAAACCCACCAAGTCCGGCGTCGTGCTCACTCACGAACTGATCGTGGATACCGCGATCCGACTATTGCGACTGCATGGCAGCGAGGGGCTCTCCGCGCGCCGGCTCGGTCTCGCGCTGGGCGCCGACGCGAGCGCGCTCTACCGGTATTTCCCCAGCGTGGACGACCTGAGACTGGCGATCGCGGACCGCCTTATCGACCGAACGATGGGAGACCTGCGCGTCACCGGTGACTGGAAGGCAAATCTGCGCGCGTTCGGACTGCAGGTGCATGCCGCGTACGTCGCCGATCCGCACGTTGCGGTGCTGGCGGCCAGTCGGGTCACCGGACGACCGCACGAGACCGCCATCGTGGAGCGCATCATCGGGGTGCTGCGGGCGGCCGGATTCTCCGATGCGTTGGCGACCAAGCTCTATCGCGCGATGGTGGATCAGATGCTGGCGTTCGCCGCCCTCGATGGGGCGGAGATGGCGTTGCCGCCGGAGGCGCGCGAGGCCGATCTGGAGAAGTGGGCATCGGTGTATGCGCAACTACCGGAGGCGGAGTACCCGAATATTTCCGCGGTCTCCGCACAACTGGTGGCGATCGGCGAGCGCAGCGCGTACCCGGTGGCTCTCGAACTCATGCTCGACGGCGCGGAGGTGTTGCTGGAGCGCAGCCGCAGCGCTGGGTCCGGTCAGTCGTCGTCGACGCCGGGAACGCCCCAGCCGTAGGCAAGTTTGTGCACCTCGAGCACGAACAGGGATTCGGTGGACACGACGTCGTCCAGTCCGCCGATCCCGTGCTCGACAACCTCGACGAAGTGCGGAATGTCGCGGCAGATGACCTCGACCATGACGTCGAATCGACCGCTGGTCATGACGACGTAGCTCGTTTCGGGCATGGCCGCCAATGCCTTACAGACTTCTCGGGCCCGCCCGGGTCGGACGGAGACCCCGATCATCGCGAGACGGTCGAAGCCGATCGACAGTGGATTGGCGATGCCGACCACCTGGAGGGTGCCGGAGTCCTCGAGCCGTTTGGTCCGGTAGCGCACCGACGACGCCGGGATGCCCAGTTCGTCGGCGAGGCTGGAGAACGTGCGCCGGCCGTCGACCTGAAGAGCCGCGATGATGCGGCGATCCACGTCGTCGAAGTCGCTGGTCGGTTCCACGCGCTTGAGGCTACCGGGTAGTCCGTGGAGCTCTGCGGGCAACTGCGAGAGTAGTTGTCTGCCGAATCAGCAACTACTGGGCCAGTTCATTGATGAATCAGCAATATCTGTGGCAGACTGGTGGCGAAATCGGAAACGAGACAGGAAAATGCACACCACAGTCTTCGAGCGTCGACCCGCCGACGCCAATGTCATCAATCATTCGCTTGCCCACACTGACGACCGGGTGTTCTGGATCGACGACGTCGAGCGCGATCGCTACGACTCACTGCACGGCGAGGTCGAGGCCGACCTCGTGGTCGTCGGGGGTGGATACACCGGACTGTGGACGGCGCTACGGGCGGTGGAACGTCAGCCCGACCTGCGGGTTGTGCTGCTCGAAGGTCATCGGGTCGGATGGGCGGCGTCGGGCCGCAACGGCGGATTCTGCGAGGCCAGCCTGACGCACGGTCGGGAGAACGGGATGGCGCGCTGGCCCGACGAAATGCCGGCCCTCGAGCGGATGGGGCAGCAGAACCTCGATGACATCGAGGACACCGTTGCGCGTTACGGCATCAAGGCTGACCTCGAGCGCACCGGCGCGCTCAGCGTCGCGGTCGAACCGCACCAGGTCGCCTGGCTCGCGGAGGGGAGCGACTCCGGAGACGAATACTTCGACGAGGCCGGCATCCGAGCGCAGGTCAACTCGCCGACCTACCTCGCCGGAACCTGGGATCGACGCGGCAACATGCTGATTCACCCGGCCAGGCTTGCCGTGGAACTCGCGCGCACGGTCAGCAAGTTGGGCGTGACGATCTTCGAGGCATCACAGGTCACCCGACTGGAGAACGAGGGTTCGCGGGTGCGGGTGCACACCGACGCGGGGGTGGTCACCGCTGATCGTGTTGCATTGGGCACCAATGTTTTTCCGTCGTTGCTCAAGCGCAACCGGTTGATGACCGTACCTGTCTACGACCATGTGCTCGCCACCGAACCACTGTCAGAGGAGCAGCTTGCGGAGATCGGATGGCAACAGCGACAAGGGATCAGTGACCTCGCCAACCAGTTCCACTACTACCGGCTGACCGCAGACAACCGCATCGTCTTCGGTGGCTACGACGCGATCTATCACTTCGGGCGCAAGATGAAGCGCCGGTATGAGCACAACACCGAGACCACCCGACGACTCGCGAGCCACTTCTTCACCACCTTCCCGCAACTGGAAGGGATTCGGTTCAGCCACAAATGGGGTGGCGCCATCGACACCTCCACCCAGTTCTGCGCCTTCTTCGGCACCGCGATGACCGGTAAGGTGGCCTACGCGACGGGCTTCACCGGACTCGGCGTCGCCGCAACCCGGTTCGCCTCCGACGTCATGCTCGACCTCCTTGCCGGCGAGCAGACCGAACGCACCGAACTGGAAATGGTGCGCAAGCGGCCGCTGCCGTTCCCGCCCGAGCCCCTGGCGTCGATCGGTATCAACCTCACCCGCTGGTCGCTCGATCGCGCCGATCACGCCGAGGGGCGGCGCAATGTGTTCCTGAAGGCCATGGACGCGGTGGGGTTGGGCTTCGATTCCTGAGTTGTGGGCCGTTGGCCGGAACTGTCGTGTTTTGGCCTCGCGGGTGCTGTCGTGAGCGACCCGGGCCACCTACGGTGGAAACGTGACCCAGGTCACGTCACCGTCGACGGCAAGGGAGCAACGATGCCACTGGAACCCGTATCGCAGGCACTTCTCGAGCAACTCGCCGAGTCACGGCAGCCGCCGATCAGCGAGCAGACGCCCGCGGTGGCCCGCATGACCGGACCGATCTTCTCCGGTATGAGCGGTCCGGGTCCAGAGGTCGCCGCAGTGCACAACCTCAAACTCGAGGGCACCGACGGTGGGCAGTTCCGGGTGCGGGTGCTCGTGCCCGAGGGGGAACCGCAGGCCGTCATCGTCTACTTCCACGGCGGCGGTTGGGTGCTCGCCGACATCGACCTGCAGTACGACCACGTCGGCCGCGACCTCGCGAACCGCACCAACTCCACGGTCGTGCTCGTCAACTATCGCAAGGCCCCCGAGCATCGCTTCCCGGCCGCGGTCGACGACAGCTACATCGGCCTGTGCTGGGCTGCCGAACACGCCGCGGAGTATGCGAAACCCGGTGCGCCGCTGATCGTTGCGGGGGACAGTGCCGGCGGCAACATCGCCGCGGTGATGGCGCAGTGGGCCCGGGACCGCAACGGCCCGCGCGTCGATTACCAGGCCCTGATCTACCCGGTTACCGACTGCGATTTCGAGACCGCGTCGTACACCGCGCCGCAGAACCAGCTACTTCTCAACCGCGACACCATGATCTGGTTCTGGGACCACTACCTCCCGGACGCCGAGGCGCGCACCCATCCGGACGCGTCGCCGTTGCGCGGCGACCTGGCGGGTCTACCGCCGGCACTGGTCTATGTCGCTGAGTTCGATCCACTGCATGACGAAGGTGTCGCCTACGCGCAGGCGCTCGAAAAGGCAGGTGTCCCAGTCACTACCGAGCTTGCCGAAGGGCAGATGCACATCTATTTCCAGATGGCCAAGGTCCTGCCCGGCTATGAGACCGGCATGGCGCTCGTCGCCGATCACATCACCACCTTCCTCGCCGAACACGCGAGTACCCACGGAAAGGCGGTCAGCGATGCCTGATCACGACGTCCTCATCATCGGCGCCGGCTTCTCCGGCCTGTACCAGCTCTACAAACTGCGGGAACTCGGCTTCGATGCACACATCGTCGAGGCCGGCGCCGACGTCGGTGGAACCTGGTACTGGAACCGCTATCCCGGTGCACGTTGCGACATCGAATCGATCTTCTACTCTTACTCGTTCGACCCCGAACTCGAACAGACCTGGGATTGGACCGAACGGTATTCTGCTCAGCCGGAGATCCTCGCGTACGTCAACCATGTGGCAGACAAGCATGATCTGCGCAAAGACATCGCCTTCAACACCCGGATCACGACGCTCGAGTTTCACGATGATGACGACACCTGGACGGCCACAACTGATTCCGGTGCCACCATCACCGCACGCTATGTGATCGCGGCGACCGGGTGCCTGTCCAAGCCGCTCAATCCGACCTTCCCCGGCATCGACGACTTCGACGGCGACATCTACCGGACCTGGGAGTGGCCCCACGACGGGGTCGATCTGACCGGGAAACGAGTCGGTGTCGTCGGCACCGGGTCGTCGGCGGTGCAGACCATCACCGCTATCGCTCCCGACGTCGCCGAGTTGACGGTATTCCAGCGCACGCCGACCTACGCCGTGCCCGCGCATAATCGACCGGTCGCCGAGGAATTGGCCAAAGCCAGAACGCATTACGACGAGCTGCGAGAGGCAAGCCGGATGGCGGTCGGCGGATGGCCGTGCAGCGTCGATCTGGCACCGTTCTTCGAGGATCTCGACGACGCCACTGCCGAGGAGGCGCTGGATCAGCGGTACCAGAAAGGAGGACTGTGCTACCAGATGACGTTCCGGGACATGCTGTTGCTCCCGGAGGCGAATGACCGTGCGGCGGAGTTTGTTCGGGCGCGCATCAAGGACATCGTCACCGATCCCGCGACCGCGGAACTGCTGACACCGCGCTCGTATCCGATTGCCGCCAAACGGATGTGCGTCGACACCGGCTATTACGAGGTGTACAACCGGCCGAACGTGACACTCGTCGACATCAAGAAGAATCCGATCGAGACGTTCACCGAACGCGGTATCCGCGTCGGCGACACCGAGTACGAGTTCGACGTCATCATCCTGGCCACCGGCTTCGACGCGATGACCGGTGCGCTGGAGTCGATCGACATCCAGCACGGCGACCAGACCCTGCGGGACAAGTGGTCTCACGGCCCGCGCACCTATCTGGGCCTGATGTCGGCGGGATTCCCCAACCTGTTCACAGTGACCGGGCCGCAGAGTCCGTCAGTGCTGTCGAACATGATGACGTCCATCGAGTATCACGTCGAATGGATCACCGATGTGCTGAAGTATCTGCGCGATCACGGTCTACATCGCATCGAGCCCGAGGTTGCGGCCGAAGACAATTGGGTCAACACCAACAACGACCTCGCCGACATGACCCTGCTCGGCGAAGCACCGTCGTGGTACATGGGCGTCAATGTGCCCGGAAAGCCGCGCGTCGCACTACCGTTCGTCGGTGGCGTCGAGGTGTACAAGCAGATCGGTGACGGGATCGCGGTGTCCAACTACCACGGGTTCGAGATGGTGTAGCGGGGTGTCGCTCACTCGACGATGCGACCCCACCGTCGCATCGCACGGGTGAAACTCGACCAGTCCCGGTAGCCGAGGCGTTCGGCGACGCGGGCGCGCGGGATCGACGGATCGCGAAGCAGGTCGTGGGCGAGCCCGCGTCGGACGTCGTCGTGGATGGCACGGTACGACGTCCCCTCGCGGGTGAGTCCGCGGCGCAGTGTTCGCGTCGAGTAGTGCAGGTCGGTGGCGCACTCGTCGAGGGTGCGGTCGAGGGAGCGCTGCTCGAGCAGATACGCCCGTACCTGCCCGGCGACGCCGTGCGAGTGGAGCCGTTCCTCGCGCAACCGTTCGCAGTGTTCGGTGATCACCGACATGGTGTGCGGGTTGCCCATCGGCAGCGGTAGGTCGAGGTAGCCGCGCTCGAAGATCAGTTCACTGCGGTCGCAGCCGAAACGCACCGGCACCCCGAAGACGTCCGCATAGATGGTGCGGGCGTCGTCGGAGTCGACATCGTGCGCGAAATGCACCTCGATCAGCGGGTCCACGTCCTGCCCGGCGAACAGTTCGCGCTGCATCTGCATGCTCGCGCTGAGATCGCGTTCGGTGACGAAGGTGGCGATGTCGTCGGGCACGCCGTCGGTGAGCACCCACAGCGACCACCGGTCGTCGGCGATGAGTTCCCCGCTGAAGGTCGCGAACGCGAATGTCAGCGGCGAATAGCGCAGTCCGGCGCGCACCATCTCCGACACCACCGAACACGACTGCAGCAGGTAGCCGTAGTAGCCATACGAGGTCAGGTGGTATTCGCGGCCGATCTGGGCGCCGAGACCTGCCGAAGCGTCGAACGCGGCGAGCAGGTTGCGGATGACCGCGATCTCCTGCTGCGCCTCGACCAGCCGGTCGGTATCGCGGAGGTCGTCGGGAGACAGCCCGGTGCCGTCGAGCAACGAGCCGAGTGCGCAACCGTGGGCGTCGGCCCAATCGCACATGATGGCGATGCCCGCGGTGGTCCGCGGGTGATCCCAGGGATCGTTCATGTGCGCGAAGACCGACGTCGGGGAGTCTTCGCCGAACATCTCCCCGTCGATGTCAGCGATCAGCGACACAGCTCGTCCTCTCCGTCACACGGTGTTGTGAGCAGTATCACTGGTGCTGCCGGGTCGGGGCAACGACCAGCGGCAGTCGTGGCTCGATCGCTCGTACAGTGGTTGGCGACGCCGTCGACGAAAGGCCAACACCTGATGGACCCAGCTGTCACTCCTGCCGCCGACCAGGCGATCGACGACATAGCCAAACGGCACGGACTGTCGAAGGAAGCCGTGCTGGCCATGCTGCTCGCGTTGCGCGCCGGTGGCGGCCGAATGGCCCAGTTCTCCATCCCCGAACTCGGTGGTAGCGGTCAGTGGATGCGGGGCGGCATGACGATGGTCGGCGACATGTTCGACAACTCACTCAAGGTACGCGTCGATGCCCTGTGTACCGAGCTGGCGCAGCTCGTCGACAGCACCCAGGTATTCGCGGCGACCCCCGCTCAGAACCAGGCCGCAGGGTTCGGCACCGCGAGCACCAACTGGTGGCCCGAGGGACTCGGGGTGCCGAGCTCCACCGGGGCGCAGAACGGCGTGCGGTACGCGATCTTTCCCGGCACCCGCCGTCTCGTCGTCGAATCCGGTGGCGCGGCACGGGTGTACGACACCGGTGACCACCGGATCGGAGGCGTTCAACAGCAGCAGGGCGGACCCGCCGGCACGTTGAGCTTCACCAGCCAGCTCGGCACATTCGACGTGTCGAGCCTGCGCGCGCTGGACGACGATGCCGTCGCCCAAACCCCGGCCGCGGCACCCGCACCCGACCACCAGGCGAAGCATCGAGCCGAGACCCCGCCGGTCGCCGACGTCGCCACGCCCTCCACGTCGGGCACCGCGGACGGCTCCGACGCCGTCATCGCGGCGATCGAGTCGCTGGCCGGCTTGCACCAACGGGGCATCCTCACCGACGAGGAGTTCACCGCGAAGAAGGCGGAGCTGCTGAGCCGGTTGTGAGCGCGGCACCGAGCGCCTGACACCATCCGATCCGGCATCGGCACCGAACACCCCATGCCGGGGTCATCCCTGTGCCCATACCCTGGGGCTATGAACGGAGGCCGGAATGACCGATGATCTCGTCGTGCTCGTCGACGCCGAGTGCCGACCGCGAGGCACGGCGCCGCGACAGAGCGTGCACGGGACCGACACCCCGTTGCACCTGGCCTTCTCCTGTCACCTGGTCGATTCGGTCGGCCGCATCCTGATGACCCGCCGCGCGCTGTCCAAGACCACCTGGCCCGGGGTGTGGACCAACTCCTACTGCGGACACCCGCGCCCGGGCGAGAACATCGAGGACGCGGTCGCGCGGTATGCGCCCCGCGAATTGGGACTCGAGGTCGACGACCTGACCTGCGTACTTCCCGACTTCAGCTACCGCGCTGTCGATGCCGGCGGGGTGGTGGAGAACGAGATCTGTCCCGTCTACTGGGGCCGCGCGATCGGGCGACCGATCCCCAACCCCGACGAGGTGATGGATTACGTCTGGACGCCGATCGACGACGTCTGGGCGGCGGCGATCCGCACGCCGTGGGCGTTCAGTCCGTGGTTCGTCGAGCAGGTGCACGCGCTCGGTCCGCGCCCTTACGACGAGGTCAAGTGGGCGTCATGACCGCGACCACGCGCCGGCCGTCCGACCAGGATGATTCGCGTCCCTACCACCACTACGACGAGGTGGCCGAGGAGAGCGCAGCCCTGGTCATCAAGTCCTATTCGTCGTCGTTCGGACTTGCCTCGCGGCTGCTCGCGAAGCCTGTTCGGCGCGACGTGCACAACATCTATGCCCTCGTCCGGGTTGCCGACGAGATCGTCGACGCACCTCGGCCCGGGCAGACCGAAGCCCAGCGACGCGAGGCCCTCGACAACCTCGAGGCCGAGGTCTCCTCGGCGCTGCATACCGGTTCGAGCAGCAACCTGGTGGTCCACGCGTTCGCCCGCACCGCGCGTCGCACGGGCATCGACCCGACGCTGGTGACCCCGTTCTTCTCCTCGATGCGCGCCGACCTCGACTGCACCGTGCACGACGAGAAGAGCCTCGCCGACTACATCTACGGATCGGCCGAGGTCGTCGGATTGATGTGCGTGCATGCGTTCCTCGCCGACGAACCACAACGCAAGGCGCGCTACGACCAACTCGCGCCCGGCGCGCGGCGTCTCGGCGCGGCATTCCAGAAGGTCAACTTCCTTCGCGACCTCGGCGAGGACAGCGGACAACTCGGACGGCGCTACCTGGTCGGCCTCGACCCCGACAACCCCACCATCGAATCCTGGCGGCGGTGGCTCGATGACATCGACGCCGATCTCGCCGCTGCGGCCGAAGCAATCCCGTTGCTGCCCAGCGGAACCCGCGTCGCCGTCTGCGCCGCCCACGACCTGTTCGCCGAACTCGCCCGACGACTGCGGAGCACTCCACCGGAAATCGCCTGTCGCACGAGGGTGCGCGTGCCGGGACCGCAGAAAGCGCGGATCGCTGCGTCGGCCGCCGTTCGTCGTGGAGTGCCCCGTACCCCGACCGAAGTCTCGGTGTCGTGACGGCTGGGAATCGGCGGATCGTCGTTATCGGCGGTGGAGTCGCGGGCCTGGCGACCGCCGCGCTACTGGCCGCCGACGGCCATCAGGTCGACCTCGTCGAGAAGAATCCGACCGTGGGTGGGCGTGCCGGATCGTGGGAGCGCGACGGCTTCCGCTTCGACACCGGTCCCTCGTGGTGGTTGATGCCCGAGGTTTTCGACCACTTCTTTCGACTGCTCGGCACCTCGACCGACGAGCGACTCGACCTCGTGCGGCTCGACCCCGGATACCGGGTGTTCTTCGAGGGCGACGCCGAGCCCATCGAGATCACCGGCGACGAGCAATCGAACCGCAAGGTATTCGACGCGGTCGAGCCCGGGGCCGGCGCTGCGCTGGACGGCTACCTCGCATCCGCCCGACGCGCATACAGCCTTGCGGTGCAACGCTTCCTGTACACCAACTTCGATTCAGCCGCCGCCTACCTCGGACCGACCGTGCTCAAGAATGCGCGGGAGTTGGTCGGGTTGCTGGTGCGAAACCTGGATGACTACATCGGCGACCGCTTCACGGACCGCCGTCTGCGACAGATCCTGGGCTATCCGTCGGTGTTCCTGGGGTCCTCGCCCGACCGGACGCCTGCCATGTATCACCTGATGAGCTGGCTGGATCTCGCTGACGGAGTGCGTTATCCGGCAGGCGGTTTCACGACTCTGGTGGATGCGCTCGCCGACGTCGCTGCCGAGCAGGGGGTGCGGATACACACGTCAACCGCCGCCACCGGCATCGTCACGCGACCCCGAAAGCGACGGACGCCACGGGGGTCTCGAGCGGCGGTCAGCGGAGTTCGGGTGCGCGACGCGGCCGGCGCCGAGCGGGTGCTCGACGCCGACGTTGTGGTCGGCGCAGCCGACCTGCATCACGTCGAAACCCGACTGCTGCCGCGCGAACTCCAGACCTTCCCGCAGAAGTGTTGGGACAAAGCGACATCCGGCCCGGGTGCGGTGCTGGTCTACCTCGGGGTGCGTGGTGAGCTGCCCGAACTGGCGCATCACTCGCTGTTCTTCACCGAGGACTGGACCACCAACTTCGACGCGATCTTCGAAACACCCACGCGCATACCCGATCCCGCATCGCTCTACGTGTGCCGCCCGTCGGCGACGGACTCGACCGTGGCACCCGGCGGACACGAGAATGTGTTCGTGTTGGTGCCGGTACCCGCCGACCCCGGCCTCGGCTCCGGCGGCGAGAACCGGGACGGCGACACCACGATCGAGGAGATCGGCGACCGCGCCATTGATCTCGTTGCCAAGTGGGCCGACATCCCCGACCTGGCGGACCGCGTTGTGGTGCGACGCACCGTCGGCCCGGCCGACTTCGTGACCGACGTGAACGCCTGGTCCGGCGGCGCCCTCGGGCCCGCACATACGTTGCGGCAGAGCGCCTTCTTCCGGGCATCCAACCGATCACGCAAGGTCGACGGATTGTTCTACGCCGGCCACAGCACGACACCGGGCATCGGATTGCCGATGTGTCTGATCAGTGCTGAACTCGTGCGGAAGCGATTGCGGGGGGACAAGTCGGTGGGGCCGTCGTCGGTCCAGGGTGGTTGATTGCGAGCCCTTCGTGGCTCGGCTGGCGCCTCGCACCTCAGGGAGCGGAAGCTGGCAGAACTCAGAGCGTTAAGACCCGACGAGGTCGGCGACGATCTGGGCGGAGAGCATGACGAGGGGGAGGCCGCCGCCGGGGTGGGCGGAGCCGCCGACGAGGTAGAGGCCGGGGACGGGGGAGGCGTTGCGGGGGCGCAGGAATGCGGCGCGGGGGCCGTTGGACGACGTGCCATAGATTGAGCCACCCGGCGTGCGAGTGCGACGTTCCAGATCGGCGGGGGTCAGAATGATGCGGTGCCGCAGGTTCTTTCGGAGCTCAAGGCCGCGATCGGCCATCACGTCCAGGATGGCGTCCGCGTAGCGATCCGCCAGACCGTCGGCATCCCAATCCATTCCGGCATCTGGGTCGTGTCGGGGCGCGTTGACCAACACGAACCACGCGCCCGTCTTCGGACCGGGAACGATGGCCGGGTCGTCGGGGGCGGACACATACACCGTGGGTCGGGGGACCGGTCGCGGCGGACCGTGCCGGCCGAAGACTGCGTCGAACTCGGCGTCGTAATCTTCGGCGAACAGGATGTGGTGGTGCGGTTGGGGCGGTGGATCGTCGACGGCCAGCAGCAGCACGAACCCCGACAGCGAGGGTGTCGCGCGGCGGATGCGCCGCAACGCCCGTGCCGCACCGCGATTCTTCAGGAGATGTCCGTACACCTGTTCCGCGTCGGCGTTGGCGACGATCACCTCGGCGCAGCGTCGTGTCCCGTCGGCCAGCACCACACCGTCGGCTCGGCCGCGCCTGTTGGTGGGGATCTCCGCAACCGCGCAACCGGTTTCGACGACACCACCCAACTGCTCGAGTCGCTCGCGAATCGCCGTGGCGATCCGGCCGAGTCCACCCGGCACATACCAGGAGCCCCAGGCCTGTTCGGCCCACGGCACCGAGGCGAGCGCGGCGGGTGCCCGCCGCGGATCGGAACCGGTGTACGTCGCATAGCGATCCAGCAGCATGCGCAGTCGTGGGTCGTGCAGATGGTGGCGCCCCACGCCGCGCAACGTTTGCCAGGGCGCGATCGTCGCGACATTGCGAGGTCGCGACGCACTCACCAACGACCCGACACCGATGGGTGATTCCAGAAACGTTTCGTGGGTCAGGTCCCAGATCGATTGCGCACGTGCGAGAAACGACGACCACTGATCACCGCGACCGGGCCCGAGCGCAGCATCGAGCGCTTCGGGAATCGCCGCGAGGTCGCCAGGCAGATCCAGGTCGGTCCCATCCGGGAAGCGATACCGGGCCGCGATCTCCAGTCGCTGCAGTTCCACATAGTCGTCAAGCCGACCTCCGGTGGCGGCGAACAGATCTCGTAGCACTTGCGGCATCGTCACCAACGATGGCCCGGTGTCGAAGACGAAGCCGTCCTTCTCCACCACGCCGAGCTTGCCACCGATCTCGGCGGCCTGCTCGAGGACCGTTACGAGGTGCCCCTGCGCCTGGAGCCGAAGGGCCGCGGCCAGGCCGCCCACGCCGGCGCCGACGACGATCGCCTCACTCATTCGCGCACGGCCACCGGCCGGCCCTTCCACTCCGGTGTTCCCCACTGGTGTGCGACAACCGAATCCGCGATCAGACCGGTGAACGCCAGCATCGAGATCGGATGGGCCAGCACATCTGGCCACACCCGTCCACCGGTGACCCGCGCGGAGATCGCCCGCGACGCCACGCCGGCGAGAAAACCGACCGCCCCCGCACCCGAACCGCGCAGCATCGCAATCGGCGGGACCACATGGGTGACATTGAGCGCGACCACCACCGCGAGAGTCCCTGCGGGAGAACCGAATGCTGACCACAGGGATTTGCGATAGCCCTGCCGTAGTGCCGCGCCGTCGTCGTACATGCGACACGTTGCGAGCCGACTGCCCTCGGTGACGACGCCGCGTCCGCCGACCCGCTTGACGGCACGGAGCAGAGCGATGTCCTCGATCACCTCACCTCGCCCCGCCTCATGGCCGCCGGCACGCCGGTAGGTGCCCGCGTCGAGCGCCATGAACTGCCCGTTGGCTGCGGACAGCGACGGCCGTGCTGATCGTTCCGCGATCCGCAGCGGTAGCGTACTCATCCACGACCACTGCAACAGTGGCTGCACCACCCGCTCGGATACCGTCTCCGCGCGCTGTCGCGGATAGGGGCTGACCAGGTCGAGGTGAAGTGTGCGGAGTCCTCCGACCGCCGCGACAAACGCGCACGGCTCGACCCGCACATCCGCGTCGACGAAGATCAGCACGGTGGACCGCTGCCCCGATTCGGCCGCACGCGAGGCCAATTGTGCACAGGCCCACGGCTTACCCAGCCAGCCTGGAGGGGTCGGCGTGCCCGCGACGACCTCGACGCGGCGGTCGCGCATCGCGACGTCGGCCACGAGATCACCGGTACCGTCCGACGATTCGTCGTCGAGCACAATGACCCGACCCGGCCCCGGCCACCGATCCAGCGCAGCGAGTATCGCGGTGAGACATGGCACGACGTTGTCGGCTTCGTCGCGCACCGGAAGCAGCACGACGATGGGTTCCGGTTCCGGTGTCGCGCGGGGATCGGGTCGTCGGATCTGCAGCGCATTGACCACGGTGAGGCCGAGTGACGCCACCGCAGTCGCGGCCCCGACGCGAACCACGGTGTCCCACAGATCAGATCCGCGCACGATCACCTCCGCGGAGCACCACGACCAAGAGCGGCACGGCAATCGCACCCATTATCAGCCCGCCGACCAGCGCCACCGGTGGCCGACCGAAGAATACGGCGTGCGCCATCACCGAGGAGAAGTACGTCCAGAGGTAGATCGTGATCGGCAGCGCGTCGTCCGTCGGCCTGCCGAGCAACCGGTCCAGGACCGCCATCATCACCAGCGCGACGAGGAACCAGCCGGCGAAGTTGGTCAACGGAATCCCGTCGACCCCCGGGAGCGACGGTTCGGGATGGTGCCAGCGCCAATACCCCTGGTCGACCATCTGTGGATCCAAGAACACATCCCACGCGGTAAGCGCGCATGCCCCGACAACCACAGTGGCCCAAGGCCGTTGCGTGCCGGTCAGTCGGCGAGCCGCGACCAATGCGGGCCACGCCATCATGATCCACGCCAACGGCACCACGATCGGCACTCCGAACAGCTCGGGTCCGAGGGTTCCGGTGTAGTCGTAGTCGCCGAATGGGACACCCGTATGCACGCCCACTGATTCCGCGATGAGCCCGCCGCCTCCTGCGACCGCGGCGAGGATCGCTGCGGCCGATGGGCCGACGGTGGCCGCCACATGCACGAGAACTGATGCGGTCAACAGCACCACGCTCGCGATCGTCAGACCCAGTGTGCCGCCGTCGACGTACGGGAAGGCGCACTGGACGACGAACGTCGCCGCGAACAACACCCAGCCGAGTCGAAGCAGGCGCGAATGGCGGTGTCCGGTCGAGGGAAGCGTCAAGAGCCGGCTCACGGGGTGTGTCCTCGATAGTGTCCACTGACCTCGGTCACCGCGAACCGCGCGAACAACTCTTCGGCGTACCAGCGTTCGGGATTCGTGCGGCGGATCGCGGCGCGATGTTCCGGTGAGCGATAGGCGAATTCGGTCAGGTCGGCGGCCGACTCCCACAGCGAGAACGTGCCCTGCAGGCCGATCGGTGCCTCCCCGATCCCCAGCGCCAGTTGCAGGCCCGGCGCGTCGGTGAGTTCGCTCACCACCGGCGGCACCGCACGCCAGAATGACAACGCGCGTGTAGGGCGCAGGCGGGCGCGCGTAATGGCCGCGACCGGGCCGGACCACTCGCGGGAACCCGTTGGTGCGCCAAAGGGTTCGCGACGCGCCCACTGCCCACGACTGGTCAGCGGCCGTAACCGGACGCTCAGTTCCTCGGTGCTCGCCGTCGTCCACGACCGCACCAGCTGCGACGACGCACCTGCGTCCGCGGCGGCTTCGTCGTCCCACACCGACACCAACGCCCAATGATGAGGATCGGCGTCACGCGGGGTGAAGGTGCGGGCCGATCCGGTACCGAGTAGCTTCCCGAATCGTAGACCCGGCACCTGTCGCAACGCCCGTCGTCCACCGGCCATCCGCCGCAACGCCCCGAGAGTGCTGCGTACACCCCAGATCCGCACGTCGACCACCGGAGTGCCCGGATCGGTCATGAGGTCCGCCAGACGCACCGCGCGACGAGGTCACGCAACGCGACCCGCGTCATCAGGTCGACCGGTAACTCGTCGATCGCCTGTTCCGCCTCGGCTGCGAGCTGGGTGATCCGTTGCTCCACATAGTCCGCCGCGCCGGTCTCCTCAAACACCCGGCACACCTCGGCGAGTCCCTCTTCGGTGAGGTCGGGATTCCCGAGGTTCTCCGAGAGATGCTGTTGCTGAATCGGATTGGCACGTTCGGCGGCAACCGCGACGAGAAGTGTGCGTTTGCCCTCGCGGATGTCGTCGACGACGGGTTTGCCCGTCTGCGCCGCATTCCCGAAGACGCCCAACAGGTCATCGCGCAACTGGAAGGCCTCACCGGCGATCAGGCCGAGGGACTCGTAGGCACCCATCAGTTGATCGGAGGCGCCGCCGAGCGCACCACCGAGCCGGAGAGGATGCGCGACAGTGTATTTGGCGCTCTTGAAATGCAAGACGAGTTGCGTGCGGGACTTGGAGGCGGTCGGCAGGGTTTGACCCAGAATGTCGAGATATTGTCCGCCGATGGTCTCGTCGCGCATCGTCGACCACACCGCGCGGGTGCGGCGGCGGATCGGTGTGGGCAGCGCGGACACCGCGTCGGCGATCAGGTCGTCGGACCAGGTGAGGCAGAGGTCGCCGGCCAGGATGGCGATGGCCTGTCCGAAGTCGTCGGACTCCCCGGCGAGTCCGGTGCGCCGATGTCGGTCGGCGAAGTGCCGATGTGCGGTCGGTAGTCCGCGCCGCTCGTCGCTGTGATCCATCACGTCGTCGTGGATGAGTGCGGCGAGATGGAAGAGTTCGATGGCGGCGGCGGTCTCGAGTGTCCCGTCCGGCAGCTCGCCGCCGGTTGCGCCGCGCGCACCCCAGAGACAGAACGCGGCGCGCAACCGTTTACCGCCGGTGAGGGCGCGTTCGAAGTAGTCCGCGAGTGGGGCGACGTCGGGGTGGATGCCGGTCAGCAACGCCGTATGCGCAGCGACGTGTTCTCGTAGAACCGCATCCACGCCCGACACGTCGTCGCGGGCGCACGCCCTGATATCAGGATCACGGGTATCCGCGCGTGGGCTTCCAGGAGGCGACACACCCAGCATTCGGAGCCGTCGCCGTCCCGGATGGGACCGACGTGCTCAGGGTTGCCGGGGGATTCCCGCGACGGTCACCGAGCCCAGACCCTCGACCACACATTCGGCCACCCCGCCGTCGAACGGGAGCGCCGCGGTGGCGGCACCGGCGAGGATGACATCCCCGGGCCGCACCGGCAGTCCGCGTTTGATCGCCATGCGTTGCGCCTCCCGGACCGCCTCGATCGGATCACCGAGGATGGCGGCGGTGGTACCGGTCACCTCTTGCCCACCGACAGTGATCCGCACCGCGGCATCCGGAACAGCCTGCAGTGGCTGCCATTTCCCGACGACGAAACCGGCGGCCGAGGTGTTGTCGGCGACGACGTCTTCGTGGGTGAACCGGAAGTCGCGGTAGCGGGAGTCGATGATCTCCATGGCCGGGGCGACCGCGTCGACGGCGGTGGTCAGGTCGAAGTCGGGATCGTCGAGATCGACGTGCTCACCCACCCGGTAGGCGACCTCGGGTTCGATGCGCGGGTGGATGAACCGCGCGAGATCCACCGATCCGCCGTCGTCGACCTGCATGGCATCGGTGAGTCGGCCGACGATGACCTCAGCGACCCCCATCTGCGCCATCTTCGCCTTGCTGGTGAAGCCCATCTTGATGCCAATGATGCGTTCACCGCGTGCCTGGCGACGCTCGATGAGTTCGGCCTGCACGGCGTAGGCGTCGTCGAGGTCGAAGGTGGCGGTGTCGGCGAGGCTCGGGGTGTCGGTCACCGACACCAACGCCGAATCCAGGACATCGGCCAGGGCCGTGATGTCGGCGGTCATGGAGGCCCCCTTCGTCATCGTGATCCTACGGTCGCCGACGGTTCGCGGTCGGCGAGATCCAGCGCGATGTCGACGATGAGATCCTCTTGACCGCCGACCAGGCCGCGTCGGCCGACCTCGACCAGGATCGACCGGACATCGAGGCCGTAGCGGTCGGCGGCGACCTCGGCGTGCCGCAGGAACGACGAGTACACCCCCGCATATCCGAGGGTGAGGGTTTCGCGATCCACCCGCACCGGCCGATCCTGCAGCGGCCGCACCAGATCGTCGGCGGCATCCTGCAGTGCGAACAGGTCGCTGTTGTGTTTCCACCCGTTGAGGTCGGCGACCGCGATGAACGGTTCGATCGGGCAGTTGCCGGCTCCCGCACCGTGCCCGGCCAGTGACGCATCCACGCGGTAGGCGCCCTCCTCGACGGCGGTGATCGAGTTCGCCACGGCCAGCGACAGATTCTCGTGGGCGTGGATACCGATCTCGGTGTCGGCGTCGAGCACGTCCCGGTAGGCACGCACCCGGTCACGGACGCCGTCCATGGTGAGACGGCCGCCGGAGTCGGTGACGTACACACAGTGCGCGCCATAGGATTCCATCAGCTTGGCCTGCCGGGACAGCTCGGCGGCGTCGGTCATGTGGCTCATCATCAGGAAGCCGGAGACGTCCATGCCGAGTTCGCGGGCGGTGCCGATGTGCTGGGCGGCGACGTCGGCCTCGGTGCAGTGCGTGGCCACCCGCACCGACCGCACCCCCAGGTCGTAGGCGTGCTGCAGTTCCTTGATGGTGCCGATGCCGGGAAGTAGCAGGGTGGTCAGCCGGGCGTGGTTCAGGTTCGCCGCGGCCGCCTCGATCCACTCCCAGTCGGTGTGGGAGCCGGGACCGTAGTTGAGGCCGCCGCCGGCGAGTCCGTCGCCGTGGGCGACCTCGATGCCGTCCACCCCGGCTGCGTCGAGGGCGGCGACGATCCGGCCGACGTCGGTGGGAGTGATGCGGTGGCGGACGGCGTGCATGCCGTCGCGCAGGGTGACGTCCTGGATGAAGAGTTGGGTGGTCGGTTCGGTGGTCATCGTGCCTCCGTGGTGGTGAGTGACGCGATGGTCTCCGCGTAGCGCAGACCGGCCGACGTCATGATGTCGAGGTTCCCGGCGTAGGCCGGCAGATAATGGGCGGCGCCCTCGACCTCGAGGAACACCGACACCTGGTGGGTTGCGCTCCCGGCCTCCGGCGCGAGGGTGTGCACTGGCTGTCCCTCGGGCACGGGACTGATCTGCACCTCGTGCTTGAGTCGGTAGCCCGGCACGTAGCGCGCCACCTCGGCGACCATGTCGACGACGGACTGACGGATCTTGTCGTGGGTGGCCGGGTCGGCGTCGGCGATCAGGCAGAGCACGGTGTCGCGCATGATCAGCGGCGGCTCGGCCGGATTGAGGATGATCACCGCCTTACCGCGGCCCGCGCCGCCGACCGCTTCGATGGCGTGACTGGTGGTCTCGGTGAACTCGTCGATGTTGGCGCGGGTACCCGGACCTGCCGATTTGGACGCGATGGACGCGACGATCTCCGCATAGGGCACCGGCGTCACTCGGGACACGGCGGCGACGATGGGGATCGTCGCCTGCCCGCCGCAGGTCACCATGTTGACGTCGGGGGCATCGCGGTGGTCGTCGATGTTGACCGCCGGCACCACGTACGGGCCGATCGCGGCGGGGGTGAGGTCGACGAGACGCTTGCCGAGCGGCAGCAGCTTCTCGGCGTTGGCGACATGCGCCTTGGCCGAAGTGGCGTCGAAGATGATGTCGATGTCGTCGAACTCGGGCATCGCGATCAGCCCGTCGACGCCGTCGGCGGTGGTGGCGACGCCGAGCCGACGGGCGCGGGCCAGGCCGTCGGAGTCGGGGTCGATGCCGACCATCGCGCGCATCTGCAGATGTTCGGCGGTGCGGAGCACCTTGATCATCAGGTCGGTGCCGATGTTGCCGGAACCGATGATGGCCACACCGGTCTTGGTGTCACTCATTTGGTCTTCTCCTTGATGAAAGTGGCGGTGACCGAACCGAGTCCGCTGATCTCGGCGGTGACGGTGCAGGGGCCGGTAACCGCGGCCATCGGGCCGAGCGCACCGGACAGGATCACCTCGCCGGCGCGCAAAGGATCGCCGAAATCGCGGGCGGTGATCGCCAGCCAGCGCAGCGCGTTGAGCGGATCGCCGAGGCAGGCGTCGCCGGTGCCGGCGGAGATCTGCGCGCCGTCGACGGTCATGGTCATTGACGCCTCGACCGGAGTGAACTCGTCGAGCGTGCGATGCGTGGTGCCGACCACGAAGCGGCCGCTGGACCCGTTGTCGGCGACGGTGTCACCGAAGGTGATGTCCCAGTTCGCGATCCGACTGTCCACGATCTCAATGGCCGGTGCGGCGTAGGCCACGGCGGCGCGGATCTGCGCGGGATCGAGATCGCCGTCGGCGAGATCGGCGGCGAGGACGAAGGCGACCTCCGCCTCCACCTTGGGCTGCAGCAACCCGGCGAGCGAGGTGCCCGACTCCTCGGTGTCGGCCATGTCCTCGAGCAGCACACCCAGGTCGGGCTGATCCACACCCAACTGCTGTTGCACGGCTGGGGAGGTGAGCCCGATCTTGCGTCCGACGACGTGGGCGCCGGCGGCGATGCGGGCATCGATCTGGGTGCGCTGCACTGCGTAGGCGGCGGCCACGTCGTCGGTGCCGATCAGGTCGCGCACCGGCGTGCACGCGGTCCGGGTGATCTGGGCGGTACGCAGCCGCTCGGCCGCGTCGGCGATCGCCGACGTCGTGACCGATGACTCGGTTGTGTTCATGAGGTGTCCAATGCTCTGCGGGGTGTCGAGGTCCACTGTTGCGGCTGGTAGAGGGGCGGGCCAGCGTTTGGTTCCGGTGAGCGGAACTCGGTGGGTAGGGTGGCTGGCGTGGATCCGACAACCGTGCTGGGCAAGGTCATGCTGGTGCTGCACGCGTTCCGCATCGACGACGCGGTGCTCGGGTTCGCCGAACTCGGCCGCCGCACCGGGCTGTCCAAAGGCACCCTGCACCGCGTGCTCGCCGACATGACCGAGGCGCGGCTCATCGACCGCACCGACGTCGGCTACCGCCTCGGCAGCCACCTGTTCGAACTCGGGATGCGGGCCTCGGTGGAACGCAGCCTCATCGAGGTGGCCACCCCGTTCATGGAAGACCTCTACGTCCGCACCGGCGAAACCGTGCATCTCGGCGTCGTCGACGGCGCCGAGGTCGTCTACCTGTCCAAGATCGGCGGACATCGACAGGCTGCCGCGCCGTCGCGGGTTGGCGGCCGAATGCCGTTGCACTGCACGGCAATCGGTAAGACTCTGCTCGCGTTCAGTAGCGAGGGGCTGCGCGATGAGGTGCTGAGTCGGCCGCTCGTCCGGCGCACCCGGCACACCGTCGTCGCACCCGGAACTCTGCGCACCCAACTCGACCGCATCCGAAACGACGGTGTCGCTTACGAATTCGAGGAATCGGCGGCCGGTGTGGTCTGTGTCGGCGCGCCGATCTGGGAGAACGACGACCTCATCGGGGCGGTCAGCGTGACCGGCCCGTCGCACCGGTTCCGCCCGCAGGCGCACGCCACGATCGTCCGGGCGGCGGCCGACAACGTCGGCCATGCGCTCACCCGACGAGACGAATTGCGGTCGTAGTCTCACGCGCGAACGCGCCGGCCACTATCCTGACCGCATGCATTGCGTGGTCGTGGGTGGGGGACTGGCCGGCCTGGCGTCGGCGGTATGGCTGACCGAGGCGGGCCATCGGGTGACGCTGCTGGAGCGGCGCGGATCGCTTGGCGGGCGCACCATCTCGATACCGTTGGCCGTCGTCGACGACGTCCCCGACAACGGACAGCACGTCTTCGCCAGCGGCTACCAGCACCTGATGCGCTACCTCGACAGCGTCGGCACCCGCGACCACGTCTGCTTCCCCGGACGCATGACGATCCGCATGCCAGGCGGCGCCACCCGTCGATCGGGCTTCGGTGGCCTCGACGGAGTGCGCACCGCCGTCGGCGATCTGCCGGGCGTGCGCGGCCTCGACAAATTGCGCACCGCACGCGCCCAGGCGACTCTCATCCGGCAGGCGCTTCGCCAGCCGTCGTGGCTCGACGAGATCACCGCCGACGAATGGTTCCGGCGCATCGGCATGCCGCAGTCGGCGCGCGACGCCCTCTGGGACGGCATCGTCATCGGCCTGACCGGCGATAAACCCGACATCTCGTCGGCGAAGGTGCCCGCCGACCTGCTGGTCACCGGGATGCGTCGCGCCCGCGAAACCCGCACCCCCATCTCCATCGGCTACCCGACGGTCGACCTCGACACGCTGTTCCTCGACGGCGCGGAAAAGGTGTTCGCGGACAACGGAGTCGAGATCCGGCACCGAGCCGTCGTCAGTTCGGTCGACGTCGCCGACGGCACGGTCACCGGCGTCACCCTGGCCGATGGGGAGCAGGTGCCCGCCGACGCGGTCATCTGCGCGGTACCCGTCTGGAACGTGCACGGACTGCTCGATCAGGTACCCGGCCATGAGGAGATCTACGCGGCGGCAGAACAATTGACGCCCGTCCCCATCGTCAGCGTCAACCTGTACCTCGACCGCTCCATCGGTATGAGCGATTGGGGAGAGGTCCTGCATGGCGGTGAGGGCGTGCTGGAACAAGTCTGGGATCGGCAACGCATGCACGGTCGTGACGCGTCGCAGAATCACTTCTACTCGACGACCGTGTCGGCGGCCTACGAGCTGACGCACAAGACGAACGCGGAGATCACCGAGATCCAGATGGAGATGCTGCGCAAGTACTTCCCGGACGCCCGCGACGCGCAGGTGCTCCACAGTCATGTCGTGCGGATGCCGAAGTCGACGTTCGCCCAGCGTCCCGGCACCGCCGGCATTCGTCCCGACCAGCGCACCGCAGTCCGTGGGCTGGCTTTGGCCGGCGATTGGACCCGCACCGACTGGACCACCACCATGGAGGGCGCCTGCCAGAGCGCGGCCCGCGCCGTCGAGGTGATTCTCGAGTACGCCAACACGCCAAGTTGACCCGCATGGGTGACACCGGAATCGTCGCCGTCCCCGCACACTGGACCCGTCAGCCGTAACCGCTGCACCCCGCCGGAGTGGGCGCACGGCGTGCCGTGGTGCGCCAATGTCGTTGGCGTCGGCAATGATATTCGGCATGACCGAATCCCCGCAGCGGGTGTGGCGTGTAGGAGTCGTCGATGATCACGAGCAGATCGTGCGTGGGCTGCGCGCCACCCTCGACGACCAGACCGACATGGACCTGGTGGCCGGCGCCGGTACGGTCGCGGAGCTGTTGGCCGTGACCGCCGACATCGACCTGGTACTCCTGGACCTCCGGCTCGACGACGGCACCTCCCCGATCACCAACATCGACACCCTCGCCCAGGCTGGTATCCCGACTCTCGTCTACACCTCGGGCGACGAGATGTACCTGGTCCGGCAGGCCGCGAGCGCCGGCGTTCTCGGCGTTGTCCGTAAGAACGTGCGGGAATCAGAGCTATTGGCGGCAATTCGGCAGGCGCTCGCCGGCGACACCGTGCCCGGCATCGACTGGGCCGCGGCCATCGACTCCGACTCCGGATTCGTTGACCTGTCCCCGCAGTTGCGCCGAGTGCTGGAGCTTTACGCGGCGGGGGAGTCGTCGGCCCGGGTGGCCCGTGAACTCGACATCTCCGCCGAAACCGTCAGCGACTACGTCAACCGCATCCGCTCCCGCTACACCACCGCGGGACGGCCGGCGCCGACGAAAACCGACCTGTACAAGCGTGCGATCGAGGATGGATGGCTGCCGATACCGCGGCGCTTCCGCCGCTGACCGTCGACGACGACGAACGCGACCAACTCGCCGGCCGACGCATCCTGCGGTTGATGTCGGTGTTCGTCTCCGTCGGCTACCTTGCGTACGCGGCGATGACTGCGTCCATGGTCGTCGACTCGCTGCCCATCATGGACACCTGGTGGACGGTCTCGGCGCTGATCCTCACGTTCGGGACCGGGATCGCATTGGGCCCACTGAGCTGGCGCGGCGATATCCGGCGGATGCGGATCGCTGCGGCAACCGCCTCGGCGGGGTACCTGCTCACCCTGGCGCTGTGGTGGTTCGGATGGAACGGGACGGTCATGGACACGGTGAGCGGTATCTGGTTCTCGCAGTTCTCGGGCCTGCCGGCGATCGCCTCGGCACTGGCTTTCCGGGCGGTCATCCCGTTCGTCTACCTCGCGGTCGTCAGTGTGTCCACCGTGGTCATCAGCCACGCGTCCCGATTGCCGGAACTCGGCGGCCCGATCGTCGCGGATGTCGCGTGGGCCTTCTCGTTCTCGCTGATCTTCGTGGCCGCGTCGGTGATGGCGATCCGAACCGCGGGCATCCTCGACGCCACCCGCGCCCGTGCCTATCAGGTGACCGCCGACGTCGCGGCGGCGCGGGCACGATCAGCCGAACGGTCGCGGTTCGACGCATTGACCCACGACAACGTCATGTCCACGCTGCTGCTGGCCGCACGCCGCGGCGCCTCGCCGGAACTGGCGCAGGACGCGCATGCCGCGCTGCACGCGGTGGATCAGGCGGGGCAGGGCCAGGAACCGCTCTCGGTCACCGCCTTCGAGGCGACCAGCGCGGTCCGGGCCGCGGTCGCACTCGTCGATCCCGCACTCCGGGTGGCTGTCGACGGAGCCGAACTCGACGAGGCATATCCGGGCGCCGCGGTCTCCGCGATGGCATCGGCCACCGCCGAAGCGGTGCGCAACAGTCGGCGGCATGCGGGTGCGGCGGCAACCGTGGAGGTAACGGTGGTGGCTGAACCGGATCGGTTGCGTGCCGAGGTGGTCGATGACGGGGTCGGCTTTGACCCCGACGTGGTGGCGGCATCCCGCCTGGGAATCGCGGTCAGCATCCGAGGCCGGATGAGCAAGGTCAACGGTGGTGCCGCGCACATCGATTCGCGCCCTGGGCACGGCACCCGGGTGCTGCTCGAGTGGGTGCGATGACCGAACCGCATTACGCCCCCGCCGAGCGCGAAGATGTCCGCGATCTGCTCGGTATGCGGCAACCCGGTGCCTGGCTGGTGCTGGGTGCATTCCTCGCCTCGACGTGGACCGCCACCGCATTCGTCCCTCGACGGGGTGTCGCCCGTCTGGCCGACCATCGTCGCCGCACTGATCCTGACCGTGGGTGCGATCGCCATCGTGCAGGTGCCAGGCGATCCGCTGTCGATGCCGATGACGGTAGCTCTCACTTCGGTGGGGCCATTGGCGTGCGGCTTCGCGCTGTCGGTGACGCCCAGCGCTGCGGCATCCTCAGTATTGGTCACCTGGGTACACGGTGGTGCGGTCGCGATCTACACGTTCATGTGCGTGCGCGGCCGGCGGGTGGCGCCGTGGATAGGGCTGGCTGCCGAAGCCGCGATATTCGCCTGGTGGGGCCATTCGGTCGGGCATTCGATGGTCAGCAGCGCCGGATTGGTCGCCATCGACGCCGCACCGCTCATCATGGCAACGCTGTTCTCCTTCACCTTGCGGCCGACCGCGAAGGAGGTGTTTGCGTTGCGCTCGCAGACCATGACCCAGGTCGGACAGCTCGCGGCCGAGACCGCGGCGACCGAGGAACGTCTCCATCAGGTGCGGTTTCTCGATCAGATGGCCCGGCCGCTGCTCGAGCGAATCGCGTCCGGCGACGAACTCACCGCCGCCGAACGAACCGAGTGCGAACTGCTCGAAGCCCACCTGCGTGACCGGCTGCGCGCTCCGCTGATGTCGACACTCAACCTCGACGACCCCGCCTATCGCGCCCGGACCCGCGGTGTCGAGGTGGTGTTCATCGACGACTCCCGCGCAGACAGCTCCGGTGGAGTCGACGTGGACTCCCGGGTGGCGGCAGCGGTGGAAGAACTGGCGAGTGAGGTCCTCGACGCCGCGGACCACGGGCAGGTGTTCGTGCGGGTATCGGCGCCTGACCGCCCGATCGCGGCATCGGTGCTGCGTCGCGGAACCGACGGATCCAGCGTGCGATCCGAGATCGATCAGACCGGCCGGATTCGTTCCTACAGCTGACCCCACGTTCGGGGGCACCCGAAGTTGTGTCTGGCCGCTTTTGTCGGGTCTTCGTAACGTCATGGTGAGAGTTCGTTTCACGCATCCTCGAGGAGACGCCCCGATGACCGAGCCGCTGCCGTCCGAACCGTTGCCGTCGCGTCCGATTCGGTTGCTCAGCGATCGTGAGGTCGAGGTGCTCACACGCTGGTTGGTCAGTGAATCGAAACGTGAAGTGGCCCAGGCACTGTTCATCACCGATGCGACGGTGCACACCCATCTCGCGCGGATTCGGGGGAAGTATCAAGCGGCGGGCCGCCCGGCGAACACCAAGGTCGCGTTGCTCATACGGGCGATCGAGGATGGTTACGTCACGCTCAGCGATGTCGCGCGACAGATCGGGCTGGAGCCCAGTGCGGCGACCGGCGCGGCCATCATGTCGGTGGCCCGATCGTAACCGTGCGTCAGCTGTCGCGCCGCGCCCAGCCGTCGCCGCTGTCGGTCAGTTGCGCCAGTTCGAGGTCCCAGGCGTGACGCCGGAACCGTCCGAGCATCCACCCGGCGGCCATCACGAACAGGATGGACGCAGTGATCGCGCCGACGTAGAAGGTGGTCGCGACCAGGACGGTGTTGGCCATGGCGTCGGCCGAGGTCATCGGCTCGGTGCTCGGCTTGCCCTCGTCGTCGACGTAGAGCGGGAACTGCTCACCGGTGTCGACCGCAGAGTCGACGTGCACCGACTGGACGTGGGCGACCGAGTTGTAGGACCAGCGGGCCTCGACCATGGAGTCCCCGCCGTCCGGCGTGAGCAGCGACGAACTCTTCTCGTTCGCGGTCGCCTGCACCGTGTGGACGGCCGCGGTTTGTCGCGCCTGCGTCTCGAGGAGTGAGCTGTGAATGTGTTGTCCCACCGACACGGCCAGCGGGATGGCGATCACCGCGAAGATCACGGCGATCCAATGGGCCAGCGCCTCAAACCGATCCGATGCGCGGACCAGGGGATTGCGACTGGCGAGTCGGGAGATGGGCCATCGTCTGGGCACTAAAATCGATTCGGCCATTATCCGAGTTCACCTCCCGAGCACACGTACCTCCACGGTGCCACCGGGGAGGTCGTCGATGCCAGTTTGATCCCGCGGAACGGGAGCAATCTCACACCAGGTCGTCGCAGTGATCGAGTCTTCGTCGCCATTACCCGGCCGATCCCGGACCGGCCAACGATGACCACAGTGGCAACGCGACGTCGGCGACGATCTTCTCGATGCGGGTGTCCGGCAGTTCGCCAGTGAACAGCAGATCATGGCGGGCGAGGTCGAACGGGAGGCTCAGCAGTCGGTCGTCGATGACGCCGTCGCCGAGTTCGCCGCGATCCCGGGCGCGGTCGATCGCGGGGCGAATGATCTCCTGGCTACGCGTCAGCAGCAGTTCCTGCAGTATCCGGCGGCCCGCGGTATCCAGATCGGCGAGCAGTCCCAGGATGGTCTGGCGTTTGACTCGGGTGATGTGCTTGCGCAGCAGGCGCAGTGCACCGGCCGTGTCGTCGTGCAACGTGCCGGTGTCCGGCGCGGTGAGCGGCCGCAGAACCCCGCCGACCGCGGCGATCACCATGTCGGCCTTCGACGACCAGCGACGGTAGAGCACCGGCTTACTGGTCTCGGCCCGTGCTGCCACGCCCTCGAATGTGGTTGCTGCGTACCCACGTTCGGTGACCTCGGCGACCACGGCAGCCAGGATCGCCTGCTCGAGCTCGGCGCCTCTCCGACGGGTGGCTGTCACCGATCCTCCTAGATACGTTGCGTTTCCTATTCTGGCAGGTTACCTTAACCCTCAGAATTAAGAAACTGTCCGTATCTCGTTGAGGTGAAAACACATGTTCAACAACGGAGCAGGCGGCGCATCAGCGGCGCCGAACGAGAACAAGAAGATCCCTGTGCTGGTCGTCGGCCTCACCGTCCTGCTGGGCGTCATGCTGATGGCCTTCGCGTTGCCCGCGGCACGATCGGCGCCGCACGATGTTCCGGTGGGTGTCGTAGGGCCGGCGCCGGCCGTGGCGGCGCTGCAATCCAAGGCCGACGGATTCGACATCTCTAGCTACGACGACGAGGCCGCGGCCCGCGACGCGATCCTGCACCGCGAGATCTACGGTGCGCTTGTCCTGCAACCGAACGGCGATGTGCACACGTTGGTGGCGACCGCGGGCAGTGTGCTGGTGGCGACCGGCATCGAGGCGATCGGTAACAACCTTGCCGAAGCGCAGCACGGGACCGCGACCGTCACCGATCTGAAGTCCTTCCCCGACAAAGACCCTCGAGGCGCGGGTCTCGCCGCCGGCGCACTGCCCATCGCACTCGGCGGATGGATCGGTGCCGTCGTCATCATGATGATGCTGCACAGCTTCCGTGGCCGACTGATCGCCGTCGCCAGCTTCGCCGTCGTCGGCGGTCTCGGGTTGACCGCGGTCCTGCAGTTCATCGTCGGCACCTTCGACGGCAACTACTGGCTCACCTCACTGGCAGCGATGCTGGGCATCGCGGCCACTGCGATGATGGTGCTCGGTCTGCGGGAACTGTTGGGCGGCTTGGGCCTGGGGATCGCGGCGATCTTGCTGATCCTGCTGGGCAACCCACTGTCCGGGCTGTCCAGCGCACCCGAGATGCTGCCCACGCCGTGGGGGTGGATCGGGCAGTTGTTGCCCCCGGGCGCTACCGGATCACTGCTGCGCGACGTGGTGTTCTTCGAGGGTCACGGCGCCACCCACGCCTTCGTGGTACTCGTTTGCTGGTTCGTCGCCGGGTCGGCATTGTTCGGAATCGCGGAGTGGCGCAACCGGAATCGACCCGAGCCGGACGGTCCCGAACACCTGATCGCTGAGGCGATCGGGGAGGATGAAGCTACTGGCCACCGCTGAGGACGACGAGCCGCTGCGTGGCGCGAGTCATCGCCACGTAGCGGTCCACCGCCCCTTCGATTCCGTCACCGAAGCGCTCCGGTTCGGCCAGGACCACGAGGTCGAACTCCAAACCCTTGGCGGTGACCGGGGTCAGCGAGCGTACGCGATCCCGACCGGCGAACGACGGATCGCCGATCACGCATGCGGTGCCGTCCGGGTTGGCCCGCAGCCAGTCGTCGAGGATCTGATCGCGCTGCCCGATCGGGGCGTTGTGGACGGGAATTCCGTTGCTGCGAATCGACGTCGGCACGTTGGCGTCCGGGATTGCCGTGCGGATCACCGGTGCGGCCGCCGTCATGATCTCCTCCGGCGTGCGGTAATTGATCGTCAGCGACAAGGTGCGTGTGTCGCGGAGGCCGACGCGCTCGAGCCGCTCACCCCAACTCTCGGTGAACCCATGCCGCGCCTGCGCCCGATCACCGACGACCGTGAAGCTGCGTGACGGACAGCGGCGCAGCAGCATTCGCCATTCGGTATCGGTCAGCTCCTGCGCTTCGTCGACGATGATGTGCGCGAACGGTCCGGCCAGCGCATCGGGTGTCGCGGCGTCGGCGGCCCCCTCGTCGACGAGTACGTCGCGCAGATCCTCTTGGCGCAGCATCGACATCAGACCTTCGCCGTCGTCGTGCACGTTGGCGTCGAGTAGATCCTGGACCACGTCATCCATCCGACGGCGTTCCGCCGCGAGTGTTGCCGCGCGTTGCTGCGCTCGGCGGTCGGCGTCCCGGTCGCCGAGCCGGTACCGGGCGGCATCGAGCAGCGGTAGGTCGGCGACCGTCCACGCGCGGACATCCGTGCGCTGCAACAGCTGACGGTCCTCGGCGGAGAGCCATGGCGCGCACATCCGCAGAAACGCGGGTACCGACCACAGGTCTCCGACGATGTCCTCGGCGTCGAGCATCGGCCACGTGCGATGCACCACCGCGGCCAGTTCCTTGTTCCGAGCCAGGGACGTTCGCACGTCGGCTGTCGGTACCTCGTCGCCGATGCGATCGGCGACGATGGCGGCCAGCGCATCCCAGATCTGCGGTCGCGCCTCGTTGTGCGGTGTCCCGGGGTCCGGTGCGGCGAACACCTCGGCCCAGTCGGAACGCGTGAGAGCGACGTCGGCCCACTCGGTCTCGACGACGATCCGCTGCGCCGGCGCCTCCTCGTACCAGCGGACCGCGGTCTCGATGGCATCGATCATCCGCGCCGACGACTTGAGCCCCGCGACCGAAGAATCCGCCTCGGCCACTGCGATTTCCCCTTCGGGCAGGAGATCCCGCAGAGTGCAGGTGGCGACGCTGTGCTCGCCCAGACTCGGCAGGACATCGGCGACGTACCCGAGATACGGCTCGTGCGGTCCGACGACGAGCACGCCGCCGCGATTGCCCTTCAATCGTGGATCGGTGTAGAGCAGATAGGCGGCACGGTGCAACGCCACCACCGTCTTCCCGGTGCCGGGACCGCCGTCGACGACCAGCGCACCATGGGAATCCGCGCGGATGATGGCGTCCTGGTCGGCCGCGATGGTGCCGAGCACATCGCGCATCCGCGGGGATCGGCTGGCACCCAAACTGGCGATGAAGGCTGAATCCTCGTCGAGTACAACGTCATCGCGAGTGGTCGCGGACGTGAAGACCTCGTCCCAGTAGTCGGTGATGCGTCCCTGTGTCCAGCGGTAGCGGCGACGATCAACCAATCCCAAAGGCGCGGCGGGGGTGGCGGCGAAGAACGGCTCGGCCATCGGGGTGCGCCAGTCCACCAGGAGTTGTCGGCCGTCGGGTGCGGTCAGGCCGAGGCGGCCGATGTAGGTGGTGTCGTCGCCGCGCATCCGGCCCAGACACAGATCCACGCTGTAGCGCTGCAAGGTGCGCAGTCGGGAGGTGGCGTCGTGGATCTCCATGTCGCGGTCGACGGCCTGGCGTCCCTTGCGGGCCGGTGCGGTGCGTAACGCGTCGATGCGGACGGACAGTTCCGTCATCGATCGTTCGAGGCTGTCCTGCAGGACTGCGAAATGGTGCTCGTCGTCGGCGATGAATCTCGGGTCGGCTTTCGAGTCGGCTCGTGGCGGCAGGTCGAAGACGGTGGCGGTGCGGGGCGGGAATGGTCTCTGATCAGGCATAGGGCACCGATTGTGCACCCGAGTGGGGGTCTTGCCGCAAGGCCCCCACTCCGGTATATGTTGAAAGTGGCAGCAACAGTTCAGCTGCCGTCACTCACACCCACTCGGCCAACGCCTCTGCCGTCGTGATGTGATCGATCCCGCGAATCGCGGCGCCCCGCAACGGCCCGTCGTCGCCATGAATACCGTCGAGTACCGGTGTCGGTGACGGCCGTCGGTAAGCCATCAATCCGTTCTGGTAGGCGGCGTCGAAGGATTCAGATGATCTGGCACGCAATGGGATTGCAAGGCCACCCAAGGTGACCAGGGCCGGGTCGTGCAGGTTGACCAGTGCGGCGACACCGCGGCCGAGCGAGGCTGCGACACTGTCGAACGCCGCTTGCTCGCGGAGAGTCGGCGCGGTCTTCGCAATGAGTTTGTGCGCGTAGGTGATCGGATTGCGAGGTGCTGGATCGCCGCATAGCTCGGCCAGCGCCAGCCCGTCGACGGTAAGTCCCCAACAGCCGTAGGCTCCGCACGGACATTGGCGTGCGGGATCGCCGAACGGGATGTGCCCGTATTCGCCGGCCCCGCCATGTTCGCCGGTCGCGGGCACCCCGTCGACGATCAGTGCGCCACCGACGCCGACCGCGACGATGAGATGGAGCACGGTGCCACCGTCGCGCGCGACCCCGGTGCGGGCTTCGGCCAGTCCGGCGAGAGTGGCGTCGTTGCCGAGCACGACGGGCAGGTGCACGTCGTCGGGGAGTTGCGCGGTCAGCCGCGACAGGTCGACGTCGAGCCAACCCTTGGGACTGAACTGCACCAGGCGGTCGTCACTGATCGTGCCGGCCACCGACACCGAGACCGCGCGCACCCGCCGACCTTCACGGGCATGGATTTCGCTGATGGCGACGGCCATGTCGTCGAGCACGCGCACCGGTCGCTGCCGTAGCCGCGGGGACTGCGCCTCGATTTGCGGTTCGCCGTCGAGTCCAACGCAGGCCACCCGCCACCCGGTGGCCAAGAGCTCGGCGACGATGACGAGCGGTCCGCGGGCGTGGGCGTGCAGCACGGTCGTGGGCCGGCCGCGACCCTGCGCCGGGGCAGGGCTCTCGTCGAGGAGTTCGGCGACGCGTAGTCGGGCGAGGAGATCGGTCGCGGCCCCGCTGCTGATGCCCAGTTCCTGTGCCGCCGCCGCCCGGGTGATGCCCGGTTGCGCACGGACGAGGTCGATGAGGCGTGCCGCCGTGAACAGGCGCGCTGTCGCGCTTGATTGTGATGTTGACGACGACGTGGCCATGCTCCCGATAATCGCATTGCTAATAAACTCGTGTCCCGAGTATATTCGTGACTCGTGTCCAACACCACCTACACCCCTGCGCCGAAGACCGGCGGTGACGTCCGCGACAACATGCCCGCGCTGTTGGCGCTGGGCTTGGCGTGTTGTCTGGCGGTGACGACCGAGATGCTTCCGGTCGGCTTGCTGCCGTCGATTGGCGACGCGTTCGGCGTCGGTGCGTCGACGACCGGGCGGCTCGTCACGGTGTTCGCGGTGATGGTGGCGGTCTTCTCGGTACCGCTGACCTTGGCGACGCGGCGCATGCCGCGCAAGCCGCTGATCGTGGCGACGGTGAGCGGCTACCTGCTGTCCAATGTGGTCATCTTCCTGGCGCCGTCGTTCGCGGTGATCGCCGCGGGGCGGGTTATCGGCGGGTTGTCGCATGCGCTGTTCTTCGCGGTCTGCATCGGCTATGTGCCGCGACTGGTGGAAAGCGGGCAGGTGGGTCGCGGGCTGGCGATCGTCGGCGGTGGTTCCACCGCCGGTTTCGTCCTGGGTGTGCCGTTGTCGACGGCGCTCGGTGCCGCGGTCGGCTGGCGTAACGCGTTCCTCGTGCTGGCAGTGGCCGCCGCGGTCGCGCTGGCACTGGTCATCAAATTCCTGCCCGCGGTGCCCGGCGGGAAGGCGCCGACGGGATCTGGATCACGCAGTGCGCGAGCAAATCTCGGTGTAGTGGTGTCGTCGAACATGATCACGTTCATCGGTCACTACACGGTCTATACGTACATCAGTGTGGTGCTGCTGACCGCGGGTGCGTCCGAGTCGTCGATCGGGCCGCTGCTGCTCGTCTGCGGCGTGTGCGGTCTGGTGGGACTGTGGTGTACCGGGCGCAGCATCGACCGGCGTCCGCGCGGCACGGTGCTTGTCGTGCTGGCACTGCTGGCCGCGTCACTCCTCGGTATCGCTTTGGGGCAACAGTGGTTGGCGCTGGCGCTCCTCGCGGTCGGCTTGTGGAACGGCGTGTTCGGTGGCGTGCCCGCGATCTACCAGACGTCGGCGGTGCGTGCGCTGCCCGATTCGCCCGAGGTTGCCGGCGCGTGGATCAACGCGACCGCCAACGTGGGTATCGCCCTGGGCGCACTCATCGGCGGTTCGGTGCTCCAGTCCGATTCGGCCATCACCTATCTCGCGATCATCGGTGCCACGATGGTGGGCGTCGGCCTGCTCATCGCGGTCGTCGGCAAGCGCGCCTTCCCCGCCGCCTGACCCCACACCCCAGCCCCCCGCCCACAGCAACCACTTTCCCGCCCACAGCAACCACTTTCCCGCCCACAGCAACCACTTTCCCGTCCACAGCAACCACTTTCCCGCCGACAGCAACCGTTTTACCGCTGACAGCAACCACTTTCCCGCCGACAGCAACTACTTTCCCGCCGACGGCAACCGTTTTGCCGCTGACAGCAACCACTTTCCCGTCGACAGCAACTCACCGTCCTGTTCGTAAGGTGCGGGTATCGTCCTCCTATGGCTTCTTTCGACGACGCTCTCGCCCGCGCAGCCGAACTCGATGCCGCCGACCCGCTCCGAGAGTTTCCACGTCGGTTCCTCCGACACGACGACCCCGACATCGTCGCCTATCTCGACGGCAACTCCCTCGGCCGTCCGACGCGGGCGTCCGCGGAACGGCTGGCCACGTTCATCTCCGACGAGTGGGCGGGCCGGCTGATCCGTGGTTGGGACGAGGCATGGTTCGATCTGCCTCTGGCGCTGGGCGATCGGCTTGGCAGCGTGGTACTCGGTGCAGCGCCAGGGCAGACGGTGATTGGTGATTCGACGACGGTCCTGTTGTACAAGTTGGCGCGCGCAGCGGTGGCGATGCGGCCGGATCGCACTGAGATCGTGCTCGACCGCGACAATTTCCCCACGGACCGCTACCTGATCGAGTCGCTGGCCGGCGATCTCGGTCTGACGCTGCGCTGGATCGACGCCGCGTTCGATGGTGGGGTTACGGCGGCAGATCTCACGGCCGTCGTGTCCGACCGCACCGCCCTGGTGGTCCTCAGTCACGTCGCGTATCGGTCCGGGTACTTGCTCGACGCACCCGCGCTGACGGAGATCACGCACGAAGCGGGAGCGCTACTGCTGTTGGACCTCTGCCATTCGGCCGGTTCGGTGGAGATCGAACTGGATTCGTGGTCAGTCGATTTCGCGGTCGGTTGCACCTATAAGTACCTCAACGGTGGGCCGGGGTCGCCGGCCTTCGCCTACGTCGCCGCCCGACATCTCGACGACTTCGTACAACCGATCTGGGGGTGGATGGGCAGGGCGGCGCCGTTTGAGATGCAGCAGGGATACGTTCCGGCGCAGGGTATTCGACGTGTTCTCAGTGGAACCCCGGCGATCATCGGGATGCTCCCGATCCAGGACACTCTCGACATGATCGACTCGGCGGGAATGCCGGCGCTGCGGGCGAAATCGGTGGCGCTCACCGAGTTCGCGCTGTCGCTCGTCGACGACTGGCTCGCCGGAGTGGGGGTGCAGGTGTCGTCGCCGCGCGACCCCGCATGTCGGGGCGGACATATCACCATCGACCACCCCGCATTCCGTGAAGCAACCGACAGATTGTGGGTGCGTGGGGTCATCCCGGACTTCCGCCGACCCGACGGCATTCGGATCGGGTTGAGTCCTCTCAGCACCACCTTCGGTGAAGTGGTTGACGGTGTGGCGGCGATTCGCGACGATCTTGCCGCGTCGTGAATCGCTCGACGACTAGGAGTTCCGCAGTGTCCGTGCGACGAGATGCAGTGCGGCCGTGGTGGCGAGCGCCCGGACGGTAGCGCGGTCACCGGCGAATCGGCGGAGTTTGGTGACCGTCGGCTGACCCGTGACCGCCACCCCGAACCACACCGTGCCGACCGGTTTGAGCTCGGTGCCCCCGCCTGGGCCGGCCACTCCCGTCGTCGACACCGCGACATCAACATCCAAGCGCCGCAACACTCCTTCGGCCATCGCCGCGGCCACCGGTTCGCTCACCGCGCCGTGCTCGGCGAGCAATTCCTCCGGCACGCCGAGAACTTCGCTCTTCACCTCGTTCGCGTACGACACCACACCGCCCAGCACATACGCCGACGACCCCGGCCGATCGGTCAGGCGTGCCGCCACCATCCCGCCGGTACACGACTCGGCCGTCGCGATCATCCGCCCGTCCAGCAGTCGGGCGATCTGCTCGTCGATGGTCGAGCCGTCGGTGGAAAAGATCTGTCGCCCATGGCGTTTGGTCAGCACATCGACCAGCGACGCATAGGTACCAACGGCGGCTTCGGGGAAGCGGGTCACCATGTCGATCTCCCCGAGGCGGATACACGTCGTGATCTCCAACGCGGCCAGGTCGTCGACGCGAGATTCGGCGTCGCGCAGGGTTTCCGCGAGATCCGCCTCCGATAGGCCATAGGCGCGGATCGTCTCCTGGACGTAGTCGTCACGTCCGGCAATAGCTTCGGCCACCGGTGACGCCGCCATCGCGGTCGGCCACATGGTCTGCAGCTCGCGCGGGGGACCGGGCAGGATGAGTACCGCCGGCATCGGAGATCCGTTGTCCGACGGCGGAATGGCCACCCCGGGTGCGGTCCCGACCGGTGGAATCGATTCTGCCCCTTGCGGAACCATCGCTTGCTTGGTGATCCCGACGGCGAGCGCGTCGGGGATGGGTCCGTCGTCGAGGTGTTGCCAGCGCCGGATGATGCCCTCGATGTGCGATTCGAGTGCCGAGTCGAGCTCGAGCGGCCGGCCGCAGTACTCGGCGACCGTGGGGACGGTGAGGTCGTCGGCGGTCGGACCCAACCCGCCGGTGGTGATGATGAGGTCGACGCCTTGCGTGGCGAGAAAGGCGAGTTGTGCGGTGAGATCGTCGGGCCGGTCGCCGCACACAGTGATGTGTGCGACGTCGACGCCCATCTCGAGGAGGCGCTGTGCCACCCATGGCCCGTTGCGGTCGGTAACCCGACCGGTCAGAACCTCGGTACCGGTGACCACGATGCCCGCGCGCACTGTCATTTCATGAAGCGTAGTCGGGACAAAACAGATGCCGGTCGCCGATCATGGAACCACGACCGCAACGAGAGGTAGGCGATGAACGGTAGGACGATAGCGACGGCAGCGCTGGGGCAGTTCAAGAAGGCGCGACTGGCCTATCTCAAGATGCGTGGTCAGACGCCGGACACCCTCGCCGAGCAGCGCATTGCCAGCGGCCAGTCGTGGGAGGAATTCTGTGACACGCTCAAGGCCGCCGGTGCCGCGGTCGTTTTCCCCGGCACTCCCACCGATCCGCTGACCCAGGCCGAGGGCTATCGCTACCTCAGCCGACTCACTCGCGCCGGCCTCGAAGCGTTCATCGAGTACGCCGACCCACGGGCACCGGTCCTGCGGCGGATGATCCACGAGACCGCCAAGATGGGCTCCGACAACCCGGACAACTACTACATGAACGCCACCGTCGACGGAACACTCGACTACCGCATCACCGGCACCCGCGGCACCGTCGACTACCTCGGCTTCGGCACCCAGGAAGGCAACTACGGCGAGGGCGGCCAGATGCCGACCACCGGCTATGTTGAGGCAGCCGACCTCGAGATCGGCGACGACGGCCGATTCGAACTCATCGTCAGCGCCACCGAGCACCCCGGCAACTGGCTCTCGATGACCCTGGACACGGGGCTGCTCATCGTGCGACAGACCTTCGCCGACCGCGCCACCGAGATACCGGCCGACCTCACCATCGAACTCGTCGGTGGCTCCGCTGCGCCGGCACCGGTGACCGCCGCTCAGATCGACGCCGGTCTTGGCAAGGCGAGTCTCATGGTCGCGGGGGCGTCGATGCTGTTCGCCAAGTGGTCGCATGACTTTCAGAAGCACGTCAACGAGCTACCGATGTTCGACCCGGATAAGTCGACGAAACTCGGTGGCGACCCGAACATCATCTACTACCACAGCTATTGGCGACTCGGCCCCGACGAAGCGCTCGTCATCGAAACCGAGATCCCCGACTGCGACGCCTGGAACTTCGTCCTCGACAACCACTGGTTCGAATCTCTCGACTACCGCTATCACCCGATTCACGTCAACAAACACACCGCCACCTACGAGCCTGACGGCAGCGTCCGAATCGTTGTTGCGCACAAAGACCCTGGCCTCCCGAACTGGATCGACACCACCGGCCACGACTGTGGTGGCATGACCTTCCGCTGGATTCGGGCGACGACGCATCCGCAGCCGCGGATCCGGGTCGTCAGCACCGCCGAGCTGGCCGCGCTGAGCTCCCCGGAATAGCCGTGCCGTTCAGCCCTTTTCAACGACGACCGATCCGCACCATCAACCGGGTCGGTGCGGTGCTCGAGTCGCGCGGCATCCGGGTGGATCTGTCCGCCGACGCGCTGTGCCGTCGGGCGGTGAAGGCGACCGGGCTGCCTTGGGTGGCTGACCCGCAGGTCGACGAAGCGCTCGATGTGCTGACGTCGTCGATCATCGACGATGCCCGATTGAGTACCTTTGGCGCACTGGTGATTCGCGCACGGCTGCACGGCATCCTGACCACCCGACTGCGTGTGGCCGAACTGATCCGCACGCACCCCGAGATCCGCGACATTGAGATCACCCCGCCAATCGTGATCGCCGGACTGCAACGCAGCGGTACCACGATGCTGCACCGACTGATCGGCGCCGACCCTCAGATGCGGTCGGTGGGGTCGTGGGAGGTCATTCATCTACTGCCGCGCAAGCACGAGAAGCCGGGTGCGCCAAGGGCGCGCATCGCACAGACCAAGGGTGCCGAGTTGGCGCTGCGGTATCTGAATCCGCATTTCTTTGCCATCCATGCCGTGGAGGCCGACGGTCCTGAGGAAGACGTTCTGCTGCAGGAGTATTCGATACTTTCTCAGGTTCCCGAAGCGATGCTGTCGGTGCCGTCCTATGCGGCGTGGTTGCAGCGGCAGGACATGCATCAGTCGTATGAGTATCTCCGCACCCTGCTGCAGATCCTGCATACGCAGAACCCGCGGCCGCGGTGGGTGCTCAAGACACCCGCCCACCTCGAGCACCTCGACACCCTGCTCGATGTCTTCCCCAACGCCCTCATCGTGCAGACCCATCGGGATCCGCGCAGCACCACCGCGTCGTTTTCCAGCATGCTCGCGCACGGGCATTCGATGTTCAGCGATCACGTCGACGCATCGGCCGTTGCGCGACATTGGTTGTCGCGCAATGCCGACATGGTGAATCGGGCGCTCGATGTGCGGGCGGCGAGGCCTGAGGTGTTCCTCGACGTCCAGTACACCGACCTGATAGACGACCCCATGGGGCAGGTCGAACGTATCTATGCGGCAGCCAGATTCGACCTCACCGACGAGACTCGCGCTCGGATGGCGGAGCATCGTTCGGGTCATGCGCAGAACGCGCATGGGGTGCACCGTTACGACCTCGCTGATTTCGGACTCACCGCTGAGGAAGTCGACGAAGCGTATGCGCGGTATCGGCAGACATTTTCGCTGTGATAACTCAGTTGGCCGCCGTGAGGCCATCGAGGATCGGGTAACCGCTGACGTAGCCGATCTCAACGAGTTCCGTGCCCGGCGAGACTCCCCGCAGTTCCCGCGCGATCGGTGCCGCATCGATTGCACGCGAGAAGCCGGGCAACCAATCATCGTGATGGCACAATACAACTCGTTGCGGCCTCAGTAGATCAACCTCGGCGGCAACGAACTGTGCGAGGGTGCCCTGCACCGGATTGCCATCAATGTTCCCGCGTCCGGCGGCGGCCAGGATCGCGACGTCGGGAGTGACGTCATCGAGGATGCCGGCCCAGTATCCGCTGGTGTCCTGGAACAGGATTGACCCTGCGGGCGACTCGATAAGGTAGACGAGCGTATGCCCGTCTCCGCGGGCGCCCTGGTCGGACTCCTGCAGATGCGCGACGACGTCGGCCCCGAGACCGCGGAGCCAATCGGTGAGTTCGCCGTAGCGTCGTAGTTGTTCTTGGTAGGTGAGGCCGATGTCGCCGAAGCACGCCACATCGGAATCCGGCATCTGACGATGCGACCACACGCAACTGTGCAGACTGGGAAACACGGTGACGGTGATGTCGTCGGCGAGTCGAATGCGTTCGCCGCCGGACACCGACATCAATTGGCCCGCGGGGATTCCCTGTTCGGTCATGATTCGAGTGGTCTCGTAATTGCCGACGATGGTGGCGCCGGTCCGTCGCGCGATCCGTTCGGCACCCCACAGATGATCGAAGTGGGAGTGGCCCACGAGAATCCAGTCGGCCGTGTCGATATCGTCGGGGCTCATTCCGCTGCCCACGGCGCCGTCGACTCGGTCGATATAGGCATCGAGAAAGACGACGGCGCCGCCGAGCGTGAGCCGAAAGGTGGCGCATCCGAACCAGTCCAGCGTTGCCTCGCTCATGACATGCCGCCTATGCCGGCCGCATCCGGATCCCGGGACGCGGTCAGCTCCTCCGCCTTCGCCCACAATCGCCCGGCAAGCTCGAAATCGCAGGCTTCGCTGGACCTTCCGAACAGGACGGGCTCGCCACGCAGCGCCCACAGTCCGTCGACGCCGACGTAGCTTCCGGGAGCGATGGGTGCGGTGAGGCAGTACAGCGTGGTCCGGGCGCCCGCATCGACGTCGTTGGCGAACACCGATGCGGCACCCTGGACGGCCCGATGGGCGAGAGCGAGACGAGGCTTGTTGGAGATATTCGACGCCACCCACCCCGGTGTGGTCATCATGACCGACACCGGCGATCCGTCGGCGCGGAGGCGACGGTCGAGCTCGAGCCCCCACAACATCACCGCGAGCTTCGACTGCGCGTAGGCGCGCGCCGGATTCCACCGGCGCCGCGTCAGGTCGAGATCCTCGGGGTCGACATGCCCGGCCTTGTGCGCATCCGACGCGACGAGCACGATCTCCCGTTCGATGCGGGGAAGCAGCAGACTGGTGAGCGCGAATGGGCCGAGGAAGTTGGTGCCGATCCCCAACTCGAATCCGTCGGCGGTGCGCGTGTGCGTGTGTGGGAAGACACCGGCGTTGTTGATGAGGTAGTCGACCCGGCCGTCGAGCCGCTCGGCAAAGGACCGCACCGAGGCGAGATTAGCGAGATCGAGTTCGATCACCTCGCAATCGCCGCCGAACTCTGCCGCGCGCCGACGACCGAGGTCGACGTCGCGCACCGCCAACACCACCCGGACCCCGGCGCCCGCGAGCGCTCGTGCGGTCGCCATGCCGAGTCCGTTGGTGGCGCCGGTGACGATCGCACGACGGCCGCTGAGTGCTGACAGATCGATATCCATGCCCTCGACCCTACGGACGCAGCGATGCCGAACCCCGGCAATTCGGCCCCCGCATTCACCCCCATCACCCATCTCGGAGGATTAGGCTGGAACTCACGCCCGGCCCCAAACCCGGGGGTGATCGAGGACAGGAGATGGCTGATTTCGATCCGCTGATGACGCAGCGCGATGTTCTCCCGGATGTCGCAGCAGAGTTGACTGCGGCCGGATTTACCGATCCCCTGCTGATCGGTCGCGGCGGATTCGGTGCCGTCTACCGCTGTGGCCAGCTCAAGCTCGATCGCACTGTCGCCGTCAAGATCCTCACCGATCACCTCGACGATCAAAGTCTCGAACGTTTCCTCCGTGAACAGCGGGCGATGGGTCGGCTGTCCGGGCATCCGAACATCGTCAACATCCTCGAGGTGGGCGCCACCACCAGCGGCATGCCGTTCATCGTGATGCCGTATCACCCGCACGACTCGCTGGACGCGCGCATCCGCAAGCAGGGTCCGCTTGACTGGCCGGATGTGCTGCGCCTCGGCGTGAAAATGGCCGGTGCGCTCGAGACCGCCCACCGATCCGGCACCCTGCACCGCGACATCAAACCCGGCAACATCCTGCTCACCGAGTACGGCGAACCGCAGCTCACCGACTTCGGCATCGCCCGGATCGTCAATGGTTTCGAGACCGGCGCCGACATGGTGACCGGCTCACCCGCCTTCACCGCCCCCGAGTTGCTCACCGGCGACGCACCCACCGTCTCCTCCGACGTCTACGGCCTGGGTGCCACCCTGTTCTGCGCGCTCACCGGACACGCAGCCTTCGAACGCCGCAGCGGCGAACAGGTCGTCGCCCAATTCCTGCGGATCGCCGCCGAACCCGTCCCCGATCTCCGCTCGGCCGGCGTCCCCGAGGAGGTGTCGCACGCCGTCGAACACGCGATGGCCCGCGAGCCCGAGGACCGTCCGACGACGGCCGCCGGCTACGGGGAAGAGTTGCGTGACATCCAGCGACGACTCGGGCAGCCGGTCACCGAGATGGCGCTGCCCGCCCAAGCCACCCAGGACCCGCTTACCGGGGGACCGCCGCGACGGCACGCCGACTCCACCACCGCCCCGCCGACACCGGCGACCAAGTTCCGGCCACCGCTGCGTCGCCGCACGCAAGTACCTCGCAGCCGCCTGCTCGAGGTGTTGCGCGCCGGGGAACGTCGTCGCCTCATCCTCATCCACGGACCCGCCGGGTACGGCAAGACGACGGTGGCCGCGCAATGGGCCGAGCGACTTCACGAGGAAGGTGTCCAGGTCGGCTGGCTGACACTGGACGACGACGACAACCGATTGTCGTGGTTCCTCACCCACCTCGTCGAGGCGATCCGCCGCGTGAACCCCGACGTCACCGCCGATCTCGACGAACCCCTCGAGGACCACCGCACCAACGGTGACCAGTGCCTGCTGACCGCCCTCATCAACGCGATCCACGAGCACGGCGAACGCATCGTGATAGTCGTCGACGACTGGCACCGCGTCACCGACGCCGACGCCATCGCCTCGATGGACTTCCTCCTCGAACATGGTTGCCATCACCTGCAATTGGTGATCACCAGCCGATCCCGCACCGGACTTCCGGTCAGTCGCATGCGCGTTCACGACGAGCTCGTCGAAATAGACATCGCCGGATTGTGTTTCGACGACGACGAAGCCAGGTCCTTCCTCGTCGATGTTGCCGGACTGGACCTGGAGAACAGTGACATCACCGACCTGCGCAACTCCACCGACGGCTGGGTTGCGGCGCTACAACTGGCGTGCCTGTCGCTGCGCAGTGCGGACAGTCCGTCAGAACTCATCTCCAACATCTCTGGACGGCACCGCGCCATCGGCGACTTCCTCGCCGAAAATGTCTTGGGGGCACTGCAACCCGACATCCTTTATTTCTTGCTCACCACCTCGGTCGCCGACGAGATCTGCGCCGGCCTCGCCACCGCGCTGAGCGGCGAACCCCGGGGGCAGGCGCTGCTCGAGGACATCGAAATGCGAGATCTGTTCCTCCGCAGGATCGATCCCGACGGCGACTGGTTCCGCTTCCACCCGCTGTTTCTCGAGTTCCTGCGACGGCGACTGGAACGGGACCGCCCCGAACTGGTTCTGCCACTCCATAATTCGGCATCGGAGTGGTACTCCGAACACGGTATGCTCGCCGAAGCCGTCGATCATGCGCTGGCGGCGCAGGATTCGGGTCGGGCGGTCGAACTCGTCGAAGCGGATGGTCGGACGCTGCTGGAGCATTCGCAGATGACAACCCTGCTCGGACTGGTGGAGAAGCTCCCGCCGAGTGCGGTCGCCGCACGGCCCCGACTACAACTGGCGGTGGCTTGGTCGAATGTGTTGCTGCACCATACCGATCGAGCGCGCGGTGCGATCGGTCGGGTCAATACCGCGCTACAGCGCGAACCCGCGGACGCGCCCGACGTCGCCGGGATGCGTATCGAGGCCGACGTCGCGCTGGCCTGCACCGACGCCACCGCCGATCGCGTCGACCGCATCGACGCCCTCGTCGAAGAATGCCTGGCGCATCCGGACTCGTTGCCGCCCTTCGTCGTTTCCTCGGCCGCCGACGTCTCCACCATGTCGGCCACCATGCGATTCGACTTCGACGAGGCCCATCGTCGCCAGCAATGGGCGTTGCCGTACCACGAGCAGAACACCGGTGCCTACGCGGTGATGTACGGATACGCGCTGGACGGACTTGCCTATATCGAGGAGCTAGAGCTCGATAAGGCCGAACACTGCCTGCGCAGCGCGGTGCACGTCTCGCGGCGCAACAGTGCGGGCGGTTCGCAGGCCTACCGTCTGGCCGCTGGGTTGCTCGCCCAACTGCTCTACCAGCGGGGTGCGGCCGACGAGGCGAGTGGACTCCTCGAAGACAGTCTCACCCTCGCGCCCGACGAAGGCATCACCGACATGATCCGCGCCCGCTACGTCACCGGCGCGCGCCTGGCAGTGCAGCGGGGTGATCTTGAGCGGGCTGGGGAACTGCTCGACGCCGCTGCCGACGTCGCCGACCGGATCGCCGCCCGCCGGCTCCGCGCCTTCGTGGAGGTCGAGATGATCGCGCTGGGGGTGCCGACCCGCCGCACCTTGCACCCGCGCGTCGACTACGCCCACCGTGTCGAGCCGACAGCCGGGTTCGCCGAGATCATCGCCCAGGCCGAGGAAGAGGCCGCTATCCGACTGCTGCTGCGCGACCCCGGCAGTGTCGAGTTGGCGTGTCATTGGGCGCGGGAGTGGGTCGACCACCTCGCCGACAGTCACCGACGCCGAGCATTGCTGCAGGCCAGGCGGCTGAAGGCGCTGTGCTTGGCCGCCGCGGGGCGATCCGAAGACGCGCAGGACCAGATGGCGCTTGTCCTCGAGGCCTGCGACGAGGCCGGGATGGTCCGCTTCGCCATCGACGGCGGTGCCGGCGTTGCGTCGGTGGCCGCGGCGGCGCGGTCGATCGGCGGCGGCCACTTCTGAATCACTTGTACGCATCCTTGCATGCAAGTGATACGGTGTCCCGCATGTCGACAGCAGGAGCGCCGATCGCGGCCGAACGCGCCTACGACTACACCAAGGCGCAGATCATCACCGGCGGACTCGCGGGCGGGCAGCTCGTGAGCGAAGCGGTGATCGGCGCTGAGTTGGGCATCAGCCGCACCCCTGTACACGAGGCGTTTCTCCGGCTCGGCACCGAACAGTTCCTCGACTTGGTCAGCCGCAAGGGCGCGATCGTCCGGCCGCTCACCCCGACCGAGACCGCCGACGTCCTGGCCATGCGGCGCGGCATCGAAACCAGCTCGGCCGAGCAGGTCTTCCTCAAAGGCGGCGCCGACAAGCGGATCGCCGGACTGCTCACCGAGAATCTCGAGCGGCAACACACCGCCGTGTCGGCCGTTGACGTCGACGCCTTCGTCGTGGCCGACGACGAGTTCCACGCACTGATGATCGAGGCATCCGGCAACCCGATCGCCGCCCACTTCTATCAACAGCTACGCGATCGGCAGCAGCGTCTGCGAAACCTTTTGCTGCGCATCGAACCCTCGACGTTGAGTTCCTCCTACGACGACCACCGCGACCTCGCGCAACGCCTGATCTCTGGCGACCGCGACGGTTTCCTTGCCCGACTCAACGCCCACCTCGACCGGTATCAGGGGGCCATATGACGGCCGGTGTCGCGTCCGCCACCCGGACACCTGTCGAGGCACGACGCTCCTGGATCGTCGTGTTCGGCATCCTGTTCGTGTGTGCCTGGTCGGGCAACCAGTTCAGCCCGATGTTGTTGCTGTACAAGAACGTCGACCACTACTCGGCGTCCATGGTGACGTTGTTCCTCGGCATCTATGTCGTCGGATTGGCGCCGGCCTTCGTGTTGGCCGGCGCTCTCTCGGACCACTTCGGCCGACGACCACCCATGCTGTGCGCAGTGCTGTCGGGCGTGCTCGCCAGTGTCTTTCTGGCACTGGGCGAACTCGGCTGGACGCCGATCCTGATCGGACGGTTGTTCGCCGGAGTCGCGGTCGGTACCGCCACCGCCGTCGGGACCAGCTGGCTCAAGGAGGTGTCGCAGCCGCCGTTCGACATGGACGCCGATGTCGGCCTGGGTGCGCGACGATCGTCGGTGGCGTTCACCACCGGATCGGCGTTGGGCGCGTTGACCGCCGGCAGCATCGCCCAGTGGGGACCCTGGCCGGAGGTGCTGCCGTACGTCATCCACATCGCGGTCACCCTGCCGTTCCTCTGGTTCATCCGTCACACCCCGGAAACCGTGGTGCACCCGCCGGTCAAACCCACGGTGCGGTCCAGACTGCGGGTCGGATCGGTGCGGCACCGACGTTTCCTGCGTGTCGTCGTGGTCTGCGGCCCATGGCTTTTCGCCGCGTGCGCGCTCGCCTACGGGTATCTGCCGGTGCTGCTGGCCGACCAGTCGGGCAGCTTCGGCCTCGCCTACGCGACGGGCCTGAGCGTGGTTGCGCTGTTCTGCGGCGCGCTGATTCAGCCGGTCGCCAAGCGCATCGACTCGGTGTCGAGCGCGCGGGGCACAGTGGTCGCGTTGGTCACCCTCACCGCCGGCGTCGCGGTGATGATCGCCGCCGTCGCGTTCGAGAACCTGTGGATCGGCGTGGCCGCCAACGTGATCTTCGGCTGCGGTTTCGGCATCGGCCTGGTGTCCGGGTTGATGGAGGTGCAGCGCCTCGCACCGCCCGAGGACCTCGCCCGACTCACCGGAATCTTTTATGCCATCGCCTATCTCGGCTTCGCGTTGCCGACGCTGCTGGCCGCGCTGGAGACGTGGGTGCCGGTGCTGGCGCTGCTCGGCGTCGTCGTGGTGCTGCTGGTGGTGTCGACGGCCGTGGTGCTGGGTGGGTATCGGAAGCATCTGCCCTGAGCGGTTTCGGTGATGAGTCTCAGCGAGCGTCGCGCGACTGTGCTGCCGAGCCCATTGTGCCGACACGACTAGACTCCGGAGATGACCATGAGTGACAACAGTTTCGACGTCATCGTCATCGGACTCGGCGGTATGGGCAGCGCTGCCGCTTATCACCTCGCGCGCCGCGAAGCCCGCGTCCTCGGACTCGAGAAGTTCACCCCGGCTCACGATCGCGGCTCGAGCCACGGCGGTTCCCGCATCATCCGGCAGGCCTACTTCGAGGACCCCGCCTACGTACCGCTCCTGCTACGCGCCTACGAACTCTGGCAGGAACTCGCCGACACCACCGGACTCGAGGTCTATCGCAAGACTGGCGGACTGTTCATCGGGCCACCCGACAGCCTCACCGTGTCCGGCAGCCTGCGCGCCGCCCGCGACTGGGATCTGCCGCACGAGATGCTCGACGCCACCGAGATCCGCAGCCGTTTCTCCACTTTCACGCCGTGCGACACCGATGCCGCATTCTACGAAGCCAACGCCGGATTCGCTCGGCCCGAAATGACCGTGCGGGCTCACCTCGATCTTGCTGCACGCGAAGGCGCGGATTTGCGTTTCGGCGAGCCGGTACATGACTGGGCAGACACGGAATCGGGCGTCCGCGTGACCACCTCGGCGGGCACCTTTACAGCCGGACAACTCGTCATCTGTCCGGGCGCCTGGGCGCCGCAGTTGCTCGCCGACCTTGGCGTCCCAATCAAAATCGAACGACAAGTCCTGTACTGGCTCGCCCCGGTCGGTGGCACCGCACCCTTCGAATACAATCCAGTATTTATCCACGAAAACACTGCCGGACAGCATGTTTATGGCTTCCCTGCCATCGACGGTCCCGACGGCGGAGTCAAGGTGGCATTCTTCCGCAAAGGCGAAGACCTCTGCACACCCGACACCATTGACCGCACCGTCCATCCCGACGAGATCGACGCCATGCGCACTCGCGTCACCGAACTGCTGCCGGCGTTGAGTGGGCGTGCAGTACACGCCGCGACATGTATGTACTCCACCACCCCGGACGAGCACTTCGTCATTGCCCGGCCCGAGTCGTTGACGAATGTGACTGTCGCCTGCGGGTTTTCCGGACATGGCTTCAAGTTCGTACCGGTGGTCGGTGAAATCCTCGCCGACCTGGCGATCACCGGCGCCACCGCCCACCCCATCGCACTCTTCGATCCCGCACGGTTGGCTATCACCTGACAACCCTCGGCGATCTTGGAGTAGCGCCGCCCGCACTGTAACCACCTATCTGACTCGATTATTCGGAGTTGAGGGCATGCGCGAGTAATGAGTGGACTGCGGCGTTTGTCTGCCCGACCGTCACACCGGTCGGGCAGACAACCCGTCATCGCACCTTCACACTATGGAGTTCTCAAAGGTCGTGCGCAGTTCCGACTTTCACCGAGTGCGCGGGAAATGTGCTGTGCTGTAATGCCTCTCCCTCAGGCCTTCCTCCTTGACCCGACACAGACCATATCTCCTGCCACCGACAATCCTGATCGACCACTGCGCACCCGACGAAGTCATCCGAACTTGTCGGAGGCCCGCGATACACTGACCGGTTGCGGATCGTCGGCCGCGCGAAAATTGCTGGTGCACAGTTCGTTTGCGTTGCTCAAGACCATTGACTCGAACATGTGTGCGAGTACAATTGAGGTATGCCCTCCACCACCGCTCCCACTCCCGCCGACCTCCTCGCCACCGCCCGCGAGCTGACCGTCACCGGGCTGACCCGACGTCAAGCCTTCGACACCACCCGCACGATCATCGACCTGTCCAACACCCTCGGACACCTGCTGAGTGTGTGCGCCGCAGAGATGGACCGCCTCGGGGTGGCCACCCAATCCGGCGGCAAGATCAAACCCTTGCTCATCGAGATGGGATTGGCACCCTCGGTGGCCGACCGAGTCCTGCGCATCGGCCGCGGACTCCCGGCCATGCAGTTGCTCCCCGGGTATGCCGAGGACGGAGTGTTCCCGATCGAGCACCTCGACGCCATTGTCGCCGGACTGGGGCACGTCGAGCGTCGAGCCCTGGACGGGCTGTGCGACGAGGAGAAGCGAGAGGTGGAATCGGCGTTGATCGCCCAGGCAGCCTCCGGCGCGACGCCGACCGAGATCACGGATAAGGCACGCGCGCTGGGCAATGAGTACGCGGCCGAGGCCGGTGGGCTGCCGGCGGCCGAGGACCACACCCTCAACGAACTCATGTTGATCAAGGTCGACGGCCGCGTGCGCATTCGGGGGGACGTGGACATCGTGACCGGGGAGAAGTTGATGGGCGCCATCAGCTCGCTGTCGAAGAAGCGACCCGAACCCGACGGATCGGAGGATTCACGGTCGACCGCCCGACGTCAGAGCGATGCGCTCGATCAGATCGTGGACGCGGCGGCGGCCACCACCAGTCCGTTCCTCACCCGCCCGAACAATCACGTGAACCTGATGATGCCTGCCGCCGACCCCACCATGTCCTACTTACAGTCCAACGGGCCGGTCACCGCTGCCACCGCCGCCCTGCTCGCCTGCGACGCGGGGATCACCGCACTGATCGTCGACGACCAGACGGTGCCGTTGAAGATGGGCAAGGAAACCCGCTACTTCCCTGCCCACATCCGGAAGGCGATCATCATCCGGGACCAGTGCTGCATCAAGTGCGGGGCACCCGCCCGCTGGGGCCACGCGCATCATCGGCTGTTCTGGAGTGAGGGAGGTCCGACCGACCTCGACAACGGATGCCTCCTCTGCCCGTCGTGTCACGCCGACGTGCATCACCTCGGGTGGGACATCATCATGGGTGCTGATGGGCACCCCTGGTTGATCCCGCCCGCCTCAAGAGATCCACGACGACAACCCATCCCCGCCTACAACAGACGCACCATGACCCTCGAGGATCGGGTCGCGGCGTGAGCGCGGGTTACCGGCCCTTCGTGACGCTCGCGGGTCCTGAGCAAGCGAGCTTGCGAGCGCGTCGAAGGGCGTTCCTCGCGGGCTCCTCAGGGAGCAAGAGGGGGTCACCGATGATCGGAGATCCATCGATCCCTGAGGTGCGAGGCGCCAGCCGAGCCACGAAGGGCTATCCGGTAGCGAGAAGTCCACCGTGAGAGACGGTTTCGACACGCCCCTCGCCTAGCGGCTCGGGGCTGCTCAACCAGCGGTAGGGGGGTACGCCCTCGGGACGGCTCAACCAGCGGAGAGCTCAGCACATTTCCCGCGCACCCGTCGAAAGTCGGGACCGCGCAAGTTCTTTGATAACTCCATAGTGTGAACCGGCAGGCAACCAAAGCAATCCACCCGCCACCACAGCATCGGCGCCAGGGTCGAGGACGTCGAGATGTGGTGGCGGGTGGCTCGGCCCCCCGCCCGAGGTCAGTTGTAGTGCGGGTTGTTGAACACCGGGATCTCGATGTTGATCGGCATCCGTAGTTCCGACATGTAGAACAGCACGAACTGGCGCAAGAACTCGTCGATCAACCAGTACGCTTCCCGCGGCATGCCGACGTTCAGCAACCCCTCACGGATGGCCACGTAAGGGCCCCAAGCAGTTTCGAGGAGCGGACTCCAGACAGGCTCACGGGGGATGTTCAGCCAGTCGGCGGGTTTGTCGCCCAAGACGAAGCGGGTCAGCGCACCCAGGACCGGGCGAGAGAGGAGACTCAGATCGAGGTTGCGGCCGAGATCCAGGAGTGTGTCGGCGAGCTTGATGCCTTCCGGTGTGGGCGCCAGAATCGGGTCGAGCACCTGCTTGGCCTGGGAATCCGCGGTGTGCCAAGAGTTCGGGATGTACTCATCCTGGACGCCGAGCATGTGCGCGGTGAGCTGCCACGAGTGCAGGAAGCCCGCCGATTCGTCGGCGGCGATCGGCACGTTCCACTTCTTGAAGTTGCGCATGACGCTGGTCGGCAAGCTGTGCCAGGTGACCATGATGTCGGCCTGACTGATCGGCTTTTTCTCGGTCGCGACGTGCTCCCACCACGGCGATTGGGGGAGAAGGTGGCGGACCGCGGCGTGGGCAAGTCGTGTCTTGACGCAGGTCACCACCATCTCGCCGTCGGGCTGATAGGCGTTGAGGGAACCGATGTCGTAGCCGAGCTTGGCCGTCTTGGTGATGCGGTCCTTTAGATCCCAGCCGCCCTTGGAGTAGTACACCGCGCGGGCTTCGCGGGGGATGATTGTGCTCATCATGCCGCTGGCGAAGCCGTAGAGGACCCCGAGGTAGGTGCCGCGTTTCTGATTGAACTTGACCGCGGTGGCGAGCTTGCCCTGATCGGTCCACTTGGGCATCGTCTTGGCGTGCTCGAGGAAGTCGCGCAAGTCCTTCGGCAGGCCGGCAGGCAACGGCTGGCCGTTCTTCGTCCATGACCGCAGGATGCGGTTGACCTCGGGCACCTGGCCGCGGTCGAGGAGCTTGGCGATGATCGGGTCGGCTTCGTCGTCCCATACCTGCTTCGGGTCCGCGCCTCTACCCGCTCCGGGTACTGACCCGCTGGGTTTCCACGTCCATGGCGCAGCTTGCGCCGGTGCGCCGACGGCCAGGGCCGCTCCCGCTGCTCCGATAGCCCCCCCGGCCTTGAGTACCGTGCGCCTGTTCAGATCTTCCATTGATCTCGTGTTCCTTGTCCCCGACGGACGCCTCGATCGCTTCCGTAGTCGAATCATGCTGGGCTGCAGCGTGAAATCTCCCATGGCTGAGGGAGCCCTCGTGCTGCCTGTACTCGCTCGGACGACCCCCGACACCGACCGTACGAATCTGAGCACATGGTGCATCTGAATACGCGCGCATTCAGATGCACCTGAGTATGCTCCGCTGCCAATGTGCTGTCAATCACTTTGCCGATTTGGCGTGAGGCACGTGCCCAGCCCCGGATCTGTCAGACTGGATCGCACCATGGCACCGACGAGCCGCCCCTATAACGGGGTCGACACCGGGGAGCGAGTGGCTCAGCGACACGAGCGGCTCCTCCAGGTCGGCCTGGACATTCTCGGTGATCCGCTGGGCGACGACGATCTGACACTGCGCACCATCTGTGGTCGCGCACAGCTGGCCCAGCGCTACTTCTACGAGAGCTTCACCGACAAAGACGAGTTCGCGGCCGCCGTCTACGACTGGGCGCTGGCCAAGGTGGTCATGTCCGTTCAGAAGGCGCTGGCCGAGGCGACCTTCGTCGACGGCGCGCGCGTCGGACTCACCCAGCTGATCGAAACCGTCGCCGACGATCGTCGGATCGGCGAGCTGCTGTTCAGCCCGCACCAGGTCAACACCGTCATCGTGGCCAAGCGCTTCGAATCGACGGGGCTGTTCGTGCAACTGTTCAGTAAGCAGGTGCGCCACGAGTTCCGGCTTGATGGCGCCGGTCGCGCACCCCTGGTTTCGCACTTCCTTGTCGGCGGCGTGGCCCAGGCGATCGGCGCGTGGCTCAACGGGGAGGTTGACGTGACCCAGCAGGAACTCGTCGACGAGTTGGTGGAGATGTTGACGGTGCAGGGTGTAGGGCGGTTTGAGTGATCGCGCTCGGGGCCCTTCGTGACGCTCGCTCGTCCCTCGCGGGCTCCTCAGGGATCGTGGGGTGACGCTCGCTCGTAGTCAGTCGGGAGTGTCGAGCCGACCGGACATTCTTTGAACCCCACGGAACAGTGCGCCGTGGTCGAGACTGCCGTCGCCGTTGGCCCGCGCCGAGGCCATCAGGGTGGCCATCAGTGAGCCGAGCGGGGTGACCACCCCGGCCTCGCGGGCCGCAGCGGTCACATTGCCGAGATCCTTGTGGTGCAGATCGATTCGTGCCCCGGGGGCGAAGTCTCGCGCGATCATCCGGTGGGCCTTCTGGGTGAGAACGGTCGAACCGGCGAGGACCTGCACCGCGGCCGCAGCGTCGACGCCGCAGGCCTCGAGGAAGACGATTGCCTCGGCGACGGCCTGGATATTGGCAGCCACGATCAACTGATTGGCGGCCTTGACTGTCTGCCCGCTGCCACTCGGTCCGACGTGCACCACCGTTTTGCCCACCGCATCCAGCACCGGGCGGGCACGGTCGAAGGCGTCCGCGGTGCCACCCACCATGATCGACAGGGAGCCGCCGATCGCACCCTCCTCGCCGCCGGACACCGGCGCATCAAGCATCGAGAATCCTTGCGTGGCAGCGTCGTCGGCGAGTCGGGTGGCGACGTCGGGGCGGATACTGGAGAAGTCGACGATCACCGTGCCCGGCGTGGCATGGGCGAAGACACCGTCGTCGCCGGTGAGGACATCCTCGACGTCGGGGGAGTCGGGCACCATCAGCGCCACGACGTCAGCGCCGTCGATGGCATCAGCGATCGAATCGGCTGCGGTGCCACCGGCATTGACCAGATCCTCCGCGCGCGACCGAGTCCGATTGAAGCCGATGACCGTATGTCCGGCACGGACCATATTGATGGCCATCGGACTGCCCATCACTCCGAGTCCGATGAAAGCGACTGTGGCCATGCGATATTCCTCCTCAACGGTCGACCGGGACGGGGAAGCCCGGCACCCAATCGAACGTGGTGGCGCGGGTGGCGATGTACTCCAGGCTGATCCACCCGCCGTAGCCATGCGCGATGAGCGTATTCACATACCCTGCCAGGTCGAGGGCTCCGGTACCCGGCTCGCCCCGGCCGGGTGCGTCGGCGATCTGTACGTGTCCTATCCGATCGATGCGCTCGTTGAGGACGTGGTCGAGGTTCTCCCCATTGGTGGCGAGGTGATAGAGGTCGGCGAGGAGTCGTAGATTGTCTACGCCGTGATCGTGGCGGACGCGGTCGATTACTCCGATCGCATCGTCGGCGAGGGTGAGCGGGTAGTCCGGTATGCCACTGACGGGTTCGACCAACACGTCGGCGCCGATTGCGGCGGCCGCAGTGCCGGCGAACGCGAGATTCTCGGCGGCCAACGCGTCCTGAGTTTCCGGCGCAAGGCCATCGATTCGGTTGCCGTACAACGCATTGAAGCCAACCGTCGCCAATTGTTCGCCGATCGCGACGGCCACCGCAACGCTGTCGCGGAACTCACTCGACGTCTGCGGATGCGACAACAAACCTCGCTGGCCGGCGGAGAGGTCGCCCGCCGCGAAGTTCAGGTGGGTGAGCCGCACGCCGGCATCGTCGATCGCCGTGATGAACGCGTCGACGTCGCGGTCGGCGGGAACTGCGGTCTCAAACGGCCACCAGAACTCGACCGCACCGAAACCCGCATCGCGCGCGGCCTGCGGTCGCTGCAGCAACGGGAGATCGGTCAGCAGGATCGAGCAGTTGACGGTCAGGCGGTCGGTGTCCACAACGAAACCGTCACCGAGCGGGCGCCGAGGCGCGGCTGAGGTCGACGACGGTCATCCGGTCACTGTATCGGGCCGGTGGCCCGCTCAGCGTAGGTAAAGCCGCACCCGGTCCAATTCGTCGCGGAGTACTCGGATCTCCTCGACAGTGGGGATCGGAGTGCGGGACACATCCGCCGAGACCTGTAGATCCCAACCGGTTGCCGCTCGCACCTGGTCGACGGTCACACCCTCGTGAATGCTGGTGAGCTGCAGTTCCGCAAACGGGTCATCGCGGGACAGCACACCCAATGGGGTGAACACACGGGTGACACCGCGACCACGCGGCATGATTCCGTCGCCGGCCTCCCGCGCCCGGACCGGGCTCGGGGAGGTGCAGAAGTCCAACTCCGCGGGGAAGGCTCCGGGATCGTGGCGACGCATGATGACGAACACCTCGTGCGCATTGGGCATGATCTCGACGGCACCGCCGCCACCAGGCAAGCGCACGGTGGGCTGGTCCCAGTCGCCGATGATGCTGGTGTTGAGGCTGCCGTACTTGTCGATCTGCGCGGCGCCGAGGAACCCCACGTCGACGTTGCCGCCTTGCAGGACGTAGCCGAACAGTGCGGGCATCGAGATCACCGACTCGGCGCCGGAAACGACCACGGAGTCGGCGATGCCCTCGGCCATCGCAGCAGGGTGCGCTCCGCAGACGCCGGACTCGTAGATCATCTCGGCGTCGGGATTCCACAGTCGTTTGGCGAGGTCGACAGCCAGGGTGGGTAGCCCGACGCCGGCGAAAACCTTTTCCCGACCGACCAATTCGCGGGCCGCAACGGCGACGATGGTCTCGGTGATCGTGGGTTCGTCGGTCGTGCTGGACGCGGCAGAGATGGTCATCGTCGGCTCCCGTAGTTCACCGGGTCGGAGTAGCGGGGTTCGACCCGAAGGTCGTTCCAGTACTCCTCACCGAGTTTCTCCAAATATTCGGTGTGGTCGTGCAGGTCATGGACCCATTCCTTCAGCCACGTCTGCAGTTGCTGAGCGTCCTTGCTGATCGCGGTCCATCGGCGGTAGAAGCCGCAGTCGCGGTCGTAGTACCCCTGGGCGTAGGACGGGTGGGCGCCGCGTGGGCAGTGGACGACGGCGTCGACCGCGTGGGACGGAATCAGAGTGCGACTGGGATCCGAGCGGATCACCTGATCATCGACGATCTCTTCGACGACGACGATGGCCCGACGTGCTGCGTACACGGCCTCCTGCTGAATACCCGAGATGCCCCAGATCTGTGCGTTGCCGGCGCGATCGGCGCGCTGGGCCTGAATGATCGTGACATCCGGATTCAGCGGTGGCACAACGTACACACTGCCCTCGCCGAAGGGATCCTCGACGAGTCGGATATTCGGATTGACCTTGGGCAGGTCGCTGCCGGCGTAAGACCGGAGGGGGAAGAACGGGAGTCCGGCGGCCCCGGCCTGATAGCGGCACACCATTCCGTAGTGGCTGTATTCCTCGACCTCGAGTCGCTCGGGATCGTGGCGTTCAATGCGTCGCCGCAGTTCATGCAGCGACCCGGCCGAACCGCTTGCGAAGAACGAGGCGACGAGCTTGGAGACGCAGCCGGCGGCGACCAACTGATCGGAGACGATGTCGGGCGTCATGCGGCAGAGCGTGAGATCCCGTCGCTCCTGTCGAATGATCTCGTGCGCCGCGGCGAACGGGATGAGGTGGGAAAATCCTTCGAGCGCAACGGTCATACCGTCGTGCACGTGAGTGGCGATGGCCTCGCGCATGCTCGTTGTCTTGTCGGCTGCCATGTGTCCTCCGATGCCGGGAATCCGGTCGCGTGATCTATGTCTCGTAGTCTGGCATGTCGATTACCTGCAGTCCAATACAAAAACTGTCACCCATTGATTCTCCTCGTGCAATAATCTGGGTCGTGGAGATTCATCAGATCACCGCCTTTCTCGCGGTCGCCGACGAGTTGCATTTCGGTCGTGCCGCGCAGCGATTGCGAGTGGCGCAGCCGCCGTTGAGTCGAACCATCAAGCAGCTCGAAAAGGAGTTGGGTGCAGAGCTTTTCGTACGCAGTACCCGTCGCGTGCAATTGACCGAGGCGGGTGCCGCGCTGGTGGGTCCCGCTCAGCGGATTCTCGATGACTGCCGGCTGGCCGAGCTCGCGGTCGCGACGTCGGGGCGCGGGAGGACGGGGCGGGTGCGTGTGGGATTCGCCGGGTCGTCGTCGCATCAGTTGGTGGCCACGTGGGCGAGGTTGGTGCGGCGCACTCACCCCGGCATCGAACTGGTCCTCGACAGTTCGGCGTACGCGGCCGAAGCGCTGAACAAGCTCCTCGACGGCACCTACGATATTGCCCTGGCGCGGTGGATGTTTGACCCGCCGGCCATCACGTCGCGGGTGATCGCGCACGAGCAGATCGTCATCGGGCTGCCACGGGCCCATCGTCTCGCCGACGACGATGCGGTTGCGATGGGTGACCTGGCGGACGAGAGGTGGGTGACACTACCGGCGGACCCTGGATCGGTCACCCGAGATCTGTTGGTGCGCTTCGCGTATGAAGCCGGGTTTGTACCGCGGATCGTGCAGTCCGCCCCGGATTCGTTCTCCCTCACTGCGCTCGTCGCCGCCGAGGTGGGCGCGACGCTGACGGTGTCGTCGGTGGCCGGCAACATCACCAACGACGACGTGGTGTTCCTGCCGCTGCGTGATGCGCCGGTCCTTGATGTTCGGCTCGCGTGGCGAGAGGACAACGAGAGTCCCGCCACCCACGAGGTGCTGCGGTTATCGGAGGAGGCATTGCCCTCGGTGCCTCCGACGGACTGAACAAGCCCACGAGCCGAGGTAGCGCTGCTGCCTCGGCTCGCGGGGACTGAGAAACGGATCAGCTGGTTTCGGCGAGATGATCGCCTGCCGACAGCCGTGACGTGGTCATCGGTGCCGGAGTGGGTGACGGCGGATTCTCCGTGCTGCCGTTCAGCTCGATCTCGTCCTCACGCTCCGCGCTGGACATCTCGCCGACCCGGTATCCGGTGCGGTTCAACAGGAGCAGGGTGCACACGAGGGAAACCAGCGCATAGGAAGCCGACACGATCGCGACACCGATGATGTTGCCCGACGAGTTGTAGAGCCACTGCGCCAGCACCGGGGTACCACCGCCGACCACCAGCGAGCACAGTTGGTAGGACAACGACAGGCCGGTGTAGCGAATCCTGGTGGGGAAGGCGCGGGCGAGCAACCCGGCGATGGCGCCGTAGAACAGTGAATGCGGGATCGTGGCGAGACACATGCCGATGACGGCGATGGAAAACACCTCGGTCTTGATCGCGAAGAACATCGCCGGCATCAGGATGAACTCGGGAATCACGATGAGGCAGATGGCTTTCCGCATGTCCATGCGAGAGACCAGCACCGCGCCGAACGGTTGCACCACGAGCTGGACCACCAATGCGATGGCGATGACCGCGAGGAAGGTGCCGCGTGTGTAACCGAGGGAGTTCGTCGCCCACGACAGCGCGAAGGTGTTCTTGAAGTAGGTGACCTGGGCCAGCGGCAGGGTTCCGGCGCCGATCAGCACCAACAACCAGTGCTTGCGCAGCACCTCCTTGATCGGCAGCTTCACCGTCTTGTTCTGCTTCAGCACCGATTTCATCGCATCGGATTCCTCCAGCTTGAGCCGGATCACCAGACCCACGATCACCAGGACGGCGGAGAACAGGAACGGGATGCGCCAGCCCCAGCTGACGAAGGCCGGCGTCGGCACCGCCGACAGGATGAAGAATGCGAGGGTCGCCAACAGGTTGCCGGCGGGCGAACCCTGTTGCGCGAACGCCGAATACAGGATGCCCTTGCCCTTCGGCGCGTTCTCGCTGGCGACCAGGACTGCGCCGCCCCACTCACCACCGACCGCGACACCCTGGATGACGCGCAGTGTGACCAGCAGGATCGGTGCCCAGACACCGATCTGCGCATAGGTCGGCAGGAAGCCGATGCCGGCCGTCGCAACGCCCATCATGAGCAGAGTGATGACGAGGGTGGTCTTGCGGCCGATGCGGTCACCGAGGTGCCCGAACAGAATGCCGCCGATGGGGCGGGCGAGGAATCCGGCCCACAGCGTCACGAAGGCCAACAGCGTGCCGACGCCGGCGGGCAGGTCGTCGGGGAAGAAGATCTTGCCGAACACCAGCGCGGCCGCGGTGCCGTAGATGTAGAAGTCGTACCACTCGATCGTGGTGCCGATGAATGCCGCGATCCCGGCCCGGCGGGCCTTTCTCGTGACGTCGTCCGGAGCCGTCGTCGTGCTCATGTTCGCTACCTCCCAGCTCGCCGTGCGATGTGGTGCACGTCTCAATGAGGCTGACAGACGACGACCTTGACTGTCCAATACCTAATCAATCGTGATTTCTTCCTATCTGGGTATCAATAATGATTGCGACGGGCGTCTCACTAGGAGGGTCTGTGTTTCGTGACAATAAACAGCGCCGTCATCCTCCGGTAATACGCAGACCGTTTCATATTGAGGGACAAAGTTTCCTGTTAAGAATCTGGCCATGTTTCCAGATCCGTCGATCCAGAGGAGAACAACAATGACCATCGACAGCGCCCAGGCCTTGGAGTTTCGCGTGACAAGCGACGCGTGGAAGTCGCTGCCGAAGATGCCCGACGCCGAGTATCCCGGCACCGAGGGATTCATCGGTGACGTCTACGAGAACCCGGACGGCAGCACCATGTGCAGCGGATTCTTCGAACTCCGCAATACCGATGCCCCGCTCTACTACGAGTACGAATACGACGAGATGAAGGTCGTCCTCGAAGGTGAGTTCCTCCTGGAGAACAAGGAGACCGGACAGAAGACGGTGGCCAAGGCCAAGGACGCCATCTTCTTTCCGAAGGGCTCCAAGATCTACTTCAGCACGCCCGACTATGCGCTCGCGTTCTACACCGGCCACCGCGACGCGACGCTGCTCTGAACCGCAATGGCGCAGATCGACGTCTCCAGCATCCCTGATTGGGCGCGCCCAGCATCGTCGACCACGGACGGGCTGCCGGATTTCGGCGGCCGATCGTATGTGGTCGTCAGCGTGGGTGACGAGGCCGCAGCGATGGTCGAGCGCTGGACACCACAGTTGCCTCACGACATCGAGGTGAGCCGAGTGGTCGCCGACGACAGCGCCGACGCCGCCGACGAACTCCGAGTGCAGCTCGCGTCGGCGACCGTCGGGGTACGCGTCGTGCTCGCCGGCCCGGCCGGCGCCTGCCTGCACCTGCGGGGTGTCGCGACAACAGCCGGACTCGAGGATGACGAGATCCACGTGACCCGCTGCGGTGCCGGACCGATCGAGATCTTCTGCTCGCATTGTCGCGAAACCACGGTCGCCGTCGCCGACGTCGATGACCTCGTCGACTGCGCCGGGTGCGGGCGGTCGTTGCTCGTCTACCACCACGTCTCCCGTCGATCGGGCCGATACCTCGGCTTCATGGTCGACGCCGAGACCCCGACCGCGCCGACATCCGACAAGGAGTCTGTCCCATGACCGCCATCGCGCCCGACGACATGACGAATGCGATCGCACGTCCCGCCGGCACACTCGACCTCGTGATCACCTCGATCACCGAGCAGACGCCGGCCATTCGCACGTTCACCGTCGCCGCCGCCGACGGCCACGAGTTGCCCGCCTTCATCCCCGGTAGTCACCTCGTGGTCCACGCGGGCCCACATGTCAACGCCTACAGCCTGACCAACGACGGCGTGCGCCCTACCGAGTACACCATCTCGGTGCTCCGGATCGCCGACGGCAACGGTGGTTCCGTGTGGCTCCACGACGTCGCGCGAGTCGGCGACCCGATCACCGTCGGCCTCCCGCGCAGCGCCTTCGCGCCGATTGCCCGCGCACGGAAGCACTTGCTCATCGCCGGCGGGATCGGGGTCACGCCGATCTTGTCCCACGCTCGGGCCGCGCGACGCTGGGGACGTGACATCCAGTTGCTCTACACATTTCGGCCGGGCCATGCCGCACATATGCACGACCTGGTCGAGCTGACCGGACGGTCGACCGAACTGTTCACCGACCGGATGACCTTCGCCGAGCGGCTCGACGTCGCGCTGACCGAGCAACCCGTCGGCACCCATCTCTACACCTGCGGTCCGGCCGCGATGATCGACCACGTGATCGGCGCGGCGGTGGCCGCGGGATGGCCGCAGTCCCGGATTCACCACGAACGCTTCGGCATCGACGCACTGGACGCCGGAGACCCGTTCACCGTGCGGCTCACCGAATCGGGTCGCGTGGTCGAAGTTCCGTCGGGCACCAGCCTCCTGGAGTCCCTGGAGGACAACGGAATAGCCGTGAAGAATCGGTGCCGCCAAGGCGTCTGCGGTGAATGCCGGATTCCGGTCACCGCCGGACGGCCGATCCACCGCGACCTGTACCTCAGCGATGAGGAGAAGAACGCCTGCACCGCACTCATGCCCTGTGTCTCCCGCGCCGAAGCCGGCGCCGTCCTGGAGGTCCCGCTGTGACCGTCACCGCCACCGAACATGCTCTCGTCGAGAGCTTTCCATTTCCGTTCGTCGACGACACGTATCGCTACAGCACCAACGTCGAGCCGGCGGCCAGCGCCGTCGAGACCGCGGGTGGGCAGTGGGGCGAGACGGTCATCGTGATCGACGACGAATACCACGACGAACTCCGGCAACGTGCAGAGATACTCGAAGCCGATCCGAGCCGGTATGCCGTGCTCCCGCACATGCAGCCGGCCGCATGGGATGCGATGCTCACCATCATGCGCGAGCTGTCGCTGGCGCAACCGGAACAGATGCGGTTGACGGCACTCGGCACCGACACCTGGCGGTGGGAGAACGACCTGCTCGACATCGCGCAGGACTTCAGCTACGGCGACAGCACCTCACTGCCCGAGGAACCTTTGCGCTACATCACCTCTCAAGTCCAAGAGGACATCGCACTGCTCGACCAGCGCAGCGGATCGCTGTTCGTCGACGCCGGTCTGATCACCTTCGCGGCCGACTGGAGCTTCGGCTTCGACGTCGGGATGAGTTTCCTCGAGATCCACGGCCCGGTACCGCGGGTACGTACCGAGGGAGTGATCACCCGGGCCCACGAATTCCTGAAACGCCTTCAGCCACACGAGCCCTACCGGCGCACCAACTGGACGATGACGATCGGCCGGCGCCTGGACGTCTCCACCGAGCGCTATCCCGAGTGGGGCCCCGACCGTGAGATGATCGGGAACGTCGACGACGAGACCTTCGGGCGCCTCGTGCACCTACGCGTCGAGGTGCAGCATCTGATCCGACTGCCCGATTCGGGCGCGATCATGTTCCTCATCCGGACCTACCTGCTGCCCCTCGAGCAGCTGGCGACCGTGGAGGCATGGCGTCATCGGACCGCGGAAGTACTGGCGGAACTCCCCGATGACATGGCGGACTACAAGGGAATCATCAAGTACCGCAACCGTTCTGCCGACTGGCTACGGGCCGCGGCACCCACGACGCCGAGCTCCCGGCACCCCGGCCTGCCGCGATGGCCCACAACGCCGGCGGAGGTCGATCCGTCGGCCGCAGCGTTTCTGATCGTTGCGGTAGGACACGATCCGCTGACCGCTCAGGTGTCGCGCACCTGGGTGGCCGCTGCCGAGATCGCCGCGCCGACTCGGCTTCTCGTGCTCGATACCGTTGAACAGGAGACCGATCGGCGCGCCCTGGTCGCTGCCCTGGGAGAGGCCGTGACAGGAACACGGATCATGATCGCCGGTGGACAATACGACGTTCTCGTCGCGCTCGCGGCGGCGCGTGCGGCCGGGGCCATCGCCGACGAGCTGAGCTCGTTTGTCACCGACGCCAGTGACCTACCGCTCTACTGCGCGCACTGCCGTCACACCTACCGGACCACCGGAGTTCCCGGTGATGTCGTCGAGTGCCGGGGCTGTGCACGGCAAGTGGAGATCCACTCGCATCATTCGGCCACCCGGGGAGCCTTTCTCGCTTCCGCTGCCGACGCGCAGGAGCTGTGACCGATGACCACCAGCACCGCACATCTGCACCCCGGCTACCGCACCGATGTCCGGACCGTTCGCGTGGTCGAGGTCTCGCCCCTCACCCCGGATATCACCCACTTCCGGTTCGCACCTGAGGTCGCCGAGAGTCCGCTGACCCCATACCAACCGGGTAGTCACCTCATCGTGACCGCAGGTGACACACGCAATGCGTATTCGCTCGTCGACGACGGGGTGCTGCCCACGTCCTATGGCATCTCGGTGTTGCGCAAAGGCTCTGGAGGAGGATCCGAGTGGCTGCACACCACTCTCGTCGAGGGTGCGACGATTGAGATCGAAGGTCCACGTTCCATGTTCGCCCCGGTCTTGGATCAGCGGCACGCGTTGCTGGTCGCCGGCGGGATCGGCGTGACACCCATTTTGTCCCACGCCCGGGCCGCGATGCGTGCGGGCACGAGCCTGGACATCGTGTACTCCTATCGACCCGGTCACGCCGCGCACCTCGATGACCTCAGGGCGCTCGCCGAGCGGTCCGGTGTCGCTCTCTATGAAGCCACCTCTGTCGAGGAGACCATCGACACCCTCGTCGAACGCCTTGCGGCACAACCGCTTGGCTCGCACGCCTACGCGTGCGGACCGGCACCCCTGCTCGAGAGCTATCAGACGCTGGCGGCTGCGGCCGGATGGCCGAGCGCTCGGGTGCATCTCGAGCGATTCGCTGCGCCCGAACAAGATCCGGGCGATCCGTTCACCGTGACGCTCGCCGATGGTGCCGTGCTCGATGTCCCGTCCGGCGTGTCGCTCCTGCAGCGACTGCTGGATCACGGTGTGGCGGTGCCGAATCTATGTCGTCAGGGCGTGTGTGGCGAATGCCGGATCCCGGTGCGTTCGGGCACTGTCATCCATCGTGACTTCGTCCTCGACGAGGACGAGCGACGCACGGGTGAATCCATGCTGTGCTGCGTGTCCCGCGGCCATGACCTCGAGGTAGAGCTATGACCCTTGCCGCCCAACCGGATGCCGCGACAGTGCGCGACTACCTGGCACAACCCGTCGACCATTTGTCGAATCTTCCCTGGCCGTTTCCGGACGAACTCGCCGAATTCTCATACAGTGTCAACGTCGAGCCGGCCCGAGTTCCCCGCCGCACCCGGGGCGGGGAATGGGGACGCCACCTCGTCGACCTCGGCGGCGCCGAGTATCCGGCCATCATGGCCGAGCGACGCCGCATCCTCGACGCCGACCCGTCTCGGGTGCGGATTCGCCGGGGGATGGAACTCGCGTGCTGGGACCTGCTGCTCTACTATCTGCGCGATCTTGATCTCGCCTATCCCGAGACCATGCATCTGACCGAACTCGGTGATGGCCGATTCCGTTGGCACAATGAGCTTTTGGGTACCTGCGCCGAGTTCGTCCTCGGTGATGACGCCACGCTCCCGGGTGGCCCGTTGGATTTCCTGGCGCGCGAGGTACCCGACGATCTGCTCCTCGTCGTCGACCGCGACGGGCGACTCTACTTCGACGCCGGACTCGTGACCTTTGCCGCTGCCTGGTCGGTGTCTTTCGATGTCGGCATGGACATGTACGAAATCCATGCGCCCGTACCGGGTCTCATCCGGGACGGGATCGTTGCCCGGGCCGAACAGTTCCTGCGGCATCTGCCCGCCGACCAGGTGTACCGGCGGGTGAATTGGACGCTGTCGGCATCGGATTCGCCCAAACTCGACGTGAGCCTCGAAGCGCTTCCCGAGTGGGGCCGGGACATCCCGGCCATGGTCCGCGACCGCGACTTCGGTCGGGCCCGACTACGGATCGAGCTCGAACACTTTGTGCGCCTGCCGATGTCCGGTGCGGTCACGTTCAACATCCGGACATTCATGGCCTCCCTCGAGGAGATTCGACGGATTCCGGAGTGGGCAGATCAACTCGCCACCGTCATCGAAACGCTCGATGAGAAGATCGCGGCCTACAAAGGCTTTCTCGACTACCGCGACGATGTCGTCGCCTATCTCCGCGGACACTGACGTCCGCACACCCCAGAACATCCGATTCTCGATCGAAGGAACACCCATGGAAGCCATGCTCTCCGCGCACGCGGATCTGTCGTGGATGCTGGCCGCATTCGTCTTCGTCTTACTCATGTTTCCCGGCCTCGCCCTGTATTACGGCGGCATGGTCGGCTCCCGCAACGTCCTCAACATGATGACGATGGTCCTGGCCACGCTCGGTATCACCTGCGTCATCTATGTCCTCTACGGGTACGGGATGGTATCGGGTCCGTCTGTCGGCGGCTGGGGCATCATCGGCAACCCCGCGGACTACATCGGCCTCGGCAAATACCTGTCCGATGACGGCTCCGGCGGTATCCAGGTGCTCTACATCGCGGCCTGGTTCATTCTGTTCGCCGCCATCACCGTGGCGATCGTCGCCAGCGGGGCCGCCGGACGGATGAAGTTCTCGGCATGGCTGGTGTTCGTCCCGATCTGGCTCACCCTCGTGTATTTCCCGGTGGCCCACTGGATCTTCGCTGCCGACGGTGACGGCTACCAGGGCGGTTTCCTCCTCAACGACATCAAGGTCCACGACTTCGCCGGCGGCACCGCCGTCCACATGAACTCCGGTGTCGCCGCGTTGGCCCTGGCCATGGTGCTCGGAGCACGGCGTCGCCGTGCCGAACGTCCGCACAATGTGCCGCTGGCGCTACTCGGCGGCGGCATCCTCTGGTTCGGCTGGTTCGGGTTCAACGGCAGCTGCGCGGGTGGTTCCAACTTCGTCACGCAGTTTGTCATCCTCAACACCCTGCTCGCCGGGGGTGCGGGCATGCTCGGATTTGCGGTGATCGAACGACTCCGGGAAGGTCACGTCACCTCGCTGGGCATGATGACCGGCGTCATCGCCGGACTCGTCGGCATCACGCCGTCGGCCAACACCATGACCCCCGTCGGCGCACTCGGAGTGGGTCTCGCGGCGAGCGCAGTGGTCGCTGTGTTCCTCAGCATGAAGAGCAAGTTCAAGGTCGACGACACGCTCGACGCATTTGTGGTCCACGGGATCGGCGGCATCGTCGGAACCCTGTGCATCGTGCTCTTCGCGTCCGGATCGGCCCCCGCAGGGGTGACCGGCATCCTGCTCGGCGGAGGCTTCGACGTGGTCTGGCGCGAACTCGCCGGCATCGTGATCACCTGCACCTTCTCGTTCGTGATGACCTGGCTGATCGCCAAGGCGCTGGATAAGACGATCGGGCTGCGGGTCGACGAGGAGACCGAGGTCGTCGGCCTGGACTCGACGATCCACGCCGAGACCGCTTATGAGATCCCCGCGGCCGGTGTCGGCCACGCGTCGGGTCTCAGTGAGGCGATGCTCGCGCGGATGCCCGCAGGCGCACCGGGGGAGAAGGCGCCGACTGCTTGACTTTGCCCTATTGACAACGTGCCCATCACCTTTCGGTGGTGGGCACGTTGCTTCCTTTTCGCTGTTCATCGGATGCCTCCTTTCGACCAGCGTCGGGCTCGCTTCGCTCACTCTTCGCGCTCAAGGAGCGGGGGAGGGCAGGGGGCTCAAGGGCGGGAAGGGCGTCGGGCTCGAGGAGCGCATGGCCCAGATCGACACCCACCGCTCACGCCCACGAAACACCACGGCAATAAACAAGCGGTCTACTTTCAGTAGACAAAAGTTCACAAGAGTAGTCATACTGATTTCGACCCCCACACCAAGCGGAGACACACCATGACCGACACCCACGACCTCGCCGACCTTTGTGCGGCCTCGGGGACAAAGTTCATCCTCGCGCTGTTCGTCGACCTCCGCGGAAAGCCGTGCGCCAAGCTGGTGCCGGTCGAGGCCATCGATGAACTCGCCACCGACGGCGTCGGTTTCGCCGGCTACGCGGTCGGCGCGATGGGGCAGGAGCCCAAGGACCCTGACCTGGTTGCGATCCCGGATCCCGCCTCCTTCCTGCCGATTCCCTTCATCAAAGAGGGACTGGCGATCGTCCACTGCGACCCGCATGTCGAGGGCAAGCCGTGGCCGTTCGCACCCCGCAACATCCTCAAGGCGCTCATCGCCCAGGCTGCCGACGCCGGGTTCGAGCCGTGGGTCGGTGCCGAGGTCGAGTACTTCCTTCTCAAGCGCGCCGCCGACGGCTCACTCGTCACTGCCGACGCCGCCGACGACTCATCGCAGCCCTGCTACGACGTCCGGGGCCTCACCCGCATGTACGAACACCTGACATCGGTGTCCACCGCCATGAACCAGCTCGGGTGGGGCAACTACGCCAACGATCACGAGGACGGCAACGGCCAGTTCGAGCAGAACTTCGCCTACTCGGACGCGCTGACCACCGCCGACCGGGTGGTGACCCTGCGCTACCTGCTCTCCACCATCGCCGCCGAGCGCGGCATGATCGCCACCTTCATGCCCAAGCCCTTCGCCGAACGCACCGGCTCCGGCCTGCACCTGCACCTCTCGCTGACCTCCGCCGGCACCCCGGTGTTCCCGGAGAACGGCGACGACGAGCGCGGTCTCGGATTGTCGCCCACCGCTTATGGTTTCGTCGGAGGCGTGCTCGAACACGCCTGCGCCCTGCAAGCGGTTATGGCGCCAACGGTCAACTCCTACAAGCGAACCGGAGCCACGGCCACCCGGTCCGGTGCGTCCTGGGCGCCACGCAAGGCGACCTACGGTGGCAACGACCGCACACACTATGTCCGCGTGCCGGATCAGCAGCGCGTCGAGCTGCGTGGCGGTGACGGCTCGGCCAACCCCTACCTCGCCATCGCCGCAGCCCTCGGTGCAGGCCTCGACGGGGTCAAGCGGAGTCTCGACCCAGGCGCCCTCGGTAGCTGCCCCTCGCACGTCTCCGACCTCCCGCTCACCCTCCTGCACGCCGTCGACGCGCTCGATGCCGACCCGGTGATCACCGGGGTGCTCGACGCCGCCACGCCCGACGACTGGCCGCAGGATGCGCAGAGCGTCTCCGCATACTTCGCGCACCTCAAGCGCGACGAGTTCTTCGACTGGCACTCCGCTGTCTCGCCGTGGGAGGTCGATCAGTACCTCACCGCGTTCTGACAGAACCACTTTCGATCACGACCAAGCAAAGGAACACCAATGTGTGGAATCGTCGGGCTGCACCTGCGCAACCCTGATCTCTACCCGCAACTCGGCGCCCTGCTGAGCGGCATGCTCTGCGAAATGCAAGACCGCGGAGCCGATTCGGCCGGCATCGCCGTCTACGGCAACCCCCAGTGGTCACCAGCCGGCCACGGCTGCATCAGCCTCCTCGGAGTGGACACCGACCACACCGCGGCCGCCACCGAGGTGGCCGCCGCGCTCGGTGCTGCGGTGGCCGCACAGCGCGTCGACGACACTCTGGTCCTGTCGGCGGCAGTGCCGTCCGAGGAACTACTCGTCGCAGCCCGCGCCACCTTCCCGACCGCGCTCGTCGCCGGCTTCGGCTCCGACCTCACCGTTCTCAAAGGTGTCGGCACACCGACGTCGCTCAGCCAATCCTGGGGTCTCGCTTCGGCTTCGGGGTGGCAAGGTGTCGGACACACCCGCATGGCCACCGAATCCGCCGTCACCCCGTCAGGTGCGCATCCCTACGCTGTCGGTCCGGAGCAGTGCCTGGTGCACAATGGTTCGTTCGCCAACCACGCCACCATCCGTCGCGAACTCCGCTCGCAGGGTGTCGTTTTCGACAGCGAGAACGACACCGAGGTGGGGGCACGCTTCGTCGCGCAGCAGCTCGCCGCCGGACGCGACGTCGAAACCGCGCTCAAGGAACTCTGCGCCACCTTCGACGGGTTCTACACGCTCCTGGTCTCCAATCGCGACTCGTTCGCCGTGGTCCGAGACGCCATCGCCTGCAAGCCCGCCGTCATCGCCGAGACCGACGACTGGGTCGCGATGGCCAGTGAATACCGCGCTCTGGCACACCTGCCGGGCGTCGAAAACGCCCGCATCTGGGAACCGGAACCGGAGGTAGTCTACGCATGGACACGCTGAGCCCCAACCACTTCGACCTCGCCACCACCACGCTGCGTGAGGTGAACTCCGCACTGCACGGCGACATCTCGGGCGAGGTCACCATCGACAACCCCGCGGGCGCCCACAACGTCGCCGCCGGACTCAACGCCCCGGTCAAGGTCACCGTCAACGGCCACGTCGGCTACTACGCCGCCGGCATGAATCAGCAGGCCGAGGTCGTCATCGAGGGCAACGCCGGCACCGGTGTCGCGGAGAACATGATGAGCGGCACCGTCGTCGTCAAGGGCAACGCATCCCAGTCGGCCGGTGCCACCGCACACGGCGGACTGCTCGTCATCGAAGGCGACGCCGCCGCCCGCTGCGGCATCTCGATGAAGGGCGTCGACATCGTGATCGGCGGCAACGTCGGCCACAACAGCGCCTTCATGGCGCAGGCTGGGCGGCTGGTCATCCGCGGCGACGTCGGCGACGGACTCGGCGACTCCATCTACGAGACCCGAATCTATGTGCGCGGCACCGTCAAATCGCTGGGGGCCGACTGCATCGCCAAGCCGATGCGTGACGAGCACCTCGAGGAACTCGCCGGACTGCTCAAGGCCGCCGGGTTCAAGGACGACGACCCGAAGTCCTACACCCGCTACGGATCGGCCCGCGAGCTCTACCACTTCCACGTCGACAACGCCGCCGCGTACTGAGATCACCCGGAGAAACACCATGACCGACAACCTGTCCCTCGGCCAACGCGGCCTGCGTGAATCGGCGACCTTCGACCGCGCCGCCATCGCCGAGATCCAACGTGCCGCATCCACCGGCATCTACGACATCCGCGGTGGCGGTGCCAAACGCAAGGTGCCCCACTTCGACGATCTGCTGTTCCTTGGTGCGTCCATGTCTCGGTATCCCCTCGAAGGCTATCGCGAACGTTGCGGCACCGACGTGGTTCTCGGCGACCGCAACGCCAAATATCCACTGCACCTCGATACTCCGGTCACCATCGCCGGAATGTCGTTCGGCGCGTTGTCCGGTCGTGCGAAGGAAGCCCTCGGGCGGGGTGCGTCGGAGGTCGGCACATCGACGACCACCGGCGACGGTGGCATGACCCCGGAGGAACGAGGTCAGTCCAAGCATCTGGTCTACCAGTACCTGCCGTCGCGCTACGGCATGAACCCCGACGACCTCCGCAAGGCCGACGCCATCGAAGTCGTTCTGGGACAGGGTGCCAAGCCCGGCGGTGGCGGAATGCTGCTGGGGCAAAAGATCTCCGAACGCGTCGCCGGTATGCGTACTCTGCCGCAGGGTATCGACCAGCGCTCCGCGTCCCGGCATCCCGACTGGACCGGCCCCGACGACCTCGCCATCAAGATCGGTGAGCTGCGCGAGATCACCGACTGGGAAAAGCCCATCTACATCAAGGTGGGCGCCACCCGCACCTACTACGACGTGAAGCTCGCCGTGCACGCCGGCGCCGACGTCGTCGTCGTCGACGGCATGCAGGGCGGTACCGCCGCCACCCAGGACGTCTTCATCGAGCACGTCGGCATCCCCACCCTCGCAGCGATCCCGCAGGCCGTGCAGGCGCTCCAAGAACTGGACATGCATCGCAAGGTGCAGCTGATCGTGTCCGGCGGCATCCGCACCGGAGCCGACGTCGCCAAGGCGATGGCGCTCGGCGCCGACGCGGTCGCGATAGGCAGCGCGGCACTGATCGCGTTGGGCGACAACGATCCCCAGCACGAGGACGAGTATCGCAAGCTCGGTAGCGCTGCCGGCTTCTACGACGACTATCAGGAGGGCAAGGACCCCGCAGGCATCACCACGCAGGACCCGGAACTCGCGGCCCGATTCGACCCGATCGAGGGCGGCCGACGTCTCGCCAACTACCTGCGGGTGCTGACCATGGAGGCGCAGACCATTGCCCGCGCCTGCGGCAAGGCTCATCTGCAGCACCTCGAACCCGAGGACCTGGTGGCGCTGACCATCGAATCCGCTGCCATGGCGCGGGTACCGCTCGCCGGAACCTCCTGGATTCCCGGCATGAGCGGTGCGTTCTGATGGCGGCCGACACCGCAGACGTCGTCATCGTCGGCGGCGGGCTGGAAGGCGCCGCCGCGGCCTGGGCGCTCAGTGAACGCGGCATCACCGATGTCGTTGTCGTCGAACGCGATACCGTCGGCGCCGGCATGACAGGGAAATCGTCGGGCATCGTCCGCTGTCACTACGGCGTCAGCTCGCTCGCCGCCATGGCCGCCGTCGGGCTCGAGGTGTTCGAGAAGGCCGAGGACATCTTCGGTACCGACATCGGTTTCCGGCAGACCGGCTACGTGGTCGGCGTCGGCGAGGCCAACGTCGACAGCCTTCGGAAATCGCTTGCTGCGCAACGCGAGGTCGGGGTGCAGACCGAGGAGATCGACAAATCCGAGGTGGCGAAGCTGTGGCCGGTCGCCGATCTCGAACCGTTTGCCGCGTTCGGCTGGGAGGCCCGCGGCGGCTATGGCGATGCCTACCAGACAGCGCAAGCGTTCTCCGGCACCGCACGGGCTGCCGGAGTTCGGCTCCGGCAGGGCACCGAGGTGACCGGACTCGTCGTCGACGGTGACCGCGTCTCCGGGGTTGCCCTTTCCGACGGCTCCACCATCTCCGCCGGCACCGTCGTCGTCGCGACCGGCGTATGGAGCGCACCGTTCCTCGCGCCCTACGGACTGGACATCCCGATCCGGGTGCACCGCGAGCAGATCGTGATGATCGATCCCGGCGTCGACCTCGGGCGCGTACCGGTGTTCTCGGATCTGGTGTCGCTGCAATATGTTCGGCCCGACGTCAACGGGGAGATCCTGTTCGGCAACTCCGATCTCGCCGAGCTGGAGATCGCCGACCCGGACGGCTACCTCAACCGCGCCACCGAGTCCTTCATCGACCTGACCGTCGACAAGGTCGGCACCCGGTTCCCCGCATTGGACAACGCCTCGATCAGCAGCAGCTACGCCGGCTGCTACGACGTCACCCCGGACTGGAACCCGGTGATCTCCCGCACCCCGCTCGACGGACTGATCGTTGCGGCCGGCTTCAGTGGCCACGGGTTCAAGATCTCGCCCGCCGTCGGGCGGCTGGTCGCCGACCTCGTCGTCGACGGCCGGTCCAGTGACCCGCGTATCCCGGAGTCCGACTTCCGGTGGTCGCGGTTCGCCGAAGGGGAGCACCTCACCACCCGGTTCCCGTATGTCGGGGCGGGGGAGATGCGCTGAGCTGACAGCAAACCGCTCCCCCATTCGGAATCGGCTCCTTCGATCGAAGGCGCGGATTCGGAATGGGGGAGCGGGGCTTCGAGACGCGTCGGGCTCGCAGGCTCGCTCGTCGCTCCTCAGCCGGCGGGACGGGCGGGGGCTACTTTGTCCGGCCGGCTCGGGAGTCGTCGGCCCACTCCGGCTCGACGATGATCGGATCGCCGGAGACGATCTCGGCCAGCTCGGCGTCGATGACGTCACCATCGGCGACGGCTTCCTGCTGCTCGGTACGCCGCTGCTCGTCACCCGACTGGGTCTTGAGCGCGACCTCCTTGATGAACAGGACGGCCACCAGGGTGATGGCGGCGAGGATGCCCGCGATGAAGAAGATGCGGGCGATGCCGTCGCCGTAGGCGCCGCGGACGATGTCGGCGATCGGGCCGGGCAGATCCTTGAGGTTGGACAGGCCGGCACCGGACCCGCCCGCCTTGCTCATGTCCACACCGGCGGCGGTCAGGCCCTGGGTGATCAGGTCGGTGACGTGGTTGCTCAACACCGCACCGAGCACCGACACACCGGCGGCACCGCCGAGCGAGCGGAAGAAGGTGACCGTCGAGGTCGCGGCACCCAGCTGCGAGGCGGGCACGTTGTTCTGCACGGCCAGGACAAGGTTCTGCATGCTCATGCCCATGCCGATACCGAGGATGAACAGGTAGCAGCCGATCAACACCATGTCGGTGTGCGCGTCGATGGTCGACAGCAGGAAGAAGCCGGCGGTCATCATTGCGGCGCCCGCCACGATGAAGCCCTTCCACCGGCCGAAGCGAGTGATCAACTGACCGGACACGGTGGCCGAGATCATCGATCCGAGGATCATCGGCAGCGTCAGCAGACCGGCCGCAGTAGGCGAGTAGCCACGCGCGATCTGGAAGTACTGGCCCAAGAACACCGCACCGCCGAACAGTGCGACACCGACCGCGACGCTGGCGAGTACGGCCAGGGCGATGGTCCGGTCCCGGAACAGGTCCAGCGGAATGATCGGGTCCTTGACCTTGCTCTCGGTGACGACGGCGGCGATCAGCAGCAGCACACCCAGGATGACGAGTCCGAACGACATGGCCGAGGCCCAGTCGAAGCTCTTGCCGGCGAGGGTGACCCAGATCAGCAGGGTGCTCACACCGGCGGCGATGAAGGTGGCGCCGAAGTAGTCGATGCTCACGTCCTTACGGACGACCGGCAGATTCAAGGTGCGCTGGATGACCAGCAGCGCGATGATTGCCAGCGGCACGCACACGTAGAACGTCCAGCGCCAGCCGAGCCAGCTGGTGTCGACGATGACGCCACCGATCAGCGGGCCGGCGACCGTGGCCAACGACATCACCGCAGCGATCGGACCCTGGTAACGGCCGCGCTCACGCGGACTGAACATCGACGCGATGACGATGACGACCAGCGCCTGCAGACCACCCAGACCGAGACCCTGGATCACGCGGAACCCGATCAACATGTCCACCGACTGCGACAGACCCGCCAGGACCGACCCGAGGGTGAACAGCGCCAGCGCCAGCTGCACCAGCAACTTCTTGCTGACCAGGTCGGAGAACTTGCCCCAGATCGGGGTGGTCGCCGTAGACGCGAGCAGGGTCGCGGTGACCACCCACGTGTACTGGTCCTGCGTGCCGTGCAGATCGGTGATGATCGTCGGCAGTGCATTGGACACGATCGTCGACGACAGGAACGCGACGAACATGCCGAGCAGCAGACCGATCAGGGCCTCGATCTTCTGGCGATGCGTCATCGGCGAGTCGTCCGCCGGTGCGGCGACGGCCCCACCGGGCTGTGGCGTGGACGTACTCATGCGGAAACCTCCCAAGGTTCTGTGGGACCCGCGCGGATGACCCGCGGGTGAGTTCAGAAGCGTGCTCTCGATCACGTTTAGTTGAATGTTGCAACGATACGGGATGTTGGATGCAACATGCAACTATTGGGAGCTATTCCCGCAGTTACTTGGTGTTTTCGCCGAGGCGTCGCAGCAGGCGGGCCAGCGTCCGGACGTCGTCCTGGTCCCATCGGGACAGCCGATCGCGCCAGTTGGCCAGTGCGGTGGCATGCACTTCGTCCATGCGTGCTCGTCCGAGATCGGTCAGGGCGACCAACCGCGCGCGTGCATCCTGGGGATCGGGTCGTCGTTCGACGAGGTCGAGCCGCGCGGCCGAGTCGATCTGCCGGGTGAGCGTGGACTTCTCCAGACCCAGTTCGCTGACCAGTTGCGACATCGGCACCGCGTCGTTGCGGGACAGCAGCGCCAGCATCGGATAACAGGTCGGGTCCAGGCGCGGATGGATGGCGCGGGAACGTTCGCGGGATTGGATGCGACCTCGACGCCACATGTCGACCAACTCGGACTCGAGTTCGGTGATGGGGTCGGCGGTCACGAGGCGTTCCTTCGGCTCAGCGGCGGACGGTTGCTGCATCCGCTCGCCGACAGCGTACCCAGGCGCCGGGGGTGGGGGCGAGAGTGACGCCGGAACAATGGTGCGGGCTTCGGTGTTGCAGGTTTTCGTGATCCGACGCGGAAGCCGCGTCGAGAAAGAAAGGACCTCCGCGATGACCGTCACCGTCGACATCTGGACCGACATCAACTGTCCCTTCTGCTATCTCGGCAAGGGACGTTTCGAGGCCGCGCTGCGGGGGTTCGATCGGCGTGACGACGTTGTCGTCGTCCATCATTCGTTCGAACTCGACCCGACGGTGCCCGCCGACGTTTCCGGCGCGGTGGAACAGCACATTGCGGACAAATACGGCATCAGCGCGGAGCAGGTGCTCGCCAACGAACGCGGCATCGCCGCACAGGCCGGTGAACTGGGACTGCCGTACAAGGTCGGGGGCCGTGACTACGGCAGCAGCTTCGACATGCATCGGCTACTGCACTTCGCGCTCTCCCAGGGCAAGCAGGAGACGCTTCTCGACGCGCTCTACGCCGGCAACTTCGCCGAGGATGCGCCGTTGTTCGGGGATCGTGAACGGCTTGTCGGCGTTGCCGTTACGGCAGGCTTCGACGAGCAGGCGGTGCGCGGCGTCCTCGACGATCCCGAGGCCTACGCCGAGGACGTCCGGCGCGACGAACAACAGGCTGCTGCGCTCGGCGTCAGTGGCGTCCCGTTCTTCGTGTTCGGTGGCAAGTATGGCGTGTCGGGTGCGCAGCCTGTCGAAACCTTCACGCGTGCATTGGAAATGGCATCCAGTGAGCAGATCGTGACGGTGGGTGCAGACTCCGCCGACACGTGTGGACCCGACGGATGCGCGGTCCCGCAAGCCGATTGAGGCGTCAGCTTCCCGGAACCGGGTGGAAGCCGCCCTCCGGGCGCACCAGGTGCGCGTCGCCGAACTCGTTCGGGACGCCCTGCGGCGTCAGGGCCGAGATGTAGTGGTGCGGGCCGTGATCGTCGATCTCGTACTCGGTCGGTAGTCGGCGCAGGATGGGCAGCTGCCGTGCCGCGAACGAGAGTGGAAGTCCGAGCAGGCCGAGGAATCCGTGGTCCTGCGTGATCGGCTTGTCGGTGGTGTCGTCCCAACCCCGGTCGGCGTCGAATCGGTACTGCTGTCCGAAATGGGCGAATTTGCCGACGGCCGTTGGCGGTAGATGCGGCACCGGGTCCTTTTCATACACGTAGCGGACGGTGCGCTCCTGCAGGAACTCGTCGTCGCGGCAGCGGTCGGCGAACGCGGGTTCCCCGACCATCGGCTGCCCGAAGGTGTAGGTTCCGTGAAACGCGTCGGCGAACCGGCTCACGTACTCCGGTTCGGTGGCCAGCATGACCGCCATCAGCGCGGCCATCGCACCGCCGAGGCTGTGGCCGGTGACGTAGAGCGTGGACATCGGCTGCAACGGTCCGGAACTGTTGTCCGGGTTCGACGTTGCCATCCGTGCCCGGTCCGCATCGCCATCCGGATGCGGTTCTACGATGGGCAACCCGTTCGCGGCGCGTTTGAGTGCCTCGACGATCACGTACCGCGTGCTGCGGACATTGCGGTAGAAGCCGCCGTGGATGGCGTAGGTCCGGCCGTCGGAATCGCCGAAGGGGAACGCGATTTGGTCGGGATGCGCGTCGAGGTCGCCGAGCCAGCTGATCACGTCGGCCGGTTTGGTGCCCCGATAGGCGAGGATCACCACCCGGCCGTCGGCGCTCTGCACCAGGTAGGCGCTGGAGGTGATGAACATGGCGTCGACGGAGAAGGTCGCCTGCAGACATCGGTTGTGGGGCATCCCCATTCGGGCCATCATCTCGGCCATCGTCGATGCATCCGCGTATGCGTATCCCGAGGCCACCGCCAATGTGTGCTGGACTGTCGGGTCGGGGCAGTCGGTGGCGGTGACAAGATCGTCGACCAGGCCCGGATAGACCGGGAATTCGGCGTTCGGCGAGTCGAGCATGGTCGGCCGCAGCGTGTCGTACGACGGTGCGATGGCAGCGGAGATCAGCATGTCTGGAGCCTAATCGCAGATGACTCGTTCGCAGTGGTGCCGAACCCCTGCGAACTCTCGACCCCACTCTTAGAGTGAATGAGTCCGTGCACGGCTGTCGGGGTCGGTGAAGGGATCGTCGCGATGTCCACAACTGGTTCACCGATCAAGGGCGCGCCGTCGGCGAGTCTGCGCGAGATCACGCTCCGCGGCATCATCCTCGGCGGACTGATCACCCTGGTGTTCACCGCCGCCAATGTCTATCTGGGGCTCAAGGTCGGACTGACCTTCGCCACCGCAATCCCCGCGGCCGTCATCTCGATGGCGATCCTCCGGTACTTCGCCGACCACTCCATCGTCGAGAACAACATCGTGCAGACCATCGCGTCGGCGGCGGGCACGCTGTCGGCGATCATCTTCGTGCTGCCCGGCCTGATCATGATCGGATGGTGGACCGGCTTCCCGTACTGGACGACGGTCGCGGTCTGCCTGATCGGCGGCATCCTCGGCGTCATGTACTCGATTCCGCTGCGCCGTGCCCTGGTCACCGGATCCGACCTGCCCTACCCCGAGGGTGCGGCCGCCGCCGAGGTCTTGAAGGTCGGCGACACCGCCGCGGGTGCCGAGGAGAACCGGCGCGGTCTGCGGGTGATCGTCGTCGGCGCCGTGGTCTCCGCGTTGTTCTCGATAGCTACCCAGACCAAGATCATCGCCTCGACGATCTCCGGGTTCGTGCGGGTCGGTGCCGGTGGCACGATGTTCGGTGCGAGCCTGCTGTTTTCGCTGATCGGTGTGGGACACCTCGTCGGCGTCACGGTCGGTATCGCGATGCTGGTCGGGCTGGTCCTGTCCTACGGGATTCTGCTGCCCATCCGCACCTGGAACGACCTCCCCGGTTCCGGCTCCATCGACGATGTGGTCAGCTCGGCGTTCAGCAACGAGGTCCGGTTCATCGGCGCCGGCGCGATCGCGGTGGCCGCCATCTGGACGCTGGTCAAGATCATCGGTCCCATCGTCCGCGGCATCACCGAAGCGATGGTGTCGGCGCGGAAGCGGAAGGCCGGCAACAAGGTCGACATCACCGAACAGGACATGCCGATCACCCTCGTCGGCGGTGTCATTCTGGCGCTGCTGATTCCCATCGGATTCATGCTGTGGGACTTCGCGCACAACACCGTGCTGCACGGCAGTATGGGCTCGGTCATCGCGGTGAGCATCATCTTCGTCTTCCTGATCGGTCTGATCGTGGCGTCGGTGTGTGGTTACATGGCCGGCCTCATCGGGTCGTCGAACAGCCCGATCTCGGGTGTCGGCATCATCGTGGTGCTCGCGGCGTCGGTCCTCATCAACATCACGTATGGCTCCAGCACGTCGGAGGAGGCGGCCGCGCTGGTCGCCTACACCTTGTTCACCTCGGCCATCGTGTTCGGTGTCGCGACCATCTCGAACGACAATCTGCAGGACCTCAAGACCGGCCAGTTGGTCGGCGCGACACCCTGGAAACAGCAGGTTGCGCTCGTCATCGGCGTCGCCTTCGGCTCCCTGGTGATTCCTCCTGTGCTGCAGTTGATGCAGACCGCATTCGGTTTCGTCGGCGCGCCGGGTGCCGGGGAGGATGCGCTGGCGGCGCCCCAGGCGGGACTGATTTCGTCGCTGGCCGAAGGCGTGTTCGGCGGCGACCTCGACTGGGCGCTCATCGGAGTGGGTGCGCTCATCGGTGTGGTGGTCATCGCGATCGACGAGGTGCTGCAGCGGACCACGAAACTGAGCTTGCCGCCGCTGGCCGTCGGCATGGGCATGTACCTGCCGATGGCGGTCACCCTGATCATTCCGATCGGCGCGTTCATCGGCCGCTGGTACAACCGCTGGGCCGAGCGGACCGGCGGCAACGTCGAACGCAAGAAGCGTCTGGGTGTGCTGCTGGCCACCGGCCTCATCGTCGGCGAAAGCCTCTGGAATGTGGTGTTCGCCGGGATCGTCGCGGCGACCGGCCGCGACGACGTCCTCGCGATCGTCGGCGACAGCTGGGAGACCGGGGCGGAAATCCTCGGTGTCGTCGCATTCGTTCTCGTGACCGCCTGGCTCTACAAGTGGACGCAGAAGGAGAGCAGCAAGCCCTGAGTGATCAGGGCGTACAGTCGCTGATCGCCTGATCGAGGATCTCCAGCCCGAGACGCAACTCGTCGTCGGTGGCGGTGAGCGGCGGCGCGATTCGGAAGATCCCGCCCATGCCGGGCAGCTGCACGATGTTCATGTGCAGACCGAGGTCGAAGCAGCGTCGGGTGACGGCCGCTCCGAGTTCGTCTGCACCGCTCTTGGTTTCGCGGTCGGTGACGAGCTCGATGCCCTGCATGAGTCCGCGGCCGCGGACATCGCCGACGACGTCGTGACGGTCGGCAATCTCCAGAAGCCCTTGTCGCAGTGCCGCTCCCGCCTGCTCGGCGCGCGCTGCGAGGTCGTCGCGGATGAGGACGTCGAGCACGGTGTTGCCGACCGCGGCGACCAGCGGGTCGGAGACGTGGGTGGTGAAGAACAGGAAGCCGCGCTCGTGCGCCTGCGCTTCGATTTCCGCGGAGGTGATGGTCGCGGCCAGCGGCAGGCCGGCGCCGAGAGTCTTGGAGAGAGTGAGGATGTCGGGGACGACGCCGTCGAGCTGGAAGGCATACCAGTCGCCGGTGCGACACAGCCCGGTCTGTGCCTCGTCGAGGATCAGCAGCATGTCGCGCTCCTCGCACTTGTCCTTCAGCGCGCGCAGGTAGCCGGGTGGGAGTTCGATGAGCCCACCCGACGAGAGGATCGGTTCGACGATGCAGGCGGCGAGGGAGCCGACGGATTGGGCGTCGATCATGCCGAAGCCATAGTCGAGTTGACGACGCCAATCGTGGGTGCCGTCGGGGTGGGTGAAGTCGGGACGGTAGGCGTTCGGCGTCGGCAGCGCGAGGTTGCCGGGCGCCACCGGGCCATACCCCTTGCGCCCGGAGCTGTAGGTCGCGGCCGCCGCGGCGTGGGTCATGCCGTGCCACGACCCGGCGAACGACACGATCTCGTGTTTGCCGGTGACCAGCTTGGCCATCCGGATCGCGGCCTCGTTGGACTCGGCGCCGGTGGTCAACAGCACCACCTTGTCCAGCGGATCGGGCAGCGACTCCGCCAGACGCCGCGACAGGTCGACGACCGGCTGCGACAGCATGCCGCTGAACAGGTGGTCCAGTGTCGCGACCTGCCGCTGGACCGTCGAGACGATCTCCGGGTGCGAGTGACCGAGGATTGCCGACATCTGACCCGAGGTGAAGTCGAGCAGCGAACGGCCCGACTGGGTGTAGAGATAGCTGCCCTGCGCGCGGTCGATCAGCTCGGGCGAATAGCTGGGGCAATAGCGGATGAGTTGGCGTTGCGGGTCGTCGTCGCTCGTGTCTGTCGACACCTGATTCTCGCGAGTGCTCGTCATGTTCTCACCGTAGTGCGGCCGGTGGTCTAGCGTTTTGTGGCGGAGCATGCGTCTACAGAAAGGACTGCGGCAATGTCATCACTCGACATCGCGACGGCCGACGCCGTACAGATCTGGACCATCAATCTGACGGAGGTGGGTAACGCGATCACCGGCGCGGAACTGATCGCGGAGTTCGAGGCCGCTGTCGACGAGGCCAATCTTGATGCCGACGTTCGTGCCATCGTGCTCACCGGTGCCGGGCACATCTTCTCCTCCGGCGGCAACGTGCAGGAGATGGCCGACGAAGAGGGACTCTTCGGGCTGTCGGGAGCGGCCCAACGACACGGGTATGCCTCGGGTATCCAACGCATTCCGCGTGCCATGCTGCGCTGCGAGGTACCCGTGATCGGTGCGATCAACGGTGCTGCGGTGGGCGCCGGATGCGACCTCGCGATGATGTGCGACATCCGAGTCGCCGCCGAATCCGCCTTCTTCGCCGAGAGTTTCGTCCAGTTGGGGCTGATCCCCGGCGACGGCGGATCCTGGTTCCTCCAGCGGGCCGTCGGCTACGAACGGGCCGCCGAGATGACCTTCACCGGCGATCGGGTCGACGCGGCGACTGCGCTCGCGTGGGGCCTCGTCAGCCGGGTGGTGCCCGACGACGAATTGCTGTTCGAAGCAACCAAACTCGCGCGTCGGATCGCGCGCAACCCCGGTCACGCGCTCCGCATGGCGAAGCGGCTGCTGGTGGAATCCCGCACCAGCTCACTGGATTCGGTGCTCAACCTGGCCGCAGCGATGCAGCCGCTGGCGCATCAGACCCCGGAACATCGGGAACGCGTGGCGCGGTGGAGTAAGAAGTAGTCCTTCCCTCACTCACGCTGCTGCGCAACAAGTTCCGTGGCTGCCGTGGTAGCGAGGCGAACCGCCTCGAGCATCTCGCTCCCGGTGGCAAGGTGCGCCGCAAGAACGCCGGCGAACATGTCACCGGCACCGGTCGTGTCGACGACGTCGACCGGCTCCACCGCGATGCGTTCGACATTGCCGTCGGCGGCGGCGATCACTCCGTCGCCGCCGAGCGTGATCAGCACCGATCTCGCCACATCGAGTAGTTGTCGCGCAAGGGTTTCCGGGTCGTCGCTCGTGGTCGGCGCGTAGAACGCGGCCTCGTGTTCATTGACGACGAGCGGATCGGCGGCGGCGAGGATTGTCGGGTCCAGTTCGTCCACGGGGCTGGGGTTGAGGAGCATCCGACGGCCGTTCCGGGTACACCACGCAGCGACGGCAGCGGTGACCTCGCGCGGTGATTCGAGCTGTGTCAGCACGATTCGCGGATCAGCGGCGTCCAGGCTGTGGCGCACGTCGTCGGCGGTCAACGAGCCATTCGCCCCGGACAACACGATGATCCGATTGGCGCCGGAGTCGTCGACCTCGATGACGGCCTGCCCGCTGATGCCCTCGGTACGCCGGACGTGGGTGACGTCGACACCCCCTGCGAGTTGGGCGTCGAGCATCCGATCGGCAGCGTCATCGCCGCCGACGATCCCGATCAGGGCGGTGGTGCCGACGGTCGCCGCAGCCAAGGCCTGGTTGGCGCCCTTGCCGCCTGGCCGCTCCGACTTCGAACGCCCCATGACCGTCTCGCCGGAGTCGGGCATCCGCTCGACGTGGATGACGATGTCGAGATTGAGGGTGCCGACGACGGCGACGTCGACGTGTGCGTTGGTCACATGTCGATTATGCCGTCAGGGTTCCCAGGTCATCCGGCGGCCAACTGCATCCGCACCGGCAACGACTCCCACGACCGCAGGGTGTTGTTGAGGTGTCGGCGTGGCGGGGCGGTGAGTTCGATGGATTCGACGCGCGTGGCGAGGGCCGTCAGCAGGGCTTCGGATTCCAGGCGCGCGATGTGCTGGCCGACGCACTGGTGGATGCCCATGCCGTAGCCGACGTGTCCGGAGGGGTCGCGGGACAGGTCGAACTCGTCGGGTCGATCCCAGCGGCGTGGGTCGCGGTTGGCGGCACCGAGGAACATCACGATCTTCTCGCCGTCGGGGATGGTGACGCCGCCGATCTCGACATCTCTTGTGGCGGTGCGGAAGAAGGTCTGCACCGGCGACTCCCAGCGCACGGCTTCGTCGAATGCGGTGCGCGCGAGGGAGATGTCTTCGCGGACGCGTTGCCACTGTTCGGGGTGGGTGGCGAAGGCGTAGAGCACCGCGGCCAGGCCGTTGACGGTGGTGTCGACGCCCGCGGTCAGCAGCGACCGTACGATGCGCGGCGGCTGGTCGTGGGTGATGTCGCCGCGGTCGGCGGCGGCCCAGATGTCGGCGCCGAAACCGGTGTCGGCGAGGTTTTCTCGTTCGCACTGCTCTGCTACCCACGCGGAGAGCTCGCCGACGCGGGCATCGCCGGCGGCGACGAGGCTGTTGTGCGGGCCGAACGCGTTGAAGGTGTGGTTGCCGTAGGGCAGGAGGTTTTCACGACCTTCCTGTCGCAGCCCGACGGCATCCGGGAAGACGCGCAGCGGAAATGCCTGGGCCAGTGCGGGTACCGCGTCGAACTCGGTGCCATTGGCGAGGACCTGATCGACGAGCTCTACGGCGTCGGCCATCCAGCCATCGCGCAGGCGGCGAATCGAGCGTGGTGACAGGACCTTCGACAGCACCGCGCGCGGAGCGTCGTGGTGTGGCGGATCAGCCTCGAGAAGTAGGCTCGGTGGGCGCCAGGGCTTTTCGTAGCGGAAGTTGCTGAGTCCCACGCCAGCGCCGGACTGGAACGACTGCCAGTCGGTCAATGCGGCGTGTACCTCGTCGTAGCGGGCCATGCCGTAAATGCCATATGTCTCGAGGTAGACGACGGGGCCGGCCTCGCGCAGCTCTTCTTGGAATGGAAGAGGATCGGCGAGCACGTCGAGGCCGAACGGATCGGACGTCGAGGTGGGCAGCACGGGGGCGTCGGCGAGTGGGGTGGACATCGGAACTCCTTGTGGTTCAGACGAGAGAATCTACAGATCGAGGACGAGGCGATCGGAGCACGCGCGCGACACGCAGACGAGCATGCAGTTGTTGGCGGCGCGTTCGTCGTCGTCGAGGACGGAGTCGCGGTGGTCGGGCACGCCGTCGAGAACCGTTGTCTCGCAAGTGCCGCACAACCCTTCGCGGCATGAGCTGAGGACACCGATCCCGGCGTCGGCGAGGGCGTCGAGGACCCCGACCTCGGGTGCGACGGTCACCACGTGACCCGACCGCGCCAGTTCGAGTTCGAAGGCGATGCTACGGGAGGCTTCGTCGCCGGGCTGGGCGGTGAACCGCTCGAGCCGAAGTCGTCCGACCGGCCAGTGCTGGGTCAGCGCGGTGACGTCGTCGAGAAAGGACTGTGGCCCACAGACATACACGCGCGTGTCCTCATCGACAGCAGTCAGGAGTGTGGCGAGATCAGTACGGCCCGACTCGCTGCTGGCGACGATCGATACTCGATCCCCGTACACACCGAGGTCGTCGGCGAACGCCATGGTGTCCCGATATCGGCCGCAGTAGAGCAAGTCCCACTCCGCGCCGACGATCTCGGCCTGCGCCACCATCGGCAGCATCGGGGTGATGCCGATGCCGCCGGCGATGAACAGATACCGGGTCGCGGGTGCCATCCGAAAGTTGTTGCGCGGTCCACCGATCCCGACCAGGTCGCCGACGCGCAGTTCGTCGTGGATATACGACGACCCGCCCCGGCTGTCGGCTTCGCGACGGACTGCGATGCGGTAGGTGTAAGCGTCCCAACGATCTCCACACAACGAGTACTGCCGGGTGAGTCCGTTCGGCAGGATCACGTCGATATGCGCGCCGGGCGCCCAGTCGGCGAGGCGACGGCCGTCGGGGTGGTCGAGGGTCAGGGCAACCACATCGCGGGCGACGACCGTCCGGTCACGGACTCGTAGCGTGTTGGTGCTCTGCGGCGTCATGATCACTCCTCGATCTGTGGGCTGGATCAAGGGTGCCCGACGGAGTGGCCCAGGCCATAGTCAATTCTCAATCATTGAGAGAGTTGGACAAGCCCAGAGCGTAGGCGGAGGTCAGCGAGGTGCGGCGGCCGACGCCATTACCCGTGAGATCCCCCGCGCGGTCGCCTGCAGCGCCGGGATCTTGGTGAAAGCGGTGTCGTCGTTCGGCACGATCAGGGCGAGAGCGGCGATCACCGTGTCGTCGGACCCGCGGATCGGTGCGGCAATGCCGGTGGTGTCGGGGTAGATGTGCCCCGGACACAGCGCGTATCCCTGTCGACGGATGTGGGCGAGGGTGGTGCGGAGTTGGGCGGCGGTGTGAATCGTCTTGTCGGTGTAGACCGTCATCGGTGCGGTCGCCACGGCTTCCTGTCGGGCAGCGTCGGCGTGCGCGAGAAGGACCAGACCGGACGACGACGCATGTACCGGTAGCCGTCCCGCGATGCGGCTGTAGTTGACCACTGGATTGGGGGAGGTGAGTCGCTCGAGGAACAACACCTCGGTGCCGTCGAGCACCGCGAGTTGGGTGTCGTTACCGATGACCTGGTGCAGGTCCTCCATGAACGGCATGGCTGCCGCCCGCAGCCCGGTGGCAGGTGAGGATCGGGATGCCAACTCCCACAACCGGACTCCGATGCGGACCGACCGGCCGTCGCGTTCAAGCCACCCGGCGGCGGTGAGTTCCTCGATGATCCGGGATGCGGTGGCGACGTGGAGTCCGGAGCGGCGGGCGATGTCGCCGACGGTGAGTGAGGTGTCGTCGAGGCCGAATGCCTCCACCACCCGCACGGCACGCGCGATCACCGATTCTCCGGTGGCGACGCGCGGCATGGATGTTCCTGTTCTGGGTGGTCGTGGTGATCTCGATTAGACCACCACGACCCAACGGCTATCCCAGATGTGCGTAATTGCTCTGCGGCGGTGGGCCGACCATCACCACGTCGAGGTCGGCGATCTGACCGAGCTTGCCCATGAGCGTCGTCGGGTTGACGAGTCCCTCGGTGTAGACGTTGTCGGTGGTGGCGTCGCCGGTGCGGTCGAAGAACGGTTCGAAGATGTCGGTGGTCAGCACGCCGAGCATGCGGGTGTTGTGGGCGCCGAACGCGTAGCTGTGGATGGTGCCGGCCGGTGCGTGGACGTAGTCGCCGGGGGTGACGAGGACTTCGGTCCCGTTGACGGACAACCACACTCGACCCGACACGCAGAAGAAGTTCTCCGTGTGCTGCTGGTGGAAATGCTGCGGAATATAGGGCTGTTTCGCGCCGAGGGTCAGCACCGAGAAGTAGCGGCTGCCGGTGTTCGCGCCGCGCGCGGAGAACGTGTTGATGGCATCCGGCCATTCCCGATGCTCGCCCTCGTGGGCGCGGATGAAGTACGGTTCGACACCCGACGGGAGGCTGGTGTCCCAGGTGTCGGAGGCGTCGACCTGCGGCAGATCGTGGGTCTGCCAGCCGCCTGGTAGACCGATGGTGTCCGTGGACTTCGCGCTGTAGATATGCTGGGCGACTTCGGTTTCTGAGTTCAGGAGCGCGTCGAGTGCACCGCCGGGCGCCGACCACAGCAGGAACTTGGAGAGGTTCTGGGTGAAGCGATAGGCCACCGGTACCCCAGCGGGAACGTGAATCGAGTCGCCGGCGCCGAGGACTCGGCTCTCGCCCGGCAGCCAGAACTGGACGGCGCCGTCGAAGACGTAGAACGAACGCTGATGGTCAGCGAGACTGTGGAATCCGGCGCCCGCGCCTCGCGGACCGAGGACGAAGGCGGCGTCGAAACCGCCTCCGCTGTCGGCGGATCGGGCGATCACCGTCCAGAGCTGGTTGCCGATCTCATAGCGCTGTCCCTCGCCGGTGGGCAGGTAGTAGGGGACGGGTTCGCCGGGCAGTGAGCCGACGACAGGTGCGAGGCCGTGGATGGCGTCGAGATTGGTGGTCATGCGGATTCCTTTGCGTGCAGGGCGGTTACGGATGTGCTCAGAAGATGGGTGGCGAGGAACGCGCCGATGGTGTCGAAGCCGAATCGGGTGCGTTTCTCGGTGGTGGCGGTTCGGTGGGTGGCGGGCGCGGTGCCCTCGGCCTCGAGGCGTCCGTCGTCGAACACCTTGGCCATGTCGACGTCGAGCCGCCCGCCAGGGTTGAGGAAGCCGTGCCGGTAGTCGTCGACGAGGTAGAGGTCGCTGGCGACGCCATGGGCGAGGAGCGCCTCGTGCAGTAGCTCGCTGTGCCGATGGCCGACGAGGACGTCGCCGGTGCCGTGCGAGATCTGGAACGGCGGCGCGGCAGAGGTGACCTGCAGGTGCGGGCTGGCGGCGGTCGCTCGGTACGGCTGCTCGTCGGGCAGTCCGCCGATGAGGCGCGCCTCGGGCGAGTTGCGCGGGTCGGTGCCCGGGAGGGGAGCGCCGGGCGGGACGTCGGCCTGGGTGAGATCCACCGGTCCGTACGATTCTGCGACCGCCCGCACCGAGGCGTCGCCATCGGCGTCCTCACCCGGCAGCGTCGCGAGGTGTCCGGTGAGGCCGGCCAGCGCGGCGAGGTGTCCGCCGGCCGACGCGCCCCACACGCCGATGCGATCGGGGTCGAGGCCGAGTTCGGCGGCGTGGGTGCGCAGGTAGCGGATCGCCGCGCGCACGTCGTGGAGTTGAGCGGGGAAGATCGCCTCGCCGGTGAGTCGGTACTCGATCGAGGCCATCGCGATGCCGGCGTCGGCGAAGTAGCGCCACAGGTCTGGGGCGAGCGTCCGGTCGCCGGTGAACCAGCCACCGCCGTGCAGCCAGATGACGACCGGTACGGGTTCGGCCTGGTCTGGGCGGTAGAGGTCGAGCAGCAGCGGACCGTTGGCACGGTTGACGTACGTCAGCGTCCGCGGCGTTGCGGGTGCAGTGTCGGGGGAGGTCACGTCGACCATCGTGCGGTCTGTATCACACCAAGTCCATCAGGAATTGGTGGACGAACGTTCGGGTTACCCGAACGTTCGCTGGTCGCGAACGCTGTGTTCAACGACGTCGATGAAGTCCACGAGAGTGGGATTCGGGCGTTGGGGGAGGCAGAGGTAGGTCGTCAGTCGGGGTGCCGTCGGGAACGGGATGAAGTGGATGCCCGGTCGGGCGTACGACTCGGCGGCGGACTCGCCGGCGATGTTGATGCCCGCGCCGACGCTGCAGAGCTCGAGGACCTCTTCGAAGCTGTGGGCGATGGGACGAAGCACGACGTCGTCGGTGTCGCCGATCAGGGTGTGCAGCCAGCGCGACGACGTCTCGCTGTCACGGACCGCGATGAGCGTTTCGCCGGACAGATCCGCCCGCGTGATCGCGGGGCGGTTGGCGAGGCGGTGGTCGTCGCGTACGACCACGACGCACCCTTCGTTCCAGAGTGGTTGCGCCCGAACATCCTTCGGAGCCTCGCCGGCCTCGGTGACGAAAACGCAGTCAACCTCGTCGTCGGCGAGTGCGCGGTAGGCGCCGTCGAGTCCGAGGTGTTTGATCTCCCAGGTGACCTCCGGCATCGCCGCGGTCGCCGCCGACATCGTCGCGCGGAACCGGGCACTCGAGACCATCAGCCCGACCCGGACCGCGGTGCGTCGTCGCCCGCCCCCGCTCCATTCGACGACCTCATCCATCGCCGCGAGCGCCTGCCGCGCGAGGGGGAGGAGTTCGGTGCCGGCCGCGGTCAGGGTGACGTGGCGCGGAGTGCGCTGCAGGAGTGGTCGGCGGATCCGTTTCTCCAGGACCGCGATGTTCTCGCTGACCGTCGACGGACTCAGGTGCAACGACTGCGCCGCGCGACCGAAATGCAGGTGCTCGGCGACGGCGACGAAGCAGCGGAGTTGTTGCGTGGTGATGTCCATGGTCGTCCCCGATCGTAGGTCTCTGCGGATCAGCGCACCCCGCGTTCCCGCGTTGACAGCGCCCTCCGTCGCGTCGACAGCGCCCTCGGACTGCGCAGCGTGGCGCTGTCAACGTGATCGAGGGCGCTGTCGAGGAGATTCAGGGCGCTGTCGACGGGATGCAGGGCGCTGTCAACGTGGCGCGGGTTTCACTGAGTGAAAGCTGGGTGTCGACGGATGTGACGCGGGACTCGTAGGTTTCATTGCATCGCCCCTTCGACACGCTCAGGGAGCGGACGGCGTCGACGTTTGCACAGCCCCACGAATCGGAGAACACCATGAGCAACACCACCCGCACGCAGGTTGCGATCGTCGGCGGTGGTCCCGCCGGCCTGATGCTGTCGCATCTGCTGCACAACGCCGGCATCGAGAGCGTCGTCATCGACAACCGCACCGTCGAGCAGATCGAGACCACCCACCGTGCCGGCATCCTCGAACGTGACAGCGTGCGGTTGCTCGTCGACTCCGGTGTCTCCGACCGGGTTCTCACCGACGGCCACGAACACGAGGGCATCTCGCTGCGCTTCGGCGGCGTCAGCCACCGCATCGACTTCCAGAAGCTGGCCGGTGCGTCGTGCTGGCTCTACCCGCAGACCGAGGTCTTCATCGACCTGCACCGTGCCCGCACCCGCGACGGCGGCGACGTCCGCTACGGCGTCAGCGACGCCGAGGTCACCGGGGTGACCGACACCCCGATCGTCCGATTCACCGACGCCGACGGCGCGCGCCAGGAAATCACCGCCGACCTGGTCGTGGGCGCCGACGGCTCACGCAGCATCTGCCGCGGCCTCGTCGCCGACGCCCATCAGTACTTCCGCGAATACCCGTTCGCCTGGTTCGGTGTCATGGTCCAGGCCCCGCCGAGCGCCCCCGAACTCATCTACACCCGCGCCCCCGAAGGCTTCGCGCTCATCAGCCAGCGCACCGACACCGTGCAACGCATGTACTTCCAGTGCGACCCGGGCGAGAACCCCGATGACTGGTCCGACGACCGCATCTGGGACCAGCTACACACTCGACTGTCCGGGGAGGATGGCTTCCGGCTCAAGGACGGCCCGGTCCTCGAACGCACCGTGCTGCCATTCCGCAGCTTCGTCCAGTCCCCGATGCGCCACGGCAAACTCCTGCTGGCCGGCGACGCCGCGCACACCGTCCCGCCGACCGGCGCCAAGGGCCTCAACCTCGCCCTCGCCGACGTCCGGGTACTCGCCGACGTCCTCGAACGCGCCATCACCAAGGACGACGACGCCGCGCTGGACACCTACACCGACCGCGCGCTGTCTCGCGTGTGGAAGGCGCAGCACTTCTCGTACTGGATGACCACGATGCTGCACAACGTCGACGGCGCCTCGGACTTCGACGAACAGCGCCAGCTCGGTGAGTTGGAGACGCTGGTGGCCTCGGAGGCCGGCTCGACCTACCTCGCCGAGGGCTACACGGGTTGGCCCCTCCACTGACCTCCGGGACGGTCGGCACCCGATACCGTTGAACGATGACCGACATCCTGTGGCCCGGAGACCAGCACGCTGGTGACCTGTTCACCGACACCGCGGTCCTCGACGCGATGATCGCGTTGGAGGCGGCGTGGTCGTCGGGGCTGACGAAGGCCGGAATCGCGCCGCCCGGTGTCGAGGTGAGCGCCGACCGGTTGCGCGCCTTGGTGTCCGATGCCGACCGGGAATCCATCGCGGTGTCCGCCGAATCCGGCGGCAACCCGGTCATCCCGCTGGTGAAAACCCTGCGCGCCGGGCTCGGCGACGGTGGCGCGGCCACCTGGCTGCATCGGGGGCTCACCAGCCAGGATCTCGTCGACACAGCACTCATCTCCTGTACCGCAACGGCTTTCACACAATTGCGCGCAGAGCTCCGAGAACAGGTGCGGGCTCTCGTGCGGCTGGCCGATGAGCATCGAGCCACCCCAATGGTGGCACGCACCCTCACCCAGCAGGCGATCCCGATGACGTTCGGGCTCAAGGTCGCCGGCTGGCTCCGCGGTGTGCTCGACGCCGTCGAACAGGTCGACCGTTTGGTATTCCCGGTGCAGATCGGTGGTGCGGCAGGTACTTTGGCGGCCGCCTATGAACTCGCGGCGGCACTGGACGATCCGGCGTCTGCAGTCCTCGAGGCCACCACGGTGGCGGCCCGGGAACTCGGCCTGGAGCCGACCGTGCCCTGGCACACCGTGCGCACCGAGATCACCCGTAGCGGGGATGCCGCGGTCGGCTGTACCGACGCGTGGGGGCACCTCGCCAATGATGTACTGACGTTGTCGCGCACCGAGATCGGTGAGCTCGGCGAAGGAGCGGCCGGTGGGTCGTCGACGATGCCCAACAAGGCCAACCCCGTGCTCTCCGTATTGATCCGACGCGCCGGACTCACCGCCCCGATGCTGGGCGCGACGTTGCACGTGGCCGCGGCCGACGCGTTGGAGGAGCGGTCGTCGGGGGCCTGGCATGCCGAATGGGATGCGCTGCGAACCCTGATGCGGCACACGGTTATTGCGGGTCGACAGACCACCCGGCTGGTCGCCGATCTGCGGGTGCATGCCGATCGCATGCGCGCCAATCTCGACGCTGCCGGGGATGCGGTGACCGCCGAACAGCGCACCATGGCCAAGCTCGCCGATCACCCGCCGCGCGGCGATTATTTCGGTGCCGCAGACAGACTCATCCAGATTCAACTCGACCGTGCAGAGGGAGTCCAATAATGACGAAGTACGACGACGGTATGGTGGTGCGCCGCGAGGTCCTGGGCGATGCGCACGTCGACCGCGCGACCGCCGCGATCACTGATCTGACCCAGGAGTTCCAGGAGTTCATCACCGAATACGCGTGGGGCAGCATCTGGACCCGGCCGGGACTCGACCGCAAGAGTCGATCGATGATCACCCTCACCGCCCTGATAGCGCGTGGCCATCACGAGGAGCTCGCGATGCATGTGCGCGCGGCCGTGCGAAATGGGTTGTCGCGCGACGAGATCAAGGAAGTCATCCTGCAGTCCGCGATCTATTGCGGTGTCCCCGATGCGAATACGGCGTTCCGAATCGCGTCGAAGGTGTTCGCGGAGATCGACGCGGAGGGCTGACACCCGCCGCGCGGTACAGTGCTTTCACTGAGTGAAAGGCTGGTGGGATGGCGGGCAACACGAGCGCACCGGGGCAATCCGTTGCGGCACGCACCCTGTCCGTCCTCGGCACGTTCGACGACGGCCACCGCGCACAAACCCTGACCGAGATCGCCGGCCGTGCCGAACTCCCCGTCCCTACTGCGCACCGACTGGTGCGCGAACTCGAGGCGTGGGGCGCCCTGGTCCGTCGACCCGACAGCACCTTCGTCATCGGTCGGCGTCTGTGGGATCTCGGCCTGCTCGCCCCGATCCAATCCGGTCTCCGCGAAGTCGCGGCGCCTTTCCTGCAGGATCTGTATGCCGCGACGCGGGCCACGGTGCATCTGGCGGTGCGCGAGGGCACGCAGGTGCTCTACCTCGACCGACTGTCCGGGCGCACCTCGGTTCCGGTGGTCAGTCGCGTCGGCGGGCGATTGCCGCTGTATTCGACAGGCGTCGGCAAGGTTCTTCTCGCACACGCCCCCGACGACGTCCGTCGAGCAGTGCTGGCCGAGCTGCGTCCGTTCACCCGGCACACCATCGTCGCGCCCGGGGTCCTGGACCGACAACTACGTCAGATCCGGCAGCAGGGCTATGCGACCACGGTCGAGGAGATGACATTGGGTGCCTGCTCGGTCGCGGTTCCGGTGCGAGCGGGCGACGAGGTGGTCGCCGCACTCGGCGTGGTGGTGCCAACGCTCGGGCGGAATCGCACTTCACTCGTCGCTGCAGCGCAGGTCGCGGCCGCCAGTATCGGGCGCACGGTCGGTATCCGCTGACTATCAGCGCTCGGCTTCCTTAATCATTGACAAACTCAATGATTAAGCGTTACCGTGATTGGCACCACATCTCGATCGATCAGGAGTGTCAGCATGCGTAATCAGGGCGTCGGCACGTGGCCCTTCCGGAGCTCACGTCGGGACCCGGAGGCGACCGCGATCGTGTTCCGCGAGCAGGGCATTTCCTACCGCGAGCTCGATGAGCGGGCGACCCGGTTGGCGCACGCGCTCGCCGACCTCGGCCTCGAGCGTGGCGATCGCGTCGCGCTGCTGAGCGCCAACCATCCGTCATACCTGGAGGGACTGTTCGCCACAGGGCTGCTCGGGGCTGTGCTGGTGCCGCTGAACGCGCGACTCACTGCACCCGAGGTCACCTACGCGCTCCGCGACTCCGGTGCCCGCATCCTCGTCCACTCCGCCGAACTCGGACAGGTCGCGGTCGCATCCGCTGAGGAGGCCGGTGTTCAAACACGCGTGGTGGTCGACGGCGCTCCTGACGCCGATGCCGTTGGCTATGAGCAGATCATCGCGGCAGCCGGCGTCGAACGCATCGATCGCGATGTGTCCCACGACGACGCGTGCTTCATCATGTACACCTCCGGAACCACCGGAAATCCCAAGGGCGTCGTCCTGACGCACGGCGGTGTCACGTTCGCCTCGATGAATCCGATCGTCGACCTCGACCTCCGCAGCGATGAGGTCTCGCTCGTCGCGGCACCGCTGTTTCACACGGCCGCACTGAATTACATCTCCCTGCCGACAATTCTCAAGGGCGGCACGGTGATCATTGAGGAGGGGTTCGAGGCGGGCCGAATCCTCAAAGTCATCGAAGAGCGCAAGGTCACCTACTCCTTCGGCGTACCCACGATGCTCGACGCGATGAGTGCACATCCGGACTTCGCGAGCGCGGATCTGTCGTCGATCCGGCGTTGGATAGTTGCCGCGGCACCGGTTCCGCCACGCACCCTGCACACGTACACCGAACGCGGAGTGAACCTGTGCCAGGGCTACGGGCTCACCGAAACCGGTCCGGGCGCATTGGTTCTCACGCCGAAGTTCGTCGAGAGCAAACTCGGCACCGCCGGAGTGCCGCAGTTCTTCACCGATGTCCGAGTCGTCGATGTCGACGGGGTGGAGACCAAACCCGGTGAGCGCGGGGAGATTCAGATTCAAGGACCGAACGTGATGCGCGAGTACTGGAATCGTGAGGACGCCACTGCAGCAGCGTTCGTCGACGGTGGTTGGTTCCGGTCCGGGGACGTCGGCGTTCGCGACGACGAGGGATACATCACCATCGTCGACCGGCTCAAGGACATGATCATCTCCGGCGGTGAGAACATCTATCCTGCCGAGATCGAGGCGGCCATCCTCGAGTACCCCGGTGTCGTCGGCTGTGGCGTCTTCGGCGTGCCGAATGACAAGTGGGGCGAGGTGGGCTGCGCGGCAATCACTCTCGCGCCAGATTCGACACTGACCTACGACGATCTGGAGAGCTTTCTGAACGGGCGGCTGGCCCGCTTCAAGATCCCCAAGTCGATGGTGCTGCTCGAGGAGATCCCGCGCAACGCAACGGGAAAGATCCGCAAGGACCGGCTCCGCGACATGTACTCCACGCCTGAGCCGGTCTGAGGGCAGGTCAGGTCGTCGAGGTGTTGAACGTGGTGCGGTAGAGCAGGTCACGCAACGCCTCGAGCTGATCGTCATCGGCCCCGACGAAATGTTCGCGCGACACATCACGAGTGAGTTCGCGTGCGCGGCCGCACAGTTCGCGGCCTGCGTCGGTGGCAAGGATCAGCTTGTTGCGGCGGTCGTTCGGATCGGTGGTGCGTACCACGAGATCTCGTGATTCGAGTTCGTCCACAAGGGCCACGATCTGACTCGGATCGAGACCCACGTCGGAGGCCAGGCGTCGTTGGGTGATGCCGTCGGGCTCATCGCAGACTGCGGCCAGCGCGCTGTATCCGCGGACTTTCAAGCCAAGTGATGAGAGCTTTCGGTTGGTGGTCTTGACCAGCAGCGCGCTGGTACGCGCAATGAGGAATCCGAGATCGTCCTCGAGGATTCGCCGCTCTGACATCGGACTCCTTTCGCTGGTGGCGACACACCACATGGAGACTATCAGCAATCAACCATTGACAAACTCAATCATTGCGACTCTAATCAAATAGGACGCAGTACACGCCCCAAGGAGGCATTTATGGATCTCACCGGCAAAGTCGCCATCGTCACCGGCAGCGGACAGGGCCTCGGATTGGCCTATGCGAAGGAACTCGCCGCCGACGGTGCGGCCGTCGTCATCAACGACGTCCGCCAGGAGACCGCGGACGCGGCGGTCTCCGAGATCGCGGCCGCCGGCGGCAAGTCCGTGGCCGTCGTCGCCCCGGTCGGCAGCACCGAAACCGCACAGGCGTTGGTCAAAGCGGCCGTCGACAACTTCGGGCGCCTCGACATCTTGGTCACCAACGCGGGCATCCTGCGCGACAAGGTGCTGTGGAAGATGACCGACGACGACTTCGACGCCGTCATCAATGTGCATCTGCGGGGCACGTTCACCTGCGTGCGCGAGGCCGTCGTTCAGTTCCGCGAGCAGGGCGAGGGTGGCCGCATCATCTGCATCGGCTCGCCCGCCGGTCAGCGCGGCAACTTCGGCCAGACCAACTACTCGGGCGCCAAGGCCGGCATCGTCGGCATGGTCCGCACCTGGGCGATGGAACTGCGCAAGGCCGGCATCACCGCCAACGCCGTCTGCCCGGTCGCCGCCACCGCGATGACCGAAACCGTGCCGATCTTCAAGCCGTTCATCGACGAGGCCAAGGAAACCGGCAAGCTCGCCGACGTCATCCGCCGCGAGGTCGGCATGGGCACGCCGGAAGACGTGGCCGGGGTCATCGCGTTCCTCGCCTCCGACGCAGCCGCCGACATCACCGGCCAGGCCATCTCCATCGGCGGCGATCGCCTTGCGTTGTGGTCGCACCCGGAGATGACCGAATCCGCCTACCACGACGATGGGTTCAGTGCCGACGACGTCGCAGCTGTCTGGCCCGGCACGTTCGCCAACAACCTCGAGACCGTCGGCGAAGAGTTCCCCGCCGAGGTGCTGGCGGCCGCAAAATGAGCCGCTACGAATACGGCGTCGATTTCGACGCCATCAAGGCCATCGACATTCACACCCACGTCGAGATCGACGGCTGCGGACATCATTCGCTCGACGACGAACTGATGGCCGCGTCGGAAAAGTACTTCAAGTCGGGTGAGGAACGTAGCCCGTCCATCGAGGCGATGGCCCAGCACTACCGTGAGCGCAACATGGCAGCCGTGGTCTTCACCGTTGATGCGCAATCGGCCACCGGGCATCCGCCGAACAATGTGGAGGAAATCGCCGAGCGTGCAGCCGAGTTCAACGACGTCCTGATTCCGTTCGGCTCGGTCGACCCGCTGCAGGGCAAGGCCGCGGTCAAGCGGGTGCATCGCCTGGTCGACGAGTTCGGGGTCAAGGGCTTCAAGTTCCATCCCAGCATGCAGGGCTTCGAACCGAACGACCGCCAGTTCTATCCGCTGTACGAGGCGATCGTGGAATGCGGTGTGCCGGCACTGTTTCACACCGGCCAGACTGGCATCGGCGCCGGCATGCCCGGCGGACACGGGATCAAGCTGCGGTACTCCGACCCGATGCTGCTCGACGACGTGGCCGCCGACTTCCCCGACCTGACGGTGATCATGGCTCACCCGGCCGTGCCGTGGGTCGATGAGCAGATCTCGATCGCCACGCACAAGGCCAACGTGTACATCGACCTGTCCGGGTGGTCGCCGAAGTACTTCCCGCCGCAGTTGGTGCGCGCCGCAAACTCGATGCTGCGCAACAAGGTTCTGTTCGGCTCGGACTTCCCGGTCATCCAGGTCGACCGCTGGCTCGCCGACTACGCCAAGCTCGAGATGAAGCCCGAAGTGGAGCCGCTGCTCTTCAAGGAGAACGCCATGCGCGTTCTCGGCATCAAGCGCTGACCCAATCCAAACCCTCATCATCAGAAGGACTTTCCCTCATGACCGCAGTTAGCGAACCCGTCGTCACCAAGGTCGCCACCCTCGCCGACCTCGACCCGCTCGTCGGTAAGACCATTGGTATCAGCTCGTGGCTGCCCGTTGCGCAGGACCGCATCAACACGTTCGCCGACGCCACCGACGACCACCAGTGGATTCACGTCGATCCGGAGCGCGCCACCAAGGAAAGCCCCTTCGGCGGACCGATCGCCCACGGCTACCTCACCCTGTCCCTGATCATCCCGATGTTCTCCGAGATCTTCGCGGTCGACAGCGTGAAAATGGCAGTCAACTACGGGCTCAACAAGGTTCGCTTCACCAGCCCGGTGCCCGCCGGCGGTCGGGTGCGTCTCAACGCCACCCTCAAGTCGATCGAGCACCTGCCCAAGGGTGGCGTGCAGGTCGTGATCGACGGCGTCATCGAACTCGAGGGCAGTGAGCGTCCGGCCGTCGTCGTCGAGGGTGTGTACCGCTACTTCGAGTGAGGGCACATCGTGATCGACAGCGTGCCCCAAGAGCGTTGACAGCGCCCTAGATTACGTTGACAGCGCCCTAGATACGAGACCGACGTGCCTCTCTGCGGCAAGGTGGGCGCTGTCAACGAAATCTAGGGCGCTGTCAACGCAACTCCCGGCGTCAGCCGGACTAGCTCGACCAGCGGTTGGACGCTAGTCCAGCGCGCCGAGGAATTCCTCAATCCGTGGCCAGGTTTCGGCGCCGGCGTCACTGCTGGCGATCAGGCCGAGGTGGCTGGTTTCGACGGTGGTGAAGTGGACCTGCGGGGAGTCGCCGAAGATCTCGACGCCGTGATGGGCGCCTGCCCAGCTGACGATGGCGTCGCGGTGGCTGCCGAACAGTTGGATCGGTACGCCGATTGCAGTGAGGTCGATCGGCCGGCCATCGAAATCCAGTACGCCTGCGGCGAGTTCGTTGCGGAACACCAGATTCTGCCACATCTGCTCGGCCAGCTTGCCGGGGTAGCCGGGGAGGGATTCCTGGAACCAGTCGATGACCTGCATTCGGGCCAGTGCTTCGGTGTTGTCGGCGTTGCGCATGATGTAGCCGGGTTTGCGGAGTTCCCGCTGCCACGCCGTTGCACGGTACGCGACACGCACCAGCGGCGCCGGAATCCCGCCCATCGCCTTCAACGCGAGGGTCACCGGCTTGTCGCCGATCGGCCGGGTTACCGCGCGGACCAATGGATAGGGCTGCACCACAGCATAATTCAGTGGTGTGCCGATCGCGGTGATCGACCGTACCGGCAACTCGGGATGTGCGGCGACGGTCAGGAACGCAACCGTTCCGCCGAGACTCCAGGCGGCGAGGTCGAGGGTCGCCGCCTGCCGGTAGTCGTCGAGGGTGCGGTGGATGGCCTGCGGGGTGATGTCGTCGAAGAAGTCCTCGAAGCCGAGATGTCGGTCGGCATAGTGCATCTCGCCGAAGTCGACGACGTACGGGATGCGACCGGTCGAGAGTAGGAACGCCACCAGGGACATGTCCGGGGCGAGGTCGTAGCACCGCGCAGGTACGGCCAGCGGCGGGACCAGGAGGACCGGCGGCCGGCCGGCGGCACGAGCGGAGTCCAAGTCGTCGTCGGTGCCGTACCGTCGCAGCGTGCGATGCGGGCCCTCCGCGATCACTGTGTGCGGAGTCGGCTGATCGTCGGCGACCCGGTCACCGCGGGTCAGCCGATACAGGGTGCGTACGCCGTCGAGCATGGATGGGATTGTATCGACGCCTCAGCGGGAGTCGATGCGGCGCTGTACCAGTCCGTCGATGCGGTAGTCGACGAGCTTGCGCATCACCAGTGATGTGGTGGTGCGGGTGACGCCGGGGATGTCGAGGATCATGCCGGCGATGCGGTAGAGGTCGTCGGCATCGCGGGCGACGACGTGGACCAACAGGTCGGTGACGCCGGTGAGGCCGTGGACTTCGAGTACCTCGGGTATCTCGGCCAGCGCAGCGGAGACCGGCGCCAGTTGGCTCTGCGTGACATCGGTCAGCACGAACGCGGTCAGCGGATAGCCGAGGGCCGCCGGATCGATGCGGCGGTCGAACGACCGCAACGCCCCGCGCTGCTCGAGCTTCGCCAACCGAGCCTGCACCGTGTTGCGCGACAGTCCGGTGCGGTCGGCGAGCGCGATGACCGTCGCGCGTGGGTCGTCGGAGAGCGCAGCGAGGATGCGGGCGTCGATGGCGTCGACGGGGCGGTCGGTGTCGGACATGATGTCGCCTCGCTGTGTTTTGGCTGCAGCGATTGTGCAGATTGATCACTCTAGCGTCTGAATACTGCCAGAAGTGCAGGCGCGCGGGAGGGTCTAGGTCGGCGGCGATCAGATCCCGGTGGCCGGGAATCGCGATCCGAACAGGCAGCTCGGTCGTTACGCTCCACCCCGAGACGAGGGAGGACGACGATGACCGACCTGTTCAAGTACGGGCCGTGGGCCGTGATCGCCGGGGGTTCGGAGGGAGTCGGCGCGTCGTTCGCCCGACAACTGGCACAGGCGGGGGTGCACCTGGTCCTGATTGCCCGGAAGCCGGAACCGCTCGATGCCACCGCGGAGACTGCGCGTGCGTTCGGGGTGCAGGTCAGGACGCTTGCCCTCGACCTGACCCGGCGGGACTCCATAGACACGATCGTGGCGGCAACCGATGATCTCGACGTGGGCCTTCTGATCTACAACGCTGGTGCCAACAGCTACGGCAGCGGATTCCTGGACGGCGACCTCGGTCGGTTCCACGACGTCATCGATCTCAACATCACCACGCAGCTCGCGCTCGTCCAGCACTTCGGTCGCCAGATGCGTGACGCGGGGCGTGGCGGCATCCTGCTCGTCGGCTCGATGAGCGGCTATCTCGGTGCCGCTGAGCTGAGCGTGTACAGCGGAGTCAAGGCTTTCGGTCGCATCTTCGCCGAATCCCTCTGGCTCGAACTGCGCGAGTACGGCGTCGACGTTTGCGAACTGATCCTCGGCGTCACCCGCACACCGGCGATGCAGCGGGCCGGCCTCAACTTCGACGTCCCCGGCATGCTCGTCAGCGAGCACGACGACGTGGCGCGCGAAGGGCTCGAGCATCTCGGTGACGGACCGGTTTGGATTGCCGGCGGCAACGCGCGACAAGTGGAGAAACGCAACGGCTCCGACCGTGCTGCGCTGGTGCTCGGCGCGCACGAGGCGATGCAGCGGATGCTGGCGCGGAGATGAGCGTGCGCATCGGACTGACCTCTCCGATCGTTACCCTCGTTCCCGGCGTCCACGATCCGTGGGAGGTCACCGCCGGCATTGGCGAGCTGGCGCAGATCGCCATCGCCGCCGACCGGTTGGGCTTTGACCACCTCACCTGCAGCGAGCACGTCGCCGTGCCCGTTGCGGTGGCGGCCGAGCGCGGCGGGACGTACTGGGACCCGTTGGCCACGTTCGGTTTTCTCGCCGCACGTACCGAACAGATCCGCTTGGCCACTCAAGTGCTGGTGCTCGGCTATCACCACCCATTGGAGATCGCCAAACGGTATGGCACGTTGGATGCAGTCAGCGGCGGACGGCTGGTGCTGGGTGTCGGGATCGGTTCGCTCGACGACGAATTCCGGCTGCTGGGGGCGTCGTTCGACGACCGCGGGGCGCGGGCGGATGATGCGCTGCGGGCTTTGCGCTCGTCACTGTCCACGGAACGGCCCGAATACCATGGCCGATTCTACGATTACGGCGACGTGGTGGTGCGTCCGCACGCCACGGCCGATCACGTGCCGATGTGGATTGGTGGGCGATCGATGCGCTCGCTTCGGCGCGCCATCGAACTCGGCGACGGCTGGGTGCCCTTCGGTCTCGGGCGTCGACAACTGCGCGAGATGCTCGATTCCGTTGAGCTACCACCAGATTTCGATGTCGTCCTCGGATCCGGCCGACTCGATCCGGGTGGTGATCCCACTGCTACGTGCACTGCGATTGCCCAGACTCTGGACGACGGTGCAACGATCGTGTCGGTGACCATTCGGGCTTCGTCGGCCGATCACTATGTGCAGCAACTGGAATCGCTGGCAGAGTTGGTGGAGATCGGGTGAGATCTCAGAAAGGTGAACGATGGAGGACAGGCTGTCGGTGCTGGAGTCGCGGCTACAGCGACTCGAGGATGAACACGCGATCGGGCAACTGATCGCCTCTTACGGACCGCTGGTCGACGACGGCGTTGCACAACACGTTGCGGCACTGTGGACCGGGGACGGCACCTATGACATCGACACCGGAACGATGGAGAGCCCGGAGCAGATCGCCGCGATGGTCGAATCGCCGGCGCATCAGGGACTCATCGCCGGCGGATGCGCACACTTCCTGGGACCCGCGCGAGTACACGTCGACGGTGATTCCGCAGTGGCCGTGTGCTATTCGCTCCTTATTCGGCATCGTGACGGCGCCTTCTCGGTGTTCCGGGCCACCGCCAATCATTTCGCCCTGACGCGCACGTCCGGCGGCTGGAAGATCAGCCGCCGGACGAGTCGGGTGTTGGATGGAGCCGAGCAGGCTCACCTACTGCTCGGGGCAGGGGTGCGGGGTGAGGCGCCGCCTGCGTGAATCACCGTGCAGCATCACGCAGCTCGCGCCGCAGGATCTTCCCGGTGACCGTCTTGGGAAGTTCCTCGACGATCTCCACCGACCGCGGATACTTGTAGGCGGCCATCTGTTCCTTACAGAACTCGACCAGCTCCTCCGGTGTGGCCGTGGCGCCCTCTTGCAGGGACACATAGGCTTTCACGGTTTCTCCACGGTATTCGTCGGGGATGCCGATGACCGCGGACTCGCGCACCGCAGGGTGGGTGTAGAGCACGTCCTCCACCTCCCGGGGCCACACCTTGTAACCGGACGCGTTGATCATGTCCTTCTTGCGGTCGACGACGTAGTACCAGCCGTCGGCATCCATGAATCCGACGTCACCGGTGCGCAATTCGCCGCCCGGAAGAGACTCTGCGGTCTTCTCCGGTTTGTTCCAGTACCCCTTGACCACCTGCGGACCCGACGTCGCGAACTCGCCGATCTCACCGACCGCCACATCGTCGCCCTGCTCGTCGATGACGCGGACCACGGTGTTGAACACCGGCACCCCCACCGACAGCGCACCCGACGTCGGGTCGACCGGCGCCCGCACCCCGAGCGGAACCCCGTGGGACGGCGACGAGGTTTCGGTGAGGCCGTAGATGTTGTGGATGTAGGCGCCGAAGATCTTCTCCAACCGATCACCCATCGCGGGTGCGATCGGTGCACCTCCCGAGTACAGGATGCGCAGGCTGGCAAAGTCATCCGGTATCGCACCGGGTGCCGCGGAGAGCGCGTTGAACGCGGTGATCGCCGCCACGGTGAACACCGGCTTACGTTCCCGGATCGCGTCAAGCGTCACGTCGGGCGAGAAACGGTGCGCCAGCGTCAACGGCGCCCGCGCCAGCATCGCCAGCATCACGTGACCGACGAGTCCGGTGATGTGGAACAGCGGCGCGACACCCAGAATGCCTTCCCCGGGCTTGAGGCCCGTCCACTCCCGGTATGTCTGCGCATTGAACGCCAGATTGCCATGAGTGTTCATGGCGCCCTTGGGTTCTCCGGTGGTACCCGACGTATAGGTGAGCACGGCGGTGTCGTCGGCCGCCAGAGTGGGGGCCGGTAAGGTCGAGCCGTCGTACCCGTCGATGATCTCGAGCAGATCGAGCGTGCCGTCGCTGCGGCGACGTTCTACGCCGTCGAACAATCGGGAATCGTTGCGGGACTGGAAATCCAGCGGCGACGTCGTGATCACGGTATGCACCGACGTGTTTCCGGTCGCGATGACTGGTTCGGCGACGTCGACGTAGAGGTCGTCGAGGGTCAGCAGGGCGGTGGCGCCGGAATCGGTGAGGATGTACGTGAGCTCGCGCTGCTTGTTCATCGGATTCACCGCCACCGCAACACCTCCGGCGCGCCAGGCAGCAACCAGACCAATGATGAACGACGGATTGTTCTGCACGTAGATGGCGAGCCGCTCACCAGGCGAGAAGCCCTCGGCAACAAGGGCGGCCGCCAGCGCCGACGCCGCGCGGTCCACATCACCGAAGGTCAGAGTCCCGTCGAAGTAGTAGACGAACGGGGCGTCCGAATCCGCGGCGACCGCCGCGTCGAAGACGTCGAGCGCAGTCTGATACTCGACCTCGATGTCGGCCGGGCTGCCCGCGGGATAGCGAGCGAGCCACGGCCGGTCGGCGTAACTCACTTGACCACCACCGGGTTGACCGGTGAGCCGGTGGCGTTGTGGATCTTCAATGGTGCTGCGACGTAGAAGAACTCGTATACACCGTCGTCGGCGCAATCAGCAGCGAGCTTCTCCAGGTCGCAGATCTCGGTGAACGCGATGCCGAGGTTGCGCATCAGGGCGTTGTGCAGCACCAGCGCCACGCCGTTGTGCGGGTCGGTGGTCACCTCATTGGCGATGGTGTCGGTGACCAGATTCGGAATCTCCTTGCTCTGGAACCATTCCACCAACTCGGGGGAGTAGACCAAACCGGGCTCGCAGAAGTCGTCGTAGAACTTGTCGCCCTGCTGGAAGAAGAGTTCGAGGTGGTTGGTGCGGATCACCAGGATGTCGCGTGGCTTGATCTCGATTCCTTGAGCGGACGCGCACTTTTCGAGGTCGGTGTGGTCGAAGGTCTGGCGCGGGGCGATTGCGTCGACGCTCAGGTAGCGCGCCATGTCGAGCAGGACGGCGCGTCCGGCGACCCCGCGTTCGGCGATGGGTTCGACGCTGGCCTTGTCCAGTCCGCCGATCGTGGTGCGGGCGTCGTAGCCGTTCCAGATCTTGCCGTCGTACCAGACGTGACCGAGTGCGTCGTACTGGGTGGAGCCCTGCAGGAACGCGTTGATCTTGTCGTCGGCGTAGTGCAGGCCGCCGGGGAAGGCCGGTCCGTCGCCGCCCTCGTCCCAATGTGACTCGTCGAGGATCATCTCGCGGGTGGCAGGACTCCGTCCGGGCCACACCGGGTCGCCCTTGGGGTCGCCGATCAGTCGCTGCAGCGTGAACAGGGCGCCCTTCTTGATCAGCGATGCGCCGGCAAGCACCTGTTCGGCGGTGAGGTAGTTGAGGCTGCCGACCTCGTCGTCAGCTCCCCACTTGCCCCAGTTGGAGGGCGAGCCGTCGAGGAGTTCGGTCAAGTCGGGTGCAGTGGTCATGGTGCGGCCTCTCCGTTGAGTCGATGGCAGTGAACTGAACATCGGTGATCGAACGTTCGGGTTGTTCAGTGAGATGAGCATCACAGGCTTTTCGGTCGGCGTCAAGGGGCGACGCAGATCTGAATGGCTGTGCGGCGGGCGGAGATTCGAAGTTCAGTTCTGCTGAACAAGCATCATCGCGAGTGCGTGGTCGGCATATTGCCGTGCGACGTCGGGTGGACTCATGGGCCCGGCAGCGGAGAACCAATAGGGCAAGGCCATGCACATGGTGGCGACCACGCGGGCCGTCTCGCGCGGGTTCGGCGTGGCGAACGCACCGTCTGCGGTGGCCTCGACGGCGGCGGCGTCGAGCCGATCCTGCAATCGGCGGCGGACGGCCACGATGCGTTCGCGGTCGGGGTCTTCCAGGCTGCGCATCTCGGTGGCGGAGATGAAGGCGAGATCACGGCGCACCGCGTGGCACAGGGCAAGCGCCTCCACCATGCGCGCAAAGCGATCGGCGGCATCGCCACCCTCGGAATCCGCTGCAGCGACGCGCCATTCGATGTCCTGCAGGGTCAGATCCATCAGCGTGACGAGGAGGTGCTGCTTGCTGCGGTGATAGTGGTAGATGCCGGCGACGCTGCTGTCGGCGGCGGTGGCGACCAGCCGCATTGTCGCGCCGTGATAGCCCATCTCAGTGAAGACCTCTACGGCTGCCCGGAGCGCCGGATCGAGGTCGAGTTCGGTGAAGTGTCGCCAGTCCGACGTGCCGTTCGGCGACTCGACAGCTTCTGGCGGTTCGGCGACCGGGGCGAGCAGATGCGCAGGTGGAATGTCGAGGGCGCGGGCGATCTGCTGAAGCCGATCGATGGTGAGGGCGACCTTGCCGTTCTCGATCGCGCTCATGGTGCCGACGCTGACACCGATCGCCGACGCGAGCCCCCGCAGCGTCAGACCCGACCGCACGCGCGCCTGGCGCACTGCGGGTCCGGCACCACTGGGTTCAGTCATCCTGAACACCGTAGCCCGTCGGCCGGCGATGTGGAGGGAATAGCCGGGTGCTCCGGGTCGAGGTCATAGACTGCGGACAGCGACCCGCGGAAGGAGTCGGCGTGAGCGTGTATGACGACCGGCCCTGGCTGGCCCACTATGACGGACGGCCTGCGCATCAGCGGGTCGAGTATGCGACTGCCCTCGACATGTTCGATGCGGCTGTCGCCGCCGCCCCGGACGACCCCGCCGTCCGGTACTTCGACGCCACGATGACCTGGTCGGAACTCAACGCCGCCTCCGACACTGTCGCTTGGCTGCTCCGCGCACGGGGTTTTCGGCAGGGTCAGCGGTGTGCGTTGTACCTGCAGAACGATCCGGCCTTCGTGATCGGTCTGATCGCGACGTGGAAGGTCGGCGGGATCGCCGCAGCGGTCAGCCCGATGAGCAAGGCTGACGAGTTCGCCTACTTCCTACGGCGCTATACGCCCACCGCACTCATTGCCCTCGACGACCTCTACCTTGACGTCGCGCAGGAGGTACTGGCCGACCCGGAGCGGAATCTCATCGTGCCCATTGTGCTCACCGCATCCGCACGGGACTTCCAGAGTCGCGATGATCCACGGGTTTTCGACGATGATGGGGTTGCCGCGCCGCCGGACACCATCGACCTCGCCGCGCTGATCGTCGCCGGCCGGAAGACGCCGGTGCGGCGGCCGGTCGGGCCCGCGGATGTCGCGGTTCTGCTCAGTACCTCGGGGACCACCGGGTTCCCGAAGGGCGCCCAGATCAGTCATGCGAACCTGACCTTCAACACCCAGACCTATCGGGATTGGACGCGGCTGACACCAGGCGAGCCGATCTTGGCGCTGGCGCCCATCTTTCATGTCACCGGCCTGGTGGGGGCGGTGACCCTGGCGATGCTGATGCGATCACCGGTGGTGCTCACCCACCGCATCCTGCCGACGGTCGTCGCCGACGCGATTCGCGATTGGCAGCCGGTGTTCGCCGTCGCCGCCATTACCGCGTATCTCGGTTTGGCCGACGAATCCGACATCACCGCAACAGAAATGGCATCCCTGCGGTTGCGGTACTCGGGCGGCGCGCCGATCGAACCCGCGGTGGCCGAGCGGCTCGACGAGCGACTGGGCGGCTACATTCACAACATCTACGGCCAGACCGAGACGACCTCGCCGTCGCACATCGTGCCGGCCGAACTGCGCGCCCCCGTCGACGCGGAGACCGGTGTGCTCTCGGTAGGTATTCCGGTGTCCAACACAGTGGTTCGCGTCGTCGATGACGCCGGCCGGGATCTGCCGGTGGGGGCGATCGGCGAGCTGATCACGACCGGTCCGCAGGTGATCGGTGGGTACTGGGAGGATCCGGAGGCGACCGCCGCCGCGTTGGCCGGGGGCGAATTGCACACCGGTGACGTCGGTTTCATGGACCCGCAGGGATGGTTCTACGTCGTTGACCGGAGCAACGATGTGATCAATGCGGCCGGGTACAAGATCTGGCCGCACGAGGTGGAGCAGGTCCTCGCCCGTCATCCGGACGTGGTGGAGGCGGCGGTGGTCGGTATCGCCGACGATTACCGCGGGGAGAGTGCAAAGGCGTTTGTGGTGGTGCATCCCGACAGTACGGTGACGGAGCGGGAGCTCGTCACCTATTGCCGAGAGCGGTTGGCGGCGTTCAAGTATCCGCGAGAGGTCGAGCTGGTGGGAGCGTTGCCGAGGACGGCGACGGGAAAGTTGTTGCGGCGTAAGTTGCGGTGAGGGTGGGATGGTCGCTCCTCGGCCGGCGGGAGTTCCGCGAGCCGAGGAGCGATGAGACTACAGCCCCATATCCCGCCCGATGAGATCCTTCATGATCTCGGTGGTGCCACCGAAGATCGTCTGGATACGGGAGTCGGTGTAGGCGCGCGCAACCCGGTATTCGTTCATGTAACCGTAGCCCCCGTGCAGCTGGACGCAGCTGTCGATGACGCGCTTGGCCAGCTCGGTGCACCACCACTTGTTCTGGGCGGCGTCGAGGGCGCTCAGGTCCCCGCCGACGCCGGCCTGCAGGCAGCGGTCGATGTAGGTCTCGGCGATGTCGAGTTCGGTGGACATCTCCGCGAGGGTGAACCGGTTGTGCTGGAAGGTGCCGATCGGCTTGCCGAAAGCCTTGCGGTCCTTGACGTACTGCAGGGTCTCTTCGTACACCGCGCGCGCACCGGCGATCGCACCGACACCGATCGACATGCGCTCGGACGGCAGGTTGTGCATCAGGTGATAGAAGCCCTTGTTCTCCTCGCCGAGCAGGTTCTCGGCGGGCACGCGAACATCGTTGAAGTGCAACTCGGCGGTGTCCTGCGCCCGGAGGCCCATCTTGTCGAGCTTGCGGCCCCGCTCGAAACCTTCCATGCCACGCTCGACGACCAGCAGGGAGAATGCCTTGTGGCCTGCGGACGGATCGGGATTCGTGCGGCACACCACGACCACCAGGTCGGAGTTGATGCCCGCGGAGATGAACGTCTTGCTGCCGGAGAGGATGTAGTCGTCACCGTCGCGCTTGGCCGAGGTCTTGATGCCGGCCAGGTCGCTGCCCGCTCCGGGCTCGGTCATGGCGACCGCGAGAATCGTTTCGCCGGTGGCCATTCCGGGCATCCACCGCTTGCGCTGTTCCTCGTTGGCCAGGTGCAGGAAGTAGGGCACGAGGACGTCGTTCTGCAGGCTCAAACCGGGTGCAGCGCCACCGAATCGCGCGAACTCCTCGACGACGATTGCGTTGAAGCGGAAGTCGTCGGCGCCGCCGCCACCGAATTCCTCGGGGATGTTGAAACCGAGCAGCCCGGCGTCGCCGGCCTTGACGTAGGCTTCGCGGTCGACCTGACCGTTCTCCATCCACTTCTCGACGTTCGGGGCGCATTCGCGGGCGAGGAACTCACGCGCGGTTTCGCGGAGCTGTTCGTGCTCAGGCTCGAAGATGGTGCGTTTCATGCTGATTCACTCCTTGTGTGGGTTCGTGGTCAGTGGGTGGGTGTCTGTGCGCCGACGGCGCGCAGGGAAGTGGCGACATAGGTGGCGGCCACCTGGTCGGGCGTGCGGGGGCCGGAATGCCGGTACCACGCGGTGACCGACTGGCAGGCGCCGAGCAGATAGCGCAGCACCTCTTTGACCTCCTCGTCGATGTGGAACTCGCCCGACGCCATTCCGCGGCGCAGGACGTCTTCGATCTTGTTCTCCATCTCCGACCGCAACGCGACGTAGCTCTCTCGGCGCGGGTCGGTCGGATCGAGGTGGCGGAATTCGCTTGCCACGCTCGCCAGTTCGAGGTCGCCGGTCATGTGCAAGACGATCGCCTCGATGGCGTTCGACAGCTGGTCCGTCGGTGTCGTGGCGTCGTCGATCGCGGCGGTGACCCGACTGAGGACCGACTGCATCCCCGACTCGAGCAGGGCGAACAGGATGCCCAGCTTGTTGTCGTGGTGGTAGTACAGCGTCGGTAGCGACACCTCGGCGCGGGTGGCGATGTCCCGGATCGACGTCCCGTGAAAGCCGCGTGCATGGAATGCGTTTCGTGCGGCTTCCAGTGTCGGGGGCAACGGAACCGCCCCGCTCCCCCGCCGGCCGGACGGGGCGGGCCCCGGGGCGGCTGGGCCCCACGTCGACGAATCAGACACGTTCGATGATGGTGGCGTTGGCCATGCCGGCGCCTTCGCACATCGTCTGCAGTCCGTAGCGCCCGCCGGTGGCCTCGAGTTGGTTCACCAGCGTGCTCAGCAGTCGGGTGCCCGACGACCCGAGTGCGTGACCCAGGGCGATGGCGCCACCGCGCGGGTTCAGCTTGGCCGGATCAGCACCGAACTCGTGGGCCCAGGCCAGCGGCACCGGCGCGAAGGCCTCGTTGACCTCGTAGGCGTCGATATCGTCGATCGACAGCCCGGACCGCTCAAAGATCTTGCGGGTGGCCGGGATCGGCGCGGTGAGCATGAAGACAGGATCGTCGCCGGCCACCGAAAACGAGTGGAAGCGGGCGCGCGGCGTGAGGTTCAGCTTCGACGCCATGGTGTCGCTCATGATGAGGGCCGCAGATGCGCCGTCGGTCAGCGGCGACGAGTTGCCCGGCGTGATGTGCCAGTTGATCTCCGGGAACCGCTGCGCGTACTGCTCGGAGTAGAACGACGACTTGAGGCCGCCGAGTCCCTCCGCGGTGGTCGACGCGCGGACGGTCTCGTCGACCGAGTGGGTGACGGTTTCGCCGTCGGCGTTCTTGACGTCGATCGGGATGATCTCGCGGTCGAAGAAGCCTTCGGCGGCGGCCTGCGTTGCTCGACGATGGGATTCGGCGGAGAACTGGTCGAGGGTTTCGCGGTCCAGCTTCCACTTCGCGGCCACCAGTTCGGCGGAGATGCCCTGGCCGACAAGGCCTTCAGGATAACGAGCGGCGATGCTGGGGCCATACGGGTTCTGGCCGGCGACGGTGAAGCCCATCGGCACCCGGCTCATCGACTCGACGCCGGCGGCGATCACGATGTCGTAGGCGCCGGCGATGACGCCCTGCGCGGCGAAGTGTGCGGCCTGCTGGCTCGAACCGCACTGGCGGTCGACGGTGGTCGCGGGCACCGACTCGGGGAACCCGGCCGACAGCAGGGCGGTGCGGGAGATGTTGAGGGCCTGCTCACCGGCCTGACCGACGCAGCCGCCGATGACGTCGTCGACGAGGGCGGGATCGAGGTCGTTGCGCTCGACGATGCTTCGCAACACATGGGCGAGCAACTCGACCGGCTGGGTGGCCGACAGGGCGCCGCCGGGCTTGCCCTTTCCGGATGCGAGGCGGGCTACGTCGACAATGACGGCTTCTGGCATGAGTGAAATCCTCTCGGGTCGGCGGGCGGGAACCGGCACTCTGCACACGTCGCAGCGCCGATCTAACGCTCGATAAACAGGTCTAGCACGCCGCATGCCGTCGAATCAACAGATTGGGCGAGACGCGGTCGACTCCTTACGCTGACCGCATGAGCGAAACACTTCCGCCCGACGACCGCCGCACCATCGATCCGCGTCGCGGACAACTCCGAACGGTCACCGAATTGCCCGCTGACCAGCCGATCACCATGCTCAACCTGCTGCGGTTCCGTGAGGTGGCGGACTACTCGAATGCCGGCGACCTCGCGCCCGCGAAACCGATCTCCGGTGCCGATGCCTATCGTGTCTACAGCCGCGGCGCCCTGGCGCACCTGGAGAAGGCGGGCGCGGAGGTGGTGCTGCAGGGCGACTGCGGGCCGACGGTAATCGGCCCGATCGACGAGTCATGGGACTCGATCCTGGTGGTTCGCTACCCATCGCCGGCGGCCTTCGTCGAGATGGTGACGAGTCCGGAGTACCAGTCCCTGACGCGGCACCGGACCGCGGCGGTGGCGGACTCCCGATTGATCGCCACCACCGCCTGAGGGCTCAGGGTCAGATGCTGCCTTTGTCGGCGTCGCCGGCGGCGACCGCGGTGAAGGTCTTGACGTCGAGCGGGCCGGCGAGTTTGTCGCCGAGCGCCTTGCCGAGTTCGGCAAGTGCCGGCGCCTTGCTGTGGGTGCCCAGCGCCTCCATCGACTCCCAACGTTCGATCATCACGAGATCGGTGGAGTCGCCGGTCGCCTCGTGCAGGGCGTACTTGCCGCAGCCCGGTTCGGCGTGCACCTGCGGGATGGCGGCCAACACGGCGTCGCGCACGGCGGCTTCCTCGCCGGGCTTGGGGGAGATGGTGGCGACGACGATGATCTCGGGCATGGCAGAACGCTCCTTGGTTCGATAGGTGATCCGGTGTCCGACGTTAGGTCATCCGGCAGTCGTTGGACACCATTTCCCACTCCCTGGGATGCACGTCAATCGGCCACGGGCCGTTCCAGATACGCGACGATCGCGTTCGCGAAGCCACGGCGCGCGACGTCCTCGTCCTGATAACTGCCCAACTGTGCCTCGGACACCAGACCCCGCATGGCGCCGGGAATGAACGCGGCGACCTCGCGGACCCGCGCCGGATCCACGTCGAGGTCGGCGAAGGCCTTCTGACAGGCGCGAGCCCACGAGTCCTTCCACGACGCGAACTCCGCGGCGGTCTGCGGGAAGAGTCGTTCGAGTTCGTCGTGATCGCGGGGGAGCGCGGCGCGCAGATTCTCGATCGCCAGCGAGTCGACGGTGGTCAGTCCGTGGAACAGCATCTCGACGATGTCAATGACGCGTCGAGCCAGTGGGGCTGTGTTGTTCTCCCGGTAGGGCAGTTCGCCGCGTCGTTCGGCGGTGTGCTGCAGCACCGCCGCCCACAATCCGTCGACGTCGCCGAACTGGTATTTGACTGTGCCCCACGTGGCGCCGATGTCCTTGGCGATCCGGTTGGCCGACACCGAACCAGGCTCGCCGCTCGCCAAGGTCCGCAGAGCGGCGTCGAGCATGGCGTCACGGGTCGCGAGGCCACGCCGATTGGTCCGTCGACCGCTCACCTCGGTGGTCATAGTGCCTGATGGTAGCCCGCCACCGACATTTTCGTAGAACCCTCTGTCTTTCTTTCGTAGAACCCACTATGGTTCTGCGTGGGACGCGGAAGCGTGCGCTGCGAGAGGAGCGTCGGGATGGCGAGGACCCCGTTGTCGATGGAGCCGACCGGATGGTTTCAGGTCGCGTGGTCGGTGGAGATCGGTATCGGCGACGTCCACACCATGACCTACCTCGGGCGGGAGATGGTCGCTTGGCGCTCGGCGTCGGGCGCGGTCTCGGTGTTCGACGCATACTGCGAGCATCTCGGTGCGCACCTCGGCTACGGCGGCCACGTCGAGGGCGAGAACCTGGAGTGCCCCTTCCACGGCTGGCAGTGGAACTCCGAGGGCCGCAACGTGTGCATCCCGTACGAGAAGCATCCCAACAAGGGACGTCGCATCCGCAGCTATCCGGTCGTCGAGCGCAACGAAGCGATTTGGATCTGGTACGACAAGGACGGTGCTGCACCGCATTTCGACGTCCCCGACATCTTCGCCGATTTCGACGACGACAAGACCGCCGACGACTACTACCCACCCGTGCCGGCCGCCACCCTGTTCCGGTCCGGACTGGAGATCCACCCGCAGTACATCATGGAGAACGGCGTCGACTTCGCCCATTTCAAGTTCGTCCACAAGACGCCGTTCATGCCCGAGTTCACCCGCCACGACTTCTCCGGACCCGTCTCCTACGTCGACTTCACCATCGCCTTCGATGAGGGCGCCACCCTCGAAAATGCCACCAGCGGTGTGGAGTCCATCAACGCCGGACTCGGTTGTTCGGTGACGAAGAGCTGGGGAATGATCGACAACCGCACCATGCCGGCGGTCACGCCGGTCGACGATCACACCTCCGACGTCCGGTTCACCGTGTGGATCGGACGCAAACGTGGTGAGGAGACCGGCGACCTCACCGATTACGGAAAGACGATGGCGGGCTTCGTCATCGAACAGTTCGAAGCCGACATCCACATCTGGGCGCATCAGCGCTACTCCGACCCGCCTGCGTTGTCGCGCAAGGAATTCGAGGGGTTCACCGCACTGCGTGAATGGGCCCGACAGTTCTACCCCGACGGCGGTCCGGACGGGATCGACCCGCAACGCCCACACAGCGGTGCTGTCATGTCCGCACAGCCCTGACCATCGATCAGTTCTCGAAAGGTTATGTTGATGAACTCCTCCAGCAAGATCCGCGTCTTCCAGGTCGCCACAGGCAACCTCGGCACCGAAACGATCGGCCGCATTCAGGGCCATCCCGACCTCGAACTCGTTGGTCTGCACTGCTATACGCCGGAGAAGATCGGACGTGACGCGGGTGAGATCGTCGGCCTGGAGCCGATCGGGGTACGCGCCACCGGCACCGTCGAGGAGATCATCGCAGCCAAGCCGGATGTGTTGACGTTCCACGGGGTCTTTCCCGACGAGGACCTCTACCTGCAGGTACTCGAGGCCGGTATCAACATCGTGACCACCGCGGACTGGATCACCGGCTATCACCGCAACACCAATCACCCGCGGCCGGGCGGGCGCAAGACGACCGAACTCATCGAGGAGGCATGCCAGAAGGGTGGTGTCACCTTCTACGGCACCGGCATGAATCCTGGTGCGCTGCAGGTCATCGGAGTGGTGCAGTCGATGGATGTTGCCGACATCCAAAACATCACCGTCACCGAATCGGTCGATGTATCGTGCCACCACTCGGTGGAGACCTGGAAGGAGGTCGGTTACGGCAAGCCGGTCGACGACCCATCGCTACCGGAGTCGCTCCGCAAGTTCACCGAGGTGTTCGCCGATTCGGTCTACCTGATGGCCGACTGCTTCGAGCTGGAGCTCGACGAGGTTGCCTTCGACTACCAGTTCGCCGCGTGCACCAAAGATGTCGACCTCGGCTGGTACTTCCTGCCAGAAGGGTCGTTGGGCGGCAATTACATCAAGTACCAAGGGATGGTCGACGGGGTACCGCGGGTGGAAACCCACCTCGAGTGGCAGATGACGCCCTACACCGACCCGTCGTGGGATATCAAGGGCTGCTACATCACTCACATCACCGCCGACCCGTCGATCTACAGCAAACACATGATCTTCCCCAAACGCGGTGTCGACCTGTCGAATCCGGACTCGTTCGCCTCCATCGGCATGACCGTCACCGGCATGCCCGCGCTGAACTCGATCAAGTCGGTCGTCGCGGCGCGGCCGGGCATCATCACCAGCGCCGACCTGCCGCTACGCGGATTCGCGGGACGATTCGCGATCTGAGGAGGCGTAGGGTCTGGGTATGGCCCGAACCGTAGCGACCTCCGATTCCGTCGACCGTGCTGCACTCCTGGACTTCGTTCGTCCGCGACACCACATGATTCTCAGTACCGTGCGGGCCGACGGAACACCGCAGATCTCGCCGGTGACCGGTGGCGTCGATGACGAGGGACGCATCGTCATCTCCACCTACCCCGGGCGTGCGAAGGCCAACAACGCCAAACGCACTCCGGCCGTGAGCGTCTGCGTGTTGTCCGACGAGTTCAACGGTGCCTGGGTGCAGGTCGACGGCACCGCCGAGGTCCTCGACATGCCCGAGGCCGAGGATGCGCTCGTCGACTACTTCCGCTCGATCTCCGGTGAGCACCCCGACTGGGACGACTACCGCGCTGCGATGCGGACGCAGGGCAAGTCGTTGATCCGAGTCACCCTGACGCGCTGGGGTCCCGTTGCCACCGGCGGCTTCCCCGCCGACGTCGCGGCGAAACTCGATGCGCAGGACTGACCTGCCGGTCATTCACACTGTGGAGTTGTCAAAGGTCGTGCGCGGTCCCGATAGTGGTCGGGTGCGCGGGAAATGTGCTGAGCTCTCCGCTAGTTGAGCCGTCCCGAGGGCGTACCCCCCTACCGCTGGTTGAGCAGCCCCGAGCCGCTGGGCGAGGGGCGTGTCGAAACCGTCTCTCACGGTGGACTTCTCGCTACCGGATAGCCCTTCGTGGCTCGGCTGGTGCCTCGCACCTCAGGGATCGATGGATCTCCGATGATCGATGACCCTCTTGCTCCCTGAGGAGCCCGCGAGGAACGCCCTTCGACGCGCTCGCAAGCTCGCTGCAGTCCGCGGCCGATCCGCAGCACCCGGTCGGCCACCACCGGCGCCAACCCCATCTCGATCAGCAAGGGTTTGATCTTGCCGCCGGATTGGGCGGCCACCCCGAGGCGGTCCATCTCCGCGGCGCACACACTCAGCAGGTGTCCGAGGGTGTTGGACAGGTCGATGATCGTGCGGGTGGTGTCGAAGGCTTGGCGTCGGGTCAGTCCGGTGACGGTCAGCTCGCGGGCGGTGGCGAGGAGGTCGGCGGGTGTGGGAGCGGTGGTGGAGGGCATACCTCAATTGTACTCGCACACACGTTCGAGGCAATAGGTTTATGCGGCGGAAATCGACTGTGCATCAGTATTTTTCAGGATATCCAAATTCTAGAACCGTCCAGTGTATCGCGGCCCTCTGACAAGTTCGGACGACTCAGATCGGGCCACCTGCGCGCGATCGGAATTGTCGGGGGCGGGGGTTATGGTGTGTTCGGGTCAAGGAGGAAGGCCTGACGGAGAGACTTTACAGCGCAGCATATTTCCCGCGCACCCGATGAAAGTCGGGACCGCGCATGCTCTTTGAGAACTCCATAGTGTGATAGTCAGACAAGGGCTGCCTGCCCGACCGGGGTGACGGTCGGGCAGGCACCGTCGGAGTTCGTCATCGCGCCACGCCGACGTGCCGGTTCATTGTGCGAGAAGGCGGCGCACCTTGCCGATTCGTGAAGCGGTGATGGGTAATAGTTACCGAGTCGCAGGTTGCGCGCGAGCGAACTCGGTGACCAGGGTGGCGTTGAACGCGGGCAGGTCGTCAGGATTGCGGCTGGTGATCAGGGTGTTGGGACCTCTGGAATCCACTGACACCTCCTCGTCCACCCAGGTGCCGCCGGCATTCTTGACATCGGTCTGCAGACTCGGCCACGAGGTGAGTGTGCGGTCGCGTACGACGTCCGCCTCGATCAGTGTCCAGGGTGCATGGCAGATCGCTGCGACGGGTTTGCCGGCGTCGACAAAACCGCGCGCAAAGGCCACCGCGTCGGAGTTCATCCGTAGCGCATCGGGATTCGCCAGTCCGCCGGGAAGGACGAGCGCGTCGAAGTCGTCGACGGAGACAGAGTCGACCGTGGCGTCGACCGGAAACGTGTCGGCCCTGTCCAGGTGGTGATACGCCTGCACGGTCCCGCTGCCGGTGGACACCAGTTTCGCGGTGCCGCCGGTAGCTTCTACCACCTTCCAGGGTTCGGTCAGTTCCACCTGCTCGACGCCTTCGGGTGCGACCAGGAAGGCGACCGTGATTCCGGTGAGTTCGTCAGCCATGAGGTATGTCCTTTCGTTGCTGTCGACGGTGACACCCCGACCGCCTGCCGTTGCTGGACAGACACCTCTGTGCCCGACGGTACGCCTATTCCATGGGCTGTCCACGGGAGTGCTGTCGACGTAACGGACATACGCGTAGCGTGACGGTATGTCCGATACGTCTGATGTCGCAGTGATCGGCGCCGGTGTCATCGGCCTTTCCGCCGCCTATCATCTTGCTCGCCAAGGGCTCTCCGTCACGATCTACGATCCCGGAGTGCCCGGGTATGGACAATCGGCCGGTCAGTCGCGCATCTTCCGGCATGCGCACGACGACCCCCGCTTGATCAGGCTGGCGGTGCGCGCCCGCGAGCAATGGCGTGAGTGGGGCGACGAGTTCGGCACCACCCTGGTGTCCGATGACGGAGCCATTGCGCTCGGGCCATCGGTACGACGTCGGCTCGCGTTGCTGCGGCAGAGCGGAGTGGACGCACGGCTTCTCGACAGCGCCCAACTCCGCGAGCTGCTGCCGATCCTGGCCGACTACAGCGGAGACGCGATGTTCGACCCGTTCGGTGGATCGATCCATACACGCGCCGCCATAGAGGCGCTGACGGCGACCTTCGCCGGCCGGTTCGTGCCCGAACAGGTAATCACGTTGGAGAACAGCGGCGAGGGTGTGATCGTCCGTTGTCCCACCACGGTGGGACGGCACGGTAGCGCCGTCGTGTGTGCGGGACGTGGGACTGCAGCGCTCGCGCGAGGCGTGGGTCTGGCGCTGCCGATCCGGTTGGGTGCGCATGTGCGAGTGACATTTTCGCTGCGGACCGGTGTGGACCGGCTGCCGACCCTCCAAGACGGTAGTGGTGTCTTCGGTGCAGCTGGAGTGTATGCGGCCGCCTACCCCGATCGATCCGGATACGGTCTCGGCATGGCCGAGTCGGTCGATGCGCATGATGACGGTGCGGTCGACGATGCGGCGGGCCTGGCTCGACTTGCCGACGATGCCGCGCGATACGTCGAACACGCGCTTCCGGGGGTCGATCCGACGCCGCGGGATGTCGTGCACTGTTGGGTCACAGCACTGCCGTGGGGCGATGACGGCATGGCGATCTGGCGGTCGGGTCCGGTGTCAATTCTGGCCGGGCACAATCTGTTCAAGCACGCCCCGGTGATCGGGGAGGCGCTGGCGGAGTCCGTGGTTGATGGTGTGGTGCCGGAGGGGTTTGGGGTGGGGGAACGGTTGGGGGAGGCTGTTCCTGGGTGAGGTGCGCTCAACCAGCGTGAGAAGGGGACCAGCGGAGGACTTCGAGGGCGGCGGCTACATCGACGAGGTTCTCTGCCAGTGGTCGCGGGAGGAGTTCGTCGGCGCGGGCGAGGCGACGGATTACTGTGTTGCGATGGGTGTAGAGATGCTCGGCAGTACGGGACGTGTTGCACTGCAGACTGATCCACGTTCTGAGGGTGTGGATGGTGTCGGGGTCGGCGGAGGGCAGGTCGCCGAGGGTGTCGTGGACGAAATCGTCGGCGGCGCCGGGGTCTGTGGTCAGCAGGGACACGAGTCGGACGTCGTCGTAGCGGGCGATCTGTTGCGGAGAGGCGAGTTGCGCGACGAGACGTTGGGTGGTGAGCGCCTGGAAGTGGCTGCGGCGGAAGCCGTCCAGGTCGGTACCGGGGCGGCCGAAGGCGATGCGGACGTGCGGTCGGTCGGGGAGGTGTTGTGCCGATGGAATCGTCGTGGTGGGTAACCAGATCCATAGGGTGGCGGCACTCGCCACGATCGTGAGTCGTTGGCGAACCGCGGTCGCATGTGCGAGTTCGTCCGCCACGACGTCGAGATCCTGCGAGGCCCCGCCGACGCCGTCGGCCCAGACGATCGCGGCGAGATGCGGTCCGGTGAGTCGGTAGCCCAACTGACCCTCGGCCCGCGCGGGCGGGATCGGCGCACCCTCGAGGAGAAGCGTCACCGTCGCGCGACGTTCGGCATGGGTGCCGCGCGTGAGATCGGCTCGCTCCTGAGCCATGCGCCGCGACATCGCCTCGACGGTGTCGTCGATGAACGTGGAGATCGACAGCGACGAGATCTCCAACAACTCCTGGAGTTCGGCCGGGTCGGAGGTGAGACGGAAACAGACCTCCATCCATCGGCGCCAGGCGACATTCGTCGCGGTTCGGTAGGCGTCGAGCGACGCCTCGTCCAGGCCGCGGCGCACGAGATCGCGAGCGGTGTCGAGCACCTCGTCGGCGAAGTTGATCGGTACCCGCTGTCCTGGGTGCTGCACGTTGGCTGCCGCCCAGTGCAGCATGTTGGCCATGTTGGTACGGCGAGTCCCTTCCGCGAGCACCGGATCGTCGGCCACCCCCGCCATGCGGACGCCGCCGAGCGAGGCGTCGTGCATCTCTGCGATCCACTCGTCGGGCGGATGCAGTGCGATCTCGGCTCCTTGTCGTAACAGGTCACGGATTCGCGGAGATGGTGACGGCCAGGACATGCGAACAGTCTGCACCATCATTCGCGCGCTGTGAGGCACAATGCCTCTGGCGGCAGCGGCCGGGATTGGGGATGCTGGACTCTGAAACAGCATGACCTGGGAGGCAGAGGAGTACCTCATGACCACTTCGACCACCACCGATACCGTCGACGTCCTGATCGTCGGCGCCGGCATCTCCGGCATCGGCGCGGCGCGCTATCTCACCGTCGAGCATCCGGAGCGAAGCCTTGCCATCGTGGAGGCGCGGGCGGTGTCGGGCGGCACCTGGGACCTGTTCCGCTACCCCGGCATCCGGTCGGACAGTGACCTGCACACGTTCGGCTACGACTTCAAGCCCTGGCGCGACAAGCAGGCCATCGCCGACGCACCCCGCATCCTCGACTACCTCCACGAGACCATCGACGAGAACGGGCTCACCGACAAGATCCGCTATCACCACCGGGTGGTCTCGGCGGCGTGGTCGTCGGAGACTGCGCGCTGGCTGGTCGACATCGACCGCGACGACACCGGCGAGCGCATTCAGATCAGCGCCAACTGGATCTTCTGCGGTTCCGGGTACTACCGCTACGACGAGGGATACACCCCGGAATTCGAAGGCAGGGAGAGCTTTACCGGACAGATCGTCCACCCCCAGCACTGGCCGGAGGATCTCGATTATACGGGCAAGAAGGTAGTGGTCATTGGCAGCGGTGCGACCGCAGTGACCCTCATACCCGCACTCGCGGCCGACGCGGCGCATGTGACGATGCTGCAGCGCACCCCGTCCTACGTGATTCCGTTGCCGCGGGAGGATGCAATTGCCAACGCGCTCAAGCGGTATCTCGGTGACGAACGTGGGTACGCCATCACGCGCTGGAAGAACATCGCCATCCAGCGAATCAATTACGAGTTCTGTCAACACTTTCCGAAGTTGGCGCGCAAGCTCATCCGTAAGGTCAATGCCGACCGGCTGCCCGAGGGCTTCCCGGTGGACACCCATTTCAACCCGCCGTACAACCCGTGGGATCAGCGGTTGTGCGTCGTCCCCGACGGCGACCTGTATCGCACGATCCGCCACGGCGACGCCGATGTGGTGACCGACCGGATCGCCACGTTCACCGAGAAGGGCATCCTGCTCGAGAGCGGCACCGAACTCGAGGCCGACATCATCGTCACCGCAACGGGACTCAACCTGCAGTTGTTCGGCGGCATGGATCTGACCGTCGACGGCGCACCGGTCTCGTTCCCGGACACCGTCGCCTATCGCGGCATCATGCTGTCCGGTCTACCGAACTTCGCGCTGGCCGTCGGCTACACGAACTCGTCGTGGACCCTCAAGATCGGCCTGCTGTGCCAGTACTTCTGCCGGCTGCTCACCTATATGGACGCCCATGGCTACGACGCTGTCCGCGCCGAAGCCGATCCCGGTATGGAGACCCGGCCGCTACTCGACTTCGGCGCCGGTTACGTGCAGCGGTCGTTGTCGAAACTACCCAGGCAGGGCACCGAGGCGCCGTGGACGATGGCGATGAGTTACTACTCGGACCGCAGGCAGTTGCGGGGTGACGTGGCCGACGAACATCTGCACTTCGAGGGGCCGCGGACTCGATCGGTGACACCGAGTCCGAGTCGGCGGGCGGCGGTGTGACCCCTACACAGTCCAGGTGTCGTGACCGGTCAGTAGTTGCTGTAGTGAGTCACCGTCCACCGGGTGTTGTTCCCGCGCAACCGTGTTGACGCGGCGCACCTCGTCGTCGTAGGCGGGTCGGGTGACGCTCCGGAACACGCCGGTCAGGGTGTGGGTGAGGTCGTGGTCGGAGAGTCGTGATAGTGCGTATGCGTACTCGGGATCGTCGGTGTGCGCGTCATGCACCACGATGTCATGCTCGGCGACCTCTGCGGTCATCGCGACCCGCAGCCCGAAACCCGCTTGCACGACGCAATATTCGCCCTGCGCGCCGAAGACGATCGGCTCGCCGTGCGTCAACGGGATGAGGCGTTGCTCTGCCCCGTCCTTGCGGAGGACGTCGAAGGAGCCGTCGTTGAAGATGGGGCAGTCTTGGAGGATCTCGACAAATGCGGTACCCCGATGTGCCGCAGCAGCTCTCAGGACCTCCGTGAGTCCCGGGCGGTCCGAGTCGAGCGCGCGGGCGGCAAACGTCGCCTCGGCGCCCAGCGCCAGGGACAAGGTGTTGAACGGGTGGTCGACGGACCCGTGCGGACTCGATTTCGTGACCTTGCCGACCTCCGACGCCGGGGAGTACTGCCCCTTCGTGAGGCCGTAGATCCTGTTGTTGAACAACAGGATCGTCATGTTGACGTTGCGACGCAGCGCGTGGATGAGGTGATTGCCGCCGATCGAGAGGGCATCACCGTCGCCGGTCACCACCCATACCGACAGATCTGGCCGGGTGACCGCGAGTCCGGTGGCGATGGCCGGTGCGCGGCCGTGGATCGAGTGCAGCCCGTAGGTGTTGAGGTAGTAGGGGAATCGGCTCGAACACCCGATGCCGGAGACGAACATCATGTTCTCGCGCTTGATACCCAACTCCGGCAGGAAGTTGCGGATGGTGGCCAGGATGACATAGTCGCCGCACCCGGGGCACCAGCGCACCTCTTGATCGGAGGCGAAATCCTTGGGCTTCAGCGGGACTTCGGTGCGGGGGATCGGTGTGGTGTCGGTCAGGCCGAGATCGGCACCGACACGCTCGGCCATCTGAGTCACGTCGTTCCCTCCTCGATATCGGTCTGCAGATAGGCGGCCGATGCGAGGGCGGTGGCCGCCTTCGCGTGCTCGCGCTCGCGGAGTGTGCCGTCGAGTGCCGCGTCGATCACCTGATGCAATTCGTCGCTGAGGAAGGCCAATCCCTGCACCTTGGTGACGGTTTGGACATCGACGAGGTATCGGGTCCGGAGAATCGAGGCGAGTTGACCGAGGTTCATCTCGGGCGCGACGACCGTGGAGTAACCGCGCAGGATGTCACCGAGATTCGCCGGCAGCGGATTGAGATGTCGAAGATGAAGGTGCGCAACGTTCTTCCCTTCGCGGCGGGCGCGACGACAGGCTTCGCCGATCGGCCCGTACGAGCTGCCCCACCCGACCAGCAGTAGCTCGGCTGCTCCGGAGGGGTCATCGACGACGCCGTCGGGCACCGCGATGTTGTCGATTTTCGCCTGCCGCAGCCGCACCATCAGGTCGTGGTTCGCGGGATCGTAGGAGATATCCCCACTGCCATCGGCCTTTTCGAGCCCGCCTATGCGGTGTTCGAGACCGGGCGTGCCGGGTACGGCCATTGCCCGGGCCAGGGTGTCCGGATCACGGGCGTAGGGCGTGAACACGCCGTCGACAGGTACGCCCGTCGCATGGCCGGGATCGATCGGCGCGAGCTCGGTCACCGTCGGAATCGCCCATGGCTCACTACCATTGGCGATCGCGCCGTCCGACAGCAGTAGCACCGGTGTGCGATACGTCAGGGCGATCCGGGCGGCCTCCACCGCGGCGTCGAAGCAGTCGGCCGGTGACCGTGGCGCGATGACGGCGACCGGGGATTCGCCGTTGCGGCCGAACATTGCCTGCAGGAGGTCGGATTGCTCTGTCTTCGTGGGTAATCCGGTGGACGGACCACCCCGTTGGACGTCCACGATCAGCAACGGTACCTCGGTCATCACCGCCAACCCGATGGATTCGCTCTTGAGCGCGAGTCCAGGTCCCGAGGTGCTTGTGACACCGAGTGCGCCACCGATCGAAGCGCCAAGCGCGGCACCGATTCCTGCGATCTCGTCCTCGGCCTGGAACGTCGTCACGCCCAGGTTCCGGTGCTTGCTGAGTTCGTGCAGGATGTCCGACGCGGGGGTGATGGGATACGTTCCGAGGAAGACCTCGAGACCCGACAACTGGCCTGCGGTCACGATCCCGTATGCGAGTGCGGTGTTGCCGGTGACTTGCCGGTAGGTGCCCGGCGGCAGGGTGGCGGCCGCGACATCGTAGGTCGTTGCGAAGCTCTCGGTCGTTTCGCCGTAGTTCCAGCCCGCCTTGAATGCCAGGATATTGCCCTCCGCGATGTCGGGCTTGGCGGCGAACTTCGACCGCAGGAACTCCTCGATCCCGGCGTTGGGCCGGTTGTACATCCACGAGAGCAGGCCGAGCGCGAACATGTTCTTCGCCCGCGCACTGTCCTTGCGGCTCAACCCGGCCGGGGCGACGGCGCCGATGGTCAGGGTCGCCATCGCGACTTGGTGGACGACGAACTCCTCGAGGGAATTGTCGTCGAGCGGGTTGCTCGTATAGCCGACCTTCGACAGATTGCGTTTGGTGAACTCGTCGGTGTTGACCAGGATCATCGCCCCACGCGGAAGGTCTCCGACATTGGCCTTCAGCGCGGCCGGATTCATCGCGATCAGCACGTCGGGGCGGTCTCCGGCGGTCAGGATGTCGTAGTCGGCGATGTGGATCTGAAACGACGACACCCCGGGCAAGGTGCCCTGGGGCGCACGGATCTCGGCTGGGAAGTTCGGTTGGGTGGCGAGGTCGTTGCCGAATGCGGCGGCTTCGGAGGTGAAGCGATCGCCGGTCAACTGCATACCGTCACCCGAGTCGCCGGCAAAGCGGATGACGACTCGTTCCAGCTTGGTCGAACTCGCTCGGGTGTGCGATTGCATGGTCACCTGCGAATGTAGTCCTTCTCGCCGAAACGTGTCGGCGCCTCGCGGGCGTGGCGACGTGGCATGGTGGAAATCCGCTCCGGAGTGCGGGAATCGGGCTCACCGCGCGCTCAGGTTCACCTCCTACTGTCAGATTCCATGAGCATCAGTCCCACAGTCCTCGTGTCCTCCGCCGGCCTCGTCGGCGGCTATGCCGCTGCCCGGTTCTCCGGTCGCCGCGAACTCGGCGGTGTCGTGCTGGCCGGCGCCGGTGCGTGGTGCACCCGGGAGTGGGCCAAGCAGAGTCCGGCCGCGGCGGCGGGGTTGCTGACCGGGTATCTCGGGGCGTTCGGTGCGTCGCACCCGCTGGCCAAGAAGATCGGCGCGTGGCCGTCGGTGTTCGCGGTCACCGCGGCGACGGCCGGCACCACCTACGCGGTGACCCGCAACGCGTGACCGCACCAGGTAGCGGCGCGGACTCTGGCAGAATCCGGCTGTGACCACAAAGCCGCACGTCGTCATCGTCGGGGCCGGGTTCGGCGGTATGCATACCGCCCGAGCTCTGAAGCGGGCGGCGGTGCGCGTCACCGTCGTCGACCGTGGGACCAGCCATCTGTTCCAGCCACTGCTCTATCAGTGCGCCACCGGCCTGTTGTCCGAGGGCGCGATCTCCAGCCCGATCCGGCACCTGCTGCGACGACAACGCAACGCCGACGTCGTCCTGGGCGAGGCCAACGGAATCGATCCGGCGGCAAGGACATTGACCGTCGATCGACCGGACGGATCGACGATGACGCTCACCTACGACTACCTTGTTGTCGCCGCGGGTATGCGCACGTCGTATCACGGATGTGAGCATCTCGCGGAGCACTCGATCGGCATGAAGACCCTCGACGACGCGCTCGCCATCCGCCGTCGGGTGATGGGCGCCTTCGAGGTTGCCGAATCGCTGCCGGATCCGGAACAGCGACGGCACTGGCTCACGTTCGCGGTGGCCGGCGGTGGGCCGACCGGCGTGGAGCTCGCGGGCCAGATCCGCGAGGTCGCCACCGTCGCGCTGCACCGTGAGTTCCGCACCATCGACCCCGCGGATGCGCGAGTTCTGTTGCTACATGGCGGAGATCGGGTGTTGCCGTCGTTTTCGGCGGAGCTGTCGCGCAGCGCGCAGAAGACCCTCGACAAGCTCGGCGTCGAGACCCACCTCGGCGTCCACGTCACCGACATCACCGACGATGCGGTGGAGACGACCGACAAGAAGACCAAAGAGAAGATCCGGTATCCGGCGCGGACCGTGCTCTGGACCACCGGCGTGGAGGCAGTGCCATTCGCCGGGGTGTTGGCGAAGGCGCTGGGCGTCGACCAGGCGCACGCCGGCTGCATTGCGGTCGAGGCGGATCTGTCGGTCGCCGGACATCCGGAGATCTTCGTTGTCGGCGACATGAGTTCCCGCGACAAATTGCCTGGCGTGGCCGAGGTCGCGATGCAAGGCGGACGGCACGTCGGTGGGGTCATCGCCGGGCTGGCTGCCAGCGGTTCCGAGCGGGCGCCGTTCCGCTACCGCGATCTGGGGAGCGCGGCCTACATTGCGCGACGTCATGCGGTGGTGCAGTCCGGGCCGTTGCGGCTCTCCGGGTATCCGGGGTGGCTGGCGTGGGGTGTCATCCACATCGCGTTCCTCGCCGGGGTGCGTAACCGGATGGGCACCGTCGTCAACTGGGGTGCGACGCTGCTGACCGAATCGCGGCGTGAGCGTGCGATCACCTACGGCGATCCGGAGACGGCGCGGCAGCCCTATCGGTGAGGGTCGTACGGCTGGTGGCGGGCCCTTCGTGGCTCGTCGCTATCGCTCCTCACACCTCAGGGAGCGAAGTGGCAGTCAGTGCCCGTGGGCGAAGATCTGGATCAACAGCACGACGAGAGCGAGCGCGACGAGCATGGCGAAAGCCGCCAGCTTCTGCCCCCCGCTCAGGTGTGATCGTCGTACGGCCAGCCAGCCGACGGTCCCGAGAATCGCGATGTACAGGTACGCGGAGAGGATCAGGGCGGTCGACAGATCGAGCACATCCGCCCAGGCCAAGGCGATCAGGATCAGTGGGACGACCGCGGTGGACAGCGCGCCGAGAGTGCTGCGCAGGAGATGACGGAGTTCGGAGCCGTGCGGAAAGTGCCGGTGGACCGCCAGATGGGCGATGACGTCCGACGCGAAAGCGGCGACCGCAACACCCAGCAGACCCGACAGCAAGACCGCGAACGCGTGCGCACCATCCTGATGACCCGGCGCGTTGTACAGCACCAACACGATGGCCAACCCGGTAAATGCGACGTAGACGCGCTCCTTCAAGTACGCGACCGCGACCGGTGCGGTGAAGCGAGGGCTGGTCTCTTCGGTGGACATGGGCACATTGTGGCCTATTCCTTGAAGACGTTTCAGCCGAGCAGCCGCCACAAGCCGATCAACCCGACGACGACGATCACTGCGCGTAGGGCTGTCGGTGACAACCGTCGACCGTACCGGGCGCCGATCACCCCACCGATCAACGAGCCGAGCGCGATCAGTCCGGCGGCGGCCCAGTTGATCCGGTCGAACGCGACGAGCGTGTAAGTGACCGCGGCAACGACGTTGACGATCAGCGACAGCAGGTTCTTCGAGGCGTTGAGGCGTTGCATGTCGTCGGGCACGATGATGCCGAGCGCGGCCATCAGCAGGATGCCCTGGGCGGCGGTGAAGTATCCGCCGTAAATACCGACGGCGAAGGTGGCGGTCACCATCAACGCGATCCGCGGCCCGGTGAGGTCGTAGTCGTGGGGGTCGGCGCCGCCGGACCGCCGGACGACCCATCGTTGGATGGCCGGTTGGGCGACCACCAGGATCAGCGCGGCGATCAGCAGCACCGGCACGATCGCCTCGAACACGGTCTCGGGCAGGTGCAGCAGTAGCCAGCAACCCAGGATGGCGCCGAAGAACGATGCCGGCATCTGCCACCGCAACCGGGGCCACTGGCCGGCCAGTTCGCGTCGATAACCCCACGTCCCCGACACCCCGCCGGCGACGAGACCGATCGCGTTGGACATCGTCGCCGACACCGGCGGCACCCCGAACGCCACCAGCGTCGGGAAGGTGATCAGCGTGCCGCTGCCGACGAGCGTGTTGATCGCGCCGGCACCCATACCGGCGAGGAAGACGATGAACAGTTCAGCGGTGGTCACCCCCACGAGGGTGCCCGGTACGAGTCCGAGCCTCGTCGGCGGGGTGAACCCGACACCGGCCGGCGATCAAGACATTAGGCTCGCAGCATGGCTACCACCGACGAGGTCGTCGAACAGATTCTGCGCACCTACGACACGATCACCGTGGTCGGTGCGAGCGCCAACCCCAGCAAGGCCGCCAACGAGGTTCCCGCCTACATGGCCGACCGCGGGTGGCGGATCATCCCGGTCAATCCGCATGCCGAGGAGATCGTCGGACAGAAAGTGTTCCGCACCCTCGCCGACATCCCGGAGCAGGTGGGCTTGGTTGACGTGTTCCGGCCGTCCGCCGACGCCGCCGAGGTGGCCCGGCAAGCGGTCGACGCCGGGGCGTCGGCGCTGTGGTTGCAACTCGGTATCACCTCGCCCGAGGCTCGGGCCATCGCCGAGAAAGCCGGATTGCTTTACGTCGAGGATCGCTGCCTGATCATCGAGCAGCGTCGCACCGGCATCACGCAGTCGGCCTGACGCGGCGAAACGGCTGAGCCACCGTGCACTTCGACCTCGACGGCGCAGACAACGGCAACCTTCCGTTGTTCCTGCTGTTCCTGGCGTTTGTGCTGACCTTTGTGATCACCCGCCTGATCACTCGGTTGATCAGGGCCGGCAGGGGACCGTTCAAGAACAACGTGCGCGGCGGCGTGCACATCCATCACGCGGTGCCGGGCATCATCCTGACCATCGCCGGTGCGTTCGTGTCGGTGGCGGTCGGTGGTTCCTCACCTGGTGCGGAGATCAGCGCGGTGATGGTCGGCATCGGGGCGTCCCTGGTGCTCGACGAATTCGCGCTGATCTTGCATCTGCAGGACGTCTACTGGTCGCGCGAGGGCCAACTGTCAGTGCAGGTGGTGTGTCTGACGATCGCCGGGCTCGGGATGACGGTGCTCGGCGTGAATCCGCTGACCGAGAGCGCCACCCTCAATCTCGGGCCGCTGGCGCTGACCGTCAATCTCCCCATCCACATCGTGTCGGTCCTCTGCTGTGTGGGCAAGGGCAAGTTCTCCACCGCCGCGGTCGGGGCGTTCATCCCGCCGGTCGCGTGGATCGGGGCCATTCGTCTCGCCCGCCCGGAGTCCCGGTGGGCGCGACGGCGCTATTCACCGCAGAAACTCGAGCGCGCCACCGCTCGGGCCAAGGCATTCGACGCGCGGTTCGGCAACTGGGGTCTCGACGTGGAGGATCTGGTCGCCGGCAAGCCGACAGATCACACCCCGGCAGCGGCATCGAGGTCGTGAGATGCCGCACCTGCGTCGACTGGCGATCGTCGCGGTGGTGGTTGCGATGACCCTGATCGGTGCGTGTGGGCAGGACGAGCCGTCGTCGCAGGACTCCGCGCCGCAGCGGATCCTCGTCTCCGGGGCAGTGGCGGGACTGGTCGACGCCGGTCTGCCGCAGTCGCTGCTCGACGCGGCCGATCATCCGTCGACGCTGCTGCTGATGCAGGAGGTCGGCACCAACACGCAGCTGCCCGACGCCAGTCCGACCCTGACCTACCACAGTGTGAAGGACTTGACGAAAGCGTTGGAGAACAACGAGATTCCCGACTCCATGGATTGGTTGCTGCTGGATCTCGAGGGATGGGCGCAGACGCCGAGACACGAGCAGAGCGACCCGATCGGTGCGCTGCAGGAGGCGCTGGATGCGGCGCACGAGCACGGTAAGCGGGTGATCTTCGCGCCGGCCATCACGTTGATGGATACGCTCGCCCCCGGGCTGACCGGCGATGCGCTTTACCAGGCGTTCATCGACCAATTGGTCACACCCGGCGCCGCGATCGCCGACGGGTTCGAGATCCAGTCGCAACGCACGCAGGCGACCGACCACGCGACCACCTTCGTCCGCGACGCGGTGCAGGCTGCCATCGCGGTCAACCCCGACGGCGCTCCGGTGTTCGCCGGCGTGAGCACCAACCCGAACGGCCGAGAGATGACCGTCGACGACTTGGTGGAGGTCTACGACGCGGCGATGGCCGCAGGTGCCACCGGCTACTGGCTCAATGTGCCCAGCGGCGGCAAGGAATGCCCGAAATGCGGTAAGCCCCGATACGACCTGGGAGTGGAGTTCCTGACGGAGATCTCGTCGAATTGACGGATTGGTTCACGCGACCGGTCGCTGGAGTCCGAACTGATCACGGGCATGAGCGAAGAAGACGCGGACCGCGGCCGTCGCGGGCGAACGCCACACGAAACCGAGTGACGCGAGATCGTCGACGCCGCGGATGGGACGTCCGGTCACCCGATCCGTGCGGTCGGCAACGATCGATTCGCTGAGTACGCCGATCCCCAGACCGGCGGTGACCAGTTCGACGACAGCGTCGGGAGAAGACGCCTCCATGGTGGTGGCCACGCCGGTGGCCGCCCGATCGAAGACGGTACGGATGCCCGCCCCGCGAGGTAGTCCGATCACCGAATGGCGACTCAAGTCTCGTTGCGTGACAGACTTTTTCGCAGTCAACGGATGGTGATGCGGAAGGGCGGCGACGACCCGCTCGCGGATCACCGGCAACTCCTCGAGTCCGACGGGCAGGTCGCCGTAGCCGGCCAAGGCGATGTCGAGATCACCGCGGCACACGCGGTCGACGAGCCGATCCGAGGCGTCTTCGGTGAGGCTCAAGGCGACGCCCGGATGGTCGGTGCCGAATGCGCCCAGCGCGGCGAAGAGTGGCCGCACCGTGCACCCGTCGACCATGCCGACCCGCAACGCGCCCCGCACCACCTGGTTGACGTCGGCGACCGCCTGACGCACCGATTCCGCCGCGGCGAGCACCTCGCGCGCAGCGGGCAACGCGGCGTCGCCGGCGCTGGTCAGCGACACCTGCCGGCCGGTCCGGTCGAACAGCGGCGCACCGAGTTCGGATTCGAGCGACCGGATCTGTGCGCTGATGTTGGGCTGCGTGGTGTGCACGCGTGCGGCGGCCGCGGTGAAGTTGGCGGTGTCGGCGACCGCGGTGAAGTACTCGAGCTGCCGAAGGTCCATAACTGTCAATGATAGAACTCATCAAATCAATCAGTTGGACTTCTGCTCTGATGTGCGTGACTGTGGAATCACGACATCCACTCACGAGGAGGACGACATGACCACCACTCCGACCGCGCAGACCCCCGAGGACATCACCCGACTGTTCGTCGAGTTCTCCAACGCCGGCGACGCCGACGCCGTCGCGACGCTCTATCACGAGGATGCGGTGATGGCCTATCCGCCCGGTGAGGTCACCCGCGGCCGTGCTGCGATCCGCGACCTGTGGGCCTCGGTGCTCGCCCACAATCCCACGTTCACCCCCGAGACCCCGCTGCCGACACTCTATTTCGGCGACGACCTGGCACTCACGTCGACGCCGCCGCGCGACGGTGCGGGCGCGCGGGCCCAAGTGGTCTCGCGGCAGGCCGATGGGTCGTGGGTGCGGATCATCGACCAGCCGGAGTTCCAGACGCCTGCAGGGTAAGGGAGCGGAACGTGAGTGGGTTATTCAATCGCGCGCTACCGAATGGCTAGACTGGTCGACGCAGACACGGTCAGGATGGGAAGGGCGGATGCGATGAGCAGCGCGGTCGAGATCGAGGGCAACCCGTTGTTGCTGGAACGCCAGGTGTGTTTCGCGCTTGCGGTTGCGAACCGGTCGGTGCTCCGCATCTATCGGCGACTGCTGGACCCGCTCGGTCTCACCCATCCGCAGTATCTGGTGATGCTGGCGCTGTGGGAGACCTCGCCGCGGGCGGTCAAGGACCTCGGGCAGGCGCTGCAACTCGATTCCGCGACGCTCTCGCCGCTGCTGAAACGGCTGGAAACCAATGGTTTGGTGGCCCGTCAGCGCCGGGGTGACGACGAGCGCAACGTCGATATCGCCCTCACCGACAGTGGGGCCGCGCTGCGGGAGCAGGCGCTGGCCATCCCCGGGGCGGTGGTTGCGGCGCTCGGCGTCGAACTCGCCGATCTGGAGGAACTGCACGGTGTGCTGACGAAGATCAACGCGGCCGCGTTGCGGGCGGAGGCTGCCGCCGTGTGAAGCGATAGGGTCATGGGATGAGCGGAATCGCCATCACAGTCATCGTGATCACCGTCATCGTCGCCCTGTTCATTCTGGTCGGCGCGATCTGGTTCGCCTGGGATTCCGACAAACGGGTACGCGCGTTCGCTCACTCCACCGATCTGGTGCCTGGCAAGCCCGGTCGCGCCCCGGAATCGTGGACCACCGACAACTCGCCAGAAGCATTGCTCCACCGACGAATTCGGTATGCGATCAACGACGTCCACCAGAACCCGGCGATCGGCCACGACACCGAACTCGTCGCGGCTCGGGACCGGCTCGACGACGCCGTGTTCAGCCTCGACGACAAACTGATCGCGGCCGCCGACATCGCGGACGAGGACGAGAAGCGTACTCAGATCGATTCCGCGGAATCGGCGGTGCGTGTCCTCGAAGCGCTCCCGAAGAAACTCTGGGAAGCACCCAAGCAAACTCAGCTGGACGATCTCGGAAAGGTCACCGCCACGCTGGGCCGCGCATGACGGGCGGACCACAGTCCGATCCCACCGGGCCTGATTCGACAGGGCCCGACCCGGCCGACCCTGACGTGCATGACGCGGGGGTCGACGATGACCTGCTGGTCGGCCGGACCCTGTGGATCATGCTCGGCCTCGCGGTGATCGCCGGGGCGGTCGCCGGGTTCGTCGGTGGTGCGTTCCGCTGGGTCCTCGAACACAGCGAACGATGGCGCACCGAACTACTCGACTGGTCCCACGCCCATCACGGGTGGGGCTGGCTGATTCCGATCGTCATCTCCGCGGTCGCGGCCGCCGCCGCAGCGGCCATCGCACGGTGGCAGCCGTTATCCGCAGGCAGCGGCATCCAGCACGTCGAGGCCGTCGACCGCGGAGAGGCCGACCCGCCGCCATTGTCGGTGGTGCCGGCCCGATTCGTCGGCGGCATCCTCTCGGTCGGCATCGCCGGCCTGGTGCTGGGACGGGAGGGGCCCACGGTGCATATGGCCGCCGCCATCGGTGCCGCCGCGGGGCGCATCGCCCGGATGGCCGACGCCGAGATCCGGCTGCTGCAGACCGTGCTCTCTGGCACCGGCCTCGCCGTCGCCTTCAACGCGCCGATCAGTGCCGTGTTCTTCATCTTCGAGGAGGTGACCAAGACCTTCCGGCTGCGCGAGGCGGTCGTGACGATGGTCGCGGTGGCGATCGGTGTCGGGGCGAGTCGTCTGGTCCTCGGGAACGAGCCGGATTTTACGCACGTCGCCGACGTCGCCACCCCGCCGTTGACAACGGTGCCCATCTTCGCGGTGTTCGGTGTGGTCGTCGGGATCATCGGGGTGGCCTACAACCGGGCAATTTTGGTGGGCCTCAACATCTTCGGTAGCATCCGACGGGTTCCCGCAGTGATCAAGGCGGCGATCATCGGCGCACTGGTCGGCGGAGTCCTGCTCGCGAACCCGTTCCTGGCCGGCGGCGGCGACTCGGTCGCCCAACTGGTCTTATCGGGAGCGCACCTGGCTCTCCCGCTCGCAATGCTCTATGTCGCAGTCCGATTCGTGGCCGGCCCCATCTCCTATGCGATCGGCACACCGGGCGGCATCTTCGCCCCCATCCTGGCGTTGGGGGCGCTGACCGGACTCATCGGCGGGCGGATCACCGACATCCTGGTGCCTGGCCTGAACATGGACCTCACTGTCGCAATGGCATTGGTCGGCATGTCGACACTGTTCGCGGCGATTGTGCGGGCGCCGTTCACCGGTCTCGTCCTGGTGATCGAGATGACCGCGGTGACCACCGTGACGATCCCGATGCTCACCGCGGGCGCGATGGCGGTCGTCGTCGCATCGTTGTTGCGGTCGCCGCCGATCTACGACGCCCTGCGCGTGCGCATGCTTCGCCTGCAGTCCGTCGACGAGTTCCCGTCGCGGTGAGCAGACCCGATCACGGTCACTCGGAAGCGAGTTCGATCAGTTTGCGAACCGTCTTCAGGTTGCGCCCGGTCCCTTGCACGCCGAGTCCCTTGGCGATGACCGGAGCCGTGAGCTTCGACTGACCTGCTCCCTCGTGGTAGCGGATGTGGAGGTCGTTGCCGATGACTTCCCGGTCGGTGTCCGCGAATTCGCGTTCGGCGAACGCGACAACCTTGTCCGCCTTGGGCTTTCCGGTCAGGAAATAGACGTAGGAGTACTTGTCCTCGACGACGTCGAAGGGGTGGGCGTCGAGTGCGGCCTGTACCTCGTCGACCGATCTGCTGATCACCTCGCGCTCGAATCCGAATCGTTCGGTGATCGCCGCCTCGAGGGCCTTGTCGAACTTCGCTGCGCCTCCAGATGGGATGTCGCAGAACAGATTCCCCGACGCGATATAGGTCGAGACATTCGTCGCACCCAGCTCTTCGGCCATCTCGCGCAGGTCGGCCATCGGCAGCTTGGCCCCGCCGACATTGATCGCGCGAATGAGCACGATACGTCGCGGCATCCTCAGATGACTGTCGGTCGCGGCAGTGGATCCGGTTGGGGTGGGCTGGGGTTCGGTGGCGGGGGATCGGGCGTGGGCACTGGGATCGGCGGTTCCGGTGGCGGCTCGGGAATCGGTTCGGGCGCCGGCATCGGTTCCGGCGGCGGTGGTGGCGGCGGGACGGGCTGACTCATGATCACTCCCTCGCGTCGGCGATTCGGGTTGTGCGCCTGTGATCGACCGTACGCCGACCAAGTCGATTCGGCACGCCGCCCTTCGACACGCCGCCCTTCGACACGCCAACTCGGCTAGCGCCTCGTTGGCTGCTCAGGGAGCGGGTTGGCGTGCTCAGCGAACCTTCGACAGGTCCGTCTTGATGAGCATCACGTTGTAGTCATCCCAGCGAGAGGCGTTGAAGTACAAGAACTGTCCCGACGCACCGCGCGGATTGATGTATGGGGCGTACAGGCCGGCGGACTGCTTGGCCGACACGATTGTCCGCGGACCGCTCCACGGTCCGGCCGGGGTGGGGGAGGTGCGCAGCACGACGTTGCCTGCCGTCTCGGTCAACATGACGTAGCGGCCGAGGTAGTTGTTGTAGGCCACCGACATCTCACCGACGGGCTGGCGCACGATGGCCACGGCGTCGACCGGACGCGGCGACCATCCGTCACCCCCGCGGTAGTACTCGTAGCGGTCCAGATTCAGGATGTCGGCGGGCTTGACCCGCGACAGGAAGGCGGCACCGAAGCGACCGTTCGGGGTGCCGTACTGGTAGACGTAATCACCCGAGCGCAGGAAGGCGCCGACCTGGAACCGGCCGTGCCCCTGCTCGACCTGACTCACACCCGGCACGGTGAGTTCCAGATTCATCCGGATGGTGCGGTTGTCGGTGTTCCAGTTCTGCCCGTTGTCGCGGGACACGGCGATCGCCGAGTAGTTGGTCTCCCACCTGGCGGGTCCGCCCCAGCGGTGGATCGACATGTAGCTCATGTACTGGACGCCGTTGATGGCGATGCCGCCGGTCGGGATCTTGCCCACCTCGACGTTGCGCACCCCGGACGCGTTGAGCATCGGCTGCGCGAACGTCGGATGCTGCGGGGTGACCGACGCGCCCGACCGGATCGAGCCGGGGATGGCGTTGGGGAAGGTGATGCCCTTGTCCAGATTGGAGTTGCCGTCGGCGCGCAGCATCGTGTTGTGCCGCCACACCATCTGACCGGCACACATGCCCCAGGTGTCACCGAAGGCCATCAGCACCTGACCCGAGCCGTTGTCCCAGGACACGCCGACGTCGGTGGCGCTGATGGAGAAGCGCTGGTCGGTGCGGGCGAGACTGCGAGGGCCGGTCACCCACGAGACGGCTTTGCTCATCCCGGTCAGCTTCGGTAGCGGCCCCTGCGGCTTCTTGCCGCCCGCCCGGTAGCTGCCGTAGTCGGCGCTGCCGAATCCGATGTCGCTGGACCCGGAGCTGCCGGTGGAGCCGACGTCACCGCCGGTGAATCCGAGATTGCTGCAGATGGAGGCATGCGCCGGGGCGTTCACGACGGCCGTGCCGGTGGCAGCGAGCGTGGCTACGGCCACACCCGCGACGAGCAGACGCCATCTGGACATGGGCTCCCCCTGCGGACCGGTGCTGGTGTGGCCAGTGTTGCAGAAGTTGCGTCTCGTCTACAGGTCGTGGTCCGAACCGAGATGCAGGCGTTATCGCTCGCGTCAGGCTACTCCACGCGCGTGGTCTCCTCGACCGGACGACGCAAGTCGCGGTTCGGGCCCGACATATCGGGCACGGGGACGGATGATCTTGCGCGAATGGGACTGTTCGACGATGTTCGCGCACCATCCGACGACCCGGCTGACCGCGAAGGTCGGGGTGAACATCGACCGCGGGATACAGCACGCCTCCATCACGACCCCCGCATAGAACTCGACGTTGGCGTAGCGGGGTTGGTCGGGATGTGCCTCTCGCAGGGCGTCGACAATCGCGCGTTCCGCGTCGACGGCCCGCTCGACGGTGGGTCCGCCGAGGTCGAGGGCGATGGATCGCAGCAGTTCCGAACGCGGATCCACGGTGCGGTAGACGGCATGCCCGAACCCCATGATGCGTCGACGCGCGGCGATCTGTTCGCGCGCCCAGACGGCGGCGTCACCGTGCTCGGCGATCTCGTCGAGGGCATCGAGGGCGCGGTCCGGGGCGCCGCCGTGCAGCGGGCCGGAGAAGGCGCCGAGTGCCCCGCAGATCGCGGCATACATATCGGCGCCGGTCGAGGCGATCACCCGGGCGGTGAACGTCGAGGCGTTGAAACCGTGATCGATGGTCGCGATCAGGTACTGCTCGACCGCCCGGGCGTGCCGGGGATCGGGGATCCGGCCGGTGAGCTGATAGAGCCAATTCGCGGCAATCGACAGATCCGCGCGCGGGTGCAGCGGGTCCGCACCGGCACGCAGACGGTGGATCGCGGCCAAGATCGTCGGCGTCATCGCGGCAGCGCGCAGTCCGTCGTGCCGGACCGACGCGGGGTCGTTGTCCCACAACGGTTGTGCGCCCAGCGCGGGTCCGGCGGCTGACAACACCGTGCGCAGACCGGCCAGCGCACTGCGATCCGGTCCGAGGGGTGCGGCCGCGCCCAACACCGCTCGGAGTTCCCCGGGCAGGTCACGTACAGCCGTTGTCGCGCGCGTGAACTCGGCGAGCTGGACCGGATCGGGCAGGCTGCCGTGCACGAACAGATACCAGACCTCCTCGAAGCTGCGCTCCCGAGCGAGCTCGACGGCCGAGTGTTCGCGGTAGTGATAGAACCCCGCGTCACCGCGTACGTCACCGATCTCGGTATCGGCGACAACGACATTGGCGAGTCCCTCGGGGACGGTCAACATGCTCATGCGCACCACGATGCGCCGTGTTGAACGATTTGGTCAATGTTGATTTGATCAACACATGGCGCGCACGCATACCCGACGATTTCCCACTCCGATCCAGCACGACGGACGCGCGTACCTGACCACCGCACAGGTCGCGAAACTGCTGGGGGTCAAACCCGCGACGGTCTACGCCTACGTCAGTCGCGGGCGGATGAGCAGTGCACGGATCGACGGCATCGACGGCAGCGTGTTCCCCGTCGACGAGATCGAGGCGCTCGTCGACGGACGGCCCCGACGCACTCCGGCCGGCGTCGTCGAACGTATCCAGACCGAGCTGACCCTGTTGGCCGACGACCGGCTCTACTACCGCGGGCGCGACGCCGTGACACTCGCCGAGACCGCCTCATTCGAGGAGGTCGCCGCGCTGCTGTGGAACGTCGAGACCGACTGGCCGGCAGCGGCCTTGGATGATGACGCGATTGAGGCGATTCGGGCCGCAGCGGGAGGGCGGGCGCGCGGCGTCGACCTGGTCCGGATGACCGTGGACGTGCTCGGTGCGCGAGATGCGTTGCGCTATCAGGTCGATCCTGCTGCGGTGGCGGTCAAGGTCGCGGCTCTGATCGGCGGATGCCTTCAGGTGTTGGCGGCTGGCGAACCGGGTTCGGGGGCGGTGGCCGACCGACTCTGGCCGTGCCTCACCGAGGAGTCCCCGGCGCCACGAAAGATCAAGGTGCTCAACGCTGCTCTGGTCCTGCTCGCCGATCATGACCTATCGGTGGGCACCGTCGCCGCGCGTGTCGCCGCCAGCTCGCGGGGGAGCGTGTACGCGGTGATCGGGGCCGGTCTCGGTGCCTTCGACGGCCCGACACACGGTGGTGCGACGACGCTCGCGTACCGGTTCCTGCGCGACGCGATCGACGATCCCGACGTGGCGGTCGCGGCAGTCCTGCACGCAGGCAATCGAATTCCGGGTACTGGTCACGTGGTCTACCGCGACCGCGATCCGCGCGCCGAGTACCTACTGGGCATCATCGCCGGTTCGGGCGGCGATCCGCGAGTGGGCCAGGCACTCGACCGTATCCGGCAGCACCTACCCGAATCATCGTTTCTGAACTCGGATTTCGCGCTCGCCGCGCTCGCGTTGCAGCACAGTATGCGGGCGGATGCGGCCGAAACCGTCTTCGCGCTCGCGCGCATCGTCGGCTGGACCGCCCATGCCCTCGAGGAGTACGGCGCGCGCGCACTGCGTTTCCGGCCCGAGGGTGTCTACACCGGGGTGCGGCCGGGAAGTTCGGCGAGTGCCGCTCAGTGATGCTCGGTGGTGGGTGACGCGACCGCGAAGGTTCGACGGAAGGGCAACACCGTGCCCCACGGTCCCGGCGGATAGGCGTCCTTGAGGCGCTTCTTCAGCTCGTCCGCGAACTGTTCGCGGAGGTCGTCGTCGGTGAAGGCCTCCAGATAGGGGCGAACACCGCTGCCGGCGAGCCATTCGTACACCGGGTCCTCGCCGTCGAGCACGTGCAGATACGTCGTCGACCAGGCGTTGGTGGCGAAACCGCGCTTGGCGAAGAACTCCAGGTAATCGGCGGCCTCCAGACGGGGGAAGCGGCGGACCTCGCGTAGTTGCTCGGTGAACCGGGGGTCGTCGGCGACGGCAAAGATGTTCTTGTGGGTGCCCGAGGTGCTGTTGTTGGGCACCTGCAGGGCGAAGACGCCGCCGTCATTGAGATAGCCGAGCAACCGTTCGATGACATCGAGTTGGTCGGGTACCCACTGGAACAGCGCGTTGGAGATGATCAGGTCGGCGGGAGCGTCCGGCGTCCAGGTGGCGACATCGGCGATGTCGTAGTTGGCCAGACCGTCGGTGTTCTCCCGGAACGCTTGTTCGATCATCTCCGCCGACGAATCGATGCCCAGGACCTGTGCCTCGGGCCAGCGCGCCCGGAGATGTCGGGTGAGGTGGCCGGGACCGCAGCCGAGGTCGACGATCTTGGTCGGGGCGATGGGAACTTGCGCAATGAGGTCGAGGTACGGGCGGGCTCGGTCGTCGGCGAATTGGAGGTAGCGTTCGGGATCCCACGTCGGCATGACTCCACCCTAGTCGCGAACGGCCCGGCGGGTACCCTTCGACGAGTGACAGACGCGGAATCCGACAACGTGGTGGAGATCTCGACCGACGGCGCCTGCCTGGGCAATCCGGGGCCCGGCGGATGGGGCGCGGTCCTCCGGTACGGGCAGCACGAGAAGCGGATCTCCGGCTCCGACCCGGACACCACCAACAACAAGATGGAACTCACCGGGGCCATCGAAGGTCTTGCGGCGCTGACCAAACCGTCGACCGTCGTGCTCTACACCGACTCGAGCTACGTGCGCAACGGCATCACCAAATGGGTCAACGGCTGGCTGAAGAACGGCTGGCGCACCGCCGACAAGAAGCCGGTCAAGAACGCCGACCTGTGGCAGCGGCTGATCGACGAGGAAAAGCGGCATCAGGTCACCTGGAAATGGGTCAAGGGTCACGCCGGCGATCACTACAACGAGATCGCCGACGAACTCGCCACCACCGCGGCACGACAGATCTCGGAGGCACGACGATGAGCGATGCACGGCTGGCCGTGGCGATCGAGCCGGAACGCGACGAACACCTCGTCGCCGCCGTGGAGGAAGCCGGGGGCCGGATCGTCGGACTCGAGGAGGCGCGGGTCCTGGTGTGGATCGGCATGCCGACCGGGTTCCCCGAGCTACCGGACACGATCGAGTGGGTGGCCCTGAAAACCGCGGGCATCGAGGGGTTCGTCGACGCCGGTGTCATCGACGACAAGCGCGTGTGGACCAATGCGTCGGGTTTCTACGCGGAGAACGTCGCCGAACACGCGCTCGCGCTGCTGCTGGCGGGGCTGCGGCAGATCAACACCTCGGTCGTGCGGCACTGGGACAAGGAGCCGATCGACACCGCGGTGCGGTCGCTGCACGGTTCGACCGTCGCCATCATCGGTGCCGGTGGGATCGCGGCGTCGCTGATCCCGCGGCTGAATGCGTCGGGCGCGCGGGTGATCGCGGTCAATCGGTCGGGTCGCCCGGTCGACGGAGCTGCGGTGACCCTGCCGTCGTCGCAGACCGATGAGGTGTGGGCGCAGACCGATCACGTGGTGCTCGCCGCGCCGGCAACCGCCGAGACGCAGCATCTGATCAACGAGCGCACGCTCGCGGCCCTGCCGTCGCATGCGTGGGTGGTCAACGTCGCGCGCGGACCGCTGGTCGACCAGTCTGCGCTGGTCGCGGCGTTGCACTCCGGCCAGATCGCCGGTGCCGCACTGGACGTGACCGACCCCGAGCCGCCGGCCCACGACGATCCGCTGTGGTCGCTTCCGAACGTCATCATCACGCCGCACATCGCGAACCCGTCGTCGGGGCTGACCCGCACCATGGCTCCGTTCCTGGCCGAGAACGTACGCCGGTACCTCGCCGGCGACGAGATGTTGTCGGTGGTGACGCCGGGCAGCGCTTACTGATCACTCCCGCTCAGTAGAACGTGTTCCTATTCTGCCGGGTTTGATGGCATCCTCTTTCTCGTGATCCTCGACAGATTCCGCATCGACGACAGAGTTGCCATCATCACCGGAGCGGGCCGCGGCCTGGGCGCGGCCATCGCGGTTGCGCTCGCCGAGGCGGGCGCCGACGTGGTGATCTCGGCGCGCAGCGAACCCGAACTCGACAAGGTGGCCAGTCAGGTGGCCGAAGCCGGACGGCGCGCGCACATCGTGGTGGCCGACCTCTCCGACACCGACGCGATCACCGGGCTGGCCGAGGCCGCGGTCGCCGAGTTCGGTCGCCTCGACATCGTCGTCAACAACGTCGGCGGCGCGATGCCGCGACCACTGCTCGACACCAAACCCAAACACCTGACGCAGGCATTCGACTTCAACGTCAGTACTGCGCATGCGCTCGTCCTCGCGGCCGTGCCGCACATGCTGAACAATGCCGACGGCGGCTCGATCATCAACGTCACCTCTGCGGTCGGTCGGGTGCCGGGCCGTGCGTACGCCGCCTACGGCACCGCCAAGGCCGCGTTGGCTCATTACACGAAACTTGCTGCGATGGACCTGAATCCACGGATTCGGGTGAACGGTATCGCGCCGGGCGCGATCCTCACCTCGGCGCTCGACGTGGTGGCCGGCGACGATGGCATGCGGTCGGCGGTGGAGACCTCCACACCGCTGCACCGACTCGGCGACCCCGAGGACATCGCGGCGGCCGCGCTGTATCTGGCGTCGCCGGCCGGGTCGTATCTGACCGGCAAGATCCTCGAGGTCGACGGCGGCATCATCGCGCCCAACCTCGATCTACCGATCCCGGACCTGTAAGGCGCTCAGGGCCTCTCGTTGCGTGCCGCCTTCTCCACGAGGAGGGCGATGCGCTTGGTTTTGGTGGCGGCCTGTTTGGCGAAGGCGATCTGAGTGAGTCCGGCCTTGCGGGCGCTCGGCGGGAAGGCGTCCCAGTTCGTACGGGCGGTGGGATTCGCATCGAGTGCCGCCGTGAGTTCGGGTGCCTCGATCCCGGCTTCGGCGTCGTCGAGCAGCGTCCACAGTCCGCGGGCCTGGGCGTCGTCGATGACCGCCTGACCGGCGGGCTGCATGCGGCCCTGCTCGAGGAGTTCGGCGACGCGTGCCTTGTTCGACGCCGCCCACGCGCTGCTGCGGCCACGGCGGGTGAACCACATGCCGCGGCGATGCTCGTCGATGGTGCGGGTGTGGCCGTCGACCCAACCCCAGCACAGGGCTTCCCGGACCGCGCCGTCATAGTCGAGTGGCGTGTTGCCGGATTCCTTGCGCCAGAACACAAACCACACACCAGTCGAGGTCGCGTGGTGCTCGCGCAGCCAGTGGTGCCAGTCGTCGAGGGACTCCGGATGGAGGTGTTCGGCGTTCGGGTCGGCCACGGTTGGAGCCTAACCCGACGCGGGCGACGTCGGTAGAGTTGAGACGTGCAGGACTGGCTGCAGTACGTCGGCGATTATTGGTGGCTCATCTTCCCCATCGGAGGTGTCACCGGGGGATGGGCCGCGCGAGTGGCCCGATACAACGAGAAGCGACGGCGCGACAAGATCGAACTCGCCCGGATCAAGGCCACTGCCCACACCGAGCAACTGCGCATCACGCAGACCAGCAAATCCGCGATCGCCAAGGTGACCGCCCGGCACGACGACATCAATGCGCGATGGTTCGCCTACGAGGTCGACCTGGCGACGCTCATCGAATTCCCGATGATGACCGACCTCCGCGAGCCGTTGACCTTGGCATTCCATCGGGCGAAGGTGCGCGCCGACGACCTCCGCCCGGCAGACCTCGACGAGCTGCTCGATCCAGCGGTGTTCGCCGAATACCGGGACGCGGTCGGCGAGTACGCGACGTCCTTCGACGCCGCAGAGCGGGAGGCCCGACGCCGTCGCCAGGGCGATTTCTCGCCGGTCGAGCGGGAGCGGTTGGAGCGGGCCCGACGACTGGTGGCGATCGCCGGCGACGACGCCGCCACCCCGGCCGAACGTCAGGCGGCCTACCGCAAGGCCCGCTCCGAACTCGACGGGCTGATCTCGGTGCCGCCGCCGGCCGCCGCGCAACTTGAGCGTCGGGTGGCGGGGGAGTTGGGGCCGGGGGCGGCTTCGGCTCCCTGAGTTTCATCAGCGGACTCGGAATCGGCGGGTGCATGGCACTGCGAGGGTGTGATCGGCGCTACAGTTCTGCTACGATTCGAGAATCAATTTCAGAAATGGATGATATTCCCTGTTCAGGAGGCTTCGATGACTGTCGTGGACTGCGCCGACACCCAGACTGTGCCGCCCTCGATGGTGGCGCGGATGACCCTCATCCTGGATGCCTTCGACTCCCCATCGGCTCGGCTGAACCTCGAGGAGATCGCGCGACGCACCCATTTGCCACGGTCGACCACGCACCGGATCCTCGACCAACTCGTCGGGCTCGAGTGGCTCGACCACCGACCGCCGGGGTATGTGCTCGGCCGGCGAGCGCTCGGGGTCGGGGGTGGCGGAGAAGCCGCCCACGCCGAGCTGCGCCAGGCCGCGGCCGAGGGTCTGCTCGATCTGCATCTGCGTACTGGGATGGTGGTGCACCTGGCCGCCTGGGATGGACGCGACGAGGTCTATCTCGACAAGGTCGGTGGCCGGCTCGCGATGTCGCTGCGGTCGCGGATCGGTGCGCGTCGCCCCGCGCACACCACCACCGGCGGACGCGCGATGCTGGCCTGCCACAAGCCGGAAGATGTCGACATGCTGCTGCGGGGCCGGGTGGGCGACGAGATCGGTGCGGATGGCTGGGATCTGGTGAGTTTGCATCGGGAGCTGCACCGGGTGCGTCGTCAGCGAGGACTGTCGTTCGATCGGGGCGAGTACACGCGTGCGATGACCGGTCGTACCCTGCCGAATGTTGCGGTTGCCATCGCGGGTCCGACGGGTCCGGTGGGGGCGATCAGTCTGTGCGGCGACGAGCGGTCGCCGGCGCTGGAACGGGTTGCTCCACTACTGGTTGAGGTTGCCCGCCGAATCTCGGCCGGTATTTTTCCCGGCGATGTGGCAGCGGCCCGCGACGGCGTCCTCGTCGCGGGCTGATCCGTGGCCAGGGTTGCGGAGAATCGGGCTGCAGCGCAACCGAGTTCACGGCTCCAGCGGGAGAAGTACGCGCGGATGCTCGACGCGGCAACGAAACTCGGTTCGGCTCAGCAGTTCGATCAGGTACAGATGATGGACGTGGCCGAGGCTGCGGGCGTTGCGATTGCGACGCTCTACCGGTACTTCCCGTCCAAGCGGCACCTGTTCGTCGGTGTGATGTCGCAGCAGATCGCGGGTATGGGCATGCTCGTCGAGCGGACCGGTGACACGGCGACGTCGCGTTCCGACGCGGCGGCCGGGGCGCTGGTCACGGCGATGCAGTCATTCATGCGTCGACCGGTCCTGGGTACTTCGATGATCCGGGCGATCAACTCCGGGTACGGTCCGGACGCCGTCGAGGCCGCGCGGATCGAGCAGGAGTTTGCGGCGGTATTGCTGCGGGCCATGGCAATTGAGGTGCCGAGCGATCTCGAACGTACGCTGATCCGGCTGCTGATCCAGCAGTGGTTCGGGATCGCGCAGTCGTGCGTGAACGACCACATCGATCGAGAGCAGGCCGAATCGGATATCCGGTTGGCATGTGAGTTGTTGTTGGCGCCGATGGCCGCTGGTCGAGGGTGAGGGCACTCAGTTCGAGAATGCGACGTGCTTGCGCATGATCTTGCCGGTCGCGTTGCGCGGCAGAGGTTCTCCGGTGATCTGCCAGACGGTGGGCTGCTTGAATCGGGCCAGCCGATCAGCGATGAAGTCGCGCAGAATATCTTCGGTGATCGCATGGGCGGGATCGGCGACGACCACGGCGCCGACGATCTGCCCGTAGTCGTCGTCGGGGATCGCAAGCACGACCGACTCGAGCACGCCGGGGCATTCGTCGAGGCACTGCTCCACCTCGGTCGGATAGATGTTCTCGCCGCCGCGGATGATGAGATCCGAACGGCGCGTGGACAACCGCACCATCCCGTGCTCGAGCACCCCGAGATCGCCGGTGCGCAACCAGCGGTCGTCGTCGATCGCAGCGGACGTCGCGGCTGGGTCATTCCAGTAACCGAGCATCACGTACGGGCTGCGGACACAGATCTCGCCTTCGACGCTGTCGGGCACCCGATCCCCGAGCGGATCTCGAATCTCCAACGCGCACACCAGGATAGGGCGTCCAAGGGTGCCCGGGGTCGCTTCGAGATCAGCGCTGGTCGCCACCGCGATGGCGGTGCACGTCTCGGTCATGCCATAACTGTCCGCGAGAGCCACACGCGCCACCGGCAACCGTTCGCGGAGCCGTTCCTGGAACTCTATCGACGAGGGTGCCGACGCCAATGCGAAACCGGTCAGCGAAGAGAGGTCGTACCTCTCGATATCGGTGTCCAGCAGGCGTTTTGCCATGGTCGGCACCGGACCCCAGTTGGTGACGCGTTCGCGCTCGATCAGCGCCAGCACGCGGTCGGCGTCGAAGGAACCCTGATGGATGACGACAGCGCTGCCGGTGGCCAGACGCGGCACTGCGAGGTTGTGCAGGCTCGCGATGTGAAACAGCGGTGATGTCAACAGGTATCGACGGGGTGGGTCGAGTTCGGCGCCGGTGAATGCCGCGAGGAGCGCGTCGTTGAAGCGGTGGTAGTCGATGACGGCGATCAGGTTGCGGTGGGTGGCGACCGCCCCTTTCGGTCGGCCGCTCGTTCCGCTGGTGTAGAGGATGACGGCGGGATCGTCCTCGGCCAGTTCGACATCCGGAGTTGTGGCGTCGGGGTGAGCGGTGGCCATTGCGACGATGTCGTCGTCCAGACTGATGGTGGGAGTATCGATCTCACCGAGAACGGTGCGGCGTTTGGCGTCGGCGACGACCAGCTTCGGGGTGGAATGATTGAGGGCGTACTCGATCTCCGATCGTGTCCACCACGCGTTGAAGCCGACGGTGATCGCGCCGAGTAGTTCAGTGGCCCAGAATGTTTCGATCCACTCCGGACTGTTGGCGGCCAGGATGGCAACGCGGTCGCCCTTGCGGATGCCGTAGTCGTCGCGCAGGGACTGCGCCAGCGAGCGCACGCGTTGGGCATGCTCGGCGAAGGAGATGCGCTGCGTCTCGGTGACCAGGTAGTCGCGGTCGGCGAAGCGTTCGGCGTCGTCGAAGATCTCGGTGAGGGACCTCTTGCGGTGCCTGATGACCGGCATGCGGGCGCCGAGCACGTCCTGCTCGGCCAGCTCGAACGGGCCGCCCGGTCCGGTCAGTCCGCCGATCACCGCGGCGGCATGGGCTTGCGGATCAATGTTCGTCGTCGTCATCGAGAATCCCCTCCGGCCAGGCCGGCATCGTGGTCGCGGCTGGTGTCGAGGATCTCACGGGCGGTGTGATGGGAAGCAAGGAATTCCGGTGACCGGGACTGCCCTTCGTGGCTCGTCGCTTGCGCTCCTCGCACCTCAGGGATCGAGGGGGCTCGGCCGGCGCCTCAATAATCGAGGGGCTCAGGGGGTGGGGGTGGCTTGGGGGTCGAGATCGGCGTCGATGGGGCCGGCGAATTGGGAGTTGTAGAGGCGGCAGTAGGCACCCTGGGCGGCGAGGAGTTGGTCGTGGTTGCCCTGCTCGACGATGTGCCCGTCTTCCATGACGACGATGACGTCGGCGTCGCGGACGGTCGACAGGCGGTGGGCGATCACGAAACTCGTGCGGTCGGTGCGCAGGTTGGCCATGGCCTGCTGGATCAGTAGTTCGGTGCGGGTGTCCACCGAGCTGGTCGCCTCGTCGAGGATCAGGATCGTCGGTTTGGCGAGGAAGGCGCGGGCGATCGTGATGAGCTGTCGCTCACCGGCACTCACGCCGCCGCCTTCGTCGTCGAGCACGGTGTCGTAGCCGTGCGGCAGGGCGCGGACGAAGTGGTCGACGTGGCTGAGTTCGGCCGCCTCCATCACTTCGTCGGCCGACGCGGTCGGATCGCCGTAGGCGATGTTGTCGTAGATGGTGCCGCCGAACAGCCATGAATCCTGCAGCACCATGCCGGTGCGCTCGCGCAGGTCGTCGCGGGTCATGCGGCGCGACTCGACGCCGTCGACGCGGATGGTGCCGGAATCGACGTCGTAGAAACGCATGATCAGGTTGACCAGCGTGGTCTTGCCGGCGCCGGTGGGCCCGACGATGGCGACCATGTGGCCGGGTTCGGCCACCAGCGAGAGGTTTTCGATGAGCGGCTTGTCGTCGACGTAGCGGAAGGAGACGTCGTCGAACTCGATCAGTCCGTGATCGGCCGTCGGCCTCTCCGGCGCGACGGGGTCGGGGGTCTCCTCGTCGGCGTCGAGGATGTCGAAGATCCGCTCGGCCGAGGCGACACCACTCTGCATCAGATTGAACATCGAGCCGATCTGCGTGAGCGGCTGGGTGAACTGCCGTGAGTACTGGATGAACGCCTGCACCTCACCGAGACTCAGCGAACCCGAGGCGACCCGCAGGCCGCCGACGACGGCGACCGCCACGTAGTTCAGGTTCCCGAGGAACATGATCGTCGGCATGATGACGCCGGAGATGAACTGGGCACGCCAACTCGACTCGTAGAGCTTTCCGTTGCGTTCGTCGAACTCGTCCTCGACCTGGCGCTGACGACCGAATGCCTTCACCAACTCGTGGCCGGTGAACGCCTCCTCCACCTGTGCGTTCAGCTTGCCGGTGGAGGCCCACTGATTGAGGAAGTGCGGCTTGGATTGTCGCGCGATCATCGCGGTCGCGACACCGGCCAGTGGAATGGTCACGATCGCGATGATGGCGAGTAGCGGCGAGATCCAGATCATCATGATCAGCAGCGCGATCACGGTGAGTACCGAGTTGAGGAACTGCGAGATGGTCTGCTGCAGGCTCTGCGACAGGTTGTCGAGGTCGTTGGTGACGCGGCTGAGCAGTTCACCGCGCGGGATGGTGTCGTAGTAGCGCAACGGGAGTCGGTGCACCTTGGCCTCGACGTCGGCGCGCAGTCGGCGGATGGTCCCGACGACCACGATGTTGAGCAGGTACGCGCCGATCCACGACAACAGCGACGAACACACGTAGAGCGCCAGCACGATCAGCAGGACTCGGCCGACCTCGCTGAAGTCGATGCCGACGCCCGGCGTCAGATCCATGGAATTCACCATGTCGGCCAACGTGTCCTGGCCCTGGGCGCGCAGACCGTCGACGGCTTGCTGCTTGGTGATGCCCGCAGGCAACTCGCGGCCGACGACACCGTTGAAGATGAGGTCGGTGGCGTGCCCGAGCACCCGCGGTGCGATCGCGGTCAGGATCACCGACGCCACGGTGGACGTCAGGATGACCGCCATGAAGCCGCGGTAGGAGAGCAGCAGGTGCATCAGGCGTTTCAGCGACGGCCCGAACGAGCGCGCCTTCTCCACCGGGCCGCCGCCCATCGGTCCGCCCGGTCGGGGTGCGCCGGGTCCGCCTGGCCGTGTCATGCCCGCTCCTGAATGGACATCTGGGATTCGGCGATCTCCGCGTAGGTCGGGCACGTGGCGAGCAGGTCGTCGTGCCGGCCGAGACCGACGATGCGTCCGCGGTCGAGGACCACGATCTGGTCGGCGTCGAGGATCGTCGAGATGCGTTGCGCCACGATGATCACCGACGACGACGCGGTGGCAGGTTTGAGCGCGGCCCGCAGTCGGGCGTCGGTGGTGAGGTCGAGCGCGGAGAACGCGTCGTCGAACAGGTAGACGGCCGGTCGACGGATGAGGGCTCGGGCGATCGCGAGACGCTGCCGCTGGCCACCGGAGACCGTGGTGCCGCCCTGGGCGATCGGGGTGTCGAGTCCCTCGGGCATGGCCTGCACGAAATCGGCGGCCTGCGCGATACGCAACGCCTCCCAGATCTCGTCGTCGGTGGCATCGGGTTTGCCGTGCCGCAGATTGGAGGCGATGGTGCCGGAGAACAGGTAGGGGCGTTGCGGGACAAGGCCGATCACCGACCGCAGCCGCTCCGGATCGACCCGGCGGACGTCGGTGCCGCCGACCAGGACTTCCCCGGCGGTGGTGTCGATCAGCCGGGGGACGAGACCGACCAGCGTGGTCTTGCCCGAGCCGGTCGAGCCGACGATCGCGGTGGTGGTGCCGGGCTGTACGGCGAAGGTGATGTCGCACAACACCGGACTGTCGGCGCCGGGGTAGCGGAACTCCGCGTCCCGGAACTCGACGGTGGCCGGATCCCCGGCGAACCCGACGGGTTCGGCGGGTGGCCGGACCGACGTCTCGGTGTCGAGGACCTCGCTGATCCGCTCCGCGCACACCGCGGCGCGCGGCGCCATCATCGCCAGGAACGACGCCATCATCACCGACATCATGATCTGCATGACGTAGGTGATCATCGCGGTCAGCGCACCGATCTCGATGGAACCGTCGGAGACCTTGTGGCCGCCGAACCAGATGATCGCGACGATGGTGACGTTGGTGATGAGCATGACCACGGGGAACATCAGGGCCATCATCCGGCCGACGCGCAGGCTGGCGTCGGCGAGCTGGTCGTTGCCGACCGCGAATCGCTGTGTCTCGTAGCGTTCGCGGACGAAGGCGCGCACCACGCGGATACCGGTGATCTGTTCGCGCAGAATCCGGTTCACGGTGTCCAGGCGTTCCTGCATGGCCCGGAAACCGGGGATCATGCGCCGGATGATCAGCGCCATGGTGATCCCGAGGACTGGCACCGCGACCACGAGCACCCATGCCAGCCCGGGTGCCACATGGACGCCCATGATGACACCGCCGACGCACATGATCGGCGCCATCACCAGGATCGCGGTGCTCATCACGATCAACAGCTGCACCTGCTGCACGTCGTTGGTGGTGCGGGTGATCAGCGACGGCGCACCGAACGTGCCGATCTCCCGGGCGGAGAACGAGTTGACGCGATGCAGCAGGTCGTGCCGGATGTCGCGGCCGGCGCCGAGCGCCGCACGCGAACCGAACCACTGACCGCTGACGGTGCAGATGACCTGAACGAAGGCGACCAGCAGCATCCAGCCGCCGATCCGCAGGATGTAGTCGGTGTCGCCGCGGGACACGCCGTTGTCGATGATGTCGGCGTTGAGCGTCGGCAGATACAGCATCGCGCCCGTCGCCACGAGTTGCAGCGCGACGACCGCCACCATGTTCGAGCGGTAGCGGGACAGGTAGCTGCGGATCAATCGGGTCAGCATGGGGTGCTCACTCGGTTGACGCTAGCAACAGTTGCCGACAGACCGCGACAGGGTTTCCCGATCGGGTGCGGGGGTCCTTTCGACACGCTCGCTCGCTGGCGCTCGCGGGCTGCTCAAGGAGCGGTTGGGTGAACGCTCGCTGCGCTCGCTCGTCGCGCTCAACCGGCGGGGTCGGTCAGCCGGCGAAGGTGAACGGAACCACGGCCTCCGGGGTGTAGGTCAGGTACGTGAAGCTTTCCTGGAAGTAGAGCGTCACCGTCTCGGCGTCGTGCGAGTCGTAGCCGATGGCGACGTCCTGGCCGATGGTCATCTCGAAGTCGCCACCACGGGTGCTGAGCAGGAACGCGCCGGAGATCGCGGGCGCCCACACCACCTTGCCCCCGTCGACCAGCAGCCGCTGCAGGTGGTCGCGGATCGGGACACCGTGATTCGACGTCTCGTTGATCAGCCGGTAGACGTCGGCGGACACGGCGAGCGAGTACGGGCCGTCGACCGATTCCAGGCGCAGCGCGGTGGTCGCCTGCGTGATGGCCTCGGGGTAGTCGCGGACGTCGGCGGGTAGCGCGAGCGGGGTTGTCGAGGCCTGGGCGCGGATGCCCGGGATGCCGCCGGCGGGGTAGCCCTCGAAGATGGCTTTGTCCTCGGCGAGTGCCAGTTCGGCGGCAGCATCGCGGACGGGATCCCAGTCGGAGTCCTTGGCGCCGCGGTCGACGTCGTCGATGGCCTCACGGCTGAGCGTGAACGGGATCTTGAAGTCGATCAGCGGCTGCGCGAGGCGGGTGTGCGCGACGATGCCGTTGTCCGGCGCATCGATCTTCGCGCGGTGCCCGGTCGCCACGGTCGCGACATCGGAGCCCAGCGGGCCCTCCACGTCGACGAGGCGTCGGGCAGCGCTGTTGCGTTTGAACGAGCGCGTGGCCTCCTCCTCGATCTCCGCCCAGGCGGCGTCGGAGATGGGGGCGAGTTCGCGGTGCAGGTTGTTCATTGGCTCCTCCTCGGGGCGGGCCGATACGGGATGGACATTCAGTGCAGCGATCCGATGCCCAGAGAGCCGTCGGATGAATGGGTGGTCGGTGCGGGCGGGTCCGCCTCGTCGACGGGTTCCGCGGTGGATTCGACGTCGGGTTCGGCCGCGTCGTCGTCGTCGGATTCCGGTGCCGGGGGCAGATCGTCGAGGAAATCGACGGTCGGGGTGAAGAACTGGGCGCCACTGACCGCGGTGGTGAAGTCCAGCAGCCGGTCGTAGTTGCCGGGCGGATCACCGATGAACATCTTGCGCAGCATCTCCTCGGTGACGTCCGGGCCCGCCGAGTACGCGATGTAGAAGGTGCCGCGATCGCCGGAACCGGACACGTCGCCGTAGGGCATGTTGTCGCGGACGACGTCGATCTCGTTGCCGTCGGCATCCTCGACGACGTTGAGCGCGATGTGCGAGTTCGTCGGTTTGATGTCGTCGGACATCTCCACGTTGTCGGTCTTGGTGCGGCCGATCGCCGCTTCCTGGTCCTGCACGGTCAACGAGTTCCAGGCGTCGAAGTCGGTGACGTAGCGCTGGATGGCGACGTAACTGCCGCCGGCGAACGCCGGGTCCTCGGGGCCGACGGTGATGGCGTCGATGGCGGCCTGGCCGACGGGATTCTCGGTGCCGTCGACGAAGCCGATGAGGTCGCGCAGGTCGAAGTACCGGAAGCCGTGGACCTCGTCGACGACGGTGACCGCGTCGCCGAGGGCCGTCATCGCCAGGCGGCCCACTTCGTAACACAAGTCGAGCTGGTCGGCCTTGATGTGCAGCAGCAGGTCGCCGGGGGTGGCAGGGGCGATGTGCACGTCACCGGCGTACTCCACGAACGGCCGCAAGGACCGTGGGCGGGGACCGTCGAACAGCCGATCCCATGCCTGCGAACCGATGGACACAATGCCGGCCAACGCCGCCTCGGGGGCGCGGGAGCCGACCGCGCGGGTCAGTGACGGGAGGTCGGCGAGCAGGTCGCGGACGGTGTTCTCGCCGCCATCGTTCATGGTGAGGACAAGGAAAATGGCCGTCTTCGTCTTGCGCGTGAGGATTGTCTGCGGCACCGGCACCCCATCACCCTAGCGGGCCACCGCCCGGCCCGCGGCACGCCCGGAGAAGATGCACCCACCGAGGAACGTGCCCTCCAGTGCGTTGTAGCCGTGCACCCCGCCGCCGCCGAAACCGGCCACCTCACCCGCGGCGAACAGCCCGTCGAAGGCGGTGCCGTCGGGCCGCATGACCTGAGAGTCCAGGTTGGTCTCCAACCCGCCCAACGTCTTTCGGGTCAGGATGTTGAGCCGGACGGCGATGAGTGGGCCGTACTCCGGGTCGAGGAGGCGGTGCGGTTTGGCGACGCGAGCCACCTTGTCGCCCAGATATTGTCGGGCGTTGCTGATGGCCATCAGTTGCGCGTCCTTGGAGAACTTGTTGTCGATCTGGGCGTCACGCGCGGAGATCACCCGCTCGATGTGCTGCAGATCGAGCTTCGGGCCGCGCGCGATCTCGTTCATGCCGGCCACCAACTCGGGCAGATTGTCGCGGACGACGAAGTCCACCCCATGCTCGGTGAACGCCTTCACCGGTCCGGGGATGCCTTTGGCCAGGCGGCTCTTGGCCGCGAACCTCAGGTCCTTGTTGGTGATGTCGGGATTCTGCTCCGATCCTGACAGTGCGAACTCCTTCTCGATGATCGACTGCGTCAGGATGAACCACGAATAGTCGTAGCCGGTCGACAGGATCTCTCGCATGGTCGAGTTCGTGTCGAAGCCCGGAAAATTCGGCGGGGCCAAACGGTTTCCGTTGGCATCGAGCCACAACGACGACGGGCCGGGGATGATCCGGATGGCGTGGTCGGACCAGATCGGATCCCAATTGTGGATGCCTTCGGTGTAGTGCCACATACGATCTCGGTTGACCAAGCTGGCACCGGCGTCCTCCGCGATCCCCAGCATCCGGCCGTCGACGTAGTCGGGGACACCCGAGATCATCGTCGTGGGTGCGGCGCCGAGGCGTTCGGTGGGCCAGTTCGCTCGGATGAGGTCGTGGTTGTGGCCGATACCGCCGGTGGTGACCACGACCGCACCCGCCCGGATCTCGAAGTCGCCCACAATATCTCGCGACGACGCCAGTCCACGATCGAGGTCGGTGGCGGCCAACGTTGCGCCGCGCACACCGACGGCGGCGCCGTCCTCGACGAGGATCTCGTCGACCCGATGCCGGAAGCGGAACTCGACGAGGCCACGTTTCTCCGCCTCGAGCACAGGTTCGGCGAAGACGCGTACCACCTCGGGCCCGGTACCCCAGGTGAGGTGGAAGCGGGGCACCGAATTGCCGTGGCCGTCGGCGAATCCGCCGCCGCGTTCGGCCCATCCGACGATCGGGGTGATGCGCAGACCGAGGTCGTGCAGGTACTCGCGCTTGATCGTCGAGGCGAAGTCGACGTAGGCGCGCGCCCACTGCCTAGGCCAGAAGTCCTCGTCGTCGCGATCGAACCCGGCCGAACCCATCCAGTCCTGCAGGGCGAGTTCGGCGGAGTCCTTGATGCCCAGACGGCGTTGCTCAGGAGTGTCGACCAGGAAGAGCCCGCCGAGCGACCAGAATGCCTGCCCGCCGAGGTTGTTGCGGTTCTCTTGATCGACGACGATGACCTTGCGTCCGGCGCGGGTCAATTCGTAGGTGGCGACCAGTCCGGCCAGTCCCGATCCGACGACCACCGCGTCGGCCTGCTGCTGACTCATGAGCCCCTCCTCGTGGGTCGGTTGACGTTGAGACTAGTCGGTCTCAGTTGGGAGTCAGAGCGATATGTCGGCGTAGCGCTGCACCCACGGGGCGGCCTGCTCGAGTTGGGCGGCAAGCGCGAGCAGATCCCCGTCGGAGCCCAGGCGGCCGACGAACTGCACACCCAACGGCAGACCGGTGGCGGTCCAATGCAGCGGCACGCTGATCGCCGGGCGTCCGGTGAGGTTCGCGAGTTGGGTGTAGGGCACCCAGCCCAGACTCTGCTCGATCAGGTCGTCGAGGATTCCGGTGCGGGCCAGCAGGTTTCCGGCATGCGCCTTCGCGATCACTCGGGAGGCGCGTTGCAGCAGCGGCGAAGTGGTGGTGGCGCCGATGCGTAGCGGCGGCGTCGCGAGGGTCGGCGTGAGGAAATAGTCGTGGTCCCGATGGAAGGATTCCAGCGACAACACGTAGTCGTTGACGTGGCTCAGGGCGCGGAAGGCGGGCACGACGCCGGCGGACCGGCCGAGTTCACCCATGGCCAGGGTGTCGGCCTCGAAGTCGGAGTCACTGGCGCCGAGGGCTTTCGCGTCGTCGATCTCGTGGGCGACCCATGCGAACCAGACGGTGAGGAAATCCTTGGCCAGCGCGGCGTCGTCGTAGGGCGGGGTGACCTCCTCGACGTGATGACCGAGTTCGGTGAGCAGTTGTGCCGCATGCTCGACCGCCGCGATCGCCTCGCGATCCGGGGACGGGTTGATCGCCGACGCCGTGGAGTAGCCGATCCGCAGTTTGGTGGGCGGCGTCGTGATCTGCTCGGTGAACGGCGTCGTGGCGCTCGGTGTCGGGTAGACCGACGACGCCGTCGGACCGTAGATCGCGTCGTAGACGGCGGCGGCGTCGCGCACGGTGCGGGTCACCGCGCCCTGCACGGCCATCCCGAACATGACCTCGCCGAGTGCCGAGCCGAACGGGGACAGTCCGCGCGAGGGTTTGAGGCCGACCAAACCGTTGCAGGCGGCCGGAATCCGGATCGATCCGCCGCCGTCGTTGGCGCCGGCCACCGGCACGATCCCCGCGGCGACCGCGGCACCCGACCCACCCGACGAGCCGCCCGGGGTGTGGTCGGTGTGCCAGGGGTTGTGCGCCGGACCCCAATACTCGGACTCGGTCACGCCTTTCGCGCCGAACTCCGGGGTGTTGGTCTTGCCGAAGATCACCAGGCCGGCGTCGAGGAAACGTTGCACGACGTTCGAGTGCTGCTTGGCGACGTCGCGGGCGAGCGCCTTCGATCCGGACGACGTCGGATAGCCCTGGTACTCCTGTGCCAGATCCTTGATCAGGAACGGCACCCCCGCCAGCGGTCCGTCGACGCCGCGCGCGACCTGATCGATGGCCGCGCCGTCGAGGCGCATCACGATGGCATTGAGGGCAGGATTGACGGCGTCGGCGCGCTGTCGGGCCAAGTCCAACAGCTCCTCGGGGGTCACCTCGCGGGCGGCGACCAGTGCGGCCAGGGCGGTGGCATCGAGTGTGCGGTACTCGTCGAGGTTCATCCGGTCAGCGTAGTGGTCGGTAAGGGTCTTGGGAGGCGTCGCTGCGATAACGGCGCGGTTTGCCCGGCCCGAGGTCGGTGATCGAGTCAACCAGGCTGACCTGCACCGATTGTCTCAGCAGCGCGCTCAGCGCCCGCTCGGCAAGGAGACGATCACCGCCGGCGAGAACTGCGGTCACCGACCCGTCGGGGTGCTGGTGCACCGTCCAGCCGCGGGCGCCGCAACGTTGTAGTTGCTGGGTGAGGTCGACGCACGGCACCTCGGTGCCGGTGGCCGAGCGGAACCGGACATCGGCGCGTCCGTGGAGGTCGGTGAGGGCGGGTCGGCCGTCGACCTCGATGAGTCGGCCGAAGTCGCCGGTGCGGTAGCGGGCCAGCGGCAGCAGCGGGTTCTCCCCGGCGGTCACCACGATCTCGCCGACGGCGCCGGGTGTGGTGGTCAACTGACCGTCGTCGGTGCGGATCTCCACCAGTACCCGCCGGTCGACCACGCGGAACGGGCCATCGTCGGCGCGGAAGGCGATCGGTCGGGTCTCGTGCAGCGAGTAGATGTCGATCACCGGGACGCGGTAGGTGGTCTCGAGGTCGCGGCGCAACGCAGGTGCGAGATCGGTGGCGGAGGAGAAGAGCGCGAGTGGCTGCAGAACCGCGCGTAACCGCGGTGCCAGCAGCGTTTCGAGTGCGGCCGGGGTACCGCTGAACACCTGGGGTTGCTGGTCGAGCAGGAAGGAGTCACGCTCCGGCCAGGAGCGCGGGTCGAGGTTCAGGCGCGCCATGGTCATCTGGTCGAAGGCGCTGAGAATCGAGGCGTAGGTGAAGGCCTGCCGCTGGGCGACGATGTGCGCGAGGGCCATCCGGGTCGGATCGGGTCGCCAGTCCACGCCGAGGTTGCGCGCCAGGCGCACCATGAACCAGAACGTGCGGGCGGTGTCCTCGATGTCGTCGGGGATGGCCAGGGCGTGGCCGGTGGAACCGGAACTGGTGCCGTGCAGAAGCTGGGTCAGGTCCGCGTCGTAGGGCACGTAGGCGGCGATGTCGGCGAGTAGGTTGTCGCGGGTGAGGGTCGGGAAATCCGCGAGCCGATACAGTCGGTCCCGTCGGCCACGGTAGGCGGGCAGGAGCCGGGCGGTGTTCAGGTGCGCATCGAGCCAATCTGTCTGTGGCGGAATGGATTCGGCGACGACGCGCGCGACGGCGTCGGCGGTGAGCCGGTCTCCGGTCTCGTGCGACCACCGCGGGGCATGCGGATGGGTGCGGAGTGCCTGCAGGCGCGCCCGACCGTCGGCGGTGAGTGTGGGCCACCGTTCGGCGTCGGTGAGTACCGCCGCCGAGCCGGGCCGATACTCGCCGATGGCCAGGACTCCGTCCAGGTCATCGGGTGCCGGGTGGGTGGTCGGGGTGGTGTGCGGCATCGTCTATTCCGGTCCCGGGCGAGCGGCGGCCTCACGGGCGCGCGCGGCCTCGAGTTCCCGCGCGACGGCCAGCCGGTGCTCGTGGTCGGCCAGTGCCGCGGACAATTGGGCGTTGCGGGTCAATGAGTCCCGTGCGTCGAGCAGTGAGCGTGCGGTGTCTGTGGATTCGCCGGCCGGTCGCTGCCCGGACCACAGCAGCAGGGTGCGTGCTGCCTCCTCCCGGCGCTCGGCGATGCCGATGAGGTCGAGCGGTGTGACGGTCGCGGCGAGTCGAAAAGCGAACGCGGCCAACGCCGGTGCGCAGCGGTCCCGGCGCAACGGCCGATGGTAGGGGCCCACCACATCTTCCGATGCCCACAGCCAGAGGGCCAGACCGGCGACGGTGCGGGCGCGCTCGGTGCCCCGGATGTCGATGGTGCGGGCGACGTCCACGGTTGCGCGATGGACGGCGGTGTCGCCCAGGACATCTCCGGCGAGCGCGGTGACCGAGATCGGATCGGTGAGAAACCAGCCGGGCACCGTGGACAGGCGGGCGGTCAGTTCGTCGGCGCTCGGTCCAATGATGTGGGCGTCGTCGCGGGCGGCCTCGGCCCACGCCGCCTCCGTGTCGTATCGTCCGGCGGCCCAGAGTGCGAGCAGGGATTCGGCGTCCGGGTCATTCGGAGTCTGCGTCGTGGCGTCGGGTTCGTCAGTCATGGCGGTCATCTCGTGCTGGGCCATTGGTGATCGTCTGGGCGATACCGGCGCAGACGTCCGGTACCTCGTCGACGGTCGGGACGTGGGCGACGTCGTAGCCGGCCTGTCGTGCTGCCGCGTCGACGCCACCCGGCGTCGCGATCAGGATCAGGGCAGCCGACGCCAGCAGCGGCCGAATGCGAGCCGCCACAACGGCGTACACGTCTTGGCCGGCGCCGAACATCGACGCCAGACCGTCGTCGGACAGCACGATGAGATGAGTGCTGCCGCGCGTCAGAGCCCGCGGTCGGTATCGTTGGTCGAGGAGATCGAGCGGGAAGGTGGTGCCCCCACCGAAAAAGGTGAGCAGGGCGGCCATCACCTCCGCGCGGTTGCGGGTGAAATCGGTTGTCCCGCCGACCTGCCGCGGTCCGGCGAAGGACGTGACACGCACATGTCCACCGGCGGCGAGGACCGACAGCGCGAGGATGGTGCCCGCCAGGATCGGTGGCGATTCCTGCTCCGGATGCGGCATCGACCCCGACGAGTCCACGTAGAGGTCGAGTTCCACCTCGTGGTACTCGCGGTCCGGGTCGTCGGGTAACTCCGCGCGGCGACGGGTGGTCACGCCCGGGATCATCGACGGCGCAAGGCCCAGTGACGCGGGCCAGTCGAGTTCGGCGAGGTCATCGCCGACCTCCCACAGTTCGGTCGGACCCGGAATGGACTGGGCGCGTTCGGTTGTCGGGGTCGACTCACACAGTGGGCGGACCCATGGCCGGGCCCGGCTCTGATACCAGGCGGACAAGACCGCGTCGCGGGGAGCGCCGGCATACAGCGCCAAGGTGTCGGCGAGACCGTAGGACTGCCCGCCGGTCCGACCGGACGATGTGGTCGCCTTCGAGCCGTTCACCCCGGGGTGCACCGGCGGAGCTGACAGTCGCCGATCGCCCATGATCTCGTCCAATTCGCTTGCGGTCGGGACGATGTCGGGAGTGCCGTCGCAGAACCCACCGCCCGGGCCGGCCGGGTCAACGGAAGGGTCGTCGATGAGGTAGGGACTCAGCAGCATCGCGCACGGGAGGGCGCCCCCGATCGGATCGGTCGCGTAGGAGCGGGCCAGTGCGGCCAGGAGTTGGGCGTCGGCAACCGGGTGCCGGACGGTGAGTCGGGCCAACTGGGCAGTTAACTGGGCCGCGGTGCGTGGTGCATCCGACGGTGCGTCCGGTTCCCCGGAGTCGGACTGTGCCCCGGCCGATTCCGGCGGCGCAACCGGGCAGAGGTCGCCGGCCGGCAGTGACCACAGGATCTCGTAGGCGCGCAGGATCACCCAGAACAGCGGGTCCGGTGTGCGGGGGCCGTCCGGGCGATACAGGATGCGCCACATTGCGATCATGCCCGGATTCTCCGAATCACGTTGGAGTGACACGATTCTGTTGTTGATGAGGATGTCGCACCAGAGGTTGGCGGTGAGGGCGGCAGTGGCCGGCAGGCGGGCCGGCGCCAGACCCGACGCGCTCAGTCCCCGCCCCATGAGATGGGTGATCTTCAACGACGCGATGCGGGTGCTCGGTGCCAGGACGTGATGGCCGATCTCGTGGGCGAAGACGGTGTCGAGGTGATCGGCCAGCCCCTCGGCGTGCAGGTCGTCGAAGTCGATGTGGACCGTCGGCGGGAAAGAGAACCAGGCGAAGCTGCCGATGCGGGCGGCCGAGCCATTGCGGATCTCGGGTGGATGCAATGCCACGTTCCACAGGCGCAGGGCTTTTCGCCAGGGATCGGCGACGGCATCAGTCATCACGAGGCACCGCCGGGCACGGTGCGCAGCCAGATCAGATAGGACGTGCCGAAGACCTGGGCCGTCGCGGTGGGGCCGAGGGTGCACGACGACGACCAGTTCGCGGCCCCTGGCTCGGCGCACCGGGCCAGGGTGGCGCCGAAGATGTCGGCCCGGATCTGCCAGTATTCGTCGCCGGTGCGTGCGCACAGCGACTCTCCATCGACGGTGAGCGCGGTTGGCGGAGCGGCGAATCGACCGCCGACGCCACGGAATCCGCCGATCGCGGCGATCACCGGGAGCGATTCGATCCAGCCGAAGCGATCCGTCTGCTGCTTGTTCAGGAACGTCGGCAGGGCGGTGGCCGGTATGTCCAGCGCGGCCGCGAACACGGGGGCGCACTGCGGATTGTCGGTGTAGCAGCGGTGGATTCGCGGTAGCGCGTCCTCGCGGATCTGCGGCACCCCGGATCGCCATGCGGCGACAGCGGCGAGGTCGGGGAGATCAACCGGCGTCCGGTGGAGGTCGGCGGCGCGCATCCCGGTCGTGAGACTGGCCCGATAGCGGGCGGTGTCGCCGCCCCAGGCCGCGATATTCCGCACCGATCTGTGAATCGTGTCGGTCGCCGGCAGGTCGATGGGCGCGAGCGGGTCGACCGCCGGCCGGGTGGTGAAAAACGCGGTGCGGGTCACGGATTCGATCCGACATCGGTGAGCCACTGCAGATAGTTGGTGTAGCGCTGGTGCAGATACTTCAGTGTGAGCAGGTCGTCGAAGTTGCGGCCGTAGGCCTTCTGGGTGCGGGAGATGTCGTTGATCTGCACCTGGATCTCGGTGATTCGGCGGGTGACCTCGAGTGCGGTGAGGCCGTCGAGCCCGGTGTCGAGTCGGTCGATGAGCTCGGCCACCGGATCCCCGTCGCCGAGTCCGAGTGTGTCGAACTCGCGATTCGACGTGGCGAAAAGGTCGGCGAGCCAACTGGTGTGGTCGACGGTCAGCTCGATGTCGCCGGCCCGGTCGAAGCGTGGGTGGCGGTGATTGGGCATCAGCTTGCCGCGCAATACGAACGGGAGGATCGCCGAGAGGTCGGCAAGAGTGACCGAGGTGCCGCCCCGGAAGTGGGCGATCGCCTTGGCGTAGGTGATCAGGGACGTGAGGGCACGCACCGACAGGCCGTTGAGAGTCTGTGCGCCGAGGTCACTTTCGAGGTCCGCGCCGGTGTTGGCGTCGATGATCTCCGATACCCGACCGCCGCCGGTGGCGACGGTGTCTTTGGTGCGGTACTCGAAGCGCCGTCCGCCGTGCTGCACGAATTCGAAATGGCTGACAAAGAATTCGAGCCGGCGCCGGACGTCGTCGGGGAACGGCACGGCCAGGATCGTGGCGCGCAGACGCTGCTGCTCGTCGGATGTGAACACGAGTTGAGGTGGCACATGCTGTTCGGGTGTCTCGGCGGCTTCGACCCGCGCGATGAGTTCACCGAGGAATCGACTGTTGAACGGTAACGCCCCGACGGTGACATCCATCCGGTCGCGCAGCGCCGCGATCACCGGAAAGGTGCCGCCGCCGGCGTCGTCGTTGGCGGTGAAGAACCAGCTCTCCACTCCGGAACTTGGTGCGGTATAGAGCATTTGGTCGTGTGATTCGACATATCCCTCGGCCACCATGGTGAGCAGCGCGGACTGGGTCTTGGTGGGGATGCGGTTGTACTCGTCGACGATCTTGACCGGCCGGGTGAGCCAGCCGCGCCAGGCGATGCTGATCTCGGCGAGACTCGACGCGTTCACCAGATCCCGCGGCAGGGGGAGACCGACGAGATCGCTGATGGTCAGTTGCGGTTGGCCCTGCTGCACGCCGCGGCGCACATCCTCGGCGGAGCCGCCGGCCAGCACGCCCATCAGCACCGCGACCGTGGTCTTGCCGCGCCCGGGTCCGCCGATCAGCAGGCACGTGCCGCCGACCGCGAACGTCAGCAGCGGCAGCAGGACGGCCGACGAATACGACTGTGCGGTGGGCAGAGTGAGCTGTGCGCCGGCGTCGCCGATCGGGAAGGTGGTGGCCGCCGTGCCCTCGGCGTCGAATTCGATGTCGTAGTACGGCGAGATCACCGCACGGTTGACCAGCCAGAAATAGGTGCGCCGCAGCTTCTCGTCGAGATCGTCGGGCTGAGGCACGGGTTCGGCGAACAGGTCGTCGGCGGTCAACCGGTCGGTGGGACCGATATGGCGGGGGACCGTGGGCGAGGCGGAGATCTCCTGCCAGCGGTCAGCGGCGCCGCGCTCGTGTGCCATGCCGCATTCCCCCGCTCCTCGATTCTCGTTGTTCCAACGGTAATTCGAAACGCAGTGCGTCCTCAAGCACCACGTCGATCATTCGGTCGGCCGCGGCGACGCGCTCGGCGACGCTGCCGCGTACCTCGAGCCACGGCGTGGTGCCGGCGGCCAGGAACTCGCGGAACCGTTGCTGCATGTCGTGTTGGATGTGCTCGCCGTCGCGCAGGCCGTCCTGGACGAACGCGATCTCGTCGCCGGTGAGGAGGTAGAGCGCCGGCCGGTGCGCGGCGGCGGCCGCTTCGACCGTGGGCGAACGGGTTCCGACGTACCGCTCGTGCCAGAGGGCGGTTGCGGCGACGTCGGTGTCGCAGATGACCAAGGGGATGGGTGCGCGGTGGGCGGCTTCGTGTTCGGCGTGCAGCTGTCGGTCGACGATCAGGTCGAACTCGTCGGAGCGCCAGGGCGCGGTGGGACCGCCCGGTCGGATGATGGTGTACTCGCGCCCGTATTCGGGCACCCACACGGTGCCGCGCCGCTCGGCCATCGCCTGAGCGAGGGTGGTGGTGCCGGTGGATTCGGCGCCGACGACCACCACCCGCGGGGCCAGCGTGGCGCGGACGGGAGCGGCGAGCTCCGCCCAGTGACCGGCCAGGTCGGCACGCACCGCGGTGCCGGAGACCGGGTTGACGCGGCGGCCGGGATCGATCTGCACCCAGGTCGCGTCGAGTCGTCGGGCGAGTTCGGCGCCGTACTCGTCGCTGCTGAACACCGCGTCCACGGGCGCGTCGAGCAACCCCGTGATGGTGCGCATGTGTGCGTCCCACAGGATCGGTGAATCGAAGTCGACCGGAGTGTCGTCGACGGCGCTCGCCACCCGGACCGTCGGATGCACCGCGCGCACCCAGTCGGCGCGGGTCGCCACCGGAATCGACTCCACCGACGACCCGATGACCTCGACGGTCACGGAGTCGGCAGCGCGGACCGCCGATCGGATCAGGTGATCATGGCCGCTGTGCAGGGGATAGAACTTGCCGAGGACCAGAGCGTGGCGGAACTGCCGAGGTGCGGTCACGATGCCCCGACCTCGGACGTGCGGGGAAGGTCGGCTCGCCACCCGCGGAAGCCCTGCACGCACAGACCGATGAACACGACGTAGAGCAACGCGACGATCGGCAGGCCGGTCGCCAGGTACAGGCCGATGTAGGCGATGTCGACGCCGATCCACACCAGCCAGTTCTCGAGCCAGCGGCGATTGAGCATGTACTGCGCGGTGAGGCTGACGGCGGTGGTGGTGGCGTCGGCCAGCGGCTGCACCGAGCCGCCCTGCCAGCGCAGCAATGCGTAGATGATGGCGGCGATGGCGACCGCTGCCACCACCAAGGGGACAACCGCGCGCCGCGGGGTGCGTAGCGTGAACGTCGGAGCGAGCCGTGCGGCATGCCAGTTCAGCCAGCCGTGAACACCGATGACCAGGAACACCGCCTGGAGCGTGGCATTGGCGTAGAGGCCCGTCGAGACGAACAACACAATGAAGACGATGTTGTTGGCGATGCCGATCGGGAAGTTGAGGATGTTGCGCCGAGCGGCGAGCAGCACGCAGGCGAAACCGGTGACGAACCCGACGACCTCACCCCAGTGATCGGCCCACCACGACAGCACAGCGGGAGTCTACGGCGATCGGTGGTCGCGGTTCGGTGAGCAATCCGATAACGGTCCGGTAGCGGCAGATGTCCGTCCATTGAATGGGTGGGGTTGCGTCACCGTGGATAGTGCGGAACGCGCAGTTCAATGCAGAGCTGATCCGGCGAACCCGACATCGTTGCCGGTCACCGGCAACGCCGTCGGCTTTGCCGCAGCGTTATCGTGCCGTTACACTGCCTCACGACGGCAACCCACGGGACGTTTGACCCATAGACTCCCGTAAGTGCCCAGTGACCGTGGCCCAACTCCGGGTCAAGATCGTGAAGGACTGAAACGAATGCTGACTCGCGCCCGTAAGCGCTTGGTCGCCGGACTGGTGGCCATCATGGCCGTCTCGGGCGTGACCATGCTTGCTGCCCCCTCCGCCCACGCGGCCGGTTCGACGGAATACGTCTACTCGGCCGCCATGCACCGGAACATTCCGGTCCGCATCATCGATGGCGGTGGCCGTGGTCCCAAGCCCACGCTGTACATGCTCGACGGGCTGCTCGCCCCGAACAACACCAGCGGCTGGCTGCAGAACACCAACGTCGACCGCTACATGGTCGGCAAGGGTGCCAACGTCGCCATCCCGTTCGGCGGCGCCGGCAGCTTCTACACCGACTGGGAGCGCCCCGACCCCAAGCTGGGCGTGAACAAGTGGGAGACCTTCCTCACCCGCGAGCTCCCCGCCTACATGGCGCGTAAGCACAACAGCGACAACCGTCGCAACGGCATCGCCGGCCTGTCCATGTCGGGCACCTCGGCGCTGAACCTGGCCTCGCGCCACCCCGGCTTCTACAAGGCCGTCGCCTCCTACAGCGGCTACCCGACCGTCACCTTCCCGGGCTTCACCCAGGGCATCCAGGTCTCGGTGGCCCGCGTCGGCGGCAACCCGATCAACATGTGGGGCTTCTACCCGGCCGGTCAGTGGTTCCAGAACGATCCGTTCCTGAGCGCGGGTAACCTCGCCAACCACTACGTCTACGTCTCGGCCGGCAGCGGCCTGGGCAGCAAGTTCGATTCGTCGGTGAACCCGAACAGCGCCAACTTCGATCCGGTGAAGTTCTCGCAGATGGTGCCGCTGGAGGTCGCTGCGTCGGTCTCGAGCCAGATGTACATCGGCCGCGTCGCCCTGGTGCCGGGCGTCAAGCTGACCACCCGCGTCACCCCGGACGGTGTGCACTGGTGGGACTACTGGCAGCGCGACTTCGAGCAGTCGTGGAACACCACGTTCCGCCCGGCGTTCTTCTGAGCGTCTGACATCTGAACGACCACCGCGGCCGGGGGACCTCCCGCGAGGGGCCGCCATCCGGGGTGTTTGTGTCTGCTCGGGTTCCTACCGTCTGCTCACCGTGTAGCCGTAGTGTTCGGTGGCTGCCTGAGCGTCGTCGGGCAATTGGCGTCGACGTGGCACCGAATGGCCGCTGATGCGTCCAATCGGTATGCGTCATTTTCCGCGAGACCGATATGGCCTCATCCATCGACATGCGGCGATCTCCGTCGGATACACCGACAACGAGTTGAGCCGGGCATGTGCGCGCGGCGAACTCGTCAAAGTGGTTCGGGGCGTGTTTGCCGACCGAAAGCAACGCACCGTCCGCGAACTGCACCGTCTCCGCGCGCAGGCCGTCTATCGGACCGCCAGCGATGGTGCGGTCATCAGCCACGAGACGGCCGGCGAACTCCACGGGCTGTCGATGCTGAAACCCGCGTACGGCCGTGTCCATCTGATCGGAGGTGGATGCGCCAACGGCCGCCGGGATGAGCATCGACACGTTCATGCGGGCCAGATCGCGTCGGAGGGTCGCCAGTGCGCGACGTGCCCTCGACTATGCAGATGCCGACTCGGAGACCGCGGGTGAGTCATGGGGCCGCGCTCAGATGATCGAAGCCGGACTGCCCATTCCACGTCTACAGCACACGTTCTTCGACCAGGACGGAACCTTCGTCGCGCGGACCGACTACGACTGGCAGGGTCGCCTGGCGGGCGAGTTCGACGGGATGGAGAAGTACCAGAAGCACTTACGTGACGGTGAGTCTCCGTTTGACGCGATGAAACGCGAGAAGGAACGCGAGGACGATCTTCGACGGATGGGTGTGATGGTGGTCCGCTGGACGTGGGCCGACCTGGAGGCCGGTCGCGTCGTCGGAATGATTCTCGAGTGGTTGGACCTGCTGGGACTGGCCGCCGCGTAGCCGACGCTCAGGCTCCTACCGTTCGCTACGGATCTAAGCTGAGCGAACGGTAGAAACCTGAGCCGATGCCTTACTGCTCCGGGCGATCGGGACGATCGGGGCGTGGGGTCACGTTGGGATCGTGGGGCTCGTCCTGCACCACCGGGATCTGCTCGGTCGGGCGGTCCCACGGATCGACCGTGGTCGAGTGTCCGGTCGCGTCCGCTTTGGGTTCGACGTTGTGCCGGCCGGACTGCTGGACGAGGTCCTCGGTGTCGGCGTCCCCGCGCTTCTCGAGATCGACCCGGGTGTCGGGTTCGTCCCGCGTACCGAGCCAGGTGGTCTCCGCCGCGGCGTCGTCGTCGATCCGGTTGCGCTCGGCGGCGTCCCGACGACGGCCCCGCAGCATCAGGAACGCCCAGAGTGCCAGCAGGATGACGCCGATGATGCCCAGGATCAGCGGCAGCCAGAATCCGCCGAGCTTCAGCTGATCCTTGTAGCCCTGCGCCTTGGACGTCTGGTGGGCGACGGTCTCGTCGGCCCACTTGAACCGGCCCTTGAGTACGTCCATGCGGAAGTCGCGGACCGGCGCCGGAGTGTCGGTGCTCTGATCCGGCGACCGGAAGTACTGATGCTGGTCCTCGAGGCCGTCGACGATGGTGCCGGTTTCCGGCTCGACATATACGTGCTTCATCGCGGTGGCGTAGCGGTGCATGGTGATCTTGTCGTTGGGCTGCACGCCGCGGCCGCTGATGCCCCACCACTTGGCCGGCATGGTCAGCATGGTGCCCAGCGCGGCCTCGCCCTGCGCGTTCGGCAGGCTCGACACATCGGTCTCGGGAACCTCGCCGACGAACTCGTAGGTCGTCAGACCGTTGATCGTCTTCTCGCCGGCGAACTTCACCTCGATGTCCTGCCGGGTGTTGGTGTCGTAGTAGAGGTAGGAACGCTTCTTGACGTCGAACCCGAACTTGTACTGGAAGCCCTTGCGGTTGGGCAGGTCGACCGAGACGTCCTTGACGTTGACGCCCTCAGGTGCGGCCTCGAGTTGCAGCGAGCTCACCGTTCCGTTGGGCACCGACGACTTGCGATTCACCGACACCCGGTCGATGTTCGCGGTCAGCAAGCCGTCGTCGCACTTCCGTTCGGCGTCGGCCGCAGCCATCGTGGGCTCGACTTCCTTGCCGCTCGCGTCGCGGGTGCGATCGATCTGCACCGTCTGGGCCGACTGCAGCGTGGCCTGACGACGATCCGACGGGTCGACGATCACCGACCGGCGCTGCTGCGTCAGATGCGCGTCGAGGTCGCGGGCCTTCGCGGCGCTGACCGAGCAGCGGTCGAAGATGACCGCCGGGAACCGCTCACCCGACGACCCTTCCTCGGGCACCGTCGTCGCGACCGAGGTGATGTCGAGATCGAGGGGAACCACGCGCAGCATCGGCACGAGGAACAGCGGGATGGCAATGGCGGCGGTGACGCACGCGGCACCGAGGAACGCCAGCAACGCCAGCCAAAAACGTCTCATTCATCCACTCCTGGTCGAGGGCACGACGTCACAACAGTAACGGCGTCACGCCGTGACCCGTCGGAGGTCACGACTTTTGTCGGTGGTGGTCGTCGGATCGGGGCCTGACCGCCGGCGGATACCTGCGGTGCGATGGTTCATCGGGGAGTCGTCGCGTCGGTTCTCCGATCGCGCTCGGCCTCTTTCATGATTCCGGCCATGTAGCCGTAGATCTCCTTGTCCGACATGGCCTTCCAGCGCGGCGCGAGCAGTTTCATGTACTTCTCGACATAGAGCAACTGCTTGCCGACCAGGACGAGTTCACGGGGAAGTCGGGCGTCGTGGGCCTTGGCGACCGCTCCGAGTTGCCGACCGAGATCGGTGTAGGACATCGAGCCGAGGTCGGTCGTCGACAGCGGCATGGTCACCTGCTTGATGTCCTCGGCGCCCTTGGCCGTCGTCCCGGGTTTGTGGACGGCACCGAGCAGGAAGATGGCGCGTCCGGCGGACTCGTAGTCGCCGCGGACCAACAGGTCGACGACGAGTTGCCGCAGGATGCGGCGGGTGCGTTTGGTGAACCGGCCGACGATGCCGAAGTCGAGCAGGACGAGTTTGCCCTCGGCATCGACGAGGACGTTGCCGGCATGCAGGTCGCCGTGGAACAGGCCGCCGTGGAACGCCGACTCCAGCAGCGACAGCAGCAGATTCCGGCAGAGCGCGACCCCGTCGTGGCCGGCGGCGCGGACCGCGGCGGCGTCGTCGATGCGGATCGCATAGATGCGCTCCATGGTCAGCACGCGTGAGGTGGTGAACTCGTCGTAGACGGCGGGCACCCGGACGCGGTCGCCGAATGGGCTGGGCCGGATGCACTCATACCACTCGCGCATCGTCGCGGCCTCATTGCGGAAGTCGAGTTCGGCGTCGAGTCCGTCGGCGAAATCCTCGACGACGTGCCGTGCGCTGAGCATCCGGCCGTACTCGGAGATCTCCGCGAGGCCGGCGACCCGTTCGAGTAGAGCGACGTCGGGCGCGAGTCGTTGGGGGATGCCCGGCCGCTGGATCTTGACGACGACTTCTTCGCCGGTGTGCAGGGTCGCGGTGTGGACCTGGGCGATGGATGCCGAGGCGATGGGCTCGGTGTCGAAAGTGGCGAAGACCTCCTCCGGACCTCGGCCGAGTTCGGCGATGAAGAGCTTGCGGACCTCGGCCGGGGGAGCGGGCGGCACCCGATCGAGCAGTGTCTCGAACTCCGTCGACAGCGTCTCGGTGAATACTCCCGGACTCGACGCAATGAGTTGCCCGAGCTTCACGTAGGTCGGGCCGAGGTGCTCGAACGTCGTGCGGATCTCATGCGCGGCGCGCTGGGTGCTCGGCGTTTTGCCGTGCAGCGCGTCGGTGAGGGTGTGCAGCACAAAGCGCCCGACCCCGGCTGCCGCATGTGCACTCGCCGTGCCGAAACGAGTCAGCTCGGCCAGGGGAGTCACTTCGGGCAGCTGGGCGCGGAGTGCGTCGTCGTCAGGTTTCTGCGTCATCACCACCGGCAAGTGTAACGACCGATGGTGTGACGGTCCTGATGCGCCGAGCGCGAAGCTGATCATCTACTGAGTAAATATATGTGACATGTGATAGTAATGAGACGATTTGCGGATTTCGTTTCAACCGGGAGGTTGTGGCGACGTGCGGAGTCATTGCTCACTTCGGGAAGAACAGAGTCGGGGAAGAACAGAGGAGTCACATGGTGATCAGACGGATGCTGCACGGGCTGGTGGCCACGGCCGCTGTGGTCACGTTGGCGTCGGCCGGGATGGGCAGCGCGCTGGCCGACCCGAACATCCAAATCCCCGGCGTCGACGACGGCGTGCCCAACTGCGCGGTGCTGCAACCGCGGGCGTTCGCCGGTTACATCGGCACGAACGATCCGAAGCCGGCCCGCAAGATGGACGAGAAGTTCGCGACCGTCCCCGCCGACTGGTGCAACACCTCGGTCGGCCACAGCAGGCTCTCCTTCGACGAGACCCACGGCGTGACCTTCGGCATCCCCGACACTCTGCACGCGCTGTTCCCGTACAACAACGCCGAGATGCTCGCGAAGCCGACATTCAAACCGGGCTGGACGATGACCATGCGAGTGGGCGGCACCGAGCAGATCCCGAGTTGGGCCGGGACGACGGGCTGGGGCGTGTCCAACCGGTCGATCGATCCGCTCGGTCTGGAGATCGCGTGGTTCATGTACAACGGCGCGAACAAGCCGGTGGGTGATGCGAGCACGCTGGCCAAACCGATCATCAACGCGCTCGGCATGGATTTCCCGCGCGGCTTCTTCTTGATGACCAAACGAGCCGGCGAGATCGTGCCGCAGATTCGTCTGCTGCCGGTGAACATCCTGAACACCGAACACGACTACTCGGTGGTGCTGGGCAACAAGACCGTGAAGTTCTACATCGACGGCAAGGAAGCCGGCACCGACATCGCGCCGTTCTCTGCGGACGGCAAGCAGCGCAAGGTGGGCGGACCCGGATCGCACTACGGCACGTTCGACAACCCGCCCATCGGCACCTGGACCGATATCTCGCGCCAACCCGTTCCGCTGCTCGGGCAGATGTGGTTGGACAGCGGCTACTGGTTCCCGCTGCCACTCCCGGAGTGGAACAACCGCTGGCAGACCGCCTACATGAAGCGGTACGTGCAGGGTCCGTCCGACCAGACGCCGCTCACGCTCGACACATTCTCGGGCTGGAAATAGCCGTCGGTCGGCGGCGGTGACCTCGTCGTGTGGCGAGATCGGTCGGGACGGTTGCAGACTGGAACCCATGCCCACGACCGTGAACGCCTACAGTGCCACCGCAGCCGACCAACCTCTACGACCCACCACGATCGACCGCCGCGACCCCGGACCGCACGATGTCGTCATCGACATCGCCTACGCCGGGATCTGTCACTCCGACATCCACACCGCCCGCGCCGAATGGGGACAACCGAACTATCCGGTGGTGCCCGGCCACGAGATCGCGGGCACGGTGGCAGTGGTCGGCGACGAGGTGAGCCGCTATCAGGTGGGGGATCGCGTCGGGGTCGGCTGCTTCGTCGACTCCTGCCGCGAGTGCGACGCCTGCCGCGCCGGTGACGAGCAGTACTGCGAAAGGGGCATGACCGGCACCTACAACGCCGTCGGCCGCGACGGTCAACCCACTCACGGCGGATACAGCACGGCCATCGTCGTCGACGAGAACTATGTGTGCCGCATTCCCGAGGGACTCGACCTCGACGTCGCAGCGCCGCTGCTGTGTGCCGGCATCACTCTGTATTCCCCTCTGCGTCACTGGAATGCGGGACCCGGCAAGAAGGTCGCGATCATCGGACTCGGCGGGCTCGGACACGTCGGCGTCAAGATCGCACACGCGATGGGTGCGGAGGTCACCGTGCTGTCGCAGTCGCTGAAGAAGATGGAGGACGGGCTCCGGCTCGGTGCCGACCACTACTACGCGACGAGCGACCCCGACACATTCCGCTTGCTGCGCAACGAGTTCGACCTCATCGTCAACACCGTGTCGGCCAACCTCGACATGTCGAAGTTCCTCGGCATGCTCGCCATCAACGGCACCCTGGTGGAACTCGGCCTGCCCGAACACCCCATCGAGATCCCGGCGGGAGCGGTGACCCGTAATCGCCGTAGCTTCGCCGGATCCATGATCGGCGGAATTGCGGAAACCCAAGAGATGCTGGACTTCTGCGCCGAACACGGTATCGGTGCGGAGATCGAGGTGATCGACGCCGAGGCGATCAACGAAGCCTACGACCGCGTCGTCGCCAGCGACGTCCGCTACCGATTCGTCATCGACACCGCAACCCTGTAGTGCCACCGGGCTTTAGGTACGCGGAGATCCGCGACGCCCGGATCGCCTGGAATCAGACCGGACGCGGGTCGACGGTGATCTGGGCGCACGGCATGAGTTCGCGCGCCTACGGCCAGGAATCATCGGGTCAATTCGATTGGCGGGCAGTCAGTTCCACTCATCGACTGATCCGATACGACGCGCGTGGACATGGTCGGTCGACGGGAGGCGCGACACCCGAGGAATACACGTGGCCGGAGCTGGGTGCAGACCTGCTCGCGTTACTCGACGTCGTCGCGCCCGACGAACCGGTGAGCGCGATCGGGTCGTCGATGGGCACCGCGACTCTGTTGTATGCCGCGCTGGCGCAACCAGATCGGTTCACCCGCCTGGTCCTGACCACCCCGCCGACGTTCTGGGAGACGCGTCGCGCGCAGATCCCCATCCGTCTCTCCTCGGCCGAACTGGTGGAGCGGTCGGGACTCGCCGCGTTGGAGCGGCTCGCGATCGACGCACCGGCGTCGCCTGCGCTGGCGGAGGCGCGGCGGTTCGTCAGTCCGGTTGCGGTTGCGCCGGCGCTCTTCCCGCCGGTCCTCCGCGGGTCCGCGGTCTCGGATCTGCCGGACGCCGAGGTGCTCGGCGCGATCCGGCAGCCCACTCGCGTGCTCTGCTGGACCGGCGACGATGTCCATCCGGTCCGCAGCGGGGAACTGTTGGCCGCGGCGCTGCCCAACGCTTCGCTGGAGGTTGCGGGGACACCGGCCGAACTCCGCCGGTGGCCGGGACTCGTGGCCGATTTCCTCGCGCCCTTGATCGAGCGGTGACCTGCGGTAGAGTTTTCGACTGGGAATCGAAAACATGGCCGGGGTGTTGGTCCGGGCAGGCACTCCCGAGAGGTGGCGCACATGGACACACGCGCAACGACCCGCGACGAGACGCGGGCAGACTTTGTCGTGATCGGTGCCGGTATCGCCGGACTCACCGCGGCGTTGTCGGCGGCGCACGCCGGTCTGCGGGTGGTCGTCCTCAACAAGGGACCGCACTGGCGGGCCGACCGCAGCGAGCAGGCCACCTCGACCTTCTACGCGCAGGGCGGGATCGCCGTCGTCGAGCCCGATAATCCGGAAGACTCCGTTGACCTGCACCTATCCGACACGCTCGCAGCGGGTGCCGGCCTCACCGACCCGCAGACCACGCGACCCATCCTGGCCGACGGATGGTCCGCCGTCGCCGGCTTGATCGAGTGGGGAGCCGAGTTCGACCGCGGACCCGACGGCCGGATGCTGCGCACCCGGGAGGGTGGTCACTCGGTGCGTCGCATCTTGCACGCCGGCGGCGACGCGACCGGCGCCCAGGTCCAACGCGCACTCAACGACCAGCTACGCGAGACCGCCGACCGTCTGCCGATCGAGTGCCACGACGAGTCGATCGCCACCGCGATCCTGCGCGCCGACGGTCAAACCGCCGGCGTCGCCTACCGCACCCGCGGGCGCGACCGGGTCGTCTATGCACCCACCGTGTTGCTGGCCACCGGCGGTGCCGGTCACCTCTATGCCGCCACCACCAACCCGGCCGGCGCCACCGCCGACGGCATCGCCCTGGCGCTGCGGGCCGGCGCGGTGGTCACCGACCTGGAGTTCATCCAGTTCCACCCGACGATGCTCTACGTACCCGGCGCCCGCGGACGTCGCACCCTCGTCAGTGAAGCGGTGCGCGGGGAGGGTGGTCGGCTCGTGGACGTCGACGGCCGATCGGTGACCGCCGGAGTACACCCGATGGGCGACCTCGCCCCGCGCGACGTCGTCGCCAACGCCGTTGAAGCGGCGATCGCCACCACTGCGCATCCGTGCGTCTACCTCGACGTTCGGGGCATTACCGACTTCGTGACCCGCTTCCCGACGGTGACCGCCGGGGTTACCGCCGCGAGACTCGACATCGCCGACGGGCTCATCCCCGTCGTGCCCGGTGCCCACTACCTGTGCGGTGGCGTACTCACCGATGTCGACGGCCGGACCGCCGTGCCGGGGCTGCTGGCCGCCGGTGAGGTCGCCCGCACCGGGCTGCACGGGGCCAATCGGTTGGCGTCCAACAGTCTGCTCGAGGGCCTGGTGATGGGTCGTCGGACGGCGGCGGTCGCGGTCGGGCGCAGGGGTCGCACGGTTGCCGACGTGACTCTGCCCGACCCTGTCTCGGTCCCGGTGATGGAACGGAAAGTTTTGCAGGACATGATGTCCGGGTCGGTGGCGTTGCGTCGGGAGGCCGACGGGCTGGCTGCGGTCGCGACGACGCTGCAGGCCGCTACGGTGCGCCCGCCGGCGACCGAGGAGACCCTCGAGGACGCCGCGCTGACGATGACCGCACGGGTCGTCGTCGCCGCAGCGGCTGCGCGCACCGAATCGCGCGGCTGCCACACCCGTATCGACCACCCGGAGACGGAGTCGGTCGCGCGGTCGCGATGTTTCGGGTGGCTCGACGACGGACCGGTCGAGTTGGGTGGCACCGAGGCGCTGGGCGTGAGGTCCGAGGCGCTCGCCTTCGCGCACCACACTGCTTAGGTCGCCAGACCAGTTAGGCTCAACCCGTGCCGGGGTCTGGCGGCAGGGGCCATGACGTTCGTAGACTAACCGCCGGGGGACAGTGGCATCGTCGACGTCGTGTGCCGGGGTACACGCGGTCGTCTCGTGCTGCCAGGGCGCGTCGGGATAGCGGGCTCGATCATGTCTGCGTGTTGCGAAGGAGACGCCGATGAACGGCGAGGGTTGCTGGTCGACGGTCGTGTGTACGTCTGCGGAGCGCACCGCGCTTGGTCTGACCGGGCGGTCGGACTGGTTGTTGAACTGCCGCCTGAGTTCGGGGCACGGTGGGAACCACGCCACCGATGCGGGCACCCGCCCGCGGCATGATCGGCGACTCTGGTTGGAATGGAACGATTTCGCCGACCACGCCCAGTCGCTGATCGAGCGGAATCCCTGCACGGTGCGCTCGCAGTTCGGTGCGCACTGCCAGTTCTTCGAAGGCCACGGTGGGGCGCACTATTTTGCGACCTCGAACGGCCACCCGACCGCGGGCCATCGTGGAGCGCAGACCGGTCAAGCTCGGGCCGCGGCCGGACCGTCGACCGGCTCGCGACCGACGGTGCGTCGCGACCCCGTCGGGCCGCCCGGACATGCCGACCGGGTGCGCACCACCACAGACTCCGACATCCCCGCGGTGCGGCCGAGCGCGACAGCTCCGGGTACGCCCGCAATCGCCGCCGCATCCGAGTCCGACGGCAAGTACGCCTACCGGGGTGGCCGTCGGTCGACCAACGCCGAACCGCCGGCGGATAGTGCACCCCGCGTCAGCCGGCACCTGCTGCCGGATCGCGCCGTCGCCGAGCATGGGGAGGCGACCGTGTCCACTGACGAGCGTGCAGAGGCGACCGTGTCCACTGACGAGACGGAGACCGCGGGGGACGGTCGACTGGCGGTCGCGGATGCGTTGTCGGAGGTCGCCACCGCGTTGGAGAAGCTGGCTGTCGCGTTGCGACGTCGCTGACCGGCCGTCGATGAGGACTCTTCCGGGCTCGGATGTGGCTGTCCTCATACCCTAGGGGGGTATGGTTTCTTGGCCGACGGTGGTATACCTGGTAGGGGTATCCACGGTGGGTACCGCCGAACGTGTCAGGGGACGACGCCATGGAACATGCGCAGCACGGATACATCGGGCGCAAGGACGACTACCTGCGCCGGTTGCGTCGCATCGAAGGCCAGGCGCGCGGGTTGCAGCGGATGGTCGAGGACGAGTCCTACTGCATCGACATCCTGACTCAGGTGTCGGCGATGACCAAGGCGTTGCAGGCGGTGAGTCTCGGGTTGCTCGAGGAGCACATGAACCACTGCGTCGTGCACGCCGCGCAGGAAAGCGATGCCGCCGGCCAGGAGAAGGTCGATGAGGCGATGGCTGCCATCGCCCGGCTCGTCAAGTCCTGATTCGCCTGATCGTTTGTACTGCCCTGATTGCTTGTACTGCACAGCTATTCACCCAGGAGGGATGAGATGACCACCACGAACTACATCGTCACCGGAATGACCTGCGCCCACTGCGTGGCCTCGGTGAGCGAGGAGATCGGCGAGATCTCCGGTGTCCGAGGAGTCGACGTCACGCTCGACTCCGGCGCCGTCGAGGTCACCAGCGACCGCGAACTCGATCGCGACGAAGTCGCCGCCGCGGTCGCCGAGGCGGGTTATCAACTCGCATGACCGCGACCCAACGTATCGCCGGATTCGCGGTCGGTCTGGCTGCGGTGTTCGGCATCGCCTTCGGCATCGGGCACGCCGTCGGACCATGGGACCACGCTCCGTGGGCTCCGACGACCGAAACCGTTGTCCACCAGCAACATATGGAGTGAAGTAATGGCCACGGCCCTCGAACGCATCGATCTCGACATCGACGGGATGACCTGCGCGTCGTGTGCGAACCGGATCGAACGCAAACTCAACAAGCTCGACGGCGTTACCGCGTCGGTCAACTATGCGACCGAGCAGGCGCACGTCGAGTATCCACCGACCCTCGGCTCCGGTGACCTGATCACGGTGGTCCGCGACGCCGGCTACGACGCGTCGCCGGTGATGGCTCCCGGTGTCGACGAAGACGATCACGTCGAGAATGCCGCGGATCGCGAACTCGACGCGCTGCGGCAGCGGCTGATCGTCTCGGCGGTCTTGACCATCCCGGTGGTCGCGCTGGCGATGGTGCCCGCCTGGCAGTTCACCAACTGGCAGTGGTTGTCGCTGACTCTCGCGGCGCCGGTCGTCGTGTGGGGTGCCTACCCCTTCCACCGCGCGGCGTGGATCAACCTGCGACACGGCTCGACCACTATGGACACCCTCGTGTCGATGGGCACTCTCGCCGCCTTCGGGTGGTCGATCTACGCGCTGTTCTGGGGTACCGCCGGAATACCTGGCATGCATCACGGTTTCGAGTTCGTCGCCTCGGGCGGCGACGGTGCGTCGAACATCTATCTGGAAGCCGCCGCCGGCGTGACGACCTTCCTGTTGGCGGGGCGGTATTTCGAGAAACGGTCGAAGCGCCGCGCCGGGGATGCGTTGCGCGCCTTGCTCGATCTGGGCGCCAAGGATGTCGCGGTGCTGGTCGACGGCGTAGAGCGACGAGTTCCCGTGCAGGACTTGACTGTCGGCGACGAGTTCGTGGTGCGCCCGGGCGAGAAGATCGCCACCGACGGAGTGGTCGTCGCGGGTTCCTCGGCGGTCGATGCGTCGATGATCACCGGTGAGTCCGTCCCCGCGGAGGTGGGTGAGGGCGACGCCGTGGTCGGCGCGACCGTCAACGCCAGTGGTCGACTCGTGGTGCGCGCCACGAAGGTCGGTGCCGACACCGCGCTGGCGCAGATGGCGAAGATGGTCACCGACGCGCAGGCGGGTAAGGCCGACGCGCAGCGATTGGCCGACCGGATCTCGGGAGTCTTCGTCCCGGTGGTCATTGCCATCGCTGTTGCGACTCTGGGCTTTTGGCTCGGTTCCGGAGTGGGTGCAACCTACGCGCTCACTGCGGCGGTCGCGGTGCTGATCATCGCCTGCCCGTGTGCGCTCGGGCTGGCCACGCCGACCGCACTCATGGTGGGCACCGGGCGCGGTGCGCAACTCGGGATCTTGCTGAAGGGACCCGAGGTGCTCGAGACCACCCGGGCGGTGGACACGATCGTGCTCGACAAGACCGGCACCGTCACCACTGGCGAGATGACCTTGACGTCGATCACCGTCGATGCCCCGACGCTCGACGAGCGGACTGTGCTCGGCTACGCGGCGGCCGTCGAAGCGGCCTCCGAGCACCCCATCGGCGCCGCGATCGTGGCCGGTGCGCGCCGCGATCACGGCATCGAACCGTCGGCCGTGACCGAGTTCCGGGCGGTCGAGGCGTCCGGTGTCACCGGTGTCGTCGACGGCGTGCGGGTCACGGTGGAGAACCCGTCACGCATGGACGGCGTTCTGTCCGAACGGCTTTCCCGCGCGATCGCGGAGGCCCACGACGTCGGCGCGACCGCGGTGGTCGTGTCGGTGGATGGCCGGGCGGTCGGTGTGCTCGTCGTCGGCGACGAGGTCAAGGCGACGTCGGCTGCAGCCATCGCCGAGCTGCGGGCGATGGGGCTGACGCCGGTTCTTCTCACCGGGGACAACCAAGGCGCCGCAGATCACGTGGCCCGCGCGGTCGGCATCGACCGCGTCATCGCCGGGATCACCCCGGGTGGCAAGGTTGATGCGATCAAAGAGCTTCAGGCGCAGGGGCATTCGGTGGCCATGACCGGCGATGGCATCAACGATGCGGGTGCACTCGCCCAGGCCGACCTCGGCCTCGCGATGGGCACCGGCACCGATGTCGCCATCCAGGCCAGCGACCTCACCCTGGTCAGCGGCGACCTGTGGGCCGTCGTCGATGCGATCCGGCTTGCGCGGCGCACCCTCGGCACCATCAAGGGCAACCTGTTCTGGGCGTTCGCCTACAACGTCGCAGCGATCCCGATCGCCGCCGCCGGACTGCTCAACCCGATGCTCGCCGGCGCCGCGATGGCGTTCTCGTCGGTGTTCGTCGTCGCGAACAGTCTCCGGCTGCGTCGGTTCCGGCCGCATCCACGCTGATCCGCGCCCACTCGACGGGAGAACTAGAACATGTTCTAGTTGATCGTCTACCCTGTCGACATGGCAGGTTCTGAGATTCCGGCGACCGTGGCGTTGAGTTCGGTCGAGGGCTTCAGCGATGAGGTCGATGTGCTGGTCATCGGGTGTGGGGTGGCCGGCGGTAGTGCGGCGGTGGAGGCGGCGGCTGCGGGCGCGAAGGTGCTGGTGCTGGAACGGTCGGCCGCTGCCGGCGGCACGAGTTGCATGGCCGGTGGGCATTTCTATCTCGGTGGCGGTACGGCGGTGCAGCAGGCGACCGGGCACGAGGACAGTCCGGAGGAGATGGAGAAGTACCTCACTGCGGTGTCGCGGGAGCCGGAGCCGGACAAGATCCACGCCTACTGCGTGGACAGCGTCGAGCACTTCAATTGGCTCGAGGGCCTCGGTTTCAGTTTCGAGCGCAGCTTTTATCCGGAGAAGGCGGTCATCCAGCCGCAGACCCAGGGCTTGATGTTCACTGGCAACGAGAAGGTGTGGCCGTTCAAGAACATCGCGAAGCCCGCGCCGCGGGGCCACAAGGTGCCGGTCCCCGGCGATACCGGTGGTGCGTCAATGGTCGTGGACCTGCTGGTCAAACGGCTCACCGAACTCGGCGCGGAGATCCGCTACGAGACCGGTGCCCGGCAGTTGGTCGTCAACGACGACGGTGCCGTGGTCGGGGCGGTGTGGAAGCGACCCGGCGAAGAGGGCGTCATCAGGGCGCGATCGGTGATCATCGCGGCCGGTGGGTTCGTGATGAACGAGGAGATGGTGGCGCGGTATGTGCCGCATGTGGCGGAGAAGCCGTTCACTCTCGGCAGCACCTACGACGACGGACTCGGCATCCGGCTCGGCGAGTCGGTGGGCGCCGCGCTCAAACACATGGATCATGCGTTCGTCACCGCACCGATCTATCCGCCGAGCATCCTGCTGACCGGGATCGTGGTCAACAAGAACGGGGAACGGTTCGTCGCTGAGGACTCGTATCATTCGCGGACATCGGGATTCGTGATGGATCAACCGGATTCGGCGGCATTCCTGATCGTCGACGAAGCTCATATGGAGCGGCCGGAGGTGCCGCTGATCTCGCTGATCGACGGGTGGGAGACGGTCGCGGAGATGGAGTCCGACCTCGGTATCCCTGAGGGCAAGCTGCAGCAGACGCTGTCCGACTACAACGAGCACGCCGCGAACGGCGAGGACCCGGAGTTCCACAAGGCGGCTGAGTTCCTCGCGCCGCAGGACCAGGGACCGTGGGCGGCGTTCGATCTGTCGCTGGGCAAGGCGTTCTACTCGTGCTTCACCATCGGCGGCATGGCCACCTCACTCGACGCCCAGGTCCTGCACCCCGACGGCAGCCCGATCACCGGACTCTATGCGGCCGGGGCGTGCGCGGCGAACCTCGCGCAAGACGGCAAGGGTTACGCGAGCGGAACGCAGCTCGGTGAGGGTTCCTACTTCGGACGGCGGGCGGGACGGCACGCCGCCGGACGACGATCCTGAGGTATCAAGGAGTGTGACCTCCACTCGCACCGAATCCGACCGCCTCGGCGCGGCCGCGATCGCCGGTGTGGTCGCCGTCGGTGCGGGACTGGCCATCGGGGAGCTTGTCGCGGTCGCGGTCTCTCCGGATGCCTCGCCGTATTTCGCGGTCGGCTCCGCGGTCGTCGACCACACGCCCACCTCGGTGCGGGAATGGGTGATCGGCACCTTCGGCACCTCCGACAAATTGGTGTTGTTCGTCCTCATGGGCGTGCTCATGGCGATCATCGCCGCGGGATGCGGTGTCGCCGAACGACTTCGCCCACCCACGGGTTCCGTGATCGTCGGACTGTTCGGGGTGGTCGGCGTGCTCGCCGCAGTAACTCGCCCGAATGCGAGCTGGACCTACGCGATTCCATCGGTGATCGCGGGTGTCGTCGCGGTCGTTGTGTTGCGCATCTTGATCGGAATGCTGCGACCCGCGGGCAGTGCTCGCGATCCCGACGCCGCGACACCTGGCGTCAGCCGGCGGTTCGTGCTCACCGCGGTGGGTATCGGTGTTGCGGCACTCGCCGTCGGCGCGATCGGCCGACGCATGCTCGCCGACACGGCACACACCATCGCCGACCGCGCGGGGGTGAAGCTGCCGGTCCCGCGGACGCCTGCGCCGCCCATCCCGCCCGGGGTGAATCTCGACGTCCCGGGCGCCACGTCCTATGTCACCGACAACGCCGACTTCTACCGCATCGACACCGCGCTGCAGGTGCCGTCGATGACCACCGACCAGTGGTCGTTGCGGATCCACGGCATGGTCGACAACGAGATCCACCTCGGGTGGGACGAACTGCTCGCGATGCCGATGACCGAACGCGTCGTCACCCTCACGTGCGTCTCCAACGAGGTCGGTGGCGACCTCATCGGCAACGCACGCTGGCTCGGGGTTCCGATGAAGACGCTCCTCGACCGCGCCGGGGTGCGTCCGGGCGCCGACATGTTGCTCTCCACCAGCGTCGATGGGTGGACCTGCGGTACCCCGGTCTCGGCGATCACCGATGGACGCGACGCGCTGCTCGCCGTCGGGATGAACGGCGACGCCCTACCGGTCGAGCACGGCTACCCCGTGCGACAGGTGATCCCCGGACTGTACGGATACGTCTCGGCAACCAAATGGGTCGTCGACTGGGAGATCACCAAGTTCAGCGATGCGGACGCCTACTGGACGACGCGGGGGTGGTCGGCGCTCGGACCCATCAAACTGGCCTCGCGCATCGACCGGCCGGCCTCGGGGTCGAGTCACCAGCGCGGCGAGGTGGTGATCGCGGGCACCGCCTGGGCGCAGCACACCGGTGTACGGGCAGTCGAGGTACAGATCGACGACGGCGTCTGGGAACCGGCCGAACTCGCCACCGAATACTCGATCGACACGTGGCGGCAGTGGCGATTCACCTGGGTCGCGACGCCGGGCGAACACACGGTGCGGTGTCGTGCGATCGACAAGGACGGTCGCCGGCAGGTGGAGAGTATTGCGTCGCCGATCCCCGACGGTGCCACCGGGTTCGACGCACGGACTTACACGATCACCTGAACCTGGGGGCGGTGCGGGGCGTCGGGGTGTGGTCTCGATACGCCCGGGCTCGCTAGCTGTAAGACCCGGTGAGGTTGTGAACGCGTAGGCGTTCGATCGGGGTGAGTCCTGCGATGCCGGTGTGGGCTCGGTGGTGATTGTAGTCATGGAGCCAGGTGGGGTAGGTGGCTGCGCGGGCGGCCTCGGAGGTGTAGGCCTCGGCGTAGGCCCACTCTGATGCCAGGGTGCGGTTGAAGCGCTCGACTTTGCCGTTGGTCTGCGGACGGTAGGGGCGGGTCTTCTTGTGCGTGATGTCGGCGCCTAGGGCGGCAGCGAAAACCTTTGAGCGATAACAGGCTCCGTTGTCGGTCAATACCCGTTTCACGGTGATTCCGTGCTCGGTGAAGAAGGTGTTGGCGCGTGTCCAGAATCCCGCGGCGGTCTCCTTGCGCTCATCGGTGAGGATCTCTGAATAGGCCAGCCGTGAGTGGTCATCGACCGCATGATGCAAGAACGCGTACCCGGGGCGCTGTTTCTTGTTGTGGCGGTTGCCGATCGTGCGCCCGAGTGTGCGGTGGCCACCACCATCAGGGATGCGACCGAGCTTTTTGATGTCGACGTGGATCATGTCGCCGGGAGCCTCGTGTTCGTAGCGGCGGGGCGCTTCCCGGCGCACGGGTAAGCCGGTGGCCTGGTCGAGGTGGCGCAGCAACGGCATCCCGTAGCGGCGTAACACCGCCTCGACGGTGGACTGGGCGATCTTGAGGTGCGCGGCGATCCGTGCGGCACCCCAGCGACGCACGAAGCGCAGCTTGATGATTCGCCGTTCCCGCCGTTGCGGGAGCTGGTTGGGTGAGTGATGAGGCCGGCTGGACAGATCCACCATTCCGGCTTCCCCGTGTTCGCGGTAACGGTCGGTCCATTTCTTGGCTGTGGCTGGTGAGCAGTTGAAGCGTTCGGCAGCGCGTCGCAGCGGCCAGCTGTCCTCGACGACGCACTGGGCCAGGGCCAGACGGCCACGTTCGGTCAGGAAAGCATTACGGTGGGTCATGAGGGCCTCTCGGTACTCGGCGTGTGTTGTGGTAACCACACCGATACCGGAGGCCCTCACCTGTTACGAGCAGCCACGCCGTTCACAACCTCCCTGGGTGTTACAGCTAGCGCTCGCTCGGGCTACTCGACCAGCGTGGGGGTGCAGCGCTCGCTCGGGCTACTCGACCAGCGAGGGGGACAAAATGCTGGTGGAACGTGTTCCGTCAAGGGGAAAGTGACCTATCTGACTGCAACCGGCTACATACCTGAGGGCATGCTATGTTCGTCGCACGTTTGTGAGCCGGGCAATAGTCCGAAGTTCGCAATACAGGCATTGACCGCGGGGTGCCGGTCTGTCCGAGACCACCGGCTGTGACCAGATCTAAGGGTGAGAACTATGAGTGTGGGTGTCGTGCGCGAATCTGCCGCGGACGAACGTCGGGTGGCGTTGGTTCCGAAGGTGGTGTCGACGCTGGTCGGTAAGGGTGTCCCGGTGATCGTTGAATCGGGTGCCGGTCTGGGAGCGTTGATCCCGGACGAACTGTACGCCGAGGCCGGCGCGACGATCGGTGATCCGTATTCGGCGGACGTCGTCTTGCGGGTGTCTCCGCCGACCGATGCCGAGATCGGCCGGTTGCGTAGTGGGCAGAAGCTGATTGGGTTCTTGGCTCCGCGCAACGCCGACAATCAGATCGGCGCGTTGAAGTCTGCGGGTGTGGAAGCCTATGCGGTGGAAGCGATTCCGCGTATCTCCCGCGCGCAGGTGATGGATGCGCTGTCCTCGCAGGCCAACGTGTCGGGCTACAAGTCGGTGATCGTGGCCGCGGATCTCTCGACCCGGTTCTTCCCGATGCTGACCACCGCGGCGGGCACGGTGAAACCGGCGACGGTGCTGGTGCTCGGGGTGGGTGTGGCCGGGCTGCAGGCGCTGGCCACGGCCAAACGCCTCGGTGGCCGCACCACCGGCTACGACGTACGTCCGGAGGTGGCCGAACAGGTCCGCTCGGTGGGTGCCCAATGGCTCGACCTGGGGATCGACGCCGCCGGTGAAGGCGGCTACGCCCGCGAACTCACCGACGCCGAGCGTGCGCAGCAGCAGCAGGCACTCGAGGACGCGATCAAGGGTTTCGACATCGTGATCACCACCGCCCTGGTGCCGGGTCGTCCGGCGCCGCGGTTGGTGACCGCGGCGGCGGTCGAGGGCATGAAAGCCGGTTCGGTGGTCGTCGACCTCGCCGGTGAGACCGGCGGTAACTGCGAGTTGACCGAACCCGGCCAGACCGTGGTCAAGCATGACGTGACGATCACCTCGCCGCTGAACCTGCCGGCCACCATGCCCGAGCATGCCAGCGAACTGTATTCGAAGAACGTCCTCGCGCTGCTGGAGTTGATGCTCGACGACAACGGTGCGATCGCACCGGATTTCGACGATGAAGTGATCGCAGCTGCCTGCGTCACTCGGGACAAAGAGGCGGTGTCGGCCTGATGTACAACGAACTGCTCGCGAATATCGCGCTCCTGGTGTTGGCCGGGTTCGTCGGGTTCGCCGTCATCTCCAAGGTGCCCAACACCCTGCACACCCCGCTGATGTCGGGTACCAACGCCATCCACGGTGTCGTGGTGCTCGGTGCGTTGGTGGTGCTCGGTAGCCTGCCCGCCGATGCCGGGTGGGGTGTGCGCCTCATCGGATTCGTCGCATTGATCTTCGGAACGCTCAACGTCGTCGGTGGCTTCCTGGTCACCGACCGCATGCTGGGCATGTTCAAGGGCAAGAAAGAGACCGTGAGCAAGGAGACCGTCCAGTGAGCGCCCATGTCGTGAACCTCGCTCTCGAGGAGAGTGGGCAGGTGTCGGCGGGCCTCGGGTACGGGGTCACCGTCCTCTACATCATCTCGTTCTCCCTGTTCATCTACGGTCTGATGGGGTTGACCGGCCCGAAGACCGCGGTCCGGGGCAACTGGATCGCCGCGACCGGTATGGGTATCGCGGTGATCGCCACCCTGCTCGGGGTGTACAACAATGCCGGCGATGTCGGGGTGCCCGGCATCAACTGGGTGTTGATCGTGCTCGGGTTGGCGGTTGGTGTGGTGTTGGGTATCCCGCCGGCGTTGAAGACGAAGATGACCGCGATGCCGCAGCTGGTGGCGTTGTTCAACGGTGTCGGTGGTGGCACCGTCGCGTTGATCGCGTGGTCGGAGTTCATCGAGTCCGACGGCTTCACCACCGTCCACGAAACCCCGGATGTGCATGTGATCGTCGGGTCGCTGTTCGCGGCGATCATCGGGTCGGTGTCGTTCTGGGGTTCGCTGGTCGCCTTCGCCAAGCTGCAGGAGATCATGCCCAAGGGCCTGGAGAAGACGTTCGTCCGCAACGCCAAGCTGTTCCAGGCCGCCAACATCGTCCTCGCGATCGCCGCGCTGGGCATCGCCATCTACATCGGGGTGCACTCGAGTGCGGATTCGGCGACGTCCTGGTTCTGGATCGTCGCGCTGTTGGTGATCGCCGGGGTGATGGGTCTGTTCGTGGTGTTCCCCATCGGTGGCGCCGATATGCCGGTGGTGATCTCGCTGCTCAACGCGTTGACCGGCCTGTCGGCCGCCGCGGCGGGTCTGGCGTTGAACAATCAGGCGATGATCGTGGCCGGCATGATCGTCGGCGCCTCGGGCAGCATCTTGACCAACCTGATGGCCAAGGCGATGAACCGGTCGATCCCGGCGATCGTGTTCGGCTCCTTCGGTGCCGGCGGCGACGCCGGTGGTGGGCCGGCCGGTGGTGCCGGCGGCACCGTGAAGGCCACCTCGAACGCCGATGCCGCAATCCAGATGGCCTATGCGAATCAGGTGATCGTGGTGCCCGGCTACGGCCTCGCCGTCGCCCAAGCCCAGCACGCGGTCAAGGAACTGGCATCGCTGTTGCAGGAGAAGGGTGTCGAGGTCAAATACGCCATCCACCCCGTCGCCGGACGGATGCCCGGACATATGAATGTGCTGCTCGCCGAGGCCGACGTCCCGTATGACGCGATGAAGGAGATGGACGACATCAACGGTGAGTTCAACCGCACCGATGTCGCGATCGTCATCGGCGCCAACGACGTCACCAACCCCGCCGCACGCAACGACCCGGGATCCCCGATCCACGGCATGCCGATCCTCAACGTCGACGAAGCCCGCTCCACCATCGTCCTCAAACGATCGATGAGCTCCGGCTACGCCGGCATCGAGAACCCACTGTTCTACGCCGACGGCACCTCCATGCTCTTCGGCGACGCCAAAAAGAGCGTCGAAGGCGTCATCGAAGAACTCAAAGCGCTGTAACGCAGACAACAACACCCCGGGACCACGTGCGGTCCCGGGGTGTTGTTGTATCTGCAGAAGTCATCGGTACGAGGCGGATGCTTCGGCGATACTGACTCGATGAGGCAGGTCGCTGCGCGGGTGCTGTTCGTCGTCGGCGTCTGCTCTCTGGTCCTCGGGCTGTTCGCCGGGTTGGCCAACCGGGAGGTCGTCAACTCGCAGAACTTCGCCGCGCACGTCGACTCCATCCGGCAGGACCCCGACGTCGCGCGGCAACTCGGGCTCATCGTCTCGGACCGGATCATCGACGCCTCGCCCGAACTGGTCGCGCTGCGACCGTTGCTGGAGTCGGTGTCGATCGCGACGGTCGCGAGCCCTGCGTTGAGCCCGGTGGTACGCCGGGCGACCGTCCCGATCCACAATGCGTTGGCCACCGGCGAGGGTGAAGTGCTGGTCCTGCGTCTGGTAGATGTGGCCGCGGTGACCATCGCTGGATTGAAAACCGTTGCGCCGCAGGTGGTTGCGAATATTCCTGACGACATGTCGGTGCGGCTGGCCGACATCGGCGCCACCCCCGTGGACCGCCAGCTGGCGAAGTACTTCCACTGGGTGCGCGTCCTGTCGTGGCTGCTCCCACTCCTCGGGCTGATCGCGCTCATCGCGTCGGCACTGCTCGGGCGACGATCCTGGGCGCAGCTCGCGTTCACCTTCGGCCGCGCTCTGCTGTGGTTGGCGGGTGCGGTCATCACCGTGATCCTGGTGATGACCATCCTGGCTGCGCTCGTGCCCACCGACACTCTCAATGGGGCGATCGCGGTCGCGTCGTGGCACGAGATCGACGGCCGACTGTGGATCATCGCGCTGGTCTGTCTGATCGTCGGATTGCTGCTGCGCGCACTGGGTAGCGTCGATCCGCTGGCCGATCTCGACGACATGGTTGCGTCGGTGCGACGCTTCGCGGTCGATCGTCCGCGCCGGGTGGGCGCACTGGCCGGGCGCGGCGGAGCGCTGGTGCTGATCGGGGTTTTCGCGGTGCTGCGGCCGACGTACGCGCTGACCGTGCTGGCGATCGTGGTCGGGGTGCTCGCCCTGTTCCTGGGGGCGCGGGATCTCATCGACGCCGTGCAGCGCTGGGCGAGTGCGGCATTCGACCGTCGCGGGGGAGCGCTGCGGGCCCTGCGACCGCTGGCGTCGGTCGTGCTCGCCGCCGCGGTGATCGCCGCTGCCATCTTCTACATCCTGCCGCAGGACAACGGAACCGCGGGACTCACGGCGTTACGCACCGACCCCAACGGCTGCAACGGGCATGTCGAACTGTGCGACCGCAAGTACACCGACGTCGCCTTCCCGGCCACCCACAATTCGATGTCGGCGCAGGACGAACCGGGATGGTTCATCGCCGAGCAACCCACCGGGGTGATGGGGCAACTCAACGACGGCATCCGGGTCTTTCTCATCGACAGCTGGTACGGGCAGATGTCGGACCGCCCGCCCACCATCGCCAACACCCCCGAGACCCGCGCGGAGGCCATGGCCCAAGCCCAGGAGACCTACGGCGCCGACGTGGTCAACAGTGCACTGCGCGTGCGCAATTCGTTGAACCTCACGCCGGTCGGCCCGGTGCACCCCTACCTGTGTCATGAGCTCTGCGAACTCGGCTCCACCGAATGGCTACCGCTGATGAAGCAGGTCAACCAGTGGCTCGACGACCATCCCCGCGAGGTGGTGACCTTCTTCGTCCAGGACATCGTGCGGCCGCCCGACGTCGACAAGCTTCTCCACGACGCCGGCATGTACGACAAGATCTACACGCCGCAACTCGCGCACCCGTGGCCGACGTTGCAGCAGATGATCGATTCCAATCGCCGCGTCGTATGGTTGCATGAAAACATCGGTGGCGGAACACAATACCCGTGGCTACTGGATGGGCACATCTGGGTGCAGGACACGCCCTACACATTCCGTTCGGCCGCCGACTTCAGTTGCGCACACTTGCGCGGTGTCTCGACCGCGCCGATCTTCCTGGTGAACCACTGGCTCAGCAACTTCACCGCTCGCATCCACGACGCCAAAATCGTCAACCAAGAGGATGTGTTGCTGCCGCGCCTCGAACAGTGCCGCAGCGAACGTGGCATGATCCCGAACTTCGTCGCGGTCGACAACTACGGAATCGGCGACCTCTTTGCTGCGGTGGACCAGATCAACGGAGTGTCCTGAACTCTCACCGATGAGTTTTCCGGTGATGCGGTGTCTCTATTCACAGAAACCACCCGCACCGCAACCCCGGAGGACATCATGGTCACCGACTTCATCCCTACCGTCGACGACGACACCCGCACCACCCGATCCCGTTGGCACATTGCCGGAGTCGTCATCAGCGTGCTGGTCGCCGCCTTCCTCGCCGTCGACATCGTCGGCAAACTCACCCGACCCGAAGCGGTCATCGAGGGCACCGCGAAACTCGGCTTCCCGACGGAACAGACCTACATCATGGGCATCGTGCTCCTGGTCTGCCTTGTGGTGTACGCCATTCCGCGCACCGCCGTGCTGGGGGCGGTCGGTATCACCGCCTACCTCGGTGGCGCGGTCACCGCGAACCTGCGCATCGAGTCGCCGCTGATCAGCACCACCCTGTTCGCCGTCTACCTCGGTGTACTGATGTGGATCGGACTGGTGCTCAGACGGCCAGAGCTGTTGAAGATCGCCGGTATTCGACGCTGATCCTCCGGTCTATGCCCGCTCACCCACGTGGTGAGCGGGCATTGACCGTTATCGACTTGATACGGGCCGGGTGCTTCGTTGTTGCGGCTAGTCCCTACTGTTACGCAAGTGACTGGTGTGGCAAGAGTGAAACGTGTCCGCAGGGCGATCGTGGTGGTGGCCGCGACTGCGCTCGTCGGGGGAGCGGTGGGCACGCTGCCGGTGGTGGAGCATTCGGCCGGCGGGATTCGACCGGTCGTCACCGTGGCGGATGCGCCGGGCCTGTACAACTCTGCGCAACAGAAGTTCGGGTCGGGTGACGTGCCAGGCGGGCTCGATGCGGTCAAGCAGCTTCTCGCGCTCACCCCGACCGATGCCAATGCACTTGCTCTTCAGTCGATCTGGGCCGACCAGGCGGACGATGCGGTCACCAGTAAGGCGGCGCTGTCCAGGCTCGGCAGCGTCAACGCCTCCCTGGCGACCACGGCCCGCAACATCATCACCGGAGTCACCACGGCCGCGCAGATCGTGCCGGACACCACCCCCAAGACCGTTTCCGGGCGTGCGGCCATCGTCGTTCTCGGTTTCGGCCTGAACAAGAACGGTTCCATGGCACCCGAACTCGTCCGGCGCGTGACCGCCGGCAAGAGTCAAGCCGAAACCACCACCACCGCACCGATTGTCGTGACCGGCGGTGCGCCCAAGGCCGGTGTGACAGAAGCGTCGGCGATGAAGAAGTGGCTCGTCACCAACGGTGTCGATGCCGCGCGGATCACCGAGGAAGGGGCGTCCGGGTCGACGGTCGCGAACGCGCAGAACACCGCGGCGTTGCTGAAACAGCAAGGCGTCAGCGACATCATCCTGATCACCTCACCCAACCACATCCGGCGTGCCGCAGCCGATTTCGCAGCAGTCGGGCTGCGTACCGTGGCCACGGTCACCACCGCGACCGACCTCGCCAAGTATGCGACGCCACTGCGGCGGGATCAGCAGAAGGGCATCCGACTCGAGGCCACCCGCGTCGCCAAGATCCCGGTGACCTACACAGCGGGGCTGTCGATCCCGCAGAACCTGCCGGATACCGGACCCGGATTGATCATCGAGTACGGCACCAAGCTGTTGCAGCAGTTGCTGGGGGCTGGGTCGTCGTCGGCCGAGACACGCACTAGGACATCTGCCGGGTGAGCTCACGCCGATTGGTGCGATTCAGGCGCGAATAGCTGCTGTGCCAGAGCCATTCGAGTGGACCGCGGGGAAAGCGTTGTAGCCACAACCTGGAGCCCATCGCCATCGCCGCGGTGATGGCGATGAACAACGCGACCGTCGTGGGGACCACTGTGGTCGGATCGAGGCGCGCGGCCAGGCCCAGACCCCACCCGTAGCAGACGGCGCCGGCGAGAGCATTCTGAAACACGTAGCAACTCAATGCCATCCGACCGATGGGTGACAGAGTCCGGCCGATTCTCCCGGGTGTGCGGCCGCCCGCATAGAACGATGCGATCGCGGCCAGGATACCCAGCGCGACGATCGGGGCAATGACGTAACGGCCGACGATCAGACCGGCGGTGCCGCCGGCCATTCCGATTGCGAGATCGAGGGGGAGCGCGATGCCGAAACCGACGAGCATCAACCTCGAGCGCAGGCGGCCGGCGGATGGGTTGCGACTCGAGGGCTCGAGTACTCCGGCACGCAGCAGGGCAGCTCCGATGAGAAACAACGCAATCGACATCGGCAGGATGAGGATGACCTCGGCGCGGAACAGGAGCATGTTGTCAGCACGGAACGCAACGAGATCCAGGAACGACCCGTCGGCATAGGGGTTGGGCGACAGCGATGCGGAGGTCCCGGCGGGCGGCGGCGCGGCCGCGATCGCCGCGACGATGAGCGTCACGAGGATGACGTGCACGGCCGCGGCGACGGCCACCGCGACACGTTGACGCCGAATGCTCATCGACAACAGAAAGGCCACGATCAGGCCGGTGACCGCATAGCCCATCAGCACGTCGAACTCGGTGAACAGGAAGTAGTTGACGGTTCCGTCGACAAACAAAAGCGCAGCGCGCCACGGGTAGCCGCCGGGCCAGGGTTCGCCGCGTCGTCGTGCGCTGCGTTGTTGAATGGCCAGACCCATGCCGAACATGATGGTGAGTAGACCGAGGAACTTGCCCTGGGCGAGTTGCTGCAGGACATCCTGCACTGTGGCCCACCCTCCGGTCGCCGAATGGGTGTCGTTGAGGTAGCCGACGAAGCCATCGACATTGGTGAAGATCCAGATATTGGTGGCGAGGGTCCCGAGGATGGCGACGCCGCGCAGGACGTCGAGTGCAGCAGATCTCGTCGGTGTTGTTGGAGTGCGCGGTTCCGTCATGATGGTCCTCTGCGGTTGGCGGACGCGGTGGGGTCAGTAGATCAATTGTGGTGACACGTCTGTGCTAACACAGATTAAGCTAGCACGGGTGGGCTACCATGCAACAGTGCCCAAGTTGATTGATCACGATGCGCGCCGAGCCGAGATCGCCGAGGCGCTGTGGCGAGTGGTGGTGCGCGACGGGGTATCCGGCGTCTCGATACGGGACGTCGCCGCCGAGGCCGGGATATCGGCCGGATCGTTGCGACACGTCTTCACCGACAAGGAGGATATGCTCGCGTTCTCGATGCGGTTGATCTACATCCGCGTTGGGGAACGGGTGAACGGGCACACGTCGATCAGCGACCCGATGCGACGGGCCGAGGCGATTCTGTCGGAGGTTCTGCCGTTCGACGACAACCGGCGCGCCGAGATGCACGTGAACCTCGCGCTGGTCACCGATGCGGTGACACATCCGGGCCTGGCGGCGGCGGGTCTCGAAGCGCATGACGGTCTGCGCTCGTTGAGTCGGCACGTCCTGGTGGATCTCCGAGACCACGGACTCGTTGATCCCGGTCGAGACCTGGAGGCCGAAGCGATGCGCCTACACGCGCTCATCGACGGGTTGGCGGTTCATTTGCTGTTGGGCCACAACGACGCTCCCAGGCGGGTGCGAATGCTCGTCCGAGATCATCTCGCCTCGTTGCGGTGAGAACCCGGGTGGTCACCCGGCGGCGGAAGGGAGTCGAGCCTGGACGGACGCGATCGACATGTCGTACTCGGCGGCCATGGTGTCGACCACGTCAGCGACACTCTGCACCGCGTCGACGGCACCGAGTCCCTGTCCTGCCGCCCACAGATCCCGCCACCGCGTGGCAGCGGAATCGCTTGCGGCGTCGTAGTTCTTGACTGTCTGTTCGGCGTCGAGGTGGTTGGGGTCGTAACCGTTGGCGGCGAGGCTGGGGCGGAGCCAGGAGGCGGGGGCTCCGGTGATCGCAGAGCTGATGACCAGGTCGTCGGGTCCGTGCTCGACGACCATCCGCTTGTAGTCGTCGACGGCCATGCTCTCGCGGGTGGCGAGAAACCGGGTGCCGACGTAGACGAGATCGGCGCCGGCGACGACAGCCCCGGCGACTCCGTGGCCGTCGGCGATACCGCCGCCGACGATGACCAAACCGTCGAACATCTTTCGCACCGCGGAGATGAAAGCGAACGGGGAGAGGTATCCGGTGTGCCCACCCGCGCCGGCCGCGATACACGCCATGCCGTCGACGCCCGTCGCGGCGGCCTTGTGTGCCAGCGAAAGATTCACCACGTCGGCGATGACGATGCCGCCGTAGGCGTGCACCGTCTCGATCGCCGGGCGCGGTGAGCCGAGCGCGGTGATGACGACCGGCGGGCGGTACTCGGCGATGAGCTTCAGATCGTCGGCGAGTCGGGTATTGGTGGAGTGGGTGACGAGGTTGGCTGCCCACGGTGCGCTGCCGTCCGATTGTGTTGCATCGGTGATGGTGCCCATCCACTCGTCGAGATCGGCTGCGGTGCGCGCATTCTGGGTGGGGAACGAGCCGACGATACCGGCGCGGCACGCCGCGATGACCAGATCAGGTCCGGAGACGAGGAACATCGGGGCGGCCACCACGGGGATGCGGAGGTCGGCGACGACGGGATGCGCCATCGGGCAGGTCCTTTCGGGGCTGATCGACTCGGGGCCGATCGATTCAGTCGAGTGTGGAACGGAGTTGGCGGCGCAGGATCTTGCCGACGGGATTGCGGGGGATGGCCTCGACGATCTCGAGGCGTTCGGGGATCTTGAAGTCGGCCACTCCGCGCTCGTGGAGGAAGATCGCCAGGTCATCCAGCGTCGGTGGTGTCTCGCCTGCGGGAACGACCACTGCGCAACATTTTTCACCCATGACGGGATCGTCGTAGCCGACCACCGCGACGTCGGCGATCGCGGGGTGGTCGATGAGCAGTCCCTCCACCTCGGCCGGCGCGATGTTCATGCCGCCCCGGATGATGATCTCCTTGGTGCGGTCGACGAAACGGAAATATTCGCCACTCTCGCCGCACAATTCGAAGACGTCGCCGGTACGGAGTGCGCCCTGCTCGTCGAACGGGTCGGTGGTGGCGGTCCCCTCGAGGTAGCCGGCGAACACTGTGGGGCCGGCGATGTGCAGTTCGCCGACTCCGCCGATCTCGGTGACCTCCCCGCCGGTGACGACGTCGACCAGCCGTACCCGGGTGTGCGCGGCGAGGCGTGCAGTCCAGTCGCGGTCACGGTAGGCATAGTTCGGCAGGTGTTGGGCGCGGATGAACGGATCGGGAGTATCGGCGAAAGTGCCCATGAGACAGACGCCTTCATTGGAGCCGAAGAAGTTGGTGACCTCGACGCCGAGGTCGTTCTGCCACGCCGCCACCACGCCTGGCGGCAGGGGAGCGCCACCGGAGCCGACGCATTTCAATGAGCTCAGATCGACGGTTTGGCGTAGTTCCTCGCGCTGCAGCAGCAAGGTGAGCACGGCTGGCGGCATGATTGTGTGGGTGACCGCGTGCTGCTGGATCTGACTGAGGAACACCGGTAGATCGAGTGGCTGATGCTGGACGAGGTGGGCCCGGCCGATGAGCCACGGCATCAGGGACCCGGCGAAACCGGCCATGTTGACCAGCGGAAAAGGGTTGAGCACCACGGAGTCTGGGCCGACCGAGATCCCGTCCTGGACACCATGACCGACGGCCAGCCAGTCACCGTGACAGCGGGGTACTCCCTTCGGCGCGGCCTCGGTGCCGCTCGTCCAGCAGATGGTGATGCGGTCGTTGAGGGAATGCTCCAGCCCGGCAACATATTCGCGGGCGTCCGCTGTCGACGTCGACGTGGATGCGTCGATCGCTCCGTCCGGTGTGTCGGGGCCGAACGTCAGGACGGTGATCGGGTCGGCGATGGCGAGGGCCGTGGCCGCAGGCGATGTCTCACCGAACCGGGTGACGGTCATGAGGGCATGGGCTCGCGTGGCGCGGAGTACCCCGGTCACCTCGTGCGACCCGTAGGACATCGGCATCGGTGTCGCGGTGGCACCCTGACGCCAGATCGCGAGATAGGTGGCGATGAGGTCGACGGTGTTCGGCAGCCACACGGCGACCACGTCGCCCGCGCGAATCCCGTTGGTGTACAGCGTGGCCGACACCTGGTCCACCACGTCGTCGAGTTGGGTCCAGCTCACACTGCGGGGCGGTACCCCGGTGATGGCGGCGAGATTCGCCGGGTCGGTCACCGCCGCCGCATCGCCGCGCGCGGACACCGCGGCGTCGAACAACTCCAAGAACGTTTCGGGGTGCCACGCACCCGTGGATGCGAAATCTGTTGCGCGATCGGCTGGGTGACAATGCGGGATGGTTGCCGTGGAAGTGTCCGTGGCGGGTGTCGACGCGGTCATCGGTCGAGTCCTTTCGGTGAACGTCGTCGTCAGTAACTCTGTTAACTGAACTACGGCAGTCCAGACACTACACGAGTGGTTCGGGTCACAACAGTGGTCGAGCGGATCACTCGGGGCGTCGCTCGACCACCGATGCCGCGGATACCGGATGCGTGCAGTTGTCGCAGCGCCACTCGGGTTCGGGGGCATGGCCGTCGTCGCCGTGGTGGAAGATCAGGGCAGGCCCGTCTGGTGCCTGAAACCAGCGTTGTCCCCAGATGATCATCTCGAGGACGACCGGAAAGAAGGCGCGGCCCTTGTCGCTGAGGTGGTAGGTCACCCAGTCGGCGCGGGTCGGGTTGGGGGCGGCGTCGACGACCCCGGCTGCAACGAACGTGCCGAGTCGTTCGGTGATGATCGCGGGGCTGGCGCCGGTGCGTTCGGTCAGGTCCCGAAACCGGTTGGCGCCCAGCATCAGTGCGCCGAGTAGTGCGGTCGACCAGCGATTGCCGATCAGGGTGAGGGTGTCGGGGACGGCGGGCTCGGGTCCGGGTGTGGCTGTGGACCGTCGGCGTCCGCGGGCGGCCGGCACGCTGCGTGACCAATGTCCGCTGGGGCCCGCCGACGCGGTCACGGTGGTCAGGTCGAGGTCGTCGTCGCAGTGCCGGCACACCAGTTGCGGGGTGAACTCGGCGCCGCATTCGGCGTGCACCATTCTCGGTAGCTGGTCTGGCGCTCGCGTCGACCAGCGTGCTTCCCACGCCCACATGCCCAACAGGATCGGCCACACCCCGCGCCCGCGTTCGGTGAGGAGATACTCGTGTCGCACCGGTCGCTGCTGGTAGGCGGATCGGGTGAACAGTCCGGCGTCGGTGAGCAGGCCGAGGCGAGCCGTGAGAACCGCGTTGGAGATCTGGCCCCGCCCCATCCAGTCCTGGTAGCGGCGACTACCGGCGAGGGCCCGGCGCAGAATCCACAGGTTCCACTCGTCCCCGAGCAGACCGAAGGCGATCGCCACGGCGTTCGCGCCATCGGTCTCGAGCGCGGTGAACGACGGTGTCGGAGCCATGGTGTGTGCGATCTTATCCCGTCGGCGAGGGTTTACTCGGACCAGTAACTCTGCTAATTGTAGTAAAAGCGTCGTGCGGGTCGTTGTGTGCGGCGTACCGATCGACGGAGGTGTCCCGGTGACCGACTCGAATGTCTGGATCGTCGGCGGAGTGCAGACCGACTTCGCGCGCAACGCCGTTCGTGCGGGGCTCGATTACGGTGGGCTGACCGCGGAGGTGGTCGAGGGCACGCTTGCCGCAGCCGGGATTCCGGCCGGCGAGATCGGTGTCGTTCACGTCGGCAATGCGTTCGGCGAGATCTTCGCCGGACAAGGGCATCTCGGCGCGATGCCGGCGGCCGTTGCGCCGGAGTTGTGGGAGGTGCCCGCGATCCGGCACGAGGCCGCCTGCGCGTCCGGCTCCACCGCCATCCTTGCGGCCGTCGCCGATCTGCGTTCGGGTGCTTACGATTCCGCACTCGTTGTCGGGGTGGAGTTGGAGAAGACGGTGCCCGGCGACGATGCCTCCCGTAACCTCGGCGCCGCAGCCTGGATCGGCCACGAGGGACAGGACGCAAAGTTCATGTGGCCATACATGTTTGCGGCCATCGCCGATGAATACGACCGTCGCTACGGACTCGACGACACGCACCTGCACCGGATCGCTGAGATCAACTTCGAGAACGCCAGCGGTAATCCGCTGGCGCAGACCCGCGATTGGGAGATCCCGAAGCTGAGTGTCGACGGCGGGGACGACACCGTGAACCCGATCGTCGAAGGGCGGTTGCGCCGCTACGATTGCAGCCAGATCACCGACGGCGGAGCGGGACTTGTGCTCGTCAACGATGCCTATCTCCGTGAGCATCCGTCGGTGTCGCCCATCGCCCGACTCGCCGGATGGGGCCACCGCACCGTCGGACTCGGCCTCGCCGACAAGTTCGCGCGCTCGGCTGACGATCCGTACGTGTTCCCGCACGTCCGCAACACCGTGCTCGACGCGTTCCGTCGGGCGCAGGTGGAGATCGACGATGTCGACGGACTCGAAACCCACGATTGTTTCACCATCAGTGAGTATTTCGCGATCGACCATTTCGGTCTCACCCCGCCGGGGGAGTCGTGGAAGGCCATCGATGGCGGCTTCATCGAGATCGACGGCGCCTTTCCGATCAACCCCAGTGGCGGCCTGATCGGGGGCGGCCACCCCGTCGGCGCCACCGGCGTACGGATGGTGCTCGACGCGGCACGGCAGGTCAGTGACACGGCCGGGGACTGTCAGGTCGACGGAGCGCGGACCTTCGCCACCCTCAACATCGGCGGCAGCACCTCGACGACCGTCAGCTTTGTCGTCACCGAGGCCGAAATCGACTGAGAGGGAATCGATATGGACATGGAGATCCTCGGGCGGTATCTGTCGACGCTCCCCGACGACGATGACCACCCCTATCGCACCGGACCCTGGCGACCGCAGACCACCGAATGGTGCGCCGACGACCTCGATGTGGTCGCCGGCGAGATTCCCGCCGACCTCGACGGAATCTATCTGCGCAACACCGAGAATCCGCTGCATCCCTCGATCAAGCACTACCATCCGTTCGACGGGGACGGCATGGTGCACGTCGTCGGGTTCCGTGATGGGAAGGCGTTCTACCGCAACCGGTTTGTGCGCACCGATGGGCTCGCAGCGGAAACCGAAGAACAACAATCGCTCTGGGCCGGTATCGCAGAGATGCCCTACGTTGCCAAGCGGGAGGACGGTTGGGGTGCGCGGCAACAGATGAAGGATGCGTCGAGCACCGATGTCATCGTGCATCGCGGCGTTGCGCTCACCAGCTTCTACCAGTGTGGTGACCTCTACCGGCTGGATCCGTATTCGGCGATGACGCTCGGGAAGGAGTCGTGGCACGGGGCGTTTCCCGCGCGGTGGGGAGTGTCGGCGCACCCCAAGGTCGACGACGCCACCGGGGAGATGCTGTTCTTCAACTACGCCAAAGACGCCCCGTACATGCACTACGGCGTCGTCGACGAGCACAACGACCTCGTGCACTACATCGATGTGCCGTTGCCCGGCCCGCGCCTGCCGCATGACATGGCGTTCACCGAGAACTACGCCATCCTCAACGATCTGCCGCTGTTCTGGGATGCGACCGCGCTGGAACAGGGTGCGCACGTCACCCGGTTCCACCGGGACCTGCCGTCGCGATTCGCGGTGATCCCGCGGCGCGGTCAACCCGAGGACATCCGCTGGTTCGAGGCCGACCCGACCTACGTGCTGCACTTCGTGAACGCCTTCGAGGACGGCGACGAGGTAGTGCTCGACGGCTTCTTCCAGGGCGAACCCGAACCAGCCGACAACGGCGTCGGCGACAAATGGCAGCGCGCGTTCCGATTCCTCGCGCTCGATCAGATGCAGGCGCGGCTGCACCGGTGGCGGTTCAACCTGCGCACCGGGCACGTCAAGGAAGAACCACTATCGGAACGCATCACCGAGTTCGGCATGATGAACGCCACCCGCGCCGGCCGCGACTACCGCTACGTCTACGCCGCCACCGGCAAACCCGGCTGGTTCCTGTTCGACGGCCTCGTCCGGCACGACCTGCACACCGGCGTCGAGGATCATTTCGGGTTCGGCGACGGCGTCTACGGCAGCGAGACCGCGATGGCCCCGCGAGTCGGCAGCACCGGCGAGGACGACGGCTACCTGGTGACGCTGACGACCGACATGAACGACGACGCCTCGTACTGCCTGGTCTTCGACGCCGCGCGTGTCGGCGACGGCCCTGTCTGCAAGCTGCGCCTGCCCGAAAGGATCTCCAGCGGAACGCATTCCACCTGGGCCGACGGTGCCGAACTGAGGCGATGGCACACCGCCGAGTCAGCGGCGGAGGCGGTGGGGTTGTGAGAGCAGCCCGTCGACAGCGCCCAGATCATCCGCGACAGCGCCCTGGGCGGGCGCCGTCAATGCGATCCAGGGCGCTGTCGACGTAGTTCAGAACATGACCGAACGGAAATGGGTGATCAGCCGCCATCCGCTCGCAGTGGTGGGGTCGTCGGACACCATGTGGAAGGCGATGCCCGGCGGTTGACCGCGGTTGATGATGTCGGTGCCCTCGAACGGCAGGTTCAGCGTCGACGCTACGCCCGGCGCCACCGCGAGCGGCCGGCCGGCGAAGGTGGTGACGGCCGGCGTGTGCGCGTGCCCGCAGACGAAGCCGACAATGTTGGGGTGCTCATCGACGAGGGCGACGAGACGCTCCTCACCGGTCTGCCGGATCGAGTCCATGAACGGCATCTCGAGGGTGACCGGCGGGTGATGAAAGGCCACCAGCACCGGCGTCGACGGGCCCGCTTCGGTGATCTGCGCAGCCATCCACGTGAGCGTGTCGTCGGTGAGGAGGCCGTCGTTGCGGCCGGGCCGGGAGCTGTCGCAGACGAGGTAGAGCATGCCGTTGATCAGCTCGGCACGGTTCACGGGCTCGGCTGATTCTTCGCCGATGAGGGTGGCGGTGAATCGTTCGCGAACGTCGTGGTTACCGGCGGTGATCAGCATCGGGAGCGGGCTCTCGAGCACCAGGCCGGCCTCGCGGTACTCGGCGTCGCTGCCCTCGTCGGTGATGTCGCCGGTGACAAGCAGCGCGTCGATGCCGTCGGCGCGGGCACGGATGTAGTTCAGCGTCGACTCGATCCGGCTGCGGTTGTACCGCGTGCCGTTGAAATGCAGGTCGCTGATGTGGGCGACGACGAACACACTCGCTCCCTTGTCTCGTGACTCACCTGAGGCTAGGGCATGTCCCGCCATTCCTCTCCCGCGAGGTGCAGCTGGTGTCGCCGCACAGTCGTTGACAAGTGTCTGAACAGGTGTCAAGGTCAGCGCATGTGGAGACAGCGGGAGCCGGATCCGCGGCGGTTCGCCGGCCGCACCGCGATCGTCACCGGCGGGGGATCGGGGATCGGAGCGGCGCTGACGCGGGCCTTGGCTCACGCTGGTGCAAACGTGGTGTGCACCGACGTCGACGAGGCCGCCGCCAAGGAGGTGGCCGAGGGATTGGTCAGCGCGCGCGGGCGTGTCCGGGCGGTGGCGCTGGACGTGACCGATCGTGATGCGGTGGCGACGGTCGTCGACGAGGTGGTCACCGACGCCGGACGGATCGACTTCATGTTCAACAATGCCGGCATCGCACTCGGCGGCAACACCGAACTACTCGGCGCCGAGCAGTGGGACTCGATCATCGACATCAACATCCGTGGCGTCGTGCACGGGGTGTCCGCCGCGTATCCGCACATGATCCGGCAGCGCTCCGGGCACATCGTGAACACTGCGTCGATGGGCGGTCTCACCGCGGCCGGTCTGCTGACGAGTTATGTGATGACCAAGCACGCCATCGTCGGATTGTCGCTGGCGTTGCGATCCGAGGCCGCCGCCCACGGTGTTGATGTGCTCGCGCTGTGTCCGGCCGCGGTCGAGACTCCGCTGCTCGACGCCGGCGGGGTCGGCGGATTCACCGGCCGCACGTATTACCTGTCGGGGCAAGGAGTTCGGACGCCGTACTCGGCCGACCGGCTCGCCGCCGAGGCGCTGGTCGCCATCGAACGCGGTCAGCCACTGCTCGTCGTGCCCTGGCAGGCGCGGATGGCGTGGCGGTTCGCGCGGTTCGCGCCCGGGCTCATGCAGAAGGCATCGACGAGTTTCGTTGCGCAGCAGCGGGAGCGGCAGCACCTCTGAACAACCGTCGACAGCGCCCGCAGCCGCGTTGACAGCGCCCGAGATTTCATCGACGGCGCCCAGATCGCTTTCTAGCAAGGTGATCTGGGCGCCGTCGACGGGATCTGGGGCGCTGTCGACGGGATCCTGGGCGCTGTCAACGGGGCGGGTCAGTGGAGGGTGCGGGCGAAAAGCTTCTGGAGTTCGTCGAAGTGACGTTCGGCGGCCTCGTGGTGATACATCGACGTGTCGGCCATCGTGTAGCCATGTGCCGCATCGGGATAGACCTCGACGCTGTGCGAGACGCCGGCGGTGGTCAGGGCGCGTTCGAAGGTGGCGACGGCTTCGGGCGGCAGGGAGTGGTCGTTGTCGGCGTGGATGGCGATGATGTCGGCGCGCACCTCGGCAACCCGCAGGTGTGGGCTGGAGGAACTGTCGGTGACGAGGCCGCCGGTGTGGAACATGCCCAGTGCCGCAACGTCATCGGGGCGGGTGGTGGCGGCGAGCAGGCCGAGTCGGCCGCCCATGCAGTAGCCGGTGATCCCGATGGGGTGGGTGTTGACGCCGCCGAGCGCGTGCAGGGCATCGATGTAGGCGGACAGGTCGCCGGCGGCGACATCGTCGGTCAACTCCGCCATCAGCGGGCGGACCCGGCCGATGACCGCAGCCCGGTTCTCCGGGTCGGTGAGATCGGCCGTCGGCTCGAGTTCTGCTGCGGTGCCGCCGCGATAGAACATGTTGGGCGCCAACACCACATAGCCCCACGAGGCGATCCGGTCGGCCATCTTCTTGGTCTGTGGGCGCAGGCCGATGGCGTCCATGATGAACAGCACGCCGGGCAGTGACCCGGTCGCGTCGTCGGGGCGCGTGACGTAGGCATCGGCGGTGCCGTCGGGGGCGTCGATGGTGATCATCTCGGAGGTCATGTGCGTTCTTCCTTTCCTCACAGGTCGCCGGGCAGCTTATCGCGGCGGATACCGCGCCAACTCGGGTGACGGAGATGCCCGGTGGTGGTCCAGTCCATGAAGCGGACCTCGCCGACAATCTTCGGTAGGACCCACACCGCACTCGAGGCCACCGGGCGGTCCAGTTTGTCCACGAAGGGGCAGGTGCGGATCTCCAGTGGCGTGAGTTCGTCGGCCAGGGAACGTAATTGGGCGTCGGTAAAGCCGGTGCCGACGCGGCCGACGTAGCGCAAGCCGGTTTCCTCCGGCAGCCCGAGCAGCAGTGATCCGATGGTGTCCGAGCGATTTCCGCGGCCCGGTCGGTAGCCCCCGACGACCACCTCGATGTCGCTCCAGTTCTTGTGTTTGAGCCACGTGGCGCTGCGTCGACCCTGCTGATAGGTCGACGAACGACGTTTGGCCACAACGCCTTCGTACCCACGCTCGGTGCTCTCTGCTACCGCCGCGCGGCCCGGGCCGGGGAGCAGCGGGGGGACCTCCGCGTAGTCGGAGTGGCGGAATGTCGGTGCCAGCCCCTCGAGGAGTTCTCGTCGTTGCGACCATGGTTTACGTAGCAACGAGGTGCCGTTGAGGTACAGGATGTCGAACAGGTAGAGCTTGAGTTGGTAATCCTCGGTGGTGGCATTGCGGGCCGACAGCAGCGTGAAGTTGGTACGGCCGGTGGAATCGAGGGCGACGACCTCGCCGTCGAGGACGACATCGATGAGTCCGAGATCATCGGCGACGGAACGGAGTTCGGGGAAATCGCGGGTCATGTCGACACCGGAACGCGAGGTCAGCCGGAAGTCGCCGCCGATGTAGCGCAACAGCAGTCGATAGCCGTCCCATTTCCCTTCGAACGCCCAGTCCCGTCCGTCGAGGTTCTCGATGTTCTCGTCGGTGGCGAGCATCGGCCGTGGATCACGCAGACTATCCGGCATGATGGGGCGCGGTTCGTCGGACATCAGGTGGGCCAGCCAGTTCTTGTCGCCGGTCTTGATCAGCGCGTAGCGGCCCTGAATTCGGTTGCCGTGCAGGCGGACGATGACCTCGTTGTCGCGCCACTTCTCCGTCTCGTAGGTGCCCCGGTCCCAGATCTCGACATGTCCGCCGCCGTATTCGCCGGAGGGAATGTCGCCTTCGAACCCGGCGTAGTCCATCGGGTGGTCTTCGGTGTGTACGGCGAGACGGTTCTGGTCGGAATCGGTGGGCAGGTTCTTCGGCACCGCCCAGGACACCAGGACGCCGTCGCGTTCGAGGCGGAAGTCGTAGTGCAGCCGCCGTGCGTGATGTTCTTGGATGACGAAGATGGGATCTCCGGAAGTGTCTGTCGCCGAGTTAGTTTCGCGGTGGTCGTCGTCGCCGAATGGTTCGGGGGTCTTGGCGGCGTCGCGTTTGGCGCGGTACTCACCGAGGCTCACGACCGGTGGCGATGCCGGGGCGGTCGCCGGCTTCTGTTGGGGCTCATCGAGGTCGGACAGCAGGTCGCCGTCGGCGGCGACCCGTTCGAGCACCTCGGCGTAGAGCAACTGTGCGATATCGGGATCGGTGAGTTCGTCCCAGGATCGGGGTGCGGCGACCCATGGCTGTTCGCGCCCGCGCATGGAGTACGGCGCGAGGGTCGTCTTGGAGCCACTGTTCTGGCTCCAGTCGATGAACACGCGCTTGTCCCGCACGGTCTTGGCCATGGATGCGGTGATGTCGTCGGGGTGCTCGGCGGCGAGGCTGGTGGCGATCTGTTTGGCGACGGTGCGTGCGGCATCGGGCGACACCGGGCGGTCGAAGCGCGCGTACATGTGCAGCCCTTTGCCGCCGCTGGTGACCGGGTAGGCGGTCAGGCCGGCGGCGGCCAGCATGTTCCGGATCATGATCGCGACCTGTGCGCACTGCGAAAGTGGGACGTCGGGTCCGGGATCGAGGTCGAGCACCAAGCGGTCGGCCTTCGGCGGAGTGCCGTCGGTGGGCACCCGCCACTGCGGGGTGTGCAGTTCCAGTGCTGCCATCTGCGCGAACCACACCAGATCGGCGGTCGACGTCGCCAGTGGATAGGTGATCACCCGCTTGCTGTGCGGTTCGTCGAAGCGGTGCAGCCAGTCGGGTGCGGACTCGGGTAGTGCCTTCTCGAAGAACGGCATCGAGTCGACGCCGTTGGGCCAACGTTTGCGGGTGATCGGCCGGCCCGCCAGATGCGGCAGCATGACCTCGGCGATCCGGGTGTAGTAGTCGATCACCTCGAACTTTCGGGTGCCGGTCTCTGGGTAGAGCACCTTGCCGAGGTTGGTCACCGAGATGCGGTGGCCATCGACCTCGAGGTTGTCTCCGCCACCCTTGCTGACCATTGGCACCACTGTATGCCGATTGATTCGGCTGCGGGATGGCACAATGGGCGACATGCGCTCGATCTGGAAGGGCGATCTCAGCTTTGGCCTGGTGAATGTGCCCGTCAAGGTGTACTCGGCCACGGAAAGCCACGACCGCAAATCGTTTCAGGTCGACTCCAAGGACGGCACCCGTATCCGGTATCGCCGCGTCCGCGAGGGCACCGACACCGAGGTCGAGTACTCCGACATCGCGAATGCCTACGAAACCGATTCCGGCGACACGGTGATCCTCACCAAAGAGGATCTCGCGACGCTGCCGATACAGAAGAGCCCGGAGATCTCCATCCTCGAGTTCGTGCCGACCGAGCAGGTCGACCCGATCTACTTCGACAAGCCCTACTACCTCGAGCCTGCGTCGAAGTCGCCGAAGGCATACGCGTTACTGGCGCAGGCGCTGGAGAAGACCGATCGCCTCGCCATCGCCGAGTTCACGCTGCGCAACCGGACACGGTTGGCGGCTCTGCGCATCGTCGACGGCGTGATGACCCTGCAGACCCTTTTGTGGCCGGACGAGGTGCGTAAGCCGGAGTTCGGCTTCCTCGACGACGAACCAGAGATCCGTCCGCAGGAACTGGACATGGCCGCCTCCCTCATCGAGACGATGGCCAAGGATTTCGATCCGACGGAGTACTCGGACAAGTATCAGGCCGAGCTGAGCAAACTGGTCGAGGCGAAAGCCGATGGGTCCGAGGCCTTCCCGGAGCCCGAATCCGACGACGAGGGTGACGACGATTCGGAGGTCGCGGATCTGCTTGCCGCGCTGCGTGCCTCGGTGAAGGACCGGCCGTCGTCGTCGGATGACGAGAAGCAGTCGCCGGCGAACCCTTCGACGAGCTCAGGACAGCGGAAGGCCGCAGCCAAGAAGGCTCCGGCGAAGAAGGCGGCCGCGAAAAAGACTGCGGCCAAGAAGGCTCCGGCAAAGAAGGCGGCCGCCAAGAAGTCGGCGTAGATCTGGCTCAGATCAGCTTGGGGAACGCCGCGAGGAAGGCGATCCCGACGATCAGCAGCACGATGGCGCCGCCCAGCATGGCCCAGCTCAGCCGGTAATCGGTGAAGCGATTCGAAAACGCGGCGAAAAACAGCACCAGTGCGAACAACACGGTGAGAATTGTGTAATTGTCGCCGCGCTGGTTGTTGGCGAGTGCCGTCTGGAACAACCGGTCGGCACGGGCGTCGGCCACCGCCGCCTCGCGCTGACCGGGCGGCACATAGGAAGCCAGTTCGAACGGAGTCTTCGGCGCATTCGGATTCAGCAGCGGTTTCGACGCCAGCCATTCGTCGAAGGCCGGGCGGAAACGTTCGGGAAAGCGGTCCTCGGTGAACTTGATCAGCGCCTCGTCCTTCTCGGCATATGCCTGTACCCACACGGCGAACGTGGACAGGTCGATCTGCTTGGCCGCGTTGGCCTCATTGGCGTCGCGGGATGCCTCGATACGCGCCGACGATGCCTGGGAGAAGGCGATCGACATCGCTCCTCCCCACTTGCTTGCCTCGAACCCGCTCCACGCCGTCAAGATCGCGGTCACCGACAGCACCACCACCGCCACCGTCTCACGCCACCGGGTGGCACGTTGCGTTTCCGACCCCGCCTCGGTGCCGGGCGTATTCGGATCGCGTGTCTCCGGCGCCTCCTGCGAATCTTCCACGAACACGAGACTATTGGCGGCTCGCGGTGGCGCGGTGGCAACACGCCGTTCCCCGATGAACGTTGGTGCTGGTCGCGAGGCGGTGCCGGTGAAAAATGAGTGGCAGCCCCGGCCATGGGTCCGGCACACTCGTTCGATGAGCACGACGGCCGACACCCGCCTGCCCGTGGCGTTGAAACCGTTTGCGCTACGGCAGTATCGCCTGCTCATCGTGGGTCTGGTGCTGGCCATGTTCGCCGACGGTGTGTGGACGGTCGGTGTGGTGTGGCAGGTCATCGCCCTGGGCGGTGGACCCGGCCAAGTCGCGATGGTGACCGGTGCGGCAGGTGTCGGCATGGTCGCGTCGACGCTCGCGGGTGGTGTGCTTGCCGACCGAATGTCCCAGCGACACATCATGATCTCCCTCGAGCTGACGAAGCTCGCCGCGTTCGCCGCGGTCGGTGCCGCGTCGATGCTCGGCGCTCTCGGGCAGACCGGGCTGGTGCTCGCGTCGATCTGCGGCGGGATCACCATCGGCATGTACTACCCGGCGTATTCGGCGTTGCTCCCCAAGGTCGTCGAAGCCGCCCAGCTGCAGGCCGCCAACGGCGTCGAGGGATTCCTCCGGCCCGTGGTGATGCAGGCGTTCGGTCCGATGGTCGCCGGCGGGGTCATCTCCATTGCCGCGCCCGGGCCGGCGATTCTGCTGGCCGGAGTCGCAAGCGCGCTGTCAGCGGTGACGTATCTGCGGATGACGCCGATCGAGGTCCGACGCGAACCGCATCCGTCGGCCGTCCGATCGGTGGTGACCGACATCAGCGAGGGTTTCGGATATCTGTGGCGCACACCGTGGTTGTGGGCCACCCTGTTCTTCGCTTGCATCCTGGTGCTCGCGATCATGGGACCGATCGAGGTGTTGGTCCCCTTCGCCCTGCGGGAACGGGTCAACGGCGGTGCGGCCGACCACTCCTTGGTGCTCGCCGCCTTCGGTGTCGGCGCGGCAGGTTCGTCGCTGGCATTTGCGTCGATCCCGATGCCGCGTCGCTACATCTCGGTCATCTTTGGCGTGTTCGGCTGTTCCAGTCTGCCGTTGGTGATCATGGGCGTCGCGCAACACACTTGGTTGTTCGTGGTCGCCGGCTTCCTGTCAGGTGTCTTGTTCGACGGCCCGACGGTGTTGTGGGGCACCATGTTGCAGCGTCGAGTGCCGCCGCACCTCCTCGGCCGGGTGGCGAGCCTGGACTTCTTCGTCTCGGTGTCGTTGATGCCGGTGTCGATGGCGATCGCGGCCCCGGTGAGTCACTGGCTGGGGCTGACCATGACGTTCGTGCTCGCCGGACTTCTGCCGGTGCCGTGTGCGCTCGCCTTCTATCTCGCGGCCCGGCTATGGCGTGATGAGATCGAGCATCCGTTGGCCGACAGCGAGGGGCCGGATCCGGTGTCCCCTGATTCGGTTGCCATTCGTGTGTAAAGGGTTGCCTAACAGTGCTGTTCGCGAGTGGGTAGGGCCGGTCAGGCAAGCCTTTGCTTGCTGGCGCAGGTAGGTGGCGCCGTCCTAGAGTCGAGTCATGCGCCCAGCCGGCGCTGACAACTTTGAGCAAGGAGTACTTCGATGGCCACTCTGGAAATGCCGCACGTGAGCGAATGTACGATGAGCAGCTGCTCGTACAACCACGACGGATGCCACGCGTTCGCAATCAGCGTTGGCGGACACAACGGCACCGCCGACTGCGCGACCTTCATCCCGCTGACCACCCGCGGCGGCCTCGACGTCGTCGACCCGCAGGTGGGGGCATGCCAGCGCGCGGACTGCACGCACAACAAGAACCTCGAGTGCACCGCCACCGCGGTGCGGATCGGCGCCGGCGAGAGCTCCGACACCGCGAACTGCCTCACCTACAGCAAGCGCTGAATCTTTCTCTGCAGCCCAGAGAACGCCGCCGCCCGTCGCTTCGATGGGCGGCGGCGTCACGTTCGCTACCCGGGTGCGACGAGGTTTCGTTCGGCGGCAGCGACGGTCAGCTCGGTGAGCGCGTCGAGGATCGGTGAACTCAACTTCCAGTACTGCCAGAACAGTGGGACGTCGACGTGGTGGTCGACGATGCGTGTCACCCGGCCGGACGTCAACGAGTCGGCGATCTGTACCTGCGGTACCGCACCCCAGCCGATGCCGAGTTCGATGGCCCGATAGAACTCGGTGGAGGCCGGGATGTAGGTGATCGGCGGTGAAACCGGTTGCGCGGCAAGCTCGGATAGTACATTGCGCTGGATGTAGTCGTTGCGGTCGAACAGCACCATCGGTGCGTGAGCGAAAGCGTCGGCGCTGGGTCCGTCCGGCATCCAGCGTTCGACGAATTCCGGTGTGGCAACGGGCAGATAGCGCATGGAGCCGAGCCTGCGCACGGTGCATCCGCGGATGCCGAGCGGATCGGAGGTGATGGCCCCCAACACTTCTCCGGAACGCAGGAAGCGCGCGTTCTGACTCTCGTCGTCGCGGATCACCTCGATCGCGACCGGATAGGCACGGTGCATATCGGCGATCACCGGCAGGAACCAGGTGGCCAGCGAGTCGGCGTTGACGGCGATCGGCAGGTGGATGCGGGATTCGTCGGTGCCCGTCGAATCGCCGAGGAGCTCGGTGCGCGCTTCGTCGCGCAGCAGTTCCCACTGCTTGGCCATCCGCACGAGCACTTCACCGTCGGGGGTTGCGGTGACGGGTTTGGTGCGGCGGAGCACGATGCGGCCCACCGAGGTCTCGAGCGCCTTGATGCGTTGGCTCACTGCCGACGGAGTGATGTGCAGCGCGGCCGCGGCGGCGTCGAAGGTGCCCTCGCGCAACACCGCGGTCAGTGTTTGTAGGCCTTCCTGACTGATCTCCACCCGATCATCTTAAGTTGTGCTGATGATTCGTAAAAAACATTCGCTGGACTGTTCGTGAGTGGGTTCCTACCGTCGTAGACATGTCCACGTATCTGCTCGCGGCCGTCGCCGGCCTGCTCACCGGCGCCGGTCTCATCGTCGCCATCGGCCCACAGAACATCTATGTACTGCGGCAGGGCGTCGCGCGAGCGCATGTCACCCCGATCATCGCGGTCTGTGCGATCTCCGACGTGGTGCTGATCCTGGCCGGCGTCGCCGGACTCGGCGCTCTGGTGTCTGCGCATCCGGCGGTGATCACGTTCGCCAAACTGCTCGGTGGCGGGTACATCGTCGTGCTCGGGCTGCTGGCCGCGCGGCGGTGTCTACGTAGCGACGAGGCGATCCTGGTGAACGCCGGCGAGGCCAAGAATGTCACGCGCTGGGCGGCCGTCGGCGCCGCGCTCGCCCTGACCTGGCTCAACCCACACGTGTACCTCGACACCGTGCTCACCATGGGCGCAGTGGCCAACAGTCACGGAAACGCCAAGTGGGCCTTCGCCATCGGCTGCTGCCTCGCGAGCGTCACCTGGTTCACGCTGCTCGGCCGCGGAGCCGGACGGCTGGCGCCGCTCTTCGCCACCCCGCGCGCCTGGAAGCTGCTCGACGCGGTCGTCGCGGTGGTGATGGTCGCGATGGGGGTGGGGTTGCTGATTTCGGTGTGATCAGGCCTTGGTGGGTTCGGGAGTCTTGAACAGCGCCGGATCGATGGTCTTCTCGATCGGGATCTCGCGGATCGCGGTGCCCTCGATGTCGATGTTCGGCATCAGGCGGTCGATCCAGCGGGGCAGCTTCCATGCGGTGTCGCCGAGCATGGTGATGATCGCGGGGATCACCGCCATGCGAATGATGAAGGCGTCGAAGAACACCGCGGCGGCCATCGCGAAGCCCATCATCTTGGCCGTCGAATCCGGCGCCAGCATGAAGGCGGCGAACACCGAGATCATGATCAGTGCGGCCGAGGCCACGACGCGTGCACCGTGCTGATAGCCGACGACCACCGAGTCCTTCGCGGACTCCCCGTGCACGTACTCCTCGCGCATTCGGGTGGTCAGGAACACTTGATAGTCCATGGCCAAACCGAAGACCACGCCGACCAGGAAGATCGGCAGGAACGCAATGAGCGGCTTGGGATGCGAGATCAGGCCGAAGTGACCTTCCTGGAAGATCCATACCGTGGCGCCGAACGTGGCGCACACCGAGAACACGAACCCCAGGGTGGCGATCAGCGGTACCAGCAGCGACCGGAACACCAGCGCCAGGATGAGGAACGCCAGGCCCACGACGACGACCAGGAACGGGATCAGCGCCGAGGTCAGCTTGGCGGAGATGTCCGACATGATCGCGGTCTGCCCGCCGACGTTGATCGTCGCGCCGTCCGGTGACGACGCGGCGTAGTCGCGGATCTGTTCCATCAGCGCGTGGGTCTCCGGGCCGCTCGGCGACAGTTCCGGGGTCACCGCGATCAGTGCCGAGGTGGCGCCGGCCTGCGGATTCTGGGGATCGGAGCCGTTGCCGATCCACATGATGGTGGCCGGATTGGCGACGTTGTCCAGCGTCTTGACGTGGGCGACCACGTCGTTGGCGGCGGCCGTGACGTCGCCGCTCTTGGCGTCGCTCACCACCACGAGCAGTTCGCCGTTGACGCCTTCGCCGAAGCCGCGCTTGAGCAGCTGGGTGGCGGCGTATTCGCTGTCGGTGGTCGACGGCATGCCGAGTTCCATCTTGGCCATCGGCAGGGCGGCGACGACGAGCAACGCCAGGCCGACGATGGCGATAGGGAGCGGATAGCGAGTGAGGAAGCGGGCGAACCGCAGTCCGTTGGACGGCTCGGAGTCGGGTTCGTCGCCATGGCGCAGGCCCGGAACCTGTGGCTTGAACGCGAACCGTCCGAACGCACCGAGCAGTGCCGGGATCAGGGTGATGGCACCGAGGACCGCGATCACCACGGCCAGTGCCGCGGCGATACCCATCTGGGTGATGAACGGAATGCCGACGACCGCGAGTGCGGCCACCGCGATGACCACCGTCAGACCGGCGAAACAGACCGCGGTGCCGGCGGTACCGACGGCTCGTCCGACTGCGGCCTCGCGGGTACCGCCGAGATTCAGCTCGGACCGGTAGCGAGACACGATGAACAGCGCGTAGTCGATCGACACCGCGATGCCGAGCATGGTGATGATGGTTGTCGCGCTCTGCTGGACGTCGACGATCTTGGCGCTCAGCGTGACCAGGAGCATTGTGATGCCGACGCCGAGGATGCCGGTGATGATCGGGATGAACGCCGCGATCAACGCGCCGAACGCGACGATCATGATGATGAAGGCGACGGCGAAGCCGAGGAGCTCGGCCGTGCCGCCGGCCTGGAACACCTGCATGAGGGCACCGGTGCCCTCGACCTGGAGGCCGTTGCCGCGGAACTCGGCGAGCAGATCCTCGAACTGCTTCATGTCGGCGTCTTTGAGGTCCTGACGCGGGATGTCCTGCTGGATCTGGATCAGGCCGACCTTGCCGTCGTCGCCGAGAACGCGCGCGGAGACCGCGGGGTTGGCCTGGGCCACCGTCACCGGATTCGCAATCGTCTGCGGTTCGACGACCTTGGGCAGTGTCTTGGCCTTCTCGATGAGCGCGTCGATCTGCTGGGTGTGGTTGGCCAGGCCGTCGTCGGCGGCGACCAGGATGCTCGTCGACGACTTGAGCAACTGGTCGTTCTGCGCGGGAAAGTTGGTCTTCATCACGGCCATCGCCCGGTCGGAGTCCGTGCCCGGCAGCGCGAAGTCGGTGGCGAACTTCGGCGAAAGCGCGTTCACCAGGACACCCAACGCCACCAATGCAGCGAGCCACACCCCGATGAACCACCACTTGTGGCGGAACGCGAAACGTCCGAGCCGATAGAGCGACAGCGCCACGACGAAACCTCCCGAATAACGTGTGCCTGTCAGCGTACTGCCGGGCCACCTGCCGGGTGCGGCCCAGCCTCACAAGCAGCCGATGACGACCCGACAAGCCGCCGTGGTCGCGCAGGGTTGGCAGGATGGACCCATGACGACGCCTGGATTCGGCCGCATTCGCCAGAACGAGATCTACACCGCGGGCATTCACGGACGAAAGCCACGCGTACCGACCGATCACGCCGAACTGGAACGGGCCGCGCGGCGGGTCATGTCCGACCGGGCGTGGGCGTACATCGCCGGAGGCGCGGGCGAAGGGTCGACGATGTCGGCGAACCGCCGCGCGCTGGATCGGTGGGCGATCGTGCCGCGGGTGCTGCGGGACGTGTCGTCGCGGTCGATGGAGATCGAACTCTTCGGGCAACGGCTGCCGGCGCCGGTGCTGTTCTCGCCGGTCGGCGCGGGTGCGCTCGCCGCCCGCGACGCCGATGTCCATATCGGGCATGCGGCCGCCGAACTCGGTGTGCCCTACATCTTCTCCAATCAGGGCAGCGCCCCGATGGAATCGGTGGCCGCGGAGATGGACCGGGTCCGCGCCGGCGCACCGCGCTGGTTCCAGCTGTACTGGTCCACCGACGACGACCTCGTCGACAGCCTCCTCGAACGTGCGGAGAAGATGGGTGCGAACGCCGTCGCCGTCACCCTGGATACGACGATGTTGGGTTGGCGCCCACAGGATCTCAATCTCGGGTCGCTGCCCTTCGCGCGCGGTGAGGGTATCGATCAGTACACCTCGGACCCACGGTTCACCGAGATCGTCGCCGAGCGGGTGCGCGCGGTGGCCGGTAGCGGAGAACGTCCGGAGCTCTCACTGGGGGCGCTCAAGACGCTGTTCTCCATTGCCCGCAACACGCCCGGTGCGTGGCTGAAGAACCTGACCTCACCCGAACCTCGCACCGCGGTGCAGACGTTCCTGGAGATCTACTCGCGGCCGTCGCTCAACTGGGATGACATCGCCGGACTCCGTGACCGCACCTCGCTCCCGATCGTGCTCAAGGGTGTGCTGCACCCCGACGATGCCCGTCGCGCAGTCGATCTCGGCGTCGACGGGATCATCGTGTCCAACCACGGTGGCCGTCAGGTCGACGGTGCGATCGGGTCGATCGACGCGCTGGCGACCATCGCACCCGTCGTCGACGGTGCGATCAAGGTGCTCGTCGACTCCGGAATCCACACCGGTGCCGATGTTTTCAAGGCCTTGGCGCTCGGGGCGGATGCCGCGTGTATCGGGCGGCCGCACATGTACGGACTCGCGTTGGCCGGGTCCGACGGGGCGCGAGATGTGGTGGCCAACATCATCGCCGAGCTGGATCTCACGTTGGGGTTGGCCGGGTACACCTCGGTCGACGATGTGGATTCGGAAGCGGTGCAGCGGGTTTCCGGATAGCGGAAGAGTGTGCGGCGGGTGGCCTCACACCAACGGCCGCTTGGTGCGCAACCGCCAGCGGACGTCGGCGAGTAGCAGGTTGAACGGGAACTCGCGCAACGGTTTCGGGAGCCGATTGATGATCGCACGCGCAATCCTGTTGTGCGCATTGAATACCACGCGCTGCCAGGGGCGGAATCGCAGTCCCATCTTGTCGCGGAAGTTCTCCGGGAGGAAGCCGATGGTCAGCAGTTCGAACCACCAGCCGAAGATGATGCTGAACCAGCGCGGCATGAACTCCGCGTGGACGATGCTCATCAGGTGCTCGCGGATGACCGGATCGATGTCGAGAGTCTCGACGGTCTCGTTCCAATACTGGTCGAAGTCGGCCCGCGTGGCCGGCCACATCTCGCGTGGCACCTGCAGTGTCGTGCCCATCACGGCGCCGTTCTGGTAGGCCTCTTCGGTGATGTCGGCGGGATCGCCGTAGATCCGCTGCATGTCCTCCCATCCCTTGTAGAGGCAGGCGGCCACCCATAGCTGCAGCTTCGGGTCGAACGCGTTGTAGGCGACCGGGCTGTCGGGATTCGAGCGCACCCGGGCGTGGGCCTGGCCGATCGCGCGGCGATACGCCTTGCGATCGGCGGGGCTGCCCTTCGCGGCCACGGCGAGGTAGCTGAGTGTGGTGCGGGTCCGTTTGATCGGATGCTTGAACAGATTGCCGCTGTCGACGGTGCTCTCGTAGACGCCGTAACCGACGGCCGGCAGAGCGAGCTGCATGATGACGTTCGCCGGTCCGGCGAGCGCCGAGATGCCCTTCATCTCCAACTGGGAGTTGGGGAGCGCGTCGAGTTCACCGCGTGTCATGCGGGTCGCGGGTGGCAGGTATTCGGTGTCCGGCGACTCCCGCTCGTACGGCAGGATGACATCGTCGATGATCGGTTCGGTGGTCAAGGCTCCCCCAGCGGTACCCGGTCGTATCTGACAACGACCGTTTTCGATTACATTGAACGATGTCACAGTAGGGATGTCAAGGATCGCGATGCCAAGATGGACGGGTGGTAGGTGATTCGGCTGAGGTGATCGGCAACTCCGCAGGTGGCGAGACGCTCCGCGCTTACGGGGGTGAGGACGGGGACAGTCGTGTCGCGCGTCGTCGAGCGACCCTGATCGATGCGGCGCTCGAATTGCTCGGCGCATCCGACGGCGGGTCGATCACCGTCCGCGGCGTGTGCCGTGAGGCAGGGCTCACCACGCGGTACTTCTACGAGAGCTTCGGCTCCATCGAGGAGCTCGTGGGCGCGACCTTCGACGAGGTCATCGGCGAGATCTCGGAGCGCGGTCTCGCAGGTTTCGCGGGCGGCGCGGACATGACCGGCATGGTGACCGGCGCGGTGGGCGCGATCATCGACGTCGTCGCCGAGGATCGTCGGAAGGGCCGATTGCTGTTCTCCCAGTCCCTGCAGAGCCCGACCATCGCCGCCAAGCGGATGGAGTCGACCGATATTTTCGCCGGACTCACGCTGCAGTCGGCCTCCGGCATTCTCGATGTCGAGCTGGGGCCCGAGGCGCTTGCGGCGGCAAACTTCCAGGTCGGAGGCTTTGCGCGGGTGATCGCCGCATGGCTTGACGGGCACCTCGACCTCGACCGGGACGGCCTCGTGGAGATCAGTGTGCGGCTGATGACCGCCCTGGCCGACGGTGTGGGTCACGCCGGGCCGACTTCGGCATGACGCTATGTTGGTACCCATGAGCAGCGGGGCAGGAGAGACGGAGGTGCGTCCAGACACCCCGGGGCAATGGCGGGATTACGGCGCAGCGGAACTTCCGGTTCCTCTTGCTGCGGCGCTCGCCGCGTTCGCCGAACAGGGATATCACGGAACGTCGGTGCGCGAGATCGCCGCGCGGGCAAACCTGTCGGTCCCTGGCCTCTATCACCACTACCCGTCGAAGCAGTCGCTGCTGCAGGGTCTGCTCGAACGCACCATGACCGACCTGCTGCACCGGTCGGAACGAGCGATCATCGAGGCCGGCGACAAGCCGGTCGACCAATTCGACGCAGTCGTCGAATCGCTGCTGCGCTTCCATATGTATCGCCGTGAGCAGGCCTTTGTCGGGTCCACTGAGATCCGCAGCCTCGACGACGGCTACCGGCAGACCTACATCGGGCACCGCGACCGGCAGCAGCAGATGGTCGACGAGATCGTTTTCGCCGGGGTCGAGGCGGGGGATTTCACCACTCGCTATCCCAAGGACGCCAGTCGCGCGGTTGCCACCATGTGCGTCGGCGTGTCGACCTGGTTCAAGCTCGATGGTGAACTCGGCGCCGACGAGTTGATCTCCCGAAACCTGCAACTCGCGCGCGCCCTGGTCGGGTATCGCAGCGGAGGCGCGTCGGCGGTCTGATCTTCCCGACCGGGCTCGGGCTTGACCCCGCGCCCGCGAGATGGCATCGTGACGCCTGCCGAACGATCGCTCGGTCGGCGAATCTGACAAGGAGATGCGATGCCCGTGGACCTGCGATACGCCCCCGAGGTCGAAGAACTCGTCGAGAAGACCCGGCGGTTCATCGGCGACCAGGTGCTGCCGGTGGAGAATGAGTTCGCCGGCGATGTCACCGCGGCCGGCGGCGACGAGCTGCGTCGCGAGCTCAATGCGAAGGCCAAGGCCGAGGGGATCTTCGCGCCGCACGCACCGGTCGAGTTCGGTGGGCTGGGTCTGAACATGTCGGACCGTACTCCGGTGTTCGCGGCCGCCGGGTATTCCACCTTCGGGCCGGTCGCCCTGCACATCGGCGCGCCCGACGAGGGCAACGTCCACATGCTCGCGCACATCGCCAGCGACGAGCAGAAGCACAAATACCTCGCCCCGCTCGCCGCCGGTGACCTGCGTTCCGCCTTCGCGATGACCGAGCCGTCGCCCGGCGCCGGCTCCGACCCGAATGCGTTGAACACCATGGCCACCAAAGTTGATGGTGGATGGAAGATCAACGGGCAGAAGCGATTCATCACCGGCGCCGACGGCGCGGGCTTTTTCATCATCATGGCCCGCACTGCGGGTGCGGCGGGAGATCGGGGCGGCGCCACCATGTTCCTCGCGCCTGCGGATACCCGCGGCATCTCCGTGGACCGGCACATCGTGACCACCGACCGCTCGATGATCGGCGGTCACTGCGAGGTCAGCTTCACCGATGTCTTTGTGCCCGACGAGGATATCCTCGGCGAGGTCGATCAGGGCTACCGCTACGCCCAGGTCCGACTCGGGCCGGCCCGGATGACCCACGTGATGCGGTGGTTCGGCTCCGCGCAGCGCTGCCACGACGTCGCCGTCGACTATGTCGCCCAGCGAGAAGGCTTCGGCGGCAAGCTCGGAGACCTCGGCATGATCCAGCAGATGGTTGCCGACAACGAGATCGACCTCGCAGCCAGCATGGCACTGCTGGTCAAGGCATGCCACGAACTGGACCAGGGTAACCACGCGTCCAACGAGACCTCCATCGCCAAAACCTTTGCCGCGGAGGCCTACACGCGCATCGCCGACCGCAGCATCCAGATGTGCGGCGGCATGGGCGTGTCCGACGACCTACCGCTGGCCCGGCTACAGCGCGAACTGCGCCCGTTCCGGATCTACGACGGCCCTTCCGAGGTGCACCGCTGGGCCATCGCCCGACGCGCCATCGGTCGTGCCACCAAGGCGCTGGCGGCAAAGGCCAACGGATGAGCGGGCATCCGGCGCTGCCCGCCGACGATCTGCGAAAGTTCCTGGCCGACAACGGTGTGGACGTCGCCGGTGATCTCCGTATCGACCTGATCAGCGGCGGCAAGTCCAACCTGACGTTCAGCGTGCGGGATGATCGTTCGCACTGGGTCGTTCGTCGACCGCCGACGAGCGGATTGACGCCGTCGGCGCATGACATGAACCGTGAATGGGCGGTCACCAGTGCCCTGCAGTCGACCGATGTGCCGGTGGCGAGGACCGTGGCGATCGACTCCGATGGCGAGGTACTCGGTGCCCCGTTCACCGTCGTGGAGTTCGTCGACGGCCGGGTCATCCGCACCGACGACGATCTGAAAGACCTGTCGGACAACGAGATCGAACGTAACCTTGACGGTCTGATCGACACCCTCGCCCGGCTGCATGCGGTGGATTACGGTGCGGTCGGCCTCGGTGAGTTCGGTCGACCCGACGGCTTTGCGGCGCGACAGGTGAAGCTCTGGGCGCGGCAGTGGGGGCACGTGAAGTCGCGGGAACTCGACGACGTCGAGCGGCTCGTCGAGCAGCTGAGTGACCGGATTCCGACGCAGTCGCGAAACACGATCGTGCACGGCGACTACCGTGTCGACAACACCATCACCTCTGCCGACGACGCCGGAGTTGTTCGGGCCGTGGTGGATTGGGAGCTGTCCACACTGGGTGATCCGTTGACCGACGTGGCGCTGATGTGTGTGTACCGTCGTCCGGGATTCGACACCGTTGTCGGCTTCGACGCCGCCTGGACCAGCGACCGGTATCCGTCGGCCGACGAAATCGCCCAGCGCTATGCGGCTCGTACGGGCGCGGACCTGGGTGACTGGGACTTCTACCTTGCACTCGCCAACCTGAAACTCGGTGTGATCGCCGAAGGTATCGCTCATCGCGCGCGTTCCGGCGCGACGTCGGACGGTTCCGAACGGGCGTCCGAGGCGACCGCGGAGTTCATCGCTGGCGGACTGGCGCAGCTCGGAGGGGACAAACACCGTGTCGGATAACAAGGTTGCGCTCGTCACCGGTGCATCACGGGGGATCGGTGCCGCCATCGCTGCGCGTTTCGCGCGGGAGGGCTGGGATCTGACCCTGAGTTCTCGTGGTCGTGACGCACTGGAACAGAAGGCATCCGAGCTGCGTGAGCTCGGTGCCGGGCGGGTGGAGGTGATTCCCGCCGATATGACCGATCAGGACGCGGTGGCGACACTCGGCACCGCGCACGCCGAGGCGTTCGGTCGGTGTGACGCGTTGGTGATCAACGCCGGGATGGGGCAGAAGGGGCCGATCGCTGATCTGCCGGTGCGCCGGTTCGATCGGCTCTACGAGGTCAATGTCCGTGCCCCGTATGTGCTGTTGCAGTCGTTGCTGCCGGTGCTGCGGTCGACCGCGTCGACCGCGGGCGCCGCCAAGGTGATCGCCATCGCGTCGATCACCGGGGTGTACCCGGAGCCAGAGTTGTCGGCCTACGGTGCGACGAAGGCGGCACTGATCTCGCTGTGCGAGACCTTCAACCTCGAGGAGTCCGACGGTGGGGTCAGCGCGACGACCATCGCACCCGGCTACGTCGACACCGACATGTCCGAGTGGACCAAGGACGCCATCCCCGGTGACCAGATGATCACGGTCGACGACGTGGCGACGGTCGCGCACACCGTGACCGAACTGTCGCGGTATGCGGTGCTGCCCAACGTCGTACTGACCCGGCCGGGGGCGAATCTGCATCGGGCGTGAGCGGTTGCCGGTTGAGCGTGTAGGCACCGGCGGGTGCTGGTTTCGACGGACGTCTCCTCGGCTGGCGCCTCGTCGACTGCTCAACCAGCGGGCGGGTGGTCGCGCTCAACGAGCGTGGGGTGTTGAGCTCGTCTGAATTCAGCGGTAGGTGGCCAGGCCGCCGTCTCGGTCGGCGAGGTGGGCGTGCTCGTTGAAGGACACGACCGAGACCCCGCTGCGGCCGACGACCAGCTTCGACACCGACGCGTTGACCATGGTCCGGGACAGGGCCGGCCACCGGTCGGCCGGGATGCCCCACAGTTCGGCGAGCCACCGGGTGATGCTGCCGGCCGAGGACACCGCGATCACCGTCTGGCCGGACCCCGCCAACTCCTGGGCGCGCTGTGCGGCGGCGGAGACACGGTCGGTGAAGGCGCCGAAGGTTTCGCCGCCGGCCTCGTGATGTTCGGCCGTGTCGGCGATCCATTCGGCGATTCCGGCGTCGAGTCGCTGCTGATAGTTCCGGCCGTCGCGGTATTCGTCGACGGTGGCGTTGCCCACCAGCGCGGGCAGCTCGTACTCGTTCCACCCCGGATCGACCTGCGGCGTGGGAGCGTCGGCGATCTGGCCGAGCACCGCAGCCAGGGTTTGCGACTGACGCGGCAGGTCGCCACTCACCGCGGCAGTGACGGTGGAGGTGAGGCTGGAGATCAACGCACCGGTCAGCTTGGCCTGCATGACCCCGCTGTCGGTGAGCCCGCCCGGACCGTTCGGCGCGGTGGCCGTCGGATCGGAGATGCCGTACGCGTTGGGATCGGCCTGGCCGTGCCGGACAAGATAGATGACACCCATACCCCGAGCCTATGGTGCGGCTCACCCACCGATGAGTTCGGGCCGTCCGCCGGGTCGGTATCTGTGCGGCAGTCGTGCGGACTGCGCGGTGAAGGGGCGGTGGCGTCGATGATGATGTTCGTGAACCTGCCGGTCGCCGACGTCGGCAGGTCCAGGAGCTTCTTCACCCGACTCGGCTTCGTCTTCGATCCACTGTTCTGCGATTCGGGCACGGTGTGCATGCCGATCAACGCGCAGTGCCGGGTGATGCTGCACCGCGCCAGCCGCTTCGCCGGCTATGCGGCCAGTGCGGTCGCCGACCCGACGCGGGGACGCGAGACGGTGGTCGCGCTCGCAGCGTCGTCGCGCGGGGCGGTCGACTCACTCGCCGACGCGGCCCTCGGGAGCGGTGGGACACCGCTACGCGACCCCGAGGACCTGGGATTTCTGTATTGCCGGACGTTCTGCGACCTCGATGGCCACGCCTGGGAAGTGGTGTGGATGGACCCTGCGCACCTATCCCGTCCGACGTGAGTCGCCGACCCGGTGGAACGCGCTGGGTGCGGTGCGTTCCGGGGCGTCGTATGGGGTGGCAGGCAGTCCGAAGCGGGCGAAGTCGGCCTCCATGGTGTCGCTGAAGAACGCGACGACGTGCGCGACCTTGCCGCCGGCGTCGAGGTCGAGCACGTGCAGCTGGAAGGGGCGGTGCACGCCGTCGGCGGGCTCGCGCATGTAGAGGCCGAACGCGGGCTGTCCGTTGGCGACGGTGGGCAGCAGGATCTGATCGCCATCCTTCTCCGCGGGGCAGTTGCCGCGGATGAGGGTACCGATGGATTCGGGGCCCTGGTACCAACCGGTGAACGGCGGCATCTCCCAGATGGCCTTGTCGGTGAACAGGTCGACGATGGCATTCACGTCGTAGCGTTCGAACGCCGACACATACTTCGCCAGGAGCTCCCGCTGACTCTCGTCGTCCAGTTCCGTCGACGAATTCTCCTGGGGGGAAGCATTCTTCAGCTGCTCTCGCGCGCGCTGCAGGAGGCTGTTCACCGTGGCGGTGGTGACGCCGAGAGTGTCAGCGACCTCGGCGGCCTTCCACTGCAGCACATCACGCAGGATCAGCACCGCGCGCTGCCGTTCGGGCAGATACTGCAGGGCGGCGATGAACGCGAGCCGGATCGACTCGCGGGCGCCGACGACGTAGGCGGGGTCGGCGTCGTCGCCCGGTGACACCTCGTCGACGGTGCCGGCGAACGGTTCGAGCCACGGCACTTCGTGATTCTGCAGCAGGTCATCGGTCGGATCGAACGCATCTCCGCCGAGGCCCGACGGCAGCGGTCGGCGTTGGCGGCTGCCCAGCGCGGTGAGACAGGTGTTGGTCGCGATCTTGTGTAGCCAGGTGCGGACCGACGCGCGCTGATCGAAGCCCTCGTATCCACGCCAGGCCCGCAAGAACGTCTCCTGCATGAGGTCCTCGGCGTCGTGATGCGACCCCATCATGCGATAACAGTGCGCCAGGATCTCCCGCCGGAATGGCTCGGTGACCTCGAGGAACTCGGCGTCGGAGGTATCAGAGGCGGAGGTGGCGGTCATGTGGTCCAGATTACGGGAGCCCACCGACACAATCAGCCCCCACGAACAGCCGGATCACCCCGGGGGTTCCTTCGGGATGGTCGGTGTCCGTCGACTGAATGAGTCGCGTCACAACGTGGGAAATAAGTGGAACCGGACAGTGGGCCGCTGCGTCTGATCAGTATCCGACCACGAACGCCGTGCGGTCGATCCCGCGAGTCGAGGGGTATCGCAGGAGAGACCGAGTCTCGTGGAGACCGATGGTCGGGGAGACGGGGGCGAACCGAGTGGTTCCGGAGTGGGGGTTCCGGGCCACTCGGTTCGTTGTCTGCACAGCGCTTGCCAGGAGCTGCACCCGGGTCTGGCGGGAGTTGAAGTCAGGCTGAGCGCAATTGGTCCCTCCGGGCCGCGGCGGACCTATCATCGCCGGTGAACGCCCATATTTGGCTGTTGGACGACGATGTGATCCCGGTATCTCCGGGGTTGCGGTACCCGGTTGCGCGTTGCTAGCTTGATCGCCATGACGAGTCCGCAGTCCTACGTCCCAGAGGTCACCTATGTGACGACCGCTCTGGGCTGTCGGCTGCCGTTCGCTCGTGTCCTCTGTTGTCGCCGAATGCGCTGATCCGCCATTCGCCCGGGGCCGTGTAGGCCCGATCTCTGCCACTTTCTGCGCGTGACGCCGCTCGTTGGAGCCGCGTGATCGCTGCGGCTGTGGCACATTCAAAGAGGACACACAGATGACCGCCACGCTCGACCACCAGATCTCCACCACCCAGCTCGCGACAGCACCCGTTCGACCGCAGACACGCCGCCCCTCAGGTTCGCGTGCACCCCGCCCACTCGCCTACGGCACGCCGCGGAAGGGAGCATCCAAGATTCACGTCGCCACTCCGCAGCTGCAACTGTCGGCCAAGCCTGCCGCTCTCGTCCTGCGCACCGCCCGGCTGTCCGGGCCGGTGTTCCGCGACGCGGCCGCCGATCAGACCGGACTGAGCATCTCCACCGTCAACCGACAGGTCGGTGCACTGCTCAAGTCGGGCCTGATCCGGGAACGCGCCGACCTGGCACCCGCCGGAGCCATCGGCCGACCCCGCTTGCCGTTCGAACTGAACGTCACCGACTTCATCACCCTCGGCATCCACATCGGCTACAAGGTCACCTCTATCACCACCCACGACCTGCTGCACCGGGTCGTCGGCGCCATCCAGATCCCGACTCCGGAAGGTGAGAGCCCCGAACAGATCCTGACGGCGATCGGGGTCAGCGCCCGCCGCTTCGCCGGTCGCTGGGCCGGGCGACGGGTGCTGTGGGCGGGTGTCGCGATCGGTGGCCGCGTTGCGCCCGGCGGGCTCGTCGACCATCCGCGGCTGGGCTGGGAAGCCGCACCGGTGGGTCGCGTCATCGCCGAGGCGGTCGGGCTGCCCGTGTCGGTGGCCTCGCACGTGGAGGCGATGGCCGCTGCCGAACTCGTCGTCAATCCGGATCAGAAGAAGTCGAGCTTCCTGTACTTCTACGCTCGCGAAATGGTCGGCATCGCCTTCAGTGTCGACGGCACGGTGCACACGCCCAGCGCGGGGCCGCCGGTGATCGGGCACTTCCCGACCGGTGCGACGACGCTGCTCGACCCGGAGAAGACCGGCCGCCTCGAACCGACGGCCAGTGACACCGGTGTGGTGGAAGCGGCGCGGACCCTCGGGCTGTCCGCCGCGGACATCGAAGGCGTGCACGAGCTGGCCCGGTCCGGGGACGCGACCGCCCGCGCGTTGCTCGAGGAACGCGCCGAGGTGCTCGGCCGGACCGTCGGCCTCATCGCGGACATCTTCAACCCCGATCACATCGTGCTCGGCGGCCAGGCGTTCACCGACTTCCCGGCCACGCTGCCGACCGTCGCGAAAGCGGTCAAGACCACCTCGGTGGTGGCCAATCGGGATGTGCGCGTGTCACATTCGGGCACCACTGTGCAGCAGCAGGCGGCCGGCGCGGTGTCGCTGGACGCAATCTACGCCGACCCGCTGGAAGCGTTGTCGTTCACTGCGTGAGCTTGGGAGACACTCCTAATCGGAGGTGCGCTTGGTGTAGGCGCGCAACGCGAACGGCGCGAACACCGCGGTGAGCACGACCGACCAGATGAGGGTCGCGAGCACCGGATGCACCAGTGGCCAGGGCGAGCCGGGGCCGGCGGCCGGGCCGTTGCCCCAGAGCACACGCATCGCCTGAACGAGGGCAGAGACCGGATTCCATTCGGCGATCGTGCGCAGCCAGGTGGGCATCGGGGCGGTCGGCACGAACGCGTTCGACAGGAAGGTGATCGGGAACAGGGTGCTGAACATGAACCCGTTCACCGCTTCCACCGAGCGCAGCCACGAGCCGATCAGGATGCCGAACCAGATCATGCCGAAACCGAACAGCAGCACCAGCGCGAAGGCCAGCACCGCTTCGGCGAACCCGTTGTGGATGCGCCAACCGATCGCCAGACCCGTGATCGCCATCACCACGATGCCGATCGAGGAGTGCAGCAAGCTCGCGATGCTACGACCGATCAGCACCGATGACCGCGAGATCGGCAGCGACCGGAAGCGGTCGATGATGCCCTTCTCCAGGTCGGCGGTGATGCCGGTGGCCACGATGAACGCGGTGAACACGATCGTCTGCCCCATGATGCCGGGCAGCAGGAACTCCTTGTACGAGACGTCGCCGGTGTTGGTGATCGACGCGCCGAACACGTAGGCGAACAGCAGCACGAACATGATCGGCTGGATCGTCACGTCCGAGAGCATCTCGGGCATGCGCTTGGTGTGGATCATGTTGCGTTTCACCATGATCCAGGACTGCTGCAGGACCGAGGTCTGGTGAATGGAGGGACGATGCGACACCGTGTCGTCGCTGCGGACGGTGGTGGTCATGCGGACTTCTCCTCATCGATGATGGTGGTGTCCTCGGCGCGGTGGCCGGTCAGGGACAGGAAGACGTCGTCGAGGCTGGGTCGGGCCAACCCGAGGTCGTCGATGGCGATGCCGCTCTCGTCGAACCAGGCGGCCACGCGATTCAGGTCGTGCAGACCGTTGGCCTGCGAGGTCAGTCGCCGGGCACCGTGGTCGACGAACACCTCGGTGCCGGTCTTACGCAGCAGCGCCTCGGCCTCGGGGATGTCGTCGGCGTCGGAGACGGTCAGCACCAGGCTCGCCGCGCCGGCCTGCTCCTTCAACTGCAGTGGCGTGCCGTGCGCGATGATCGTGCCGCGGTCGATGACGACGATGTCGTCGGCGAGTTGATCGGCCTCCTCGAGATACTGCGTGGTCAGCAACAGCGTGGTGCCGTCGGCGACGAGGCTGCGCAGCACCTCCCACAACTCCGACCGGCTGCGTGGGTCGAGTCCGGTGGTCGGTTCGTCGAGGAACAGCACCGGTGGGGCGGCGAGCAGGCTGACCGCGAGGTCGAGGCGCCGTCGCATACCGCCCGAGTAGGACTTCACCTGTTTGTTGCCGGCCTCGGTCAGCGAGAACTGTTCAAGCAGACGGTCGCCGCGCTGCGCGAGTTCCTTACGGCCGATCCCGTAGAGCCCGCCGATCATCCGGAGGTTCTCGCGGCCGGTGAGGATCTCGTCGACGGTCGCCGCCTGGCCGGTGAGGCCCATGTTGCGGCGCACCATCTCGGGGTTCTTTCCGACGTCGTATCCGGCGATCCGGGCGGTGCCACTGGTCGGCGGCGACAGGGTCGTCATCATCCGGACGATGGTCGTCTTGCCGGCACCGTTGGGGCCGAGCAGTCCGAGGACCGAACCCTCGGGCACGGTGAAACTCACACCGTCGACGGCGGTGAAATCACCGAACTTCTTGACGAGGTCGATGGCCTCGATTGCCACATCTGAGCTCATGTTTCTCCACGCTATCGATGGGGTACGACACTTGGCGAACGATTTTCCCGACCGCGCGATTCGGCCGATGTACCGACAGACCGCGTCCGCCGGGAAAACTCATCGTCCACCGGCTGGGCGAAATGTCCGAATTACGTGCTCCACGGTAGAAGTTCAACTGCGGTTGATGTCAATCATCGGAGATTTCTCCGCAAATGCGGACCTAGTAGGGCTAATGAGCCGAAGACACGGATATTCTGGATCTGTGGAAGCGATCCGGATACGAGACGCGGCAGCTTTGCTCGGCGTCAGCGACGATACGATCCGTCGCTGGGTGGCGTCCGGGGTGCTCGATGCCACCACCAGTGACAGCGGGGTCATGACCGTCGACGGCGCTCAGTTGGCGACCGTGGCCCGCGATCGTGCCGGCGACCAACCCGACGACGGCTCGGGTGTGCTGCGCTCGGCCCGCAACAACTTTCCCGGATTGGTCACCGAGGTCATCATCGACGGCGTCATGGCCCAGGTGAGTATGCAGTGCGGCCCATTCGAGGTCACCTCGCTGATGAGTGCCCAATCGGCGCGCGAGCTCGGCCTGCAGCCAGGTTCGGTCGCCACCGCGGTGGTGAAGGCCACCACCGTGATCGTCGAGACGAAACGAGAGAGATCGTGAAGAAACTGCTGATCGGGATCGGGGTCTCCGCGCTGGTGGTGGCGGCCGCAGGGTGTTCGTCGTCGGACGACACCGCGACGACGTCGTCGTCGGCCGCGCCGGCCACCACGCTCAACGTGTACGCGGCGGCGTCGTTGAAGAAGACCTTCACGGCCATTGCCGAGGAGTTCGAGAAGAGTCACCCGGGGGTGACGGTGAAGCCGTCGTTCGACGGGTCGTCGACGCTGGTGACGCAGATCAAGCAGGGCGCACCCGCCGACGTGTTCGCCAGCGCCGACGAGAACAACATGACCAAGCTCGGCGACCAGGCGGTCGACCCGAAGATCTTCGCCACCAACACCCTGGTCATCGTCACCGCTCCCGGAAACCCCAAGGGCGTCAATTCGTTTGCCGACCTGAACAAGCCGGGCGTCACCACCGTGGTGTGTGCGGAACCGCAACCGTGTGGCGCGGCCACCGCAACCGTCGAGAAGAACACCGGGATCACTCTCAATCCCGCATCGGAGGAGCAGTCGGTGACCGCGGTGCTCACCAAAGTGACCGCGGGACAGGCGGATGCGGGCGTCGTGTATGTGACCGACGCCAAGGGAGCCGGTGACAAGGTCGACACGGTCACCGACCCGGCCTTCGCCGCGGTGGTCAACAAGTATCCGATTGCGACCGTGCAGGGCGCGGCGAACGAAGCGGTGGCCAAGGAGTTCGTCGACGAAGTGCTGAGTCCGGCCGGGCAGCAGGTTCTTGCGAACGCCGGTTTCGGGAAGCCTTGATCGCCAGGCGAATCGGTGCTGCCGGGGTACCGGCCTGGCTGTATCTGCCGGCCGCGCTCGGTATCGCACTGATCGTCTTGCCGCCGATCGCGCTGCTGGCCAAGACCCCGTGGGACACATTTCTCGAGCAGGTGACCTCGGAATCGTCGAGGCAGGCATTGCTGTTGTCGCTCAAGACCGCGGGTATCAGCACAGTGGCATGTATCGCGCTGGGGGTGCCGATGGCGGTGGTATTTGCCCGCCACCACGGACTTCTCACCCGAATCCTGCGCTCCCTCGTGTTGTTGCCGTTGGTGCTGCCGCCGGTGGTCGGCGGAATCGCACTGCTCTACACCTTTGGGCGGCTCGGCCTGGTCGGTGCGCATCTGCGGGCAATCGGCATCGACATCGCCTTCACCTCGACAGCCGTGGTGCTCGCGCAAACCTTTGTCGCACTGCCGTTTCTGGTCATCAGTGTGGAAGGTGCACTGCGGGTCGCGGGTACGCGCTACGAGGAGGTGGCCGCCACGCTCGGCGCGAGTCCTTCGCGGACGCTGTGGCGGGTGACCATTCCGCTCATCGTGCCGTCGTTGCTTGCGGGTGTGGTGCTCGCCTTCGCCCGGGCGATGGGTGAGTTCGGTGCCACGATCACATTCGCGGGCAATGCTCCCGGTGTGACACAGACGGCGCCGCTGGCCATCTACATGGCCGAGATCGACGACCCGACTGCAGCGATCCCACTCTCACTGGTCCTGGTTATGGTGTCCCTCATCGTGGTCGTCGGGGTGCACGCCCGCCGCGGCAACGGTCAACGGCAGGCGGCGTTGTGAGCCTGCATGTGGTGGCCGACAGCCGAATCCCGTTTCTGGCCATGGACGAATCGTTTGACCCTGGAACCACCACCGCGGTGCTCGGACCCAACGGCGCGGGTAAGACCACCCTGCTTCGGGTGATCGCCGGGCTGCTCGACGCCGGCGGTGGCACCCGCGTACTGGTTGGTTCCGACGTGCTGTGCGACAGGCATGTTCGTGTTCCGGTCCATCGTCGCGGGGTGGCGCTCCTGTCGCAGGAAGCACGACTCTTTCCGCATCTGTCGGTCCGCGCCAACGTGGCATTCGCGCCTGCGGCGCAGCATCTTTCCCGATCCGACGTGGCAGAGCGGGTCGACCGCTGGCTGGCCGTGACCGAGGTATCGGAGCTGGCCGACCGCAAGCCCGCCGAGTTGTCCGGTGGTCAGGCGCAACGGGTGGCCATCGCCCGCGCGCTGGCGGCCGAGCCGCGAATACTGCTGCTGGACGAGCCTTTTCGTGCCCTCGACGTCGATGTGGCGGGACGGCTGCGGGCGCTGCTGCGGGACGTGCTCGCCGACCACGCACGCACCACGATCATGGTTACCCACGACGTCGTCGACGTGGTCACGCTCGCCGATCGTGCGCTCGTCATCGAGGATGGTCGCGCGGTGGATCGAGGGCCGGTGGCGCAGGTACTGGGTGCTCCCGCCAACGCATTCGTGGCGCGGCTCGCCGGCCTCAATCTCGTTGCCGGCGTGTGGGATGGGTCTGTCGTTGACGGTGATGGCGTGCGGATCGCCGGGGTGATCGCCGAACCGGTGGCCGTCGGCGGGCATGCGACGGCGGTGTTCGCGCCCGACGCGGTCGCGGTGTTCACCGCGCCACCCACCGATGCCAGTTTCCGCAACGTGTTGGGCTGTCGGATCACCCAGATCGTCCCGCACGGTGATCGATTGCTGCTACGGGCCGAGGTGGCCGGGAACACGATGAGCGCCGAGGTCACGGCCGCCGCGGTGGCCGATCTCGGACTGGTGGTGGGCAGCACGGTCTACTTTGCGGTCAAGGCGACTGCGGTGCGCGTGTACTGAGCTCTGCATCAGCCCTCGGCGTGCCGATTGACCTCCAAGGCCTTGGCCTTGAGTCGTTTGTAGCCGCGGACGCTCAGTGTCGGTACCGATTTGAGGTAGAAGCGGTCGTCGTCGGCGAGGATGGTTGCCAGGTCGTCGTCGACGAGAACTGTTCCGGGATAGGAAGATCCGGTCAGGCGGGCGGCAATGTTGACCGGCTCGCCGAAGACGTCGCCGAGGCGGCGTAGCACGCGACCCCGCGCAAGACCGACGCGGAGCGGGGGGATCTGTTCGTCGTCGGTGAGGGTCTGGATCTCGAGGGCGGTGGCCGCCGCGTCGCCCGGGGTGATGAAGGTGAACATCACTGCATCGCCGAGGGTTTTCACCACGTAACCGGCGTGTGCGTGGACAATCTCGAACACCCGTTCCTCGAAGGACTCCAATAGTCGCTCCAAGTCGTCGAGCGCGATCCGCCGCGACAGGCTTGTGTAGCCGACGATGTCGACGAATCCCACCACCAGATCGAGGCGCTCATCGGTTTCTCGCTCGACATGTTGGTCGAGTTCGGCCGCGAGGTGTCGTCGCCAGATCAATGACTGCACCTGTCCGAGTGCTTTGCTCATCTGCTCGATCGACCAGGGGACGTCGGGATGCTGGTCGAACTCGCGGATCTGGTCGGCCTGCCAATCGGCGAGGCGCGCCATTGTCTGGCCGATCGCGCGGGCGGTCGCGACCTGCGCCTCTTCCGGCATGGTGCCCTCGGACCCCGCGAACAGTCGTAGCGCGTCGAGTTCGGTCTGCGAGAACACCTTGTCCGAGCCGGTCATGCGAGCGAAACCGAAAGCATTCCAGATCTTTTCCGCGTACTCCTCAGAGACACCCAGCTCGGCGATGAGTTCGTCGCGGGAGTATCTCGGTTCGTCGACATCTGATTCGGCCACGGAGCCATTGTCACCGAAGTGTCGTGGCATAGGGGGATATTGCGTTTGCCCGACCTGCGCAGACGGGCAGAGTAACCTACGTCACAGTGTCGTTGCGCGTGTCGGTGGGAAGGTGCGGCGAATGCGTATCTGGTTGCTGTGCGTCGGCATGGTGGTATCGCTGGCGATGATGCTGGGCCCCGCGCCCACCGCACACGCGAGCCGACTCACCGAGATCACCATTCCGCCCGCGCCCGGCCAGATTCCCGACCTGTGGCTCGGATCGGTGCTCAATGCCAAACATGCTGCGCCGTACCCGGGCCCGCCGCGAGCGAAGGTGTTGCTCCCCACCGGTTACGACCCGTCGAAGAAGTATCCGCTGTTGATCCTGCTTGCCGGTGCGAGTAGCGACTACCGGACATGGTCGGACGACGTGCTCGGCCGGATTCAGGTTACCGCCGCCGGATTCCCCGGGATCATCGTCATGCCGGAAGGTGCGACCGGGTTCTACACCGACTGGTGGCGCGGCGGCCCACGCTGGGAAAGCTACTACCTCGACGTCGTGATTCCGGAGATCCTGCGGCGCTATCCGATCCGTCCGGAGCGTCGCTGGCACGCGATCGCCGGGATGTCGATGGGCGGTCTCGGCGCTGCCTACCTCGGCGGCCGGTTGCCGCAGTTCTTCGGTTCGATCGCCGTCATCTCCGGGGTCGTCGACATGAACCTGTTCCCGGGTATGCCGAACGTTGCCGCGTTGGTGCCCGAGATCAACGCGAAGCAACCGCCGGACCTGAACGCGGTCTACGGACCCGTGGGCGGGTTCTATGCGGCCGGCCACAACCCGACCCGGCTCGCGGCCAACCTCTCGGACACGCGTGTGTTCGTCGCCAGCGGAGACGGTGTACCGACCAGCGACGGGTACGCCACCGACAACAATCTGCTCACCGACATCCCCACCGAGGGGGCACTGATCCGTCCCGCGTCGGACTCCTATGTCCGTGCGCTGCGGGCGGCACGCGTCGATGTCACCTATCAGCCGCATGCCGGGATCCACGACTTCGCCAATTTCCGGCGAGAACTCCGCGACGCGATCGCCTGGAATCTGTTCGCGCCGGTGCCTGACGACCCGAGCCGGTGGGTGAACGACACCGTCGCCGCCCGGGGCGCGCTCTGGGGTGTCGGGTATCGCTTCGACCGAGCACCCGACCGCGTCGTCCGGATCGCGCGTGACGGGTCCTCGTTGCGGGTGGGTGCGGCCGGGTCTCCAGTGACCCTGACCCTCGGCCGGGGGTGCGCGGTACATGTGCCGACACCCGCATCGGTCGACCTCCACGGCGTCAGATGCCCAGCACGCCCTTCATGAGATACGCCATCCGGCCGGCGAAGTCGGGCCGAGATATGCCGCGGCGCATGCGAATCGCATCGTTGACGATGGACAGGGAGGCGTGCACCGCCACACCGGCCCGGGCGCGGGTGGCTTCGGGATCGGCGGCCATGAGCAGGTCCATCCATCGTCCGACGTAGCGGCGTTGCACGTCGAGCAGGTCCGACGCGGTCGCCTGTCCGGCCAGGGCGTAGGCGTTGTTGAAGCCCACCGACAGGTCCGGCGTGGAGGTGATCACGCTTACGTACGAATCAACCAGCAGGTCAAGAAGTTTCGCCGGATCAGAGGTGGTCGCGTATGCGGCCATCACGCCGGCCTCCAGGCGCGCACCGCTGCGCTGGCCGATGCCGAGGAGGATGGACAGCTTGGAACTGAAGTGCTTGTACACGCTCGGCCCGGTGATGCCGACGGCCGCGCCGATCTCGTCGACGCCGACCCCGGAGTATCCCCGAGCGGCGAACAATTGCGCTGCGGCGTCCAGGATTTCGTCGCGACGGGTGGGTATGCCCCCACCCGCTGGTGGGATGGGTGGCAGCGGCGGCGCCGAATCTGGTTGCAGTGCAATGACTCGACGGACCAGCGCGTCGATTTCGTCGAACGCCCGGGACGTCGGGATGCGTGTGTTGTGCACCGAGAGGCTGCCGGCGACACTGAGGACCGCCCAGGCCAGTTCCACGGCCTCGCGCTCGGAGATGTCGGCATCGTCGGACAGGGCGGTCGCCCACCGATGCAGGATCTCCCGGACCCGTAGAACCACCTCGCGGTTCTGCTCCTCGGTCAGGTGTTGACTGGCGAGTCGCCACAGCGACGTCGACTGCGGTCGCTGCACCCCGAGCTTGCACACCGCGGCAATCAGGTCGGCCGACGGTGCGGTCCCGTTCGCGAGTGCACGGTCGGTGCACGTCTCGAGATCGTCGACGCCGGCCATCACCGCCGCCATCAGCAGGGCCTGCTTGTCGGCGAAGTGTCGGTACACCGACGGGGCGGTCACCCCGGCCGCGCGCGCCACATCTGCCACTGACACCTGCGGGTAGCCACGCTGGGCGAACAGCGCGGCCGCGTGGTCGGCGAGCTGGCGTTTGCGGTCGGCGGGACGCGCCCGGCGAGTCGGTTTCGAGCTTGGCATGGTTAATCGACCATAGCGCATATTTCGCAGTTGAAAAGACGGTTTGATCACCCGGTATAGCCAAATAAGTTATTCCGCGTTAGCCTGGATGCGTAACCACAGATGGTTCATGCGAAAGGAAGCACTCAACGTGGCTGATCAAGCATTCATCTACGAGGCGATCCGTACGCCCCGTGGCAAGCAGCGCGGCGGCTCGCTGCACAGCATCAAGCCGGTCGACCTGGTTTCCGGGCTGATCAACGAGGTTCTCGCCCGTCACGGCGGCCTCGATCCGGCCGAGGTCAATGACGTCGTGCTCGGCGTCGTCTCGCCGGTCGGCGAGCAGGGAGCGGTCATCGCCCGCACCGCGGCACTCGTGAGTGGTCTGCCGGAGAGCGTTCCCGGTACCCAGATCAATCGTTTCTGCGCCTCGGGTCTGGAGGCCACCAACCTCGCCGCGGCCAAGGTCGCCTCCGGCTTCGATGATCTGGTGCTCGCCGGTGGCGTCGAGTCGATGTCGCGCGTCCCGATGGGCAGCGACGGTGGTGCGCTGTTCACCGACCCGGCCACCGCGTACGACAACTACATCGTCCCGCAGGGCATCGGTGCCGACCTGATCGCCACCATCGAGGGCTTCAGTCGTGAGGACGTCGACGCGTTCGCTGCCGAGTCGCAGGAGCGTGCCGAGAAGGCATGGAGCGCAGGCTACTTCGCCAAGTCTGTGGTCCCGGTCCGGGACATCAACGGCGTCATCGTGCTCGACCGCGACGAGCATCGTCGTCCGGGTTCGACCGTCGAGTCGCTCGGCAAGCTCAAGCCTGCCTTCCAGGCGCTCGCCGACATGGCCGGCTTCGACGACGTGGCACTGCAGAAGTACCACTCGGTGGAGAAGATCAACCACGTCCACACCGGCGGCAACAGCTCCGGCATCGTCGACGGCTCCGGCCTGGTCCTGCTCGGCAGCGAGGAGGCAGGCAAGCGTAACGGTCTGACCCCGCGCGGCCGCATCGTCACCTTCGCCGAGATCGGTTCCGAGCCGACCATCATGCTCACCGGCCCCACCCCGGCCACCGAGCTGGCACTGAAGAAGGCCGGACTCACCGTCGATGACATCGACGTCTTCGAGCTCAACGAGGCCTTCGCGTCGGTGGTCATGAAGTGGATGAAGGATCTGAAGATCCCGCACGAGAAGGTCAACGTGAATGGCGGCGCCATCGCGATGGGTCACCCGCTCGGCGCGACCGGCGCGATGATCTTCGGCACCTGCCTCGACGAGCTCGAGCGCACCGGCGGCCGCTACGGCCTGGTCACCCTGTGCATCGGCGGCGGCATGGGCGTCGCGACCATCATCGAGCGTCTCTGATCCGGACTTAACCGAAGGAATCTCACAAATACCATGAGTGACAACATGATTACCTGGGAGAAGGACGCCGACGGCGTCGTCGTCCTGACCATGGACGACCCCAACCAGGGCGCCAACACGATGAACGACCTCTACCGGTCGTCGATGGCTGCGACGGTCGACCGCCTGGAGGCGGAGAAGGACGACATCACCGGTGTCGTGCTCACCTCGGCGAAGAAGACCTTCTTCGCCGGCGGCGATCTCAAGGACATGACCAGCGGCAACGGTGGCAAGTCCAAGCAAGAGGTCGCGACCGAGATCACCCACAGCGCCAACGAGATGAAGCGAGTGCTGCGTCGTCTCGAGACCCTGGGCAAGCCCGTCGTCGCCGCCATCAACGGCGCCGCCCTCGGCGGTGGCCTGGAGATCGCGCTGCACACGCACTACCGCGTGGCCGCCGACGTCAAGGGCGTGCAGATCGGTCTGCCCGAGGCAACCCTCGGCCTGCTGCCCGGTGGCGGCGGCGTGGTCCGCACCGTGCGCCTGCTCGGCATCCAGAACGCACTGATGGGTGTCCTGCTGCAGGGCACCCGCTTCAACCCGTCCAAGGCCAAGGACACCGGACTGGTCGACGAGGTCGTCGGATCGATCGAGGAGCTGGTGCCCGCCGCCAAGGCCTGGATCGCCGCGAATCCCGACGCCGCACAGCCGTGGGACAAGAAGGGCTACAAGATCCCGGGTGGTGCTCCCACCAACCCGGCCTTCGCCGCCAACCTCCCGGCCCTTCCGGCGTTGCTGCGCAAGCAGATCAAGGGCGCCAACATGCCGGCCCCGCGTGCCATCCTGGCCGCCGCCGTCGAGGGTGCCTACGTCGACGTCGACACCGCCGACATCATCGAGACCCGCTACTTCGTCTCGCTGGTCACCGGCCAGGTCGCGCAGAACATGATCAAGGCGTTCTTCTTCGACCTGCAGCACATCAATAACGGTGGATCGCGTCCGGAGGGCATCCCGAAGTACACCGCCAAGAAGGTCGGCGTCATCGGTGCCGGCATGATGGGCGCAGCGATCGCGTATGTGTCGGCCAAGGCCGGTATCGAGGTCGTACTGAAGGACATCGATCTCGATGCGGCCAAGCGTGGCAAGGCTTACTCGGAGAAGCTCGAGGAGAAGGCGCTCGCCAAGGGCAAGACCTCCAAGGAAAAGTCCGACGCGTTGCTCGCCCGGATCACCCCGACCGTCGACGCCGCCGACTTCAAGGGTGTCGACCTCGTCATCGAGGCCGCGTTCGAGTCGGTTGAGGTGAAGCACAAGGTATTCCAGGAGATCGAGGACATCGTCGAACCCGACGCCGTGCTCGGCTCCAATACCTCGACGCTGCCGATCACCATCCTCGCCGAAGGTGTGCAGCGCCAGGAAGACTTCATCGGCATCCACTTCTTCTCGCCGGTCGACAAGATGCCGCTGGTGGAGATCATCCGCGGCCAGAAGACCTCGGATGCGGTGCTGGCCAAGGTCATCGACTACACGCTGCAGATCCGCAAGACCCCGATCGTCGTCAACGACAGCCGTGGGTTCTTCACCAGCCGCGTCATCGGCACCTTCGTCAACGAGGCCATCGCGGCCGTCGGCGAGGGTGTGGAGCCGGCGTTCATCGAGCATGCGGGCACCCAGGCCGGTTACCCGGCCGCGCCGCTGCAGCTGATGGACGAGCTGACCCTGACCCTGCCGCAGAAGATCCGCAAGGAGTCCGAAGCGGCGGCCAAGGCGGCCGGGCAGTCGTTCCCGGAGCATCCGTCGTCGGCGGTCGTCGACTGGATGGTGGAGAACGGCCGCACCGCCAAGAAGGACGGCAAGGGCTTCTACGACTACGACGAGAACGGCAAGCGCGCCGGACTCTGGCCAGGGCTGCGTGAGCACTTCAAGTCCGGCACCACCGAGATCCCGTTCGAGGACATGCAGGAGCGCATGCTCTTCGCCGAGGCCCTCGAGACCGTGAAGTGCTTCGACGAGGGTGTGCTCACCTCCGTCGAGGACGCCAACATCGGTTCGATCTTCGGTATCGGCTTCCCGGCCTGGACCGGCGGTGTCATCCAGTACATCAACCAGTACGAGGGTGGACTGCAGGGCTTCGTCGACCGCGCACGCGACCTGGCGTCGAAGTACGGCAAGCACTTCGAGCCGCCGCAGAGCCTCGTCGACAAGGCTGCGAAGGGCGAAAAGTTCTGATCGCCTGAGCTGTAGCTCTCTCACAGGAGGCCCCGGCCGGATTCGTTCCGGTCGGGGCTTTTCGCTCCCTCATTGTGGATCCGCGCCTTGGATCGAGGGAGCGGATTCGGATTGGGGGAGCGAGAAGGTGGCAGCGGAACCGACTCCTGGTTCGCCGCGTCCAATTCGCATGACCGGATATCCCACTGACCAATTCGGACTGATTCGTCGAGAAGCGGCACTCGCCCGACACGTCACCGACGATCAGCTGCGTGGAGCGGTACGCGCACGCGATCTGCGACGGCTGGTCCCTGGTGTCTTCGTTGAGAACAGCGATGCATTCGCCGGCCCGGAGGGCGCCGACGCGCTGTATCGCCTGCGATCGATCGCCGTTGCCACGTCGGGACTCGTCGGCGAGCGCGGACCGACGCTGAGCCATGCGTCGGCCGCAGCGATGCACGGCCTGCCGTTGCTGAAACCGAATCGCGCTCGAGTGCATGTCACCAACGGCCGGCCAGCCGGCGGATCAATCCGACGATACCGACCCGACGGTGATGGCCACGATGCTGACGTCGCATCGGCGTGGCGTCCACTCCGCGCGCCACGCACTCGAATTGGCCGACCCGCTCTCGGAGAGTGTGGGCGAGTCGTGGAGCCGGGCTCAGATGATCGAAGATGGACTGCCGATCCCACGTCTGCAGTGCGAATACCAGTGCGGTACCAAGAAATACCGTGCCGATGCCGGATGGGCTGACCGACTCGTCGGCGAGTTCGACGGAAAGAGTAAGTACGGTCGGCTCCGAAAACCGGGAGAGAGCATCGAGGATGCGGTGATTCGGGAGAAGCTTCGCGAGGATGAACTCCGAGCCCTCGGGCTTATGGTGTTGCGCTGGACGTGGGCGGTGCTGGAGCGACGAGGTCTGGCTGACCTGTTGCGGCCGTGGCTCGTCCGATTCGGACTGATGCTCGCCGCCTGAAACTGCGTTCGCTCCCTCATTGTGAATCCGCTCCTTCGATCGAAGGAGCGGATTCGGATTGGGGGAGCGAATGCGACGACGCGAATAATAGGTTGCGGCGATCGGTGGGTGGTGGCAAGGTTTCCGTTCGGCGGCGGAGAGCAGACGAGATCGGGGTACCGTGATCGTTTCTGCGCGTTCGACTTTCGCTGCTGCTGCCAAGGCAAGGAATTCAGGTTCCGGGGTTCGACTCCTCTTACGACGGCGCCCCCGGGGGTCCGGGTGGTCTCGGTCCAGCGGTCACCGTCATGAGCACGACGACGGATGACCCCGCCGATACGCCCGCCCGCGGGCGTCGTCTCTCATTGTCTTGTCGCAGAAAGTCCAGTCAAATAGCTTGTGCCGCAGAGGGAAGGAGTTCGTCATGTCATTGTTCAACCGGTTCACGGTGGAACCAGGTCAGGTTGTCTTGGAGTACCGCAACGGAAAACTGGCGCGAGAACTCCGTTCCGGCAAGCACATTGCGCGCTCCGATGCACGGTACGTCAGCGTGGAGATGCGTGAGCGACTGGTGCCGGTGTCGTTGCAGGAAGTACTCACCGCCGACGCGATGGCGATCCGCGTGTCGATGACCCTGCGGGCGATCGTCGTCGACGCCGTGACGTTCACCGAACGTGCGGTGGATCCTGTTGCGGCGGTGTACCTCACAGCGCAGATCGCACTGCGTGAGGTGTGCGCGCGGATCGGCTCCGACGAGCTGATCCGACGCGGCGATGCCGTGGACACCGATACCATCCGATCCGCTGCCGCGCAGGCGGCGAGCGCTGTCGGTATGGAGGTGTACGACGTCGTCGTCAAGGACATCGTGGTGCCGAACGAGGTCCGGGCGGCGTCGCTCGAGGTGATCACCGCCAAGGCTCGTGGCCAGGCGCAGCTGGAGGCGGCGCGCGCGGAGACCGCGTCGTTGCGGGCGTTGGCCAACGCCGGTCGCCTGTTGGATGCGCACCCCGCGCTGGCGCAGCTCCGATTGGTGCAGGCGGCGCCGTATGGCGCGCGGGTGGTGCTCGCGGTTGGTGGTGCGGAGGTGCCGGCTCAGCCGGTGGGCGAGTAGTGCGGAGCGTATCGAGGCTGCCTTGCGAGGGTGGTCTCGATACGCCGCTCGCCCTATGGGGCTCGCGGCTACTCGACCAGCGATGGGGAAGGGCTCGCGGCTACTCGACCAGCGATGGGGAAGGGCTCGCGGCTACTCGACCAGCGGTTAGGGACGCGGATCAGCGGGCGAGGAACGCCGCTACCGTCGCCTCGAACGCTTCCTTGGCCTCGATCATCACCCAGTGCCCGCACTTGGGGAACACGTGCAGTTCGGCGTCCGGGATCAGTCGCATCGGCACCATCGCCATGTCCGGTGGGCTGACCCGGTCGTCGCGGCCCCAGGTGAGCAGGGTGGGGCAGGCGACCTTGTGCATCATCGCCCAGTACGGCGGATTGTCGGAGGCGGCCAGGAACTGTTGCTGCATCTCGAAGGCGGCCGAGCCGTACATCATCGCGGCCGTCTTCTGGGCGTCTGGATTGATCGCGGCCTCCCACCGCTCCTCGATGAGTTCGTCGGTGACCAGATTCCGGTCGTAGACCATCGAATTGAGCCAGCGGACGAGCTTGTCGCGATCGGGTGCGTCGGTGAACTCCTGCAACAGACGCAGTCCCTCGGATGGGCTGGGGCTGAACACATTCGGGCCCACGCCGCCGATGGTGACCAGCTTCTCGACGCGGTCCGCCTTCTTGATGGCGAGGTTGATGCCGACGACCCCGCCCATCGAGTTACCGATCATCGGCGCCTTCTCGATCCCGAGGGCGTCCATGAAGCGGATCACCGACGACCCGGCGGTCAGCACCGGATGGCCCTCGACGGCGTCGCTGACGCCGAAGCCGGGGAACTCGAGCACGTAGCAGTGGTGGGTCTGGGCGAAGAAGCCCAGGTTCCCTCGATAGTTGCGCCAACCGGTCACCCCCGGACCCGAACCGTGCAGCAGGATCAGCGGCGGAGCGTCGGCGTCGCCGGCCTCGTGGTAGCGCAGGGTGCCCTGGTCGGTGGTCAGTTCGCGTCTGGTCGCGTCGTAGGTGACATCCACAGATACAGATTAGAACGTGTTCTAGTTAGGTGTCACGGGGGCTTCGAGACCCGCCGGACTCACGCGGGAGAGTGGCCGCCTGCGTCTTCTTCGCCGAACTGTTCTTCAAGGACTTCGGGGGAGTAGTCGAAGTCGATTTCGGCGACGGGCCGGCCGCGCGCGGATTCGATGGCTGCGAGTCGGCGTTGTGCGCGGTCGGCGGCGTAGGTGATGAACTCGTTGTTGTCGAGGCCGAAGGGCTGTTCCTCGAACTGCTCGTTGACCCAGTTGATCATGCCGAGCGCGAGCGGCATGAGTTCATTCATGCGCTCGGTGACCGCGTCCCACAGCGAGTCGTCGGCGGCGACGTGGCGGCGGCAGGTGAACGTACCCCACGCCATATGCCTGCGTTCGTCGGTGGCGATGAACTTGATCAGGGTCTGCATACCGGGGAAGATCCCGTGCCGCGAACACACTGTCTGCCAGGCGTGATAGCCGGTCAACGCGAGGCTGCCCTCGACGACGTGGTTGTAGGTGACGCTGGCCCGGATCTGATTGAGTGGCGACGGGTCGTCGGAGAGTCGGCGCAGCGAATCCGGCAACTCCTCGTAGAACAACTGACGGTAGTAGGGGTTCTCGGCGACGAACGGTTGCAGGTCGCCGGTCAACCCGACCGCGTCCATCCACATCCGGAACACCTGGGTGTGTTTGGCCTCCTCGAAGCAGAACTGCGTCAGGTACATCTCATCGCCGAACCGGCCCTCGGCGGCCATCGCCCTCATGAACGGCTGGATGTCCTCGGTGACCGCCTCCTCGCCGGCGACGAACTGGCTGACCAGGTAGGTGCTGCTGCGGCGTTGTTCATCGGTGAGGTCGGACCAGTCCAGGGCGTCGCGGCTGAAATCGATGGCGGCGGGATCCCAGAACCGCGCATTGCCCTTGATGAACAATCGCAGCGGAAACGAATCCCAGTGCAGTCCACCGGAGCGCAACGAGGCAAAGTCCTCCCGTCCGGGTGCCTTGTGCTCGGCCAGGGTCATCGTGGATCACCAGCTAACGGTCAAGAGGGGTGCGACACCCTGACGCTATCGCGCGTAACGACCGTTCGGATTGATTTTCGTATCTCTAACGATCACGATTTGTGCGCCTCCCCGACGGCATCTCGGGTGTCCGCGTCGGCGTCGTCGGCGTCGGTCCGCGACAACGAACTCGGCCACCAGATGCGCTTGCCGATGTCCAGCGTCAGTGCCGGTACCAGCAGTGTCCGCACGATCAAAGTGTCGACGAGGACACCGAAGGCGACCAGGAACGCCACCTGCACAAGGAACAGCAGCGGGATCACCGCGAGCGCGGCGAACGTCGCGGCGAGTACGACTCCGGCCGACGTGATCACGCCACCGGTCGCGGTCAGACCACGGATCATGCCTTCCCGGGTGCCGAGTACCTTCGCCTCCTCACGCACCCGCGTCATCAAGAAGATGTTGTAGTCGATGCCGAGCGCCACGAGGAACACGAACGCGAACAGCGGCACCACCGGATCGGCGCCGGGGAAACCGAACGGGCCGTTGAACAATAGTGCCGCAACGCCGAGGGTGGTGGCGAAGGACAGCACTGTCGTCGCCAGCAGGATGACCGGCGCGACGATGCTGCGCAGCAGGAGCATCAGCACCAGCAGCACGACCAGCAGGACGATCGGGATGATCAGGTTGCGATCGTGGATGGCCGTGGTCCGGGTGTCCAGATCGATGGCGGTGGTCCCGCCCACCTGGGCGTCCGCACCCTCGATGGCGTGGACCTCGTCGCGGATGCGCCCGACAGTGTCCTGGGCGGCGAGCGAGTCGGCGTTGTCGGTCAGCGTGGCCTGCACCGCGACCTCGCCGTCGACGACCTTGGGCGCACCGGCGTCCTCGACGAGTTCGGCCGAGGCCACCCCGTCGACGCCGCGGACGGTGTCGAGCACCGCCGTGCCCTGCGCCTCGTTGGCGATGATCCAGGTCGGTGAGCCACTGCCGGCGTCGAAGTGGGCGGCCTGGATGTCGGCACCCTCGACCGAGTCGACGGTGTTCACGAAGTAATCGGTCTGCGCGATGCCGTCGGACTTGAACGTCGGCGCGAATGCGGCGCCGATCAGCAGCACGATCAGCGTGACGATCCAGATGACCCGCGGGCGGGCGGCGACCCGTTGGGCGATTGCGCTCCAGAAGCGATGCGTCGTTCCGGGGTCGGTGGAGTTTTCGTCGTCGTGCTTCGGGCGCAGCGGCCAGAATGCGGTCCCGCCGAGGAGGGCCAGCGCCGCCGGCAGGAAGGTCATCGACGCGAGGAACGACGCGACGATGCCGATTGCGGCGACCGGGCCAAGGCTGCGGTTGGAGTTCAGATCCGAGAACAGCAGGCACAGCACACCGAGGATGACGGTGCCCGCCGACGCGGCGACCGGTTCGATCGTCGCTCGCCACGCACTACGGATCGCCCCGTATTTGTCGGGTGCCTTCGTCAATTCCTCCCGGAATCGGGACACCAGGAGCAGCGCGTAGTCGGTCGCAGCGCCGAACACCAGGATGAACAGGATGCCCTGGCTCTGCCCGTTGAGTTCCAGGATGTCGTTCTTGGCCAAGAGGTAGACCGCGCCGGATGCCAGGCCGAGCGCGAAGACCGCGGAGATGATCACCACGAACGGCAGGATCGGACTGCGGTAGACGACGATGAGGATCAGGATGACCACGGACCCCGCGACGAGCAGGAGGAGGCCGTCGATACCGGCGAAAGCTTCACCGAGGTCGGCGATTTGTCCGGCCGGGCCGGTGACCTTCACCGTCAGGCCGTCCGGTGGGGAGGCCAGTGCGTCCCTGAGTTTCTCGACGGTGTCGGCGGGTTCGGGTTGGCCTTCGGCGTCGATGGGGATGAACATCTCGGCGGCCTGCCCGTCCTTCGACGGGATGGGCGGGGAGAACGCGGGTCCGAAGCCCTCCGTGCCCTGCAGTGGACGAGTGCTGGTGGACAGGAAGTCGAGATCTGCCGGGGTGATCCCCGAGGTCCGTTCGGCGACAACGATGGCGGGCACGGTGTCGGTGTCGGAGAATCCGCCGAGCTTGTCGTTGACCTGGGTGGATTCCGCCGACGAGGGGAGGAATGCGCTCGCCTCGTTGGTCGAGACGCTCGCGAGCTTGCCGGCGAACGGCCCGGTGAGCCCGCCGATCACGATCCAGGCGAGCAGCAGCAACGCCGGGATCAGCCAACGCAAGCGTGTGCGGGAAGTGGTGGAGCTCGAATCGGAGGTTTCGGGCGGCGCCATGAGTTCATCGTGCCACGCGCCGACGGATCGTTCGCAGACGGCAAAGTCTGTCGCTGAACTGGCTGGGGGACAGATGGTGACGTACACCGAGGAAGTCAGCGCCTTTTTCGCCGGCTACGGTCGGCCAGGCAGCCTGCTCGATGCGCTGCGCGGCGTCGACCTCTGCGTTCCGCTGGACGAGCACGGTCGGTACTTCACCTACGTCGTCGACGGACTGCCCTGGATGCTGGCGTTCACGACGCCCGAACGCTTGCGCGACTACGCCGAGCTTGCCGGGCGCGACGTCGACGCGCTCACCTTCGTCGACACCGTCGGCGCCCTCCTGATCGACACCGTGCTCGACGTCGCACCCGAACCGACGGGTCTGCTCGTCGATGCGGAGACTGATCGTGCGATGACGTTTCCACCCGTGCGAGCCTTCACGCCGCACTGCTACATCGATGACGACGGGGAGGTCGTGCGATGGAACTGAACACCGACCCAGGACGGTGAGCCGGTCAACGTCGCCACCGGCGAGTACTTCCTGCCGATGACCGACGTCGAGTTGCCCGGTGTGCTGCCGTTGCGACTCACCCATCAGCATCGTTCGCAGTATCGCTGGGGAATGTGGTTCGGCCCCACTGCTGTCGGTACCTTTGACGCGCGGATCATCCTCGACGAGGACGGGGTGACCTCCGTCGACGCCGACGGGACAATGCTGAGATTCCCGCACCCGACACCGGATTCACCGGTGCGGCCGGTGCGGGGGCGCGATTGGGAGTTGTCCCTGACCGGCACCGGGGGCTACCGCCTTCGGCGGCTCGACGCCGAACTGAGCCACTACTTCGAACCGAAACCACAGCTCGGGGGCGCGGACATCCGTGGTGGCGCCATCATGATCTCGGCGATCATGGATCGCCATCTCAACCGAATCCTGTTCTCCTACGACGACAATGGTTGGCCGACGGCGGTGGAACACTCCGCTGGATACCGCGTCGAGGTGACTACCGACGGTGCTCGGGTGCTCGGATACCGGCTATCGGCCGGCGTCGATGGTGTGCTGGCCGATCAACACCTGCGGACGTTCCGGTACCACGACGGTCACCTCGCGGCGGTGCGCAATGCCGTTGGTGCGGTGACCTATTTCCGGCATGACGATGCCGGGCGCATGACGTCGTGGACGGATTCGCTGGGCCAGCAGTATTGGAACCGCTACGACAATTACGGGCGGGTGGTGCACCAGTCCGGTGTTGGGGGCGTGTGGGCCGGGACCTTCGCCTATCGCTAGTTTGCCGATGGCTCAGGCGGTCTCACCGTCTACACCGAGTCGACCGGTGGGGTGACCACATACGGTTACGATCGGGATGGACGTGTTCGGCGGCAGATCGATGCACTCGGCCGGGAGATCGGCACCGACTACAACACCAGTCGTGACCCGCTGCGCCGGGTGGATGCGGCCGGCGGTGTGACCACCTACCGCTACACCGAATCCGGGGACGTCGCCGAGATCACCGACCCGATGGGTGCGGTGACGCGCATCGACTACGCTGCGCCGCATCAGCCGAGCGTCGTGGTGCGGGCTGACGGTACCCGCACCTCCTACACCTACGACGAGCACGGAAACGTCGCGACCGTCATCGACAATGCCGGTGCCGTAACCGGATTGACACATGACGAGACCGGAGCAGTGGCCAGCGTCACCGACGCCGACGGCGTGGTCACCCGATACGAGACCAATGGCGCGGGACAGCCAACTCGCATCATCGACGCCTTCGGGAACGCCGCCGAGATCTCCTACGACCCGTACGGGCGAGCCATCGGCGTCGTCGACGAAGAAGGCCACACATCGTCGGCGACCTACGACGCGGAAGGACATCGCACATCGGTCACCGATCCCAGTGGCGCGACGCAGCGGTGGACCTACGACGGCGAAGGCAACTGTACCGGGCACACCGACGCGATGGGTGCGGTGACACGTTGGGAATACGGGTATTTCGACCTTCCGGTCGCGCGCGTCGATGCCGACGGAGCACGAACCGACTACTCCTACGACACGGCTCGACGACTCGTCGCCGTCACCAACGCGGCCGGACTACGGTGGCGGTACGAGTACGACCTCGACGGCACGCTGGCCACTGAGACCGACTTCAACGGCGCGGTGACCACCCACACCTACGACCAGGTCGGCCGACTGGCACAGCGGCGCAACGCATCCGGTCAGTCGGTTGCGTTCACCTACGACGCCTGTGGCCGCGTCGTGCGCGAGTCATCAGGCGCCGCCGATGATTCGACGATGTACGCCGAGGAAGCCGTCGACTACGATTACGACATGTTGGGCCGATTGTTGCGCAGCCGTGGGGTTTTCGGTGAGTGGCAGGCCGAGTATGGTGCGAATGGTCTACCGGTGGTGTACTCGATGGACAACGGGCGGGTCGATGTCGAGTGGACGTCGGCGGGACAGCTGTCTGCGGTGGTCACGCCGTCGGCCATGCGGACCGACTTCGAGTACGACGCGCGTGGCCTCCTCGAGTCGGTGACCGCAGCAGGTCGTGCGTGCCTGGTCTCGACCGACCGGGTCGGACGCGAGACCCGACGCCGATTCGACGGTACGGCCATCGATTCGGTGTGGGATCCGGTCGGACGCCTCGTTGGTCGGTCGGTGGTGTCGAATCCGGTTGACCCGTCGGCATTGTCGCTGGGCGGTGCGGTGACGGCCGCGTCTGGGTCTGCGGAGTCGGTGATCGAGTCGGCAGGGTTCGCGTATCGATCCGACGGAGCGCTCGTCGGATCGTCGGGGTCGGGTGGCGACGTTTCTCACCGTCTTGATGTCCTTGGGCGGGTTGCTGAGGGGGCGACTTCTACCGGCCGCGAGTCGTATCGGTTCGATCAGGTGGGCAATGTGTCGGCCGTCGACGGTGGTTCGGGTGCGGCGCCCACGGGGTGGGCGTTCAGCGGAACGCTGTTGACTGACGATGGTCGTAGTAGTTACCGCTATGACAAGTCGGGGCGTTTGGTGTCGAAGTTGAGCAAGCGGTTGTCGCGGCGGCCGGATGTGTGGCGGTATCGGTGGGATGCGTGGGATCGGTTGCGCGAGGTGACTGTGCCGGACGGCACGGTGTTCGAGTATGTCTACGATCACGCGGGTCGTCGGGTGGCGAAGGTGAATACGGCGACGGGTGAGACGACGCGGTTCAGCTGGTTGGGTGATGTGGGTGGCCCGCGCGACCGCACGAAGAAACTGAGACCACGTGGCCCCCTAGACCTTCAGCGAACGCACGCGGATCTTTGGTGTCATCGGGAAGGAGAAACGCCGGCACCCGGCCTACCGCGTACGCCTTATCTGCTGGTGCGCGCTCGATACGAGATCCGTCGTCGTACCACCCGACGGCCCCGTGCAGATGAATGACGGGTACTTCATTGGTATGTCCGTCTACTGCGATGAGTGATCCGAGAAGTTCCGGATCACTGGTGGGCTCGCTCGCCGAGTGCGCCGCACAATGACGACGACCACTCGCCCATCATCGGCATCGGCCGATCATCAGGACCGAGATTCGTGCTGGCACCGGCGCCGGTCACGATGAGTACTCGCCGTTCCTCCACGTATCAACCCTCCCCAGCGGCGGCGATGCCGCACTTCTACATTTCTGTAAGCAACTATAGCATATTCGCTATAGAGAACTAGGAAACGCTACAGTGATGGCGTGGATCCCGCCCTGAATCCCTACACCCCCGGTTCTGGCCGCAAACCGCCCTCGCTGCAAGGCCGCGATCGCGAGATCGACGCGTTCGGTCTGCTCGTCGCGCGCGCCAAAGCCCGCCACTATGACCGCGGCATCATCCTCAGCGGATTGCGCGGTGTCGGCAAGACGGCGCTTCTCAATCACCTCCGTGCGCACGCCGAACGCCATGGTTGGTACACCGTCCGGCTCGAAGCCCAGAACTCCAACGCCGGCTCTCGGCTCAACCACAAGCAACTCGCCCTCGGTCTGCGCAACGGGTTACGCAAGTTCAGTCGGACCCACGCCATCAAACAGGCCGGGGAACGGGCTATGGAGATCATCGAGGGCTCCTCGCTCTCGATCGCCGGAGTCACGATGTCGGCGCCGAATGCACGAGCCGCTGACGACACCCTGTTCGACGTCGAGGAAATCGTCGAGACCGTCAGCGACCTCGTCCGACCCAAGGGCGCTGCCTTGGCGGTCTTCGTCGACGAAATGCAGGACCTCGACGCCGATCTCACCGCCGCGTTGATCGTCGCCCAGCACCGGGCGAACCAGGAGGGCTGGCCGTTCTACGTCATCGGTGCCGGCCTGCCGAATCTACCCGCGGTCCTCGCCGAGTCCCGGTCGTACGCCGAGCGGCTGTTCCTGTACAGCTCGATCGGACCGCTGACCGCCGATGCCGCCCGCCACGCGCTCGCCGATCCAGCCGAGACTGTCGGCGGAAGCTACCTGTCCGATGCCCTCAACCGATTGGTCGTCGCCGCCGACGGCTACCCCTATTTCCTTCAGGAGTTCGGGTCGGCGGTCTGGGAACTCGCTGCCGCCCCACCATTCACTGTCGACGATGCGGTCGCCGCGATCGAAACCGGGACCGCACATCTCGATCAAGGGTTCTTCCCGTCTCGCTGGGACCGGGCAACCCCCGCCGAACGCCGCTATCTCCGAGCGATCGCCGAGACCGGTGAGACCGCACCCAAGACCTCCGCGCTATCGATCACCCAAAGTGCCGCCGGCCCATTCCGGGCCGCGCTCATCCGCAAAGGGATCGTCTACTCCCCTGAACACGGCCGTATCAGCTTCACCGTGCCCGGCATGGCCGCTTTCATTGCTCGCCAACCCATCCTCGACGAATGAGTACTTCGCCGACCTGTTGACATAACGCACATATATCGGGGGTCGGGCGATCAGCCCCAGGGCGGTCGTCGACGGCAATTGGGATCGCGCGGTGAGTCGAATGGGTTTAGTGGTTCATCAGGTGGGTGTCGAAGCTGGCGATGTTGATCGCGAGCAGGGCGCAAATCGGCAGGAACGTGAGAAGCCAACCAATGATGACTGTGCGGAATCGGCGTGCGACCAGAAGGAGCAGCGCGACGATCGTGGGAACGGCTACCACGGCGAACCAGAAGGCGATAAGGCCCGTCGGGAGCTCACGGGCGGGATACGTGTCGGGCTGGGGAATGTGCATCACTGAAGACAGTCGCAGGCCGAGGTAGGCGATAAGCAGGACACTCGGTACCCCGAGGGCGGCGCCCACCCAAAGCCCCAACGGACCGGGTGAGACGCCTCGACCCAGTGGATGGCGGGGTTACCGGTTCCCACTTCCCGATTCGAGTGATCCGTCACCGTAGATACGATGCGGATTCGCGACTCCGTAGCCGGGGCCGAGTGCCGCGGTTTTGATGGCTTTTTGCGGAAGGTCGCCAACCGCTGGATCGTCTGCGAAAGCGAAGTCGTAAACGTCGGCCAGCGAGCTCGCCTGTTGCCACTGCACGGGGTGCTGGTTAAATGCACCGGGTTTAGCGATGACGGCTGCGCGGCTAGACATCGAGAACCGGCCGAGGTAGAGAACCTGATCGCGGGCATCTCCGGCCACGACATCCCAGGTAGTGCCCCGCGGATCACCTTGACCGGTGCTTTGCGTTCGTCAGCCTCCACGAGAGCGGCTTGAATGAGAGTCAGCTGGTGACTCTAGGGCTCAACGACACCCAAACGACCACCGCGGTAACGTGACTCACCGTTCCATATGCACATGGGCGCATAAGAGAGTAACCATGGCTAAGGACAACTCACGTCGACGTGAACAGAAGGGTGTGCTGCATATGAAGACCAAGGGGGCAATCCTCCACGCTCCGGGCGAGAAGTGGAAGATCGAGGAGTTCGAGCTCGGTGATCCGGTGGCCGGTGAGGTCCAGGTCAAGCTCGTCAGCTCCGGTTTGTGCCACTCCGACCACCACCTGCGGACCGGTGAGAGCCCGGCGCCGATGCCGGTGCTCGGCGGCCATGAGGGTGCCGGTGTGGTCAGCAAGGTCGGGCCGGGCGTCACGCACCTCAAAGAGGGCGACCACGTTGTCACCGCCTTCATTCCGGCATGTGGCGTCTGCGATCCGTGTTCGCGAGGTCACGGGAACTTCTGCGACGAGGGTGCGCGACTGCTCACCGGACTCTCGATCGCCGACGACACCAACCGCCAGACGACGCTTGACGGGCAGCCGATCACCCCGATGTGCCTGCTCGGTACATTCGCGCCGTACATCACCGTGAATCAGGCCTCGGTGGTCAAGATCGAGGACGACATCCCGCTGCAGCAGGCTGCCCTGCTCGGCTGTGGTGTCGCCACCGGCTGGGGTTCGGCGTCGTCCATCGGCGGCACCGTGGCCGGCGACGTCGTCGTCGTGGTCGGCATCGGTGGCGTGGGCATCAACTCGGTGCAGGGCGCCAAGGCCAGTGGTGCGCGCATCATCGTGGCGGTCGACCCGGTGCCGTTCAAGCGGCAGATGGCCGAAAAGCTCGGTGCCACGCACACCTTCGAGTCCATGGAAGAAGCACTGCCGGTCCTCGGTGAGATCAGCTGGGGCAAGATGGCCAACACCACGATCATCACGGTCGGTCGGATCGAAGGCTCGATGATCGCGCCGGCGCTGGCACTGACCGCGAAGGGCGGCCAGGTCATCGTCACCGGCATGGGCAACTACGCGGACATGGATGTCCAGCTGAATCTGTTCGAACTCACCCTGCTGCAGAAGCGCGTCCAGGGTGCGATCTTCGGTGGCTCGAGCCCGCGCACGCAGGTGCCGACGCTGCTCAACGAGTACCGCGCAGGCCGGCTGAACCTCGACGACCTGGTCACTCAGACCTACCGGCTGGACCAGATCAACGAGGCCTACGACGACATGTTGGAGGGCAACAACATTCGCGGCATGATCGTCTACGGCGACGACGACTACTGATCGTCACGCGGCAGAAGTAGAGCGGCGGGTTCCCCGAACATCGGGAACCCGCCGCTCGCGTCTGGGCGTACCTCAGGGCGTGTCTTTCGCCTGCTCGACCGCGTTCGACACCTGGGCCACCCTCGAGTTCACCAACACGTTGAGGAAGCGAATCCCCAAGCCCAGCAATACCAGCGTGCTGACCATCTGAATCGACACCGCAATCCGCGCGCCCTGGGACACCGCGGCGATGTCGCCGAATCCCGTTGTGGTGAAAACGGTCAGGCAGAAATACAGCGCGTCGATCCGGGTCAGGTCTGCATTGAAACTACCTGGGTCGTACTCGGAGAACAGATAGTAGGTGACTGCGAACACCACGATGTAGAACGCGGCGATCGCGACCAGCATCTCGATCGCCGTCGCCACCGGATACTTCGACCGGTTGAAGTGCCGAACCTCCCACCAGCAGAAAACAGTGAACAGAACACCGCCGACGATCAGGCCGGCGAGGTTGGCGTCGGCGGCCTTGTTGATCGGCAACACGAAGTAGCCGACCAGCAGTATCACCGCGACGGCGATGGGACGGATGATCGCCATTGTGATCGCCCGCCGTCCGGCCTCTTTGAGTCGATTCGCGGGCGACCCCACGCCCTCGGTCATCGCGGGTGCTACCAGATCCGAACGCGGTCGGTCGCGTCGAGGAACAACGCGTCGCCGTCGGACACGTCGAAGGCGTCGTAGAAGGCATCGATGTTGCGCACCACGCCGTTGCACCGGAACTCCGGCGGCGAATGCGGGTCGATGGACAGCCGCCGAATCGCTTCGGCATCACGGGTTTTGGTACGCCAGATCTGGGCCCAGCTGTAGAACACCCGCTGCACGCCGGACAATTCGTCGAGCACCGGTGGTTCGGTGCCCTCGGTGGCGAGCCGATAGGCCACCAGGGCGATGGACAGTCCGCCGAGGTCGCCGATGTTCTCGCCGATGGTGAACTCGCCGTTGACCTTGTACTCCGGGTCGAGGCCGTCCGGGGTGAACTCCCCGTACTGATCGATGAGTTTGCGTGTGCGCGAGGAGAACTCGGTACGATCCTGGTCGGTCCACCAGTCGATGAGGTTGCCGTCGCCGTCGTACTTGGCACCCTGATCGTCGAACCCGTGCCCGATCTCGTGGCCGATCACCGCACCGATGCCACCGTAGTTGGCGGCATCGTCGGCGTCCGGATCGAAGAACGGCGGCTGCAGGATCGCGGCCGGGAAGACGATCTCGTTCATGCCGGGGTTGTAGTAGGCGTTGACCGTCTGCGGGGTCATGAACCACTCGTCGCGATCGACCGGCTTGCCGATCTTGCCGAACTCCCGATCCTGCTCGAACGCCGATGCGCGCGCGACATTTCCGAGCAGATCATTGCGATCGACGACCAAGGTGCCGTAGTCGCGCCAGGCGGCCGGGTAGCCGATCTTGGGGGTGAACTTCGCCAGTTTGGCCAGCGCCTTCTGCCGGGTGTCCGGGGTCATCCAGTCCAGATCGGAGATGTTGCGGCGGTACGCGGCCACCAAGTTCTCGATGAGCTCGTCCATCCGGGCCTTGGCCTCGGGCGGGAAGTGTTGGGCCACATAGAGCTTGCCAACCGCGAAGCCCATCGCACCCTCGACGAATCCGACGCCCCGCTTCCACCGGTCCCGGTTGGCCTCGGCACCGGTGAGGGTGCGGCCGTAGAAGTCGAAGTTCTCGTCGACGAACTCGGCTGACAGATACGGTGCCGCGGAACGCAACACGCGCCACGTCAGCCAGGTACGCCACTCGTCGAGCGGGCGTGAGGTGACGAGTTCGGCGGCGCCGGTGACGAACGACGGCTGCCCGACGACCACTTCGGAAAAGGTGGTCTCGCCGGTGGTGCCCAATCCGCCGAACCAGGCGCTGAGGTCGAAACCGTTTGCTGCCTCACCGAATTCGGTAAGACTCATCAGATTGTAGGTGAGGTCGGCGTCGCGTCGACGCACGACGTCCCAGTGCTGGGCGGCCAGCGCCGTCTCCAGTTCGAGGATGGTCTGTGCCCGCGCGTCGGCGTCGTCGAAGCCGGCCAGCCCGAACATCCGGCCGGCATGTGCGACGTAGGCGTCGCGCGTCTGCGCGTGCTTGTCCTCGCGGTAGTAGGACTCGTCGGGCAGCCCGAGGCCGGACTGCGTGACGTGGACCAGGTAGCGGTCGGACTGCTTGGCGTCGGTGTCGACGTAGAACCCGAAGAGTCCGCCGACGCCGCGCCGCTGCAACTGCCCGATGCGGGCGGCAAGGTCGCCGGCCGAGTCGATCGCGGCAATCGCATCGAGCTCGGCGCGGATCGGACCGATGCCGAGAGCGTTGACCTGGTCGGTATCCATGAACGACGCGTACAGGTCGCCGATCTTCTGCGCATCGGTTCCGCTCTCCGGGTCGGACTCCGCGCACTCGGTGATGAGGTCGCGGACGTTCTCCTCGGCGCGGTCGCGCAGCACGTGGAATGAGCCGTCGACGGAACGGTCCTCGGGGATCACATGCGTGGCCAGCCACTTGCCGTTCACGTGCGTGAACAAATCGTCCTGGACGCGTACGTCGTCGTCGACCCAACTGAGGTCGATTCCGGATTCGTCGGTGATGTCGGTCTGCGAAGAGGTCACGACGTCCATCCTGACACCGCTTCGGTGATCCGTCAGCCGCGTGGTGATCGCTTTGAGCGGAACCGGCGTACTGCGGTGGGTCCGCGCTTACGGTGGAGCCATGGCCCCAGCCGAGACCGATACCTACGACGTCGTCGTGATCGGCGGCGGACCGGTCGGCGAGAACGCCGCCGACTACGCGATCCGCAACAGCGATCGCACCGCGGTGATCGTCGAGCACCAACTCGTCGGCGGCGAATGCTCCTTCTGGGCCTGCATGCCCAGCAAGGCGTTGCTCGGACCCGGCGCGGCGCTCGCTACCGCGCGTGGGCTGCCCGGCGCTCGGGAACGGGTGACGCAGGCGTCACCCGACCCGGCCGCGGTGATCGGGTGGCGCGACACCGTCACCCACGGGCGCGACGACACGTCGCAGATCGAGTGGGCGCGGGGCGCCGGTATCGACGTCGTCCGTGGGCACGCCCGGATTGTCGGGGAGCGGACGGTGGAGGTGGGGGAGCGACGGCTGACGGCTCGGCACGCGGTGGTCGTCGCGACCGGCAGCGTCGCGTCGATCCCGCCGATCGACGAGCTGCGCGAAGCGCTGCCGTGGACGTCCCGCGACGCCACCAATGTGGTCGAAGTGCCCGAACGTGTGGTCATTCTCGGCGGCGGCGTCGTGGCATGTGAGGCGGCGACCTGGCTGCTCGACCTGGGTGTTGCCGAGCTCACCATGGTCGTGCGGGGGGAGCGGCTGCTACCCAAGGCCGAACTGTTCGCCTCGGCGGCGATCGCCGACGCGCTCGGCGAACGAGGTGCTCGCGTTCGCTTCGGCTGCCAGATCAGCGCCGTGCAGCGCCCGGACGCCGCCGACACCGGCTACGGCCGAATCCACGGCGGACCGTGCCGGGTCACCCTCACCGACGCCGCCGGCGAGCAAGAACTCGAGGTCGACGAGGTGTTGGTCGCCGCTGGGCGCTCCCCGGCGACCCGCGACCTCGGACTCGACCGGCTCGGCATCGAGGCCGGTAAACCGCTGCGCGTCGACGACCACCTCACGGTGCCCGACCACCCGTGGCTCTACGCCGTCGGCGACGCGAACGGTCGCGTGTCGTTGACCCACATGGGCAAATATCAGGCACGCGTGGCGGGCGAGGTGATCGCGGCCCGTGCCGACGGGCGTTCCCTCGAGGCGCCACGTCTGAGCGCATCCGCCGACCACGACGCGATCCCGCAGGTCGTGTTCACCAGGCCGCAGTTGGCGTCGGTGGGTCGCACCGAGGCGCAGGCGCGCGCCGACGGCGTCGAGGTGCAGACCGTCGAGGCCGACATCGCGGTGGCCGGTTCCTACCTGCACGGTCCCGACGACACCGGTCACGCCAACCTGGTCATCGACCGCGCCCGCGGGGTGGTGGTCGGTGCCACCTTCGTCGGGCCCGATATCGCCGAACTCGTGCATGCGGCGACGATCGCGGTGGTCGGTGAGGTGCCGGTCGATCGGCTGTGGCATGCCGTTCCCGCGTATCCCACGGTCAGCGAGGTGTGGTTGCGGTTGCTGGAGGCAGTCGCTCCCTGAGTCACCCGCCCATCAACTCGCGCAGATCCCGGCCCATCGACCAGATGAGGAGTTCGGCGTCGGCGGTGGCGGTGATCGGCTCGCCGCCGACATCGGTGCCGCGGACGGCATCGCCCTCGTCGAGCCGATGGCCGCCGACATCGACCGATCCCCGGGTGACATAGGCGTGGGAGAAGCGTGCAGTGGGCAAACTCACCGTCGACCCCGCGGTGAGACGCACCGCATGCAGCGTGGCCGATTTGTTGGCGATCCGGATCGCGGAATCAACGGTCGGATCGCCCGACGCGACCGCCACCAGGCGGCCGTCGACGAGCTCGGCCTCGACCTCGTGTTGAGCGTAAGACGGCGCCAGTCCGGACTCGTCGGGCATGATCCACATCTGGACGAACCGCGTCGGCGTCGTTCCGGCGGTCGACAACTGCTCCCAGGTGTCGTTTCGTTCCGAATGCAGCACCCCCGTGCCGGCGCTCATCCGTTGTGCCAGACCGGGATACACGATCCCGGAGTTGCCCTCGGAATCCTGGTGCACCAGCGATCCGGAAGTGACCCAGGTGACGATTTCGGACTCGCGGTGCGGGTGTTGGTCAAAGCCCTGTAACGGACTGACCACATCATCGTTATTTACCAAGAGGACACCGTGATTGGTGTTGGATGGATCGTAGTGATCGCCGAAGGAGAAGCTGTGGCGCGACGTCAACCATTCGGTGTCGGATACCAGACGGTCTTGGCCGGGGATCACCCAGAAGGTCATACGCCCAGTATCTCCTCTCTCGAGTGAGCGGAATGGGAAAGGGGGACCCATAATGAATTCGCGATTCGGCCTGTTGCATCATGTGCGTGTGGCGGCCGACACACCCCGAGACCCGATCGTGACCGGTCGGAGACCCGAATGGAAGCCGGCAAACTCGAAATCCGGTGTTACAAGAGTGAAAATTGAGGTTATGAGGATCTGGGTGAAGCGCGCGCCGATACTGGCCTGCGTGACGGTGGCGTGCAGCGTCGCGGTGGTCGGTTGTAGCGCCGGGGCCGCCGACGACGGGACCGCGGCGGGTGCGGCCCGCCAGTTCGCCGCCGCCATGGGGCGGCAGGACGCGGGTGGCGCAGCCAAATACACCACCGCCCCCGGACAGGCCGGCGAGGCGTTGACCCAGACCCTGCAGTCGATGAATGCGCAGTCCGTGCAGGTGAGCGTCGAGAAGCCGGTCGAGTACAGCGACGGCACCGCGTCGTTCTCGCTGAAGACCACCTACAAGTGGCCCAAGAACCGCACGTTCGAGACGACGACGTCGGGGACTGCACGCCACCTGACCACTGGCTGGAAGATCACCTGGGACCCGGCGATCATCTATCCGGACCTGCCGCCGGGTGGTGCGATCCGGGAGATCCGCACCGACGCGACCCCGTCCCCGACCGTGCGCAGCCGGACCGGCAAGACCTTCATGTACCTGCAGCCGGTCAACGACATCATCCTCGACCCGACCCAGACCAAGGACGTGAACTCCTCGGTGCGGGCGCTCGCGCGCACGCTCAAGCCGATCGCGCCGCTGATAACGTCCCAGGTCCTCAGCGAGAAGCTGGCCGAGTCGCAGGGCAAGCCGATCACCGCGGTGACGCTACGGGACCCCGACATGGAGGTCCTGACGTCGAATCCGGGCGCTGTGCCGGGGGTGACCGTCCGGAAGGCCGGCATGCTGGTCATGGCCGACCGTCGGCTGTCGTCGCCGCTCGAGGACGGACTGACCAACTACTGGCAGGCCATCCGCGATGCCACCGCGGGATGGCAGGTCCAGGTGACCGCGCCGGGTATCAAGCCGCGCAAGCTCGCCGGTGAGCAGGGCCCGCCCGGTCCGAGCGTCAACACCACAGTCGACCAGAATCTGCAGCTCACCCTCGGCGATGCGGCGGTCGAGGTGGCCCAGCCGGCGACTCTCCTCGCGCTGGATGCGACCTCGGGTGCGGTGCTGGGGATGGCGCAGAACGACGCCGCCCGCTCCCGTGGCATCAACGTCGACGACGTCTACCCCGTGGGGTCCACGCTGAACCCGGTGATGGCCGCCGTCGAGCAGACCGCCAACGCCAACCAGGAGGTCAGCGGCGACATCCTCGACCGGTTGGGTCTCGGTGTGCAGTTCACGGTGCCGGGCGCGAGCGCGCCCACGGCCAACCAGCCGGGCGTGGCGACCGTTGACTTCCAGCCGAACCAGACGACCGCGTCGATGATGAACATGGGAGCACTGGGCGTGGCCATGGCGCGCAGCACTGCGGGCCAGATGACGTCGGTGGCCCCCTACGTGATCAACGGGGTGCCCACCACGGTCAGCGGCGGCAAGCTCGGCGAGCTCGACGCGGCGACAACCGCGCCGATCCTCAAGGCGATGGCGACCACGGCGAAGTCCGGCGACGCAAGCGACCTGACCCGGGCGCCGGGATTGAAGGCGCTGGTCGGCACCAACGGACCGCAGGGGCCGGGATGGTTCATCGGCCTGCAGGGCGGCAAGGTCCTGGTGGTCTACTGCGAGGGCGAGAAGTCGGGTACCGCGGCGCTGCAGGTGGCGCAGAAGTACTTCACCATCAGGTAGCGCCAGAGCGGTTCGTCAGTGGGCGGCGCGGCGTCGCAGGATGACGCCGGCGAGGGCGCGCCAGCCCAGCAGGAACACCGCGAGCACCACACTCGCGACGATCACAAAACTGGCGGCGACGCCCTGGTGCAGCAGATACCGCAGGATCATGGCGACGACGACGGTGCAGAACCAGATCGTCACGCCAGCCGGCACTAGCCGATCGGGCCGGAAGTCGTTGCGGAACCAGTCGCTGGACCGGACGTGGGAGAACACATAGCCGATCGACCAGCCCGCCGCGGTGCCGATGAGGAACGGCCACAGCGTTTGCAGGACGCCGAGGATTGCGAAACCCTCGTCGTGACTCGACCGGCCGATCAGCACGAACACGGTCACTGCGACGACGTCGATCAGTGCGGTCACCGCCAACGGCACCCGCGATACCGACGTCGAGACACCGGTGGCGTCGAGCGTTTGAGACCTGACCATGCCCTTTACGGTAGCGGGTCGCCGCGGGCGGAGCCGTCGCTGCCGTCCGTGTCGGCCGCATCGGGCTGCTCGACGGTCGGCTCTGTGTCGCGGTCGGCGTCCATCTCCGCCTCGAGTGTGTCGTTGCGTTTGATGCGGTGGCGGAACGCGACGAACACGATCACCCAGCCGATGGCCGCGATGAGGACGTAGCTGATCACGCGGTAGAGCAACACCGCGGTGATGGCGTCGGCGGCGGGCATGCCGGCACTGGTCAGGGCGGGGACGAGCACCGCGTCGACGACTCCGATGCCGCCGGGCAGCAGGGGTACCGCGGTGCCCACGGCCTTGCCCGCGGCGTAGGCGACCATCAGCCCGGCGATGCTCGGGTGTGCGCCGACCGCCCAGCAGGCGAAGGCGAGGCAGGCGACGTCGGCGACCCAGTTCCACATACTCCAGAGGAATGCGACGGCGAGGTCGCGCTGCTTCATCTGCACCGCACGCAACTGCTCGAGGGTCTCCAGGATGCGCGCCCGGCCGGCTTCTTCGGGCTTGTTGCGGATCTGGTTGTACCAGGACAGCACGCGCAGCAGCCCGGTCTGCAGCACCTCGGGATGGCTGGCCAGGTACTGGAACACGACCGCGACCGCAATGAATCCGACGATGGAGAACACCACCGAGAAGGGGCTGGTCTTGGCGCCCGCGAGCAGCGCACCGCCGAACCCGAGGACGGCCAGGCCGACGCCGGCCAGCAGTCCGGACATCACCACCTGCCACGACGCCACCACGGGTGTCGCACCCCACCTGCGGGTTTCGCGGTAGACGAACGCAGGCGCCAGCACGGGCCCGCCCGGCATCGTCTGGCTGACCGAGTTTGACGCGAGGATCACCGCCAGTGACTGCCGCTGCGTGACCCGCACCCCCGCGGACCGCAACAAGGTGCGCTGCACGTGCGCGAAGCTGTCCATCGACAGCAGTGCCGCCGCGATACTGGCCACCACCCACACCCAGTCGAGGTCGCCGATGCGGTGCCACGCGTCCTCGAGGCTCGGCGCGATGAGCACGATCTCGGCGGTGAGCACCACCACGACGATCGCCAGCAGGACCCACCGAATCCACCAGAAGCGCGACCGGGCGGCTGTGCGCTGGATATTGGGGCCATCCGACGACATAGCCCTCACCCTATCGGCGATTACTCTGGCAACCGTGAGCGATGCCGACACGGACCTGGCCACCCTGGATCGCGCGAAGGTCCATCCACTGGTCCGCGCGGGTGCCGAATGGACCTGGCGCCTGCTGGTACTGGCGGCCGGTGCGTACGTGCTGCTGACGATCTTCCGTCACTTCGAAGAGGTCCTGGTGCCCGTCGCGTTGGCCATCCTGGCCGCGGCGATGCTGGTGCCGGTGGTCGACCTCTTGGACCGCAGGCGATTTCCGCGTTCACTCGCGGTGCTGGTCACCATCATCGTCGCCCTCGGGTTATTGGCCGCGGTGATGACCTTCGTGGTCCAGGAGTTCATCCGCGGATTCCCCGAGTTGACCAGGCAGATCACCGTCACCGTCGACCGCACCCGGGACTGGCTGGTCAACGGTCCACTCGACATCGACGAAGATCAAGTACGCAACCTCGGTGACGACATCACCAATTTCCTGCAGCACAATCAGGACAAAGTGACCAGCGGCGCCTTGGCCACCGCGACCACCGCCACCGAAATCGTCACGGGCGCACTGCTGACCGTCTTCCTACTCATCTTCTTCCTCTACGGCGGTGGACAGATCTGGACGTTCGTCACCAAAGTGATCCCGCACGGCACCCGCGGACGGGTGCGCGCTGCCGGCATCGCCGGGTTCGGCACCCTCGTCGGCTATGTTCGGGCGACGGTCGCGGTCGCCTTCGTCGACGCATTGGGTATCGGGATCGGACTGGCGATTCTCCGTGTCCCGCTGGCGCTTCCGCTGGCCTCACTGGTGTTCCTGGGTGCCTTCATCCCGATCGTCGGCGCGCTCGTGACCGGCACGCTGGCGGTTCTGGTTGCACTCGTCACGCAGGGCTGGATCGCGGCCGTCATCGCGCTGGCCATCGTCATCGGGGTCATGCAATTGGAAAGCCATGTCTTGCAGCCATTTCTGCTGGGCAGATCGGTGCGGCTACACCCGGTGGCGGTGGTGCTTGCCATCGCGGCGGGCATCGTGACCATGGGTATTGTCGGCGGACTGCTCGCAGTCCCGTTGATCGCGTTTGCCAACACCGCGATTCGGCACATGGCCGGCAGTGCGCGACGGCACGCACAGGCGCAGGCCGACGAGCGCATGTACCCGGCGAAACCGGACGAACCGCGGTGGGATCGGCCTTCCGCGGTGGACGAAGCGCAGGTCGAGTCGGAGGCAGAAGACGGTGGGCGGCAGAAGGAATCCCCGCCAGAGAAGGCGGCCTCGGATACGCCGCCGGTGACCCCGCATGCCGAGGACGAATGATCTGTCATGAGCGAGCGCACGCCCGTCAGTGACGCCACCTCGCTGGCGCGGGAAGTCGACACCGACCCGGCGGGCCCGATGTGGCGGGGCGCGCAACTCCTGCGGTTCCTGTCGTATCTCTATGCCTTGGGTTTTCAGATCGCCATCAACGACGACCTGGCGCACGGCATGCTCACCTGGGTGCTGTTCGGCCTGCTGTCGGTGTGGACGCTTGCCTGTGGAATCGCGTATTACGTTGGCTTCGGGCGTAATTGGTACTGGGTCGGCACCGAGGTCATCGTCGCGTGCGGGTTGATGCTCTCGACGTCGTATGTGGCAAGCGCCGATTGGGTGCTGAGCAATCAGTCCTGGCCAACCACCCTGTGGGCGACGAACGCGGTCATCTCGGTAGCGATTCTCGCCGGACCCATCTGGGGGATCGTCGGCGGCCTCATCATCGGCGGCACAAGCATCTTCGTGAAAGGTTGGGTCAACCTGGATTTCGGCCGCAACGCCACCATCATCGTCATCATCGCGACCGGTATGGCAGTGGGGTTGGCGGCGGTGATCACGCGACGCGCACACGACGCGCTCACCCAGGCGGCCAGAATCGCCGCGGCCACCGAGGAACGCGAACGGCTGTCCCGCGAGGTGCACGATGGGGTGCTGCAAGTACTTTCGTTGATCGCCAAGCGTGGCCGCGAGATCGGTGGTCCCACCACCGAACTCGCCGAGTTGGCCGGCGAGCAGGAACGTGCATTGCGTCGGTTGATCGCCGGCACCGGGACCGACATCGCGGTCGCCGGCGGAACGGCCGATCTCGGGGTCATGTTGCACTCTTTTGCCGGAGAACGGATCTCGGTCAGTGCGCCGGCGACCCCCGTCGTCGTCGACGCCGTCTTGGCCCAGGAGATGCATCGTGCGGTGACCAATGCGCTGGACAACGTCGAGTTGCACGCCGGGCCGGGTGCGCAGGCTTACGTGCTCTTGGAAGATCTCGACGATCGCATCGTGGTGAGCATCCGGGACAACGGCGTGGGAATCGCGCCGGGGCGCCTCGCGCAGGCCGAACAGCAAGGCCGGATGGGTATCTCGCGGTCGATCCGCGGCCGCATCGAACGACTCGGCGGGACAGCGGTACTCGATTCGGCGCCCGACGTCGGGACAGAATGGGAACTGACGGTACCCATAGAGCGAGAGGGATCATGACTTCCGACGATGTGGCGCAGGGCGGATTGCGGGTGATGGTGGTCGACGATCATCCGATGTGGCGCGACGGGGTGGCTCGTGACCTCGAGGAATCGGGCTTCGAGGTGGTTGCCACCGCCGACGGGGTGGGTAGTGCCGGGCGACGAGCCGGTGCCGTGCGACCCGACGTCGTGCTGATGGACATGCAGTTGCCCGACGGCAACGGTGCCGACGCGACGGCCGCCGTGCTCGCGGCGTCACCGTCGTCGAAGGTGTTGGTGCTGTCGGCATCCGACGAGCGTGATGACGTGTTGCAGGCGGTCAAGGCGGGCGCGTCGGGCTACCTGGTGAAGAGTTCGTCGAAGGCCGACCTCGTGGCGGCCGTGCGCGCCACCGGCGACGGGCAGGCGGTGTTCACACCCGGTCTGGCCGGCCTGATCCTCGGCGAGTACCGCCGCATGTCGGCCGCACCCGACCCCGACGAGAATCGACCCAGGCTCACCGACCGGGAGACCGAGGTGTTGCGGTATGTGGCAAAGGGGCTGAGCGCCAAGCAGATTGCCACGAAGTTGTCGTTGAGTCACCGGACGGTGGAGAACCACGTCCAAGCGACCCTGCGCAAACTGCAACTGGGCAATCGGGTGGAGCTCACCCCGGTATGCGATCGAGCGCGGGCTGGACGAGTGATGCGGTTCCTACACGCCCTCGTTCCTCGGGCTGCTCAGCCAGCGACATGACGAGTGACGGCCCTCCTCGCGATGATCGCAAGGAGGGCCGTCAGCTCTGGTTTGTCGGGTTACTCGGCAGTGGCCAACCGCGCTGTGGTGGCCGGTGCCTCGACGTCGTCCGTCGGTCGCGACGGCACCAACAGCGTGGCCGCGGCGCCGGCGAGAGCGATACCGGCGAAGATGTAGAACGCCACGCCCGAGGAGATCCCGGCGCCGATCAGCAGGCCACCGATCATCGGGCCGACGATGCCGCCGAGCCGTCCGAAGCCGGCACACCAGGCCACACCGGCCGCACGGGCGTTGGTGGGGTAGTAGTTCGAGGTGTAGCCGTAGATCAGCACCTGGGTGCCGATGGTGCCGGTACCGGCGACGGCGACCGCGGCGAGCAGGATCGGCAGCGGGAATCCGAAGGTGAGCAGGATCAGTGCGAAGGCCGCGATGCAGAACGAGGTGGCCACGATGCGCTGCGGTCCGCGACGATCGGCCATGCGGGCGGCGATCAGGCCGCCGACGATCGCGCCGCCGTTGAGCACCAGCAGGAAGGCGAGCGAGCCCTTGGCGTTGAAGCCTGCCGACTTCATGATCTGCGGCAGCCAGGTGTTGAGGCCGTAGGTCAGTAGCAGACCGGCGAAGCTCATCATGCCCAGGAGCATGGTCGGCACCAGGAAACGCTTGGAGGCGAGGACCGCGAATCCGACTTTCTCGGCGCTGTCGTCGTCGGCGACCGCCGGACGGACCGGGTGCAGATCGACCGGGATGCCGGTGCGGTCGCTGACGGCCTGGGCGTCGGCGAGGCGGCCACGGGAGACCAGCCACTGCGGCGACTCGGGCATCTTCGCCCAGGCCAGCGGCAGCAGGGTGACCAGGGGCAGAGCGCCGATCCAGAACATGCCGCGCCAGCCGATGTGGTCGGCGAAGAGCATCGCCAGGATGGCCGCGACCACGCCGCCGGCCGGGACACCGCTGTAGACGATGGCGTTGAACAGGTTCTTCTTGGCGGGCGGGGCGAACTCGGCGATCATCGCGCCGACGGTGGCGACCAGGCCGCCGATGCCGATGCCGGTGAGGCAGCGCAGGATGCCGAAGGTCACCAGGTTGTTGGCGAGAGCGGTGGCGCCCATGCCGATGGAGAACCAGACGATGTTGAACAGCATCATCCGGCGACGTCCGACGCGATCGCCGAACGTGCCGGCGAGCAGGGCGCCGATCATGACACCGACCAGGGCATACGACCCGAGAGCGCCGGCCTGACCGGGCGTCAGGTGGCCGAGCTGGGTGGGGTCGGCGAGCAGCGTGGGGAGCACGGTGCCGTAGACGACCAGGTCGTAGCCGTCGAAGACGATCGCGATGGTGGCGAGGGTGACGAGCCAGAGCACGCTCTTACGGTGCTCGGGTCCGGCCCAGGTGGACGGGGTGTTCATGGGGGCTGCCTCTCCGACATATCCGACATTTGCGGTGTCTTGAGAGACAATGCTGCGGTACTGTGCGGCCGATCACACCAGGCATATGCCCAGTGTTGACCAATCCGCGATTGATAACCGAAATGTCCGAATCGGTCGACTGGGCGCGTGTGGTTTCGACACGCTCGGCTCCTCCGTCGCCGGGCTGCTCAACCAGCGGGGGCGGCGCGTGTGGTTTCGACACGCTCGGCTCCTCCGTCGCCGGGCTGCTCAACCAGCGGGGGGGCGAGCTTGCCTCAGCTGTCGCGGCGACTGCGGCGCAGCAACTCCTGCACGCTGATCTGGCCGCGCTGCCCATCCTCATCGGTGCGGGCGTGGCGGTCCGAACGCGTCGCGTCTTGGTCCGTCTGGTCGGCCGGCTTCGGCGCCGACTGCGATGCCGGCGTGGGCGCTTCCGGGGTCAGCGAGGCCGCAAGCGGACGCTTCCCGGTCGCGTCGAGCGCCGGTCGCCGGTTCATCAGCGACTCGGTCGGGGGGAGCGGTGCGGCGGGGGTGGCCGGCGGTTTCGGCGCACCGGCCGGTGGCGTGGGTTGCGGCGCAGGGTGCGGGGCGCCGTTCCGCGGCGGAACCGCAGGCCGCGCAGGTGGCTGCGCAACATCATTGCTGCCCAAGCGAATTCCGCCTGCGCCCAGCTTCCAGCCGCCGGTGTCCGGGCGATCGGACCGGCCACGGCCGCGGCGTGGTGGCATCGGCGGACGGGGTGCCGGCGGCGTCGGGGTGGCCGTCGCAGGCTGTACCGGGGCCGGACCCGACGGTGCGGGTTGGGGGCCCGGTGTCTCGGTCGGGCGCGGTGCGGTCGGCGCCGAGCGCTGCGCCATCCGCGCGGGACCGCGCGCGGAATCCGGCCGGACCGTGGGTCGCGGCATAGTGGCGATCGTCGCCCCGGATCCGGCGGCGGCCGCCGCGGCGACGAGACTGCCGGAGGATCGCGCGGCGTGCGCGTGGGCGTTGTCGGTGAGTTCATCGGGTTCGTCGTCGAGCAAGGTCTCGCCGAGGCCGATCTTGCGCTGCCACCGCTGCATCCAGCGGGGTGCCCACCAGCAGTCGTCGCCGAGCAGCTTCATCACCGACGGCACCAGCAACATGCGGATGATGGTGGCGTCGAGGATGAGCGCGGCGATCATGCCGTACGCGATGTACTTCATCATCACGATCTCGGACAGGCCGAACGCGCCGGTCACCACGACGAGGATGGCCGCGGCGGCGGTGATGATGCGTCCGGTGTGTGCGGTACCGATCCGAATCGCGTCGGTCGTGCTGGCACCCTTCTGCCGGGCCTCCACCATGCGGGACAACAGGAATATCTCGTAGTCGGTCGACAGACCGAAGACGATCGCGATGATCAGCACCAGCACCGCCGCGAACAGCGGTCCCGGGGTGAAGTTCGCGATGCTCGCGCCGTGGCCGTCGACGAAGATCCACGTGAGGATGCCGAGCGTGGCCGCCAGGCCCAGCGCCGACATCAACGCCGCCTTGATCGGCAACACCAGCGAACCGAACGCCAGGAACATCAGCAGACCGGTCACCAGGACCAACAGGATGGCCATCAGCGGTAGCCGCGACATCAGGGCGTCGATGGAGTCCTGGGTCAACGTCGGCGTGCCGGCCACCCACATGGTGAGACCCTGTTTGTCGATGGCGCGCAGATCCTTGATCGCCTCACCCGCGGTGTCGCGGTCCACCAATCCGGCCGACATCTGCAGGATCTGCGGCCCGTTGTCGCCGTACTGGCCGGACAGCGCGCCGTCGGTCGCCGAGGTACTGAACTGCTTGGTGAAGCCCGGGATCTTGTTCGCCTCGTCGGCAACCGCCTGCAGCTTCTCGCCACTGTTGTTGTCGTTCGGGTCGTAGGCGATGACCAGCTTGATCTCTTCGGTGCGCTCGGCGGGGAAGTACTTGTCGAAGTCCTCCTGCGCGATGCGACTCGGATTGTCCGGCGGCAGGTAGGCCTCGCTGATGCCACCGAACTTGATCCCGCCGAAGGGGATCGCGAGCAGGAGCAACAGGGCCACGGTCGGCACCGCGGTGGCGACCGGATGCTGCATCACCCAGCCCGACAGGCGGCCCCAGAAACCGTTTTCGATCTCTTCGCGGGTCTTGGTCCGGTTGAGGAACGGCAGGCTCAGCGCGTCGACGCGCCGGCCGAGGATGCTCAGGATGGCCGGCAGCACGGTGATCGACAGCAGCGCCGCCAGTGTGACCGAGGCGATCGCGCCGTAGGCGACCGACTTGAGGAAGCCCTGCGGCATGATCAGCAGACACGCCAGGGCCGCGACGATGATGGTGGCCGAGAACACCACGGTCTGACCCGAGGTCATCACCGATCTGCGGACCGCGGCCTTCGTCGAGTACCCCTCGGCCAGCTCCTCCCGGAACCGGCTGACGATGAACAGGCCGTAGTCGATGGCGATGCCCAGGCCGATCAGGGTGACCACCGACTGGGCGAAGATGTTGAGCTCGGTGACCTGCGCCAGGATCTTCATGATGCCCAGCGACCCGGCGATCGTCAGACCGCCGATCAGCACGGGCAGGCAGGCGGCCACCACACCGCCGAAGATGAAGAACAGCATGATCGCCACCACCGGCAGCGCGATCACCTCGGCCCGCCGGATGTCTTCGTCCATCCCCCGCGACATCGCGCCCGCCACCGGTTGCAGACCGGCGAGCTGGAAGGTCGTGCCGGGCATGTCGTAGCGTTCGGCGATGTTGTCGAAGAACGGTTCGATCGTCTTGTAGTTGTTGAGCACCGTGGTGTCGTCGTTGCCCTTGACGCCGATGCTGATGAACGCGTGCTGGTTGTTGTCGGTGAAGGTGCGTTCGCGGATCGTCTGCTGCGCGGCCTCGGCGGCCGGCGACGAATTCTGCTGGTAGAAGGGGTCGATGATGCCGGGATCTTCCCGGTTGACGATGTCGCCGTGCTCGGTGAGCAGGGCGTCCATGAAGTTCTCGACCTTGGCGCCGAACTCGGGATCGTCGACGGTGGTGCCCGCGGGCGGGGTGATCAGCAGGATCACGTCGGATCGGTGATCGCGACCGAGTGCGGTGTCGGCGACCACGGATCCCTTGGCCGACTCCGACGTCGGGTCGAACCACCCGCTCTGGCTCAGGTGCTTGCCGAGATCGAGACCGTAGAGTCCCAGACCACCCATGAGTGCGATGAGCACTGCGATGACGGCGAAGCGCATCCGATAGACGAATGTGCCGATGGCTCCGAACACGCCTTGTTCCTTCCTCACCTCGTCGCAGGACGGTTGATTCTTTCAGGTACTCCTGAGTGACGCCTGAGTCATGGCGACCCGGAACCTCGCTCGACCGCTCAGTCCAGCAGGGCCCGCAGCGGCCGGAACGGCGTCAACCAGGCGCCGTCGTCGGGCAGTGCGTCGAGGCTGATCCGCGGTAGCGGCTCCCGGAACACCCCGGCGATGTCCTCGAGATCGATGAACTGCAGCTCATCGGTCGTCAGCGCCCAGCTGGCGTGCTCGCGGAAACCGATCACCGTGACCGGGATCCCCTCGCGCGCGACATCCATCAGCGGGTCCCGGAACGCCTGCCCGTCCGCAGACGCGACGACGAGTCCCGCCAGCCCCACAGTGTGCCTGCGAAGTTCGATGTGGTCGAGCATGTCGGCGTCGACGTCGCTGTCGTCGGCCAGTTTCGGCTTGGCGAACACGGCGTATCCGACGTTGCGCAGCGCGTCCACCCACGGCCGTACAACGTCGGCGCTACCAGGCACGATGTTGGTGAACACGGTCGCCTCGGGCTCGATCTCCACGCCGGGATCCGCGTCACGCTCGACGCTCGTCGTGAGCTGCAACAACCAGCGGCCCAAAGCGTCGAATCGGGGTCGATGTGCGGCGGTGGGACGACCGCCGAGTATCCCACCGAGGCCCATGTCCATGTTCGGGGCGTCCCACACCAGCAGCACCCGCCGCGCGGAACTCTGCCCGCCCACTGCCTCGCCGAATCTGCCGTCGCTCATGCGTCGTCCCCTTCGCTCGTCCGATCCTTCGGTGTCGGCTTCACATAGACGAACTCGTTGACCCCGCGGCCCTCGCGTTCGGCGCGGCCCTCGAACTTGGTCGTGGGGCGCTCCAGCAGGATCGGCTCCGCCCGCGTCGACGGGATCACGTGTGAGCGATCCGCCCGCTGGGTGGCGAGGCGCTCGGCGATCCACTCGGCATAGTCGGCGTGATCGGTCGCGATGTGCAGGATGCCGCCCGGCACCAGGCGGTCGGCCATCAGCTCGATCGTGCCGCTCTGCAGCAACCGTCGTTTGTGGTGGCGCGTCTTGGGCCACGGATCGGGGAAGAACACCCGAATCCCGGTCAGGCTCTCGGGGCCCAGTAGCTCGCGCAGCACCACCATCGCGTCGCCGCGGACCATCCGCACGTTCGTCAGACCGTTGCGATCGACGAGACCGAGGAGTTGGGCCAGGCCGGGGCGGTAGACCTCGACGGCGACGACGTCGACGTCGGGTTCGGCCTCGGCCATCGCGGCGGTCGCGATACCGGTGCCGCTGCCGATCTCGAGCACTCGAGGTGCCTGCCGACCGAACCACGCATCGAGATCAAGGGGCGGCTCCGCCTCCGCCGACGGCGCCAGATCGCGCCCGAGCTGCGGCCACAACGTCTCCCAGTTACGCTCCTGTCCCGTCGTCAGGGAACCCCGGCGGAACCGGAAACTGGTTACCCGCGGGTACAGGCGTGACTGGTCGACACTCTCGCTCACCTGACCCATGGTTCCTCATGACACCGAACAAATGACAGTCGACACCGGTTTTGCGCCGGTCAGGCGACTTCTCCGGTGGCCGGACGCTACATTTCCCTCATGTCGCACGCCCACCCCGCCGCTTCGACGAGCGCGCTGACCCGCGCCGCCGACGACGGACGTCTGGGTGAGTTCGTCGCCGCGTCGTCACCGGCGCGGGCCGAACTCGATGCGGCGGCCCGCCGCTACACACGCCCCCTGCAGGTGCAGGTGCGCGGGCGGCCCGGCACCGGCCGCGACACGCTCGCACGTGCCCTGCGGGAACGTTTGTCGATCACTGCGATCGGCCCCGGGGAGGGCGATGACGGGCAGGTCGACGCCGACCTGTGGGTCTACCTGCTGACCGGGCCGCCCCGGCGGGCCGATCACCAGAATCTGGCCACGTTGCCCACGGATCGGACGATCGTGGTGCTCGGCAAGGCCGATATCCACGGCGACCCGGCCGTCGCCGACCGGCTCGCCGCACGGTGTGCGGACCAGATCCTGACCCCGGTGTATCCGGTATCGCCGCTGCTCGCGTGCGTTGACCTGCGCGACGACGAGTTCGACTTCCTCCGCCGCCTCGTCGCGGCCGGCGAGGAGATGCCGTCGATGGCCGCGCAGTTTCCGACCGCCACGCTCGCCGGTCGACCCACGCCGGCCGGCGCCGCACCGTTTCTCGGTGACGAACGAGCGCTGCGCGCCGGACTGCTCCGCCGAGTCGACCAGCACGGGCTCGAGCGGGCACTGGACCTCATCGCCGACCACGACCCGGCCGGCGCCGCGGTCGACGCTCTCAATGACGAGTTGCGGGCGATGGGACGGATGACGTCGCTGCTTGATCCGGTCCGCCAACGCATCGCGTCGGTGCGGCACTGGCGTGCGCTGGAACTGCGGGCGCAGGTCGCCCGGATCGCCGCGCGCGGCCACGACCGGGACACCCTCGAGTACCTGCTGGCCGGGGAGGCGGTGCCGGCGTGACCGTCGTCGACGCCGCCACCGACCCTGACCTGGTCCGGCGGGTTCACGCACTCACCGGGTTCGATTCCGGGATCGTCGACGGCACCGGGACCGAGGTCGCGGTCTTCGGGATCGGCGGAACCGGGGTGACCAGCTTCGTCGAGGCGTGTCACGCCGTCGATCCGTCGGCTGCGGTCAGCGAGGGACGGTGGCGACGTCGTCAACCACCCGGTTTGGCCGCTTCCGGCCCCACCGATCGCGCTGTCGGGATCGCGCTGATGCTGCTCGATCCGTCGTCATCGATCGGAGACGAGGAGCGGGCCGCCATCGAGGAACTCCGCTCCCGCTTCGGCATCGTCGCCCTGGTGTGCACCAAGATCGACGTGTTCTGGGAATGGCCACGCATCCTGCGCGCGCATCGCGGACTGCTCGACCCGCACGAACAACTACCGGTGTTCGCGGTGTCGTCGCTGGCCGCGCTCTCCGGCGCCGCCGACGAATCCGGGATACCGGCGGTCCTCGACTGGATTCGGGAGCACCTCGCCGCACCCGACGACCTGCGGCGCGAACGGGCCCGGGTGGCGGCGGCGCTCGGTGCGCTCGAACACGCCGAGGCGAGCATCACCCGCGCCGCCGACACCGATGCGGCCGAGATCGACGCCGAGGCACTCACCCGTCGTCGTCGGGCGGCGGTGGAATCGCGGGACCGCGGTCGTGCCGACCGGTTGACCGCGGCCCGGACCGGACTGGCCCGGGCGCGCAGCCAATCGATGGCCGAGGTCGCGAGCGGCTGCCGGGCACTGGCCACCGCGGCCACGACCCGATGCGCGAGCCTCACCGCCACCGGCGTCGACGACTACGTCGGCTGGCTGCGTGCCGAGGTGACCGCACTCGGCGAACACATCGAGCAGGCCGTCGATGCCCGCATCGAGGAGGTGCGCGCGGTGACGACGATCGGCATCGATGCCGATCCCGGCGATATCGTGGCCGACTCCGAGGCAGAGCTGCGGCGCAGCGAGGACCCGGCACCCGCGTCGACGTTCGGCCGACCCGTTCCCACCGGGCGACGCGGTGCCGAGGACGCGATGCTGGTCATCATCGGTGCGTCCACCGGCGTCGGATTCGGCCGGCTGATCGTCGCGCCGATGGCCTCGGTGCAGACCCTGCAGTGGGTGAGCATGCCGCTGACCCTGCTGCTCGGCGTCGCGATCGCCGCCTGGGTGATCCGGGTCCGCCGCACCAGTGGGCTACGCGCCGAGATCCGGGGCTGGACCACCGACGCCCTCGGCGAGACACGGGGGCGCCTCGAGCAGCTGGTCGCGTCACGCATGGCGGCCGCCGAGCCGCGGTTGCTGAGCCAGATCACCCGTTATCACGAGCGGCGGACCCGGCAGGTGGCCGCGGAGATCGCCGGCATCGACGACCAGCTGCGCGCCCGGCGTGCGGGCGGCGCCGAGCAGGGCCACCGCGACCGACTGAACCGCATCAGCACCACTCATCGCGATCTCGCCGCGCTATCGGTGGCGCTGACCGGCGAAGACGGCGAAGATTGAGCGGGATCGGGGTCCGGGTGGAACCGTTTGCTGTCGTCGTGCGTCTAAACAGTTACGGCGACTTGTGGCCGACGGTGTCCGGGCCAGACGAGGGGAGCGCACGTGGATATGTCATTTCTCGGCGGTGAGCCGTCGGACGGCCACTTCGGCGACGGGCCGTTCGAGGGTGGGCACGGCATCTCGGCCGAGACACACCCGGTGGCGCACATCACCGACGAGGCCACCTCGACCTCGCCGGTCGACCACCTGTGGATGCACTCGGACGGACGGGTCTGGGATCTCGGGCCGGCCGACGTCGACACCGACAGTGACGGCATCCCGGACTCGCTGACCCGCAGCGGACCCGACGGGCTCGCCGTCTACACCGACACCGACCACGACGGACAGGTCGACAAGATCACCGAGGTCGACGGCCATGGTGGCTTCACATCGCGCACGCTGGACCCCGCGAGCGGTGTCTGGCAGGCGACCGACTCCGGTCGCCTGGGCTGACCCGAAATTATTTGCCTCTCTAAGGTTGCGCACCCGCCGAGTGTGGGATATACCGCATCTCGTTCACCGGGGTACCTTCCGAGCGCTCGGTGAACGTATCCTGTGGTGACGACGACATCGTTGATGGCATTGACCCCGCCGTCACCTCGGAGGAGAAACCAACCAAATGACCGCAGCCGCCATTCCCGGACTCGACCCGAACACCGCGCCGACCAAACACGCCGAACTGCTCGCCTGGGTGGCCGAAATCGCCGAATTGACCCAACCCGACCGGGTGGTGTGGTCCGACGGTAGTGATGCGGAGTGGGATCGCCTGACGAGTGAGCTGGTCGAGGCGGGCACACTGGTCAAGCTGAACGAGGAGAAGAAGCCGAACTCGTTCCTGGCCAACTCCGACCCCGCCGATGTCGCCCGCGTGGAGTCGCGGACCTACATCTGCTCCAAGAACAAGGCCGACGCCGGACCGACCAACAACTGGGTCGATCCCACCGAGATGCGCGAGACCATGACCGGTCTCTACCGCGGCAGCATGCGCGGCCGCACGATGTTCGTCATCCCGTTCTGCATGGGTCCCCTCGGTTCCGACGACCCGAAACTGGGCGTGGAGATCACCGACTCCGAGTACGTCGTGCTGTCCATGAAGATCATGACCCGCGTCGGCCCGAAGGTGCTCGAACTCCTCGGTGACGACGGGTTCTTCGTCAAGGCGCTGCACTCGGTCGGTGCACCGCTCGAGCCGGGGCAGGCCGACGTCCCGTGGCCGTGCAACCCGGACAAGTACATCACCCACTTCCCCGAGGACCGCGAGATCTGGTCCTACGGTTCCGGCTACGGCGGCAACGCGCTGCTCGGCAAGAAGTGCTACGCCCTGCGTATCGCCTCGGTGCTCGCCCACGACGAGGGCTGGCTGGCCGAGCACATGCTGATCCTCAAGCTCACCAACCCGGAGAACAAGGTCTACTACGTCGCGGCGGCTTTCCCGAGCGCCTGCGGCAAGACCAACCTCGCGATGATCCAGCCGACCATCCCGGGCTGGAAGGCCGAGACCGTCGGCGACGACATCGCCTGGATGCGCTTCGGCGAGGACGGCCGCCTCTACGCGATCAACCCGGAGTTCGGTTTCTTCGGCGTTGCGCCGGGCACCAGCGACGACTCCAACCCGAACGCGATGCGCACCATCGAAGCCGGAAACACCCTGTACACCAACGTCGCTCGTACCGACGACGGTGACATCTGGTGGGAGGGTATCGACGGCGAGACCCCGGCGCACCTCACCGACTGGCTGGGCAACGACTGGACCCCGGAGTCCGACCACAAGGCCGCACACCCGAACTCGCGGTACTGCACCCCGATTTCGCAGTGCCCGTCGCTGGCCCCCGAGTGGGATGACCCGCAGGGCGTGCCGATCTCGGCGATCCTCTTCGGCGGCCGCCGCAAGACCACCGTCCCGCTGGTGACCGAGGCCCGCGACTGGCAGCACGGCGTCTTCATGGGTGCCACCGTCGGCTCCGAGCAGACCGCCGCCGCCGAGGGCAAGGTCGGCACCGTGCGCCGCGACCCGATGGCGATGCTGCCGTTCCTCGGCTACCACGTCGGCGACTACTTCGCCCACTGGATCAACCTCGGCAAGAACGCCGACGCAACCAAACTGCCGAAGGTGTTCTACGTCAACTGGTTCCGTCGTGGCGACGACGGCCGCTTCCTGTGGCCCGGATTCGGCGAGAACAGCCGCGTCCTCGAGTGGATCGTCGGACGGATCGAAGGCAAGAACGAGGGTGTCGACACCCCGATCGGCATCGTCGCGAAGCCCGAGGAGATCGACGTCGACGGTCTCGATGTGCCGGCCGAGGACGTGGCCGCCGCACTCGCGGTCAACGACGACGAATGGCGCAAGGAACTCCCGCTGATCGAGGAACTCTTCGAGTTCGTCGGCGAGCGTCTGCCGAGTGGACTCCAGGACGAGCTGGCGATCCTCAAGCAGCGCCTGAGCTGACAATTCCGGCGCATCGACCGGCCCGAGTCTCGGAGCGGTCTCGATAGCGCTGCAGGACAATACCGCACGCCACAGCACCCGCTGTGGCGTGCGGTATTGTTGTGGCCTATGAGAATCCGCTTGTGGGGGGCGGCGCTCGTGTCCGCGTGCGCTGTAGCCCTGTCCGGTGTGTCAGCTGGTAACGCGGTGGCCGCGCCGCCGGCGAAACCTGCTGCGCCGCAGCAGGTCGACTCGCGCTTCCTGGACAGCACCGTGGTCAATGCGGTGCCGACCTTCGGCGGCATCTCCGGGATGGATCGCACCGGAAATGGTACGTACGTATTCATCTCCACCGACGTGGGCCGCTTCGGTCCCGCGCGCTTCTTCACCGGGACCGTGCCGTTCAACTCCGCTGTCGGTTTCCTCGGTCAGCCATCGATCACCGGTGGCGGGACGATCCTGGGCCCCGGCATCCTCCCGATGTTGCCGGGGTCGGCCCAGTTCGAGGGGATTCGACGGCTGGGTTCGGGATATGTCGTGGTCAGTGGTGGCGCTCATCAGTTCGTACACGTGACGGGTGACCTCGGGAACGAGGTCCGCAACCTGCCGCTGCCCCCGGCCTACCGCCCCGCGGCCAAGACCGGACTGGCCGGCCAGCGCGGACTGACCGGTGTCGCGGTGTCGCCGGGCGACCGCATCAGCGTGCTGACCGCGGGCGGACTCAAACAGGACCCGCCGAACGCGGCGCGCCTGCTCACCTGGGCCGGCCGTGGCACGTCGGAGTTCGTGTATCGCACCGACGGCGACAAGGTGGCCGCAGATGTGTTGGCGGTCAACAACACCGATTATCTCGTCCTCGAACGCGGGCGTGGGCGGGTGACCAGGGTCTACTGGACCACGACACGCGGGGCGCAGCCGGTCACCGGGGTGCGCAAGCTCAACGGCGCCGAGCGCGCGATGCCCAAGCGTCAGATCTTCACCTCCGATCCGCTGGTGGCGCTCGACACCGGCAATATGTCCGGATTGTCGTGGGGCAACTGGCTTCCCGATCGCCCGTGGCTCACCTACCGGTCGCGGGTGCTGTTCATCGTCGCCAACAATGCCTTCGCCGGTCCGACCCGCATCCACGCGCTCGAGATCCGCTTCCCGAAGAGCTGATCGCGGATCAGGGTGCGTTCAGGGAGATTCCCGATGGCGGATGCGCGCCAGATTTGGCACGGTTGAGCCATGACATCGGCCTCGAAGCACAGTCTGCGCCCCGACACCGCGGCCGCGGGCGCGGAGAACCTCACCAAAACGTATGGCTCCGGCGACACCGTCGTGGAGGCGCTGCGTGGGGTGACCGTCGAGTTCCCGGCCGGTGAGTTCACCGCCATCATGGGGCCGTCGGGCTCTGGCAAGTCCACGCTCATGCACTGCCTGGCGGGTCTCGACGTCGCCAGCGGTGGCCGCGTCCACATCGGCGACGTCGACCTGACCGGCTTGTCGGACAAGGAGATGACGCTCCTGCGCCGCGACCGGATCGGCTTCGTCTTCCAGTCCTTCAACCTTGTGCCGACACTGACGGCAGCCGAGAACATCACCTTGCCCGTCGACATCGCCGGTCGTGAGATCGACCGCGATTGGTTCGACACCGTCATCGCGCGTCTGGGTATCGCCGACCGACTCGGCCACCTGCCCAGTGAACTGTCGGGCGGCCAGCAACAGCGGGTGGCGTGCGCCCGGGCCCTCGTCGGCAAACCCGACATCATCTTCGGCGACGAACCGACCGGCAACCTGGACTCGCGATCCTCAGGTGAGGTGCTCTCGATCCTGCGGGCCGCGACCGACGAGTTCGGGCAGACGGTGGTGATCGTGACGCACGATCCGCGGGCGGCGTCCTACGCCGACCGCGTCATCTTTCTCGCCGACGGGCAGATCGTCCGAGAACTGGCGCACCCGAGCGCCGATGACGTATTCGAGGTGATGCGCACCCTCGACGAGCCGGACGCCGAATCGTCTGCAGCGGCAGCGTCATCGACGTCCACATCGACGGCCGCGCCGGTCGACGAGAACCCCTACGAGGTGCGGTGAGGTCATGGCGTCGTCCTCGGTGATGCGCCGGGTCTCGCTGCGAAACCTGCGGGCGCACAAGCTTCGACTGTTCCTGACGGTGTTCTCCATCGTCCTCGGCACCTCCTTCGTTGCCGGGTCGATCGTGTTCACCAGCACGATCTCCAAGGCGTTCAACGACATCTTCGACAGTGCCGCCCCCGGCGTTGCGGTGGAGGTCACCCCGGCCGATCGGCAGTCGCCGGGCGTGCCCCAGTCGGTCGTCGACGAACTCACCTCGCGCAAGCGTGAACTCGGCATCGATCGCCTCGTGACCGACTACTCCGGACTCGTCACCGTCGCCAACGCCGACGGCAAGGCGTTACAGACCGGTGGCGCGCCGAGCGTCGGCAGCGCGTATGTACCACCCGATCAGGCGCTGTCGCCCGACGCAGGCAAGTTGCTGCCCGGAGGTCGTGGACCGGCGAATGCCGGTGAGATCGTGCTGAACTCGTCGGCGGCCTCGGAAGCCGGCCTCAAGGTCGGTTCGCCGACGAAAGTCGTTCTCGGGCAAGGGTCGGCGGCGCCCCGAGACGTGACGGTGGTTGGTCTGCTCGATCTACCGAGCTCCACCGGGGGATTCGTCAACGTGCAGTTCGATCAGGCGACCGCACGCCAATTGTTCTCCGACGGAACACATGTCGCGCAGGTGGACATGTCTGCGGTGGACGGCGTCACGCCCACCCAACTGCAGGAGCGGGTGGAGAAGGCGCTGCCCGCCGACACCTACCAGGTGCGCACCGGTGATCAGGTGCGTCAGGACCAGAAGGATCAGGTCAACCAGTTCCTGACCATCTTCACCGGAATCCTGTTGGCGTTCGCGGCCATTGGACTCATCGTCGGCACCTTCATCATCTACAACACATTCTCGATGATCGTGGCCCAGCGCAACCGCGAACTCGCGTTGCTACGGGCGGTTGGTGCGAGCAAGCAGCAGGTGTCGCGGTCGGTGTTGTTCGAGGCGTTCGTGGTCGGCGTGATCGGCGGCGTCGTCGGTCTCGGCATCGGCATCGGGTTGGCGGCCGCCTTGAAGGCCATCACGAGTTCGTCGTCGGGTCTGCCCGACGCGCCCCTGCAGGTCGGTGTGTGGGCGGTGCTCGCCGCACTGTTCGTCGGCGTGGTCGTCACGATGATCAGCGCCTGGGTGCCGGCGGTGCGGGCATCGCGGGTGCCTCCGGTGGAGGCGATGCGCGCCGGCATGGCGGAGGGCTCGGCGTCGTTGGTGCGGCGCACCGTTGCCGGTGCGGTCATCGGCGTCGCGGGGGTGGTGATCATCCTGATCGGTGCGATGGGGGTGGGGCTCGGTCCGGCCATCGCCGTCGGTGTCGGTGCCGCCGCCTGCATCATCGCGGTGGTGCTGGCCGGGCCCGCATTGTCGCGGCCGGTGGTCGGTGCGCTGGGCTCGGTGATCGGGGCGCCGTTCGGCAAGATCGGTCGACTCGCGCGCACCAACGCCGTGCGCAATCCGCGGCGCACGGCGGCCACCGCTTTCGCACTGACCCTGGGGCTGATGCTCGTCGCCGTCATCGGCACCCTCGGCACCTCGTTCAAGGGCACCGTCGACTCTGCCGTGGACAGCGGAATCAAGGCCGACTACATCGTGGCCGGCACCAACAACCTGCCGATCCCGGCGGCGGTATACGACTCGGTGGCCAAGGCCGACGGTGTCGGGACCGCGGTCAGCTTGGGCGTCGTCCAGGCCAAGGTCGGGGATGACACCGTCACCGGCTACGCCGCGCTTGGCGGTCAACCGGCAGAGGTGGCCACCATGACGATGAAAGACGGCGCCTCCGATCAACTTCCGGCCGACGGCATGTTGGTCAGTGAGCGCGCGAGTGCGAATCGCGGCTGGCAGACCGGTGATGTCGTCACGTTCACCGGCGCGACCGGCCAACAGGTCAAGGTGACGGTGGCCGGCGTCTACGCCGACAACGAGGTATTGCAGCCGTGGCTTGTCGGACCCGACGTGTACAACAAACTCGTCCCGGCGGCAGCCAGGGTCAGTGTCGCGATCTTCGTCACGCCGTCCTCGGGTTTCTCCGACGACGATCTGCGCCGCAATCTCGAAGCCGCGACCGACTCGTATCTGACCGTGCAGGTGCAGGATCGCCAACAGTTCAAGAACTCGGCGTCGGCACAGATCGACCAGATGCTGGCGACGTTGTACGCCATGTTGGGGCTCGCGCTGCTGATCGCGGTGCTCGGCATCGTGAACACCTTGGCGCTCTCGGTGGTCGAACGGACCCGCGAGATCGGGATGCTGCGGGCCGTGGGCATGCTGCGGTCCCAGGTACGACGCAGCATCTACCTGGAGTCGGTGCTCATCGCGATCTTCGGCGCCATCGTCGGCGTGATCCTCGGCTGCCTCATCGGGTGGGCATTGGTCCGCACCTTGGCGAAGTGGGGTCTCGGTACGCCGGTATTGCCGTGGGGTCTGATCGTGTTCACGCTGATCGCGTCGGCGGTCGTCGGTGTGCTGGCGGCGTTGTGGCCTGCGGTGCGGGCCGCCCGCACCCGCCCGCTGGAGGCGATCGCCGAGGCCTGACGGTGGTGAGACACGCTCCGCGGGGTGTTGCTGGAGGCACGCTTCGAGTGGTGCGGATGACACAATCGGTGCCATGACCCGACCTCCCGACGACCGCTGGGACCCGAACCGCGAGAACCCGGAAACCCGGCGTTTCGACCCCGCCGACGAGACGGCCGCCTACCGACCCGCCGAGCCACCGCAGGCCGACTATCCGCCTGCCGGCCACCCGTCGGCCGCGGAGCCGCCACCCGCTGCGGGCCATCACGGTCCGTACGATCCGCCGCAGGCCTACACCCAGGCCGGTTACGGGCAACCGCAATACGGCCAGCCCGGCTACGGTGCACCCGGATACGGCGAACCGGGGTACGGCGAGACGGGTTACGGGGAACCGCCGGAGCCACCCAAGAACACCGGCCGCACCGTGGGACTCGCGCTCGCCGCGCTGGCCGCCCTCGTCGTCGTCGCGCTGGTCGGCCTGCTGATCGCGCGCGGCGGCAACAAGGACAACGGCAACAGTGCGGCGGCCAGCACCACGACGACGCCGAGCACCACCACGACGACGAGCACCCCGACCACCACCACGACCACCGAGGAAGAAACGACGACCACGCCGCCGCCGACCGTCGCGCCCGGCGCCGTGGTCTATCAGATCACCGGCAACGGCGACATCGTCGGCGTCCGTTACCGCAGCGGCGACCAGTTCACCTTCGTGGCCGCCGTCGGATCACCCTGGTCACAGGCGACCACGGTGACCGGAGGCACCGCCGAGATGACCGCGATCGTCCTCCGCGGTCCGGTCACCTGCAACATCCTGCACGGTGAGGACCTGCTCTCGTCGTCGACGAGCAACGGTGGCCCGCTGCGCTGCGCGGCCACGCTGCCCGGCTGACATCCAGTCGACCGTCACCGCTTGCGCAGCACCAGCACGAGGTTGGTGCCCAATACCTCGCGTAGGCCGGGGACCCGCATCACCCACCACAGCCAGTGCGGGAGATAGCGGGGGAACGCGCCGACCAGTTCGGCGTCGGGCTCCACCGCCCGCGCCCACCGCAAGCCCTCGGTGGCGGTGACCGCGAACAGCGACGTGCCGTACAGGTTCTTCGGCGGGTGACCGTGCCGGCGGGTGTACCACCGAGCGGCGCGGTGCCCGCCCAGGTAGTGGGTCAATCCCATCTCGTGACCGCCGAACGGTCCCCACCACAGGGTGTAGCTGACGATGACCGTTCCGCCGGGCCGGGTCACCCGCAGCATCTCGCGCGCCATGGCCCAGGGGGCGGAGGTGTGCTCGACGACGTTCGACGAGAACACGACATCCATCGAGGCGTCCGCAAACGGCAACTGCTGCCCCGATCCGCGGACCGTGGCCCGGTGCTCGAGACCACCCGCGTGCATCTCCGACGGGTCGGGCTCCACCGCGATGTAATGCGCCCCGACCGTGTCGAAGGCGTCGGCGAAATAGCCCGGACCGCCACCGACGTCGAGGACCACCGCACCGTCGATCGGCGCGGCGTGCCAGTCGGTCACCATCGTCGCGGTGTCGGCCGCGATCGCCCCGTAGAAGCGGGCCGGATCGGTCTGCTCGAACCGGAAGTCGTTCAGCAGTCGCGTCGCCCTCGCCAACGTCGCGTGGCGCGCAAATCCGGGGGTGCGCCGATGCCGCCGGCGGGTATCGCTCATGGTGTGCGTGTCCTCCAATCGTGCAAAACTTACAACACACGTTGTAATGTCCGAGAAATACAACTATCGTTGTAGACGCGCGGGTGATCGCCGGCTACACGGTAGCGGCACCAGTCCGCTGCACTCGCAGAGTCCTCGGTGGTCAGACGCGGTATGGAGGGGATACCACGTACGACCTCCGAGGACTTTCCCGTCTTCTCGGTACCCTGATCTGACGATGACCGAACCCACCGACATCCTGCTGCTGTGCTGGCGTGACACCGACCATCCCCAGGGTGGCGGGAGTGAGCGCTACCTCGAGCGGGTCGGGGCCGAACTGGTGCGTCGTGGCATGCGGGTCACCATGCTCACCGCAGGCTACGAGGACGCCGCCGACGCGGAGGTCCGCGACGGCATTCGCGTGTTGCGGGCCGGCGGTCGACTGTCGGTCTATCCGCGGGCGCTCGCCACCATCCTCGCCGCCCGATTCGGACGCGGACGTCTCGCCGGCGTCTCACCCGATGTCATTGTCGACACCCAGAACGGTGTCCCGTTCTTCGCCACGCTCGTGTCGGCCGCGCCCACAGTCGTGCTCGTCCATCACTGCCATCGCGAACAGTGGCCGGTCGCCGGTCGGACGCTCGGACGCGTCGGCTGGTTTCTCGAATCGCGGATCTCGCCGTGGGTGCATCGCCGCAATCGGTATGTGACGGTGTCCGGGCCATCGGCCACCGAGTTGACAGAGTTGGGCGTCGGTGCCGACCGCATCACTGTAATTCGCAACGGCGTCGACCCGGTGCCGATACCCGGTGTCGATGCCGAGCACACCGAACGCACCGCTATCCGGCTGTGTGTGCTGTCGCGTCTGGTGCCGCACAAGCAGGTCGACGACGCGCTGGAGGTCGTCGCCGACCTGCGCCGAACCCGCCCCGATATTCACCTCGACGTCATCGGCGGCGGGTGGTGGGCCGACGAATTGCATGCTCGAGCAATCGAACTCGGTGTGCGTGAGAATGTCACCTTTCACGGTCACGTCGACGAGCTGGACAAGCATCGGCTCCTGGCGCGTGCGCACGTCCATCTGATGCCCTCCCGTAAGGAGGGGTGGGGGCTCGCGGTGATGGAGGCGGCGCAACATCAGGTGCCGACGATCGGCTACCGCAGTTCCGTCGGTCTCGTCGAGTCCATCGAGCACGGCACGACCGGCCTGCTTGTCGACGGTGTCGACGAATTGACCAGTGCCACAAGGAAGCTCGTCGACAATCCGGAGGAGGCGGCGCGCCTCGGACGGAACGCGCAGCGCAAGGCCGCCGGGTACGACTGGCCGGCGACCGCGGCCGGTTTCATCGAGGTGTTCGACGACGTGTGCCGAGCAACGTCAGAACGAGCCCGCCGATCATAGCGGCGAGCCAGATCGAATGCGCCGCAATCACTGTCGCGCGCGCCGGGGCGGAGGCGCCGAGATCGGCGACCGCTCCCGGAATCCGGTAGAGCGTCAAATACTCCCCCCGATAGGCGATCTGCGCCTCGCGACGCAGCTGAGCCGGGGGTGATCCGTTTTCCACCACCACCCAACCGACGCCGAGTCGCGCCAGATCGTCGACCCGGCCGCCGGTGGTGAGTGCGTCGTCGACGAGGGCGCCCCGCCCGGCCGGCGGATCGACCTCGACGCCGTCGACGGTCAGTCGGCCGGAGTCGGTGACCGTCGCCCGGATCATGCGCGGCAACGGATTCAACGAGACCGTGTCGGTGAAAGGGTAGCGGCGCACCGTCCCGGCCGGCCACACCGCCACATCCCCGCGATCGGCGGGGATGATCTGCGCGACGGCCGTCCAGTCCGCGGGGTACTCGACCGGGCGGATGGTGCCGCCGACACCCCACGCAAGGTCGGGGAGCGGCGCGACCACCAGCAGCGCGGCCGCGGCCAGGGCGAAACCCGCAGGTACCCAAAGCCGCAACCACGTGACCGCGGCCGCCGCGGCGATCGCGAAGAACGGGAGCTCCAGAGCCAGATACTTCTGTGTATCGCGGAACAGGCCGACACCCGGGACCGTCTGCGCGAGCGCGGACAGCCCGTCGGCGACCGGTCCGATCGCGGCCACCGACACCGCAACCGCGGTCGCCGCGGCCAGTACGGCCAAGGCGCCCACCATCGGATCGAGTTCCCGACGACGACGCCACAGCCACCACGCACCCGCCGCCACCACCGCGAGCAGAGCGATGGTGGCGACCGCCGCCCACCAGATCGTGCGACTGGCCGGAACTGCGTCGGCATTCCAGATACCACCCAACCCGAGTGCGGTGCCCAGCGTGCCGAGTCCGGGCTCCGCCCGCAACCCGAACACCGCGAACCCCGACTCGCCACTGGTGGCCGGGGCATGCCCGACGAGGGTCGCGGTCAGCCACGGTAGGGCGCCGAGAATCCAGACGCCGCAGCCGAGTACGAGCCGGCGCCACTCGCGGGTCCGCAGCCACGGGGGCAGGAGGGTGGCGGCCATGATCGCGGCCGCGAGGACCGAACCGGTGGGGGTGAATCCCGCGACGCACACAGCGCTGATCAACGCAGCCCACCGCCACGCAACCGGTTCGTCGCGCAACCTTCGGGCCGAGTACGCGATCCAGCCGAGCGCTGCGCACGAGGTGAGCAGGCTCCAATGTCCTTGCAGAAGTCGCTCCGCCACATACGGATTCCAGACCGCGACCACCGCGGCGGTGATCGCCCCGGACGTACCCGCCTTCGGGACGAGTGCGGCGGCCAGTCGGCCGAAGCCGACACCCAACAGTGTCAGGGAGATAAAGAGGATCGCCGCCACCAGCCATCCGCCGTCGACGAACCGACTCGCGACCGCGATCACCCAATCCTGCGGTACCGCACGGGGAGCCACGTCGCCGAGCCCGAGCGCGGGATCGGTGACGAACGAGCGCGGCGTCGACACCGCATCCCGATACAGCAGATGGCCCGGCCGGAACACGGTCGCGAGGATCAGTGCTGCCGCGCCGGCCGACACCGTAAACAGAATCCATTGGCGGACAACGGGACTATCGTCGTCGCGCCGGGAGGTCACTGAATCCTCAGTAGTGGTAGGTGTCCGACGGGGCCTGCGCGTGGACCGGATCGTCCTCGTAGTCCGACGCCACAATCCCGTACGCCCGTGCCAGATCCAGGATCTTCGTCGCCCGCGAGATGCGCGGCAGATCGGAGCCGTTGCGGATCTCGCCGCCGTCGCGTTCGAACTCGGCGAAGAACTCCTTGGCCCAACTGATCTCGTCCTGCGACGGGGAGAGTCCCTCGTTGACCGGGTGGCACTGATCGGGGGTCAGGCAGATTTTGCCGGTCATGCCGAACTCGGCGCTCACCGCGGTCGCCTCGGAGAGCTTCAGGGCGCTGGACCCGACGGTGGGTCCGTCGATGGCGCTCGGCAGATGCGCGGCCTTGGCCGCGATGGTGAATCGGGATCGGGCGTAGGCCAGGGTGGCCGGGTTGTCGCCGAAACCGGTGTCCCGCCGGAAGTCGCCGATACCGAAGGCCAACCGGAAAGTTCCCTTGGCCGCGGCGATCTCACTGATCCGCTCCAGCCCGCGTGCCGTCTCCACCAGCGCCACGATCGGCACGTCGGGCAGCCGCTTCGCGGTCTCGACGACGTGATCGACCGACTCGACCATGGCCAGCATCACGCCGCCCACCCCGGCTTCGGCGAGAGCGTCGAGATCGTCGGCCCACCAGGGGGTCCCGAAACCGTTGATCCGCACCCAATCGCGACTGCCGTGGTCCCTCGGTCCGCTCGCTTCGCTCCCGGCGCCGGCGTCATTCGGCCCGCTCGCTTCGCTGTTGAGCCACTGCATCACGTTGTCGCGAGCCGTCAGCTTGTCCTTCGGGGCCACCGCGTCCTCGATGTCGAACACCACGATGTCCGCGCGTGACCGGGAGGCCGCCGCGAACTTGTTCGGCTGCGCGCCGTTGACCAGCAGCCAACTACGGGCCAGCACGGGGTCGATGCGGAAGCCGAGGACCTCGGGGTCGGACTCGTCAGGACTGTCGTGGTCGTACATGGTGAGCTTCTTCAGCGGGCTTTCTTCGTGGTCGGACAAACGGGTGATCCCATCGTTGCCTATCCGCGTCGAGACGTGCAAAGCGCCCCTGCCGCGCTGGCGGCGCGATGACGTGCACACTTGATCGCATGGCACGGACCGGCGACCCCACCCGCACCGGACTCGGGGTCTCGCTCGGGGCCGTCGCCGCCGGATCGATGGTCGCCAACATCTGCACCTACGCCATTCATCTGACCGCCACCCGCTGGTGGCTCGACACCGCCGAATACGGGGAGCTGGCGGTTGGACTGTCCGCGATGTTGGTGCTCGGCGTCGTCGCGATGGCGGTGCAAGCGGTGGTGGCGAGGTCGGTGGTTCGGCATGCCGACCCGGCGCGGATCGCGCGGGTGACCTGGCAGGCAACCGCATTCGTGATCGGCCTCGCGGTGCTCGGCGCACCCTTCGCCGCGTGGGTCACGTCGATGGGTGTGGGCACCGCGCTGGCCGCGCTCAGCGGGGCGGTGCCGCTGGTTCTGGTGGGCGCGGGTCAAGGTGTCCTGCAAGGACGCTCGGCCTTTCGTCTGCTCGCCTGGGTGTTGGCCGCGGTCGGGGTCCTGCGCACCGTACCGGTGATCGGGGTCCTGGCGGCCGGGGCCGGACCGGTTGGCGCGCTGGTCGCCGGCGCCGCGGGAACCGTGGCGGCCGCGGCGATGGTGGGCTGGGCGGTCCGGATGTCCGGCCCGGCCAACCCGACAGAGTGGCCGTACTCCACCGACCGACTGTCCGCGCTCGACGTCCTCGGCGCGTCTGGGGTCCAACTCGTCCTGATCGTCGCCGCGTCCATCGACCTCCTGCTGTCCCGCACGGCGCTGAGCGCCGGCGATGCCGGGGTCTACGCGCTCGGTGCGATCGCCACCAAGGTCGCGTTCTGGCTACCGCAGGCAATCGGTGTGGTCGTCTATCCGCAGTTGTCGGATCCGGCGTTGTCGGCGAACGCATTTCGCCGCGCGGTCGGGGTGGTGGTCGGGCTCGGGGTGGTGCTTACCGGCCTTGCGGGGTTGGCCGGGCCGATGATCCCGATCCTCATCGGCGACGACTACCGCACGCTGGTCCCGATCCTGTGGGTGTTTGCCTGGACGGGATCGGCGCTCGCCGTCCTGCAAGTCGCGTTGTTGGCCGCCATCGCCCGCGACCGGCCCCGAATCGCGCTGGCCACCTGGGCGGTGATCTCGGTCGAGGTTCTCGTCATCGTGACGTGCGCGCACTCGGTCGTCGCGCTGGCCGGTGTCGCGGCGGTGTCGGCGACCGTCGCCGCGGCCGGCACCTGTTGGTACTGCATGTCCGGGCCGGTCATCCGTCGGTAGTGTGCGCCCACATCCCTGGCTCGGTCTGTTCGTGGATCGCGCGCAGCGTCGTGATGGCCTCGGCAATCCTGCGTGACCGCGACCGGTTGCCCATCGTCACGGCGATGGCCGGGTTGTCCACCTCGTCGGCGACCGGGACGTGCACCACCTCGAGACCTTCGAATGTCCGGGTCGACGGGTGTGGCACGGCGTTGACCAGCGAGAATCCCAGGCCGCGTGCGACCAGCGAGCGGATGGTCTCGGCGCTCGACGACCGCCACCGCACGTCGACGTCGAGTCCGTGCCTGCGGATGCGTTCGACGAGAAGATCGGCCACCGGTGGGGTGTCCAACAGGATCGCGGGCAATCGGACGAGGTCGGCCATCGACACCGTCTCCTGCCGGGCGAGCGGCGAATCGGCGGCGAGCACTGCGTGCAATGCGACGCTGCCGAGACGGTGCGTGATGAGGTCTTGTCGTTCGAGCTGGCGCGTGTAGACCATGGCGACATCGAGTCGACCGGCGGCGACCAGGTCTTGCAGACGGCGCGACGTCTCCTCGACCAGACGTAGTTCCACGTGCGGCCAGTGTTCCTCGAAGTGGGCCACCAGTCCGGGCAGCATCCGCGGACTGGCCGTGTGCAGGCAGCCCACCGAGAGCGGTCCGCGCAGGTCTGCGCTGCTTTCGTCCACGGCGTCCACCGCGTCGTCGACCGCGCTCAGGATTGTCCGGGCGCGAGCAGCGAACTCCTCACCGGCGGCGGTCGGCCGGGCACGACGAGCGGGTCCGCGAGCCAGCAGCACCGCGCCGAGGCTCTTCTCCAGTTGGGCCAGCGCGGCCGAGACCGTCGCCTGCGAGACGTGCACCGCGGCCGCCCCGGCACTCACGGAGCCGTGATCGAGTACGGCGATGAAGTACTCCATCTGCCGCAGCGTCACATCATTCATAGCCTGAGACTATGTTATTCGACAAATAATATTGCTTTTCCTCTCTTATGGTCCGGAGCACACTCGTCGGCAAGCACCAATTCAGGTCACAGGAGGAACAGATGCACTTGCCGACTGCCGAGATCGGCGGCACTCGAGTTGTCACTTTGGGCACGACTGGTGGGCCTCGCTGGTGGAAAGGCGACGCCAAAGACCGCTGTGGTATCGCCACCGCAGTGGCCGTCGGAGACCGCTTCTATCTGGTCGACGCCGGCCAAGGCGTCGGGCGCCGTATCCGCCAGGCCGGTCTGGAACTGGCCGACCTCGGCGGCATCTTTCTGACCCATCTGCACTCGGACCACACCATTGACCTGCCGTCACTGTTCGTGGTCGGGATGCACGAATTGCAGAACCGACAGGCAGCGCCGGTCCGGGTGTTGGGCCCGGGAAACCGCGGAGTGCTGCCGGCCATCTCGCCGCACGCGACGGTGGCACCGCGTCCGGTCGCCCCGGACAACCCGACACCGGGAACGCGGGAGATGTTCGACTCGATCCTGCGGGCGTATGCCACCGACCTCAATGACCGGGTGCTCGACTCGCTGCGGATCTCGCCGGCCGAGCTCTTCGACGTGGGCGACATCGCGATTCCCGAGTTCACCGGATATCACCCGAACACCAATGCCACCCCGGCCATGGATCCGTTCGTCATCTTCGAGGACGACCGCGTACAGGTCACAGCGATCCTCGTCGAGCATCCGCCGATCGCGCCGGCGTTCGCGTTCCGCTTCGACTCCGAGGGTGGGTCGGTCACCATCTCCGGTGACACCTGCGAGACCGACAACATGGTGACCCTCGCCCACGACACCGACCTGCTACTGCACGAAGCGATCGACTTCGGCTGGGTGGACTCGCAGTACGCCCACGCAACCGACGACACCGGCCGCGCATCGCGCGCGCACCACTACAAGTCCCACACGTCGGTGGAGGGGGCATGCCGCATCGCCGAACGCGCGGGCGCGCGACGCCTGGCGCTGCACCACCTCGTACCCGGCTCCGCCGACCCGTCGGTGTGGGCGCGCGGTGAAGCGCTACTGCCGGGCCGGTTCCTGGTGCCCGACGATCTCGACGTCATCGCGCCCCGGCCCAATGGTCGCCGGGTTCCGAACACCGCCGCCGTTCTGGCAGGCTGAGGGAGTCACCATGAGTATTTCTGACCAGACCGGCCCCACCCGCCAGACCTCGCTGAACACCGGCGAGATGCGGCGCATTCTCGCGTCCAGCTTCGTCGGTTCCGCAATCGAGTTCTACGACTTCATGCTCTACGCGACCGCTTCGTCGATCGTCTTTCCGAAGCTCTACTTCGCGGACCTGGGTCCCGGACTCGCCGTCGTCGCCGCATTCGCCACGCTGGCCGCCGGCTACTTTGCGCGACCCATCGGCGGAGTCCTGTTCGGGCACTTCGGCGACCGGTACGGCCGCAAGAAGGCGCTGGTCGTGTCGATGGTGGTGATGGGCGGCGTCACCGTCGCCATCGGCCTGATGCCGACCACTGCGCAGATCGGCATCATCGCGCCCATTCTGTTGCTGGTGCTCCGGTTGGTCCAGGGGGTCGCGGTCGGCGGTGAATGGGGCGGAGCTGCGTTGATGGCTGTCGAGCACGCGCCGAAGAACCGACGCGGGTTCGCGGCGGCGTTCGCGAACGCCGGCGGTCCGGCCGGTGCGGTCCTCGCCACCCTCGTCCTGTCGCTGATGACTGTGCTCACCGGACCCGCGTTCACCACCTGGGGATGGCGCATACCGTTCCTGCTGTCTGCCCTCCTGATCATCGTCGGATTGATGATCCGGCTGAAAGTGTCGGAGACCCCGGCATTTCAGGCCCTACAGGCGGCCAGCCACGAGCGGCGGCTACCCGTCGTCGACGTCCTGCGACATCACAAGGGTGCGGTGGTTGCCGCGCTGATGGTGACGATCAGCGTGTACACGACGCAGGCCATCGTGACCGTGTGGGGCGTCTCGGTGGCGGTGGCCGCAGGTGAGGACAAGACCGCCGTGCTCAACTGGAAGGCGGCCGCGGCAATCCTGACCGTGATCGTCACCTTCGCGTCCGCGCGGGTCAGCGACCGCGTGGGTCAACGTCGAGCGCTCACCTTCGGCTGTCTGGTGACCGCGGCATCCGCATTCCCCCTCGTATTTCTGGTCGGCAGTGGCGAATTGGGCCAGTATGCGGTGGCGATCATGCTCGGTAACGGCGTGGCACAGGGACTCATCTACGGTCCCATCGCGGCGTACGTGGCAAGCCTCTTCCCGGCCGACGTGCGGTACACCGGGGCGTCGATCGGATATCAGGGCGCATCCGCGCTCGGAGCCGGGCTGACACCGGTCATCGCATCGGCACTGGTCCTGCTCCCGGTGGGCGGACTGTGGTGGGTCGGTGCGTACTGGGCCGGCTTGGCCTTGGTCAGCGCCGCCGTCGCAGCCTTCTACCGACCCGGCACGGACACCCAGCCCGCGGCGACGACGATGGCGCCCGCGGTCGCCGCGCACCGATGACTCTCCAGGAACGGCCGGCGACAGCACCGCGAAGCGATCTGGCAGAACGGCTGTTCCCCGGCGGCAACGAACCCGACCCCCGGTTCACCCTCGCCAACGAGCGAACCTTCCTGGCGTGGATACGGACCTCGCTCGCGTTCGTCGCCGCCGGTGTCGCCCTCGAGGCGTTTGCGCTCGGTGACCTCGCTTCCTGGGTGCGCAAGGTGCTGGCCATCGCGCTCATCGTTGCCGGAGTGGTCGGCGCGATGGGTGCGGTGATGCACTGGTGGCGCGCAGAGAACGCGATGCGGCACGATCGGCCGCTGCCGTTGCCGGCGATCGTGCCGGTGCTGGGCGGGGTGGCGGTGGTGGGTGCCGTCGGTGCCCTCGTTCTGGTTGTCGCGGTATGACATCCGCGGCTCGGCGGACCGGCCCCTCGCGGGTCGACCCGGGCCTGCAGCCGGAGCGGACGATGCTGGCGTCGGTGCGCACTGCGTTGTCCTTCGTCGTGATCGGACTCCTGAGCCTGCGGCTCGCGGGCTCGGTGTCCGCCACGATCCTCCTCGTCGTCGGCGTGACGATGCCGGTCGGAATTGTGGTATTCGCTTGTCTCCGTGGGGATATCGAGGACTATGCGAAGCACCTGGCACACGGCGGCGGTTCGGATGCCCGCCGCCGGGTCCGCCGGGTTGCCGCGCTGACAGTCGCCACGGTGCTCATCGGCGCCATCGCGATCATCGCCGTCGCCACGGCCTGAGTCCCGCAACAATCGCCCCCACCCCGGCAATCGCCGCGATGATCGGAATAACCCGCCCCCACACCGTGATCGGCGAGGCCAGCGCGGTCGCACGACGGACCTGGGCGCGCTGCGACTTGTCGTCATAGGCGAAGGTCGCCGACAGATAGGTGACCCGATGATCGGGCAGCGACGTGTCGATGAAGCGGTACTCCTCGAGCACGGTGATGCGCTCGTCGAGGATGGTGCCGGTCGCGGTGTCCACCGCCAGCTCCCAGCGACCACTGTGGTGCAGGGTCGCGGTCAGCTCGCGGGTCGCGTCGACGCCGGCCACCCCGAACCACGACGCCGGGCGGGTGATGATCGTCGGCGGAGTGCTCTGCGCGTCCCCGTTGCCGATGGCGTGCAGGTCGGTGTCGGGGACGTCGGCGATGAAGCGGGCGGCGTCGTGCCCGTGCACCGTGGTCTCCTCGGCGAACCGCAGCGGTACCGTCCGTCGGGTCGTGACGTCGAAGAACAGATGATCCGACGACGACGTGTCGAACGGCAGCACATAGGTGTAGCCCCGGCGATCGGGGGCGTGGATCGGTGCGGCGCCGCTGTCGTACTGGATCTCCGAACTGCCGGGTTGGCCGTTCGCGCCACCCGCGAGGTCGGGCAGGGCCGTCGAGCGATCGAGGGTGACTCGGTCGCGGACCGCGCTGACCGTCGGGTCGGTGCACGCCGTCTCGCCGGCCGGGATTCGGGTGCTGCCCGGACGTGGTGCCGTCGGATCGACTGTGCGGCCGTCGATCGTCAGCCGGTCGATCCGAATCGATGTGCCGGCCTGCAAGGTCACCCGATCCGCGTCCGAGGGCTGCACCGCGACAAACCGTTGCTGTCGGGTCAGGTCCGCCGGCACGACCCGCGCCGATGGTTCAGTGAGCGAGCATCGGTCCAGGACACGCGCGGTTGGCGGATCGGCCGCGTTCTCCGAGTCGGTGGTGCTGGGTGCGGTGGTGGTGACATCGGTGCTCAGCGGGATGGTCCGCAGGTTGTCGACGAACAGCGTGGGCAGCGCGAGCGCGACCGCGAGGAGGAATCCGCCGAGGAAGATCAGGACCGGGCCGACGAGGTCGGAGGTCGACAGACGTGGGGCGGACATAACTGGCGAGCGTACCGACCGTCTCCGGGCGCGGCCGGACGGTGTGGCCTGCCGGTACGCTGTCTCCCAGCATGACCAGCCGCTTTTATCCTCAGCTCGAAGGGATGCGTGCGCTCGCCGCCATCGGCGTGCTCACCACGCATGTCGCGTTCCAGACCCGCGCCGTCGAGGTGCCGGTTCTGGGACAGCTGCTCGGTCGGCTCGACCTGGCCGTGGCGTTGTTCTTCGGCCTGTCCGGCTTCCTCCTCTGGCGTCCATGGGTGACCGCGGCCCACGACGACACCCAGCGCGCACCGTCGGTGCGGCGGTACCTCGCGCACCGTTTCGTGCGGATCTGGCCCGCTTACGTGGTGGTCGTCGTGGTGGTGCTCACCCTGCTGCCGGACGCGAAGAACGCCGATCTGACGGTCTGGCTGGCCAACCTCACACTCACGCAGGTGTTCGTCCCGCTGTCGCTGACCGCCGGGCTCACCCAGATGTGGAGCCTCTCGGTGGAGGTCGCGTTCTACGCGCTGCTCCCGCTGATCGGCTACGCACTGCTGCGCCTGCGTGGGCGACGGGTGACGTTGCGCATCCCCGTGTTGGCACTGCTCGGCGTGGTGAGTCTGGGGTGGGGGTGGCTGGCGGTCGTCCTGCCGCACGCGGCCGGCGTCGAACCGAAGAACTGGGTGTTCGGGCACCTGCCATGGTTTCTCGCGGGTCTGGTGATGGCTGAACTTGTCGGCACCGGGAGCGGAGGTCCGCGGTGGATGCGGGCCGTCGTCCGGGTGAGTTCGCGGCGGTGGCTGATGGTGGCGGTGTTGGTGATCGCCTACGGGCTCGCGTGCACGCCGCTGGCCGGACCCACCGGCCTCGGCGACCTCGCGGCCTGGCAGTTCGCCATCAAGATACTGCTCGGCGCGATCTGCGGGTACGCGATCCTCGCGCCGCTGGTGTGTGGGCCCGGACCCTTCCGGTTGCTGACCTCTCCGGTGATGCTGGCACTGGGACGCTGGTCCTACGGCATCTTCATCTGGCACCTGGCCGTGCTCGCCGCCGTGTTCCCGCTGTTCGGCATCGTCCCGTTCGACGGCGATTTCCTGCTGGTGTGGACGATCACCCTCGGGCTCACCGTCGGTGTCGCGGCCGCGAGCTACGCGTTCATCGAGGAACCCGCGCGGCGGTGGCTGCGCAATCGAGAAGCACGCAATCGGGACCGCAGCGTGTCGAGCGACTCGTCGCCGACGATCACCGACCAGACCGTCAGCGATACCGCGACGAACGCCGGGAACTGAACCCACCACGCAAACCCGTGATACCCGGCCGACGCGTGCCATGGCCCGCTCGCCAATCCCACGGTGGCGCAGAGCATCGCGACGAACACCGCGACCACCCGAGCCGGCGGCCGCAGCCACCACGCCACCCCGGCCAGCGCCACCGACACCAGTAGTCCCCACCAACCCGTCAGCAGCCACGAACCGGCCAGCCAGGCGACACTACTCGCGATCTGCGCGGTGACCGACAAGGTTGTCTCTCCGGCGACCTCGCCGGCCGACGGCACCCGGGCTGACCGACGCGGCCACCAGGCGAGTAGTAGCAAGACCGCCATGATCGCCAATCCGATTCCCAGCGACCACCGGTACAGCGAGTCGAATTGATAAGTGAGGGTGACGGTTCCGGCGGCACCGACCGGTACCACCCAGCCCTGCTGCCAGCCGTTGACCACCACCGGTTGCAACGTCTGATCGGCGAGTGTTGCCCGCCAGCCCGGGTTGGTGCTCTCCGGAACCACCAGAACACGCTTGGCCGCAGCGGGTTTCACCGCAACACTGCGCTGCGTCGACGACCACTCGGTCACCTCGGGACTGGTCATCGGTTCTACCGGTTGTCCGACGGACGGCGTGGCCAGCGACGCCTGCTCGACGGTGAACGCCGACCCCGGGTTGATCGACAACTCCTGCTCACCCGACCCGAGACGGATCGGCGTTGACGAACACGGCCGTGCGACAACCGGTTCACCGTTACGGAGCGCCTCGCTGGTGGTGCGCACCGAGAGTCCGACGACCTGCCCGGAGATGGTGACGCCGATGCCGGCGTTACAACCGATCACCACCGGCCGGTCGGTGGCGGAAACCGTTGGTGCCGGACTGATCTCGACCTCGCTGAGGCCCACGGGTGCGGGCCGGGCGAAGCCGAGGCTGTTCACGTCGATGAGGTCGGCCGACTTGGTGACCGTGAGAGTGATGCGGTCGGTGACGGCAGGCTTCAACTCGATCACCCCGTCGCGTCCGACGGTGCGGGTCTGCTTGCCGGCGCCCAGATCGACGGTGACCCGCTTCGGCGCCGCCGGATAGTCGCGCGGCGCGACCAGCCGGAGACTGTCCACCCGTTGCGCCTTCGGCAGGTGAATCACCAACTCCGGATCATCTTTTCGCTTACCGCCGGTGGTCTCGGGTGCAGTCCAGGTGGTGCCGGCATCGCCGTCGACCGCCGCCGACGGGCTGCCGCGCGGATCGTCGACGGCGGTCGCCCCGTCGGCGGTCACCTGCTCGGGAGTGGTGAGGAGACGGCGCAGCCCATCACCCGGCTGGGGGCGCAGGATCACCGTCGGAGAAACGTCGACGGCAGTCGGTACCGACAGCGCGCGGGTCACGATGCCGGGGTTCTCGGGCGACAGCCCCAGGCCGGCGGCGCACCGGACCGTATTGCCATCGTTCACGCACGACGACCGACCCGACAGTTCCTGGGTAAGCAGCCATTCGGATACCTGGGTGCCGGCGGGGAGCGTCGGCAGCACCACGCGGTGGCGGATCGTCAGCGGGCTGCGGGTGGCGAGGTCGGCCACCGACAGCTCGCCGATCGCGAACTGGTTGCCCGGCAAACCGTCTGCGGTGGAGATCGCGCGGATCTGCACCCACCGGGTCGGTCCGCTCGGCGCGGTCACCGTCACGGGTTTGCCCGGGCGCACGCCCTGCACGACGGAACTGCCCGCCTCGGTCGACACCAGGATGCCGCTCACGTCGGAACCCAGAGCCTTGGCGGTGGTGATCGACAGCGCGAGATCCGACCGGGGCTCGGTGAAGTCGAGTCGTAGCCACTGCCCCACAGCCGAATCCAGGCCGCTGCTGACCCAGGCGGTGGCGGGGTCGCCGTCGAAGGCCGCCGCCGGTGCGTTGGCCGGTGATGTCTGCCCCAACTGGGTTGCGTCCGAGGCAGATCCGGAAGCCGACACCCGCACCTGGTCGGGCTGGTTGTTGAGCAGCCATTGCCCGTGGACGAGCGGTTGGCCGTCGACCGGGTAGTCCGGGACGGCGTTCTGCGTGCGCCGCGGGTCGCCGACCGCGCGGATCGCGGAACTGTGGTCGTCGACGCGCCCGAAGTCGGTTTCCCGGTCGGCGGGGGTGTCGGTGACGACAGTCGGTCCGGCGGGCAAACCGGCGCGCCGCGCGTCGGCGTCGAGGAGCGCCGGCCCGAGTGGTGGCGCGCCGGTCCAGCCGTGTTGCGCCTGTATCGCGGCCAGTGCTTCTGGGCCGCCGCTGATCCGGGGCATCGCCGCAGCGTCGACGAGTGCGGGCCCGGTACCGCCGAACGCGTTCCCGGTCCGCACCGCGTAGATGGCGATGGCCGGCATCTTCGGGCGTAACCCGTTGTCACGCACTACTCCGGGCACGGTCGCGGGGCCGACCTCGGGGCCGAACTCGGCGACCCGCACCAGTCCCGCCGACGTGTCGAGTGCTTGTTGCGCGACCAGCGGACGGGCCGCGCGGGAGGTGTCCGGGTCCAGATCGGCGCGCAGCACCACGAAGCCGATGCCCTGCTGCGCCAATGTCGGTGCAAGGCCTGGTGATCCGCGTCCGTCGGCGATGTCGCGCTGTACCGAGTCGAGGGCGCGGATGGCGCCCGGCGGGGTCAACGGAATGGCGTCGCGGACTGCCCAGGGCGCGTCGGCCAGCGGTTGTAACGGTTCGTCGCGGGTGAGACCCCACAGTTGGTCGGCGAACGGTGCGCCCGGCACCACGAGGCTCCGGATCGGTGCGGCGGTCCCGGCCGGACGTGCCTGTGCGGACAGCCATTTCGACGTCTGCTGCCAGTAGCCGGGCAGCGCGCGATAGGTGTCGGCGGGGGCGATCTGGCCGGTCCACATCAGCGACCCCGCCCCGATGGCCGCGACCAAGACGACGATCGCCGCCGCCACCGGACGGGAACGTTGTGGATGAGCGAAGCCACTGAGGGTCTCACGTACGGTTGCGCTGCCGGGCAACGGAACCCGCGCCAGCAGATGCCCGACGCCGAGTACCAACGGAATCCGGATGAACGGCTCGAACTTGTGGATGTTGCGCAGCGGTGCGCCCGGGCCGTCGAGAAAGGACCTGATCTGTTCGGCGATCGGCGACCCCAGCTGACCGGCATACCCGAGGCACATCAGCAACAGCCCGACCGCCAGGATCGTCACGAATCGTCCACGAAACGGCATGTGCCGCATGCACAGACCGGCGAGTCCGGCAGCGGCGAGGGTGCCGGTCGCGAGGACCGCGGCCGGTTGATTCACCAGCACCGCGCCGGCCACCCGCTCCGGGGATACAAACGGTGTCCACGAACTGGTGCCGCGCAGCACCTCGGTCAGCGACGTCCATTCCGTTGTCACACGCGAGGATTCAATGAAGTCCAGGAACGGCGGGGAAACCCGTGAGAGGATCAGCAGCGGAACGATCCACCACGCGCACGCCAGGACCAGACCGAGTGCCCACCAGGCACCGAATCGCCACCAGCGGCGGAGTGCGTCGCCACGCGCGCCCAGCGGTACCGCGACCATCCACCACACCACCGCAACTCCGAGCGCGGCGATGGTCGCGACCGCATTGACCGCACCCATCAGGGCCACGGCGGCGGCCGAACCGAAGGCTCGGCGCCACAGTGGGTCGTCGTGGCGGTCCAGCGCGCGGACCACAGGGATCAGTACCCACGGCGCCAGCACCATCGGCAGCGTCTCCGACGATATCGACCCGAGGGTGGTCAGGACTCGCGGACTCAGCACGAAGACGACCGCAGCGATGACCCGCGAACCGGGCGAGCCCACGCGTAGGGCCTCGGCCAACCGGACGATGCCGACGAATCCGACGATCAGCAGGATCGCCCACCACAGGCGCTGGGTGACCCACGGTGGGAGGTGGAGCAGGTGGCCGAGCGCGAAGAACGAGCCGTGCGGGAAGAAGTAGCCGTAGGCCTGATTCTGGACCTGCCCCAGCGGGGCATTGGGCGACCATAGGTGCGCCGCGCGACCGAGGAAGCCGAGTGGGTTGGCGGTGAGGTCGAGTTTGGTGTCGGCGGCGATGCGTCCCGGTGATTGCAGGAAGGAGACGATCAGCGCACAGACGGCGACAACGAGGACACCCCGACCGGACAGCCGCCGATCGAGGCGAGTGTCAGTTGTTGGCTCCGGTGTCACCACGCGTGCCGTAGTCCACCGATCCCTGGACAAACCCGTTGTTTGCGTTGACGCTGTTGACGTCGGTCGACGGGCTGGTCTCCGCGGACAGGAATCCGCCGAGGAACACGGCGCCCAGTCCCACCAGGATGCCGGCGATACCGGCGATCGCTCCGGTCAGGAGACGGTTGTTGGTCATGGCGACGAAAGTACCATTTCGGCCTGATCGCGAGCTGAAGACAGGCGGATCAGTGCGCCAGGATCGGCAGCAGCAGGCGCGACGAACTGGCGATCGTGTTGCGGCTGGGTTCGCCCACGTCGGCGTGGCGGAAGCCCAGAATGGTCGGTGCGTCCTTGCCCTGGTCGGAGCTGGTGAGGACCAAGCGCACGCGGTGACCGGCGGCGACGTGCCGCGCGTTGGCGACGACCGGGATGCGGTAGGTCACCTGCTTGCCCACCGGGATGGCTTCGGGGGTGGTGCACGGCAGCAGTGGTCGTCCCGGGCGGCTGCGGTGCTCATCGACGGTGCGCAGCGATGCGCGGAGCCAGCCGCCGGTGATTGGTGTCGCCCGGTCATCGGGGTCGACGTCGTAAAGGATGGCCATCCAGGCCGTGTCCAGCCCGGTGATGGTGGCGTCGAGGCGCAGTTCGAAGTCCCCGGCGAGATCGAGTGCGTTCTCCACCAGCACGGGGCCGTCCCAGATGAGCCGGTCGGCGGGCGCCTGCTCGCGGGCCGGGTCGGCGGCGGACGGCATGTTCATCCCCGCCGGGATATGGAAGTACGTGCGATCGCCCGGCTCACCCTCGTCTCGGTCGAGGACTCCGTCGGCGCGTAGCGCGTACTCGACGATTTCGGACTCGGCCGGTGGCCAGTTCGTCGCGGTCCGCCATTCGTCGCTGCCCGGCATCGCATAGCGGATCGGGTCGCCGTCGGTGATCCCGGTGTCGGCACCCTTGAGCCAGTGGTCGTACCAGGCCAGCGCCTCGATGTGCATGCTCTCCCACGGCCAGTTGAGCCCGCCCTCGGGTAGCAGGCTCATCCGCACATTCGGGTTGTGCGCCAATGCTTCCCAGCTGGTGAACGTGCCCGGAAGATGCATGATCACGTTGTCCCAGTCGCATCCCAGGTAGACCGGGATGTCCACGTCGGCCAATGCGGCCAGGCAATCCCGCGCCGCCCAGAAGTCGTCGTAGGTCGGATGTTCGACGGCGACGTCACGCCACAGCTGACCGAACGGATCGTCGGGGTAGTGCGTCTTGAGAACCGGCTTCAGCGACGCGGCGATCGCCTCGCCGTTCAGGTTGGCGAGTCGATGGTGCACATGCTTTTCGGAGAACGCATCCCCGATCAGCTTCAGTGCCTTGCTGCGCCACACCCGGTCGGTCCGTTGGCTGAGCAGTCCGACCGCGCTGATCCACGGTCCCATGAACGACGACACGAACAGCCCGTGGTGCGACACCAGGTCGTAGCAACTCTCGTTGGTGCCGAGCGCAAAGATGGCCTTCAACGACGGCGGGCGGCCGACGGCGGCGCTGATCTGGGCCATCGCGAAATAGCTGATCCCGAGCATGCCGACGTTGCCGTCGCACCACTCCTGGGCGGCGACCCATTCGATCAGGTCGTAGAGATCGTCGCGTTCCTGCTGGTCGAAGAACGTCCACGTGCCCTCGGACCCGGCGGTGCCGCGCGCGTTCGCGATCACGTGGACGTAGCCACGCGGGACGAAGAAGTCGCTCGCGCCGGCTTCGACGAGGCCCAGCGGAGCTCGGGTGTTCTGGATCTGTCGTGGGTAGGCGGAGAACGAGATGAGTGCGGGCGATGGCGTTTGCGTGTCCGGGCGAAACAGGTCGGCGCGCAGATCGATGCCGTCGCGCATCGGGACCGCGACGTCGTGGGTCTCGGTCATCGTGTGCGTCGGCTCGCTGAGGTTGCGGAACTCGCGGTCGGTGGTCTGGATGCCGTTGAGGTGACGTTGGCCGGGAACAACGCCGGATGCCTGGGTCATGGGGGAATCTCCGTGGGTGAGTATTTTAGTGACATGCAAAACAATTTAAGTGGTGCTAAAAAGCATGGCATGATGGTGGGGTATCCGCAAGAGGGGAGAATGATCGGATGGCACGGACGACCCGGCAGCGTGAGGCCGGAGAGCAGACCCGACGGGAGACGCGTCGACGTCTGCTCGTCGCCGCGCGGGAGGAGTTCGCCGAACGCGGCTATGGGCGCGCGACGGTTGCCCGGATCGCCGAACGGGCCGGGGTCACCGTCCCGACCTTGTATTCGGCCTGGGGGAGCAAGCGGGAATTGCTCCGCGGGGTGATGGAATCGGCGGTCAGCGGGTCCGACGACAAGGGCGTCGACGACAGCGCCCCGCCGGTGCCGATGGCGCCGCCCGATCCGGACGCCACTCCGCACCAGTTACTCGTCTTTCTGGTACGACAGTTCCGTTTGCTCGCCGAACGATCCGCGTTCGGTTGGCGCACGTACCGCGATGCTGCGGCGATCGACCCAGAGGCGGCCGACGACTGGACTGCGCTGATGGAGATCCGCCGCGCCAACTTTCGTCACCTCATCGGGCGGTTTCCGACGGATGCGCTCCGACCCGGACTGAGTCGCGAGGCTGCCGCCGACACGGCCTGGGTCATCGCCAGTCCCGACACCTACGACCAGCTGGTGCGGTTCGGCGGCTATACGTTGGACGAGTTCGAGGAGTGGGTGGCGACCACGATGGCCGCCGCGATCCTCGCTACGGGGTGACGGCCGGCTCCTGTTCGCAGCGCGCCGGGACGATGAACACCGGTCGGTGGCAGTGCTTGAGCACGCGTTCGGCGACGCTCGAATGCAGCAGTGCCTTGAGTCCGGACTCGCCGCGTGTGCCGGTGACCAGCAGATCGACCTTGAGTGCGTCGGCCGCCGCGACCAGCGCACCCCAGACCGTTGACTCCACCTCGACCAGGTTGCCCCGCGCGTCGAGGCCCACCAAATTGGCGAGTTCCACACCGCGCGTGTTGATTTCGGCTGCCTCGGCACGCAACTCCTGGTCCACGCCTGCCTCGAGGCGGGTGTCGATGAACGGCTGCATGCCGCCGGTCAACGACGACAGTCGGGCCGGTGCCATGCCGCCGGGTTCCCACGCGGTGACGACGACGGCGTGCTCGGCGCGGAGGAACTGTCCGGCGTAACGGATGGCGCGATCGGCGTTGGGTGAGCCGTCGTAGGCGATCATCAGGGTTTGTCCGGCGCGCTGAGCAGGAGTATCCGAGTCCAGGCCACCGGGCGCTGCTGCGGTCTCTGCGGTGGTGGACTCTGCCGGGCTGGACCCCACGTCCATGCGGTAAGGGTACATGCCAGACTCGTCGCATGGGCTCATCTCGGCGTCGTCAGCGGGTTCGTGCCGCACTTGTGATCGTGACCGCGGCCATCACCGGCCTCGCCGCAGGGTGTGCGAGTCCGCAATCGGAGACCTCGCCGACGAGCGTGACCTCCGCCTACAGCAGCCCGTCGAGTTCCGTTGCATCGTCGACATCGGTCGCCGCTGCTCCGGTATTGGCTTGCGGGGCACCACAACTGGAGAAGATGACGCTGCGACAGAAGCTGGCGCAGATGCTCGTCGTCGGGGTGACCGGTGCCGCCGACGCCGAGGCGATCGTGCAGAGCGAGCAGATCGGCGGCATCTTCGTCGGTAGCTGGACCGACAAGTCGATCCTGACCAGCGGCGCGGCCAAGCGGATCTCGGCGAACAGTGCCACCCCGCTGATGGTCACCGTCGACCAGGAGGGTGGTCGGGTGTCGCGACTGTCGGCGTTGGGCATCGACAGTCCGTCGGCGCGGCAACTCGCCCAGACACAGACCCCCGCGCAGGTGCGTCAACTCGCCGCCTCCATCGGACGGCAGATGCGAGCGCTCGGCATCACAGTGGACTTCGCACCCGACGTCGACGTCAGCAACGAGGCCGACGATGAAGTGATCGGTGACCGGTCGTTCAGCAACGACCCGGACGTCGTCGCCGAATACGGTGCCGCGTTCGCTGCGGGCCTCCAATCCGCCGGCGTCACCCCGGTCTACAAGCACTTCCCCGGACACGGTCACGGTTCCGGCGACTCGCACCTGGGTGTCGTGGTCACCCCGCCGCTGGCGTCGTTGCAACAGAGCGACCTCGTGCCCTACCGGACGCTGCTGCAGAACCCGGGCAACGCCGCGGTCATGGTGGGACACCTGATCGTGCCTGGTCTGACCGGCCCGGAGACCCCGGCCAGCATCAGCCCGCGCGCCTACGGCATGCTGCGCACCGGCCGCGGCTACGGCGGTCCGGCGTTCAACGGGGTGGTGTTCACCGACGATCTGTCCGGCATGGCCGCCATCAGTCAGCGGTACCCGATCACCCAAGCGGCCCCGATGGCCATCGAGGCAGGCGCCGACATCGCGCTCTGGCTGGCCACCGACCAGGTCCCGGCGGTGCTCGACTCACTGCAGCAGCAGGTCAAGGCCGGCAAGCTGTCGGTCGATCGGGTGAACCGGTCGGTGGTGCGGATTCTGCGGTCCAAGGGTGTTGTGCGCTGTTAGTTGGTTGCGAATGGAACTGACCCTCAGGTAAGTAGTCCGGTAGGCTCGAACTCTGGTCAAGTGATCCAGACGACCGAGGAGGTGTGTGATGGCCGGTGGCACGAAGCGGCTACCCCGTGCGGTGCGTGAGCAACAGATGCTCGACGCGGCGGTCAAGGTCTTCTCGGAAAACGGGTTCCGCGAGGCGTCGATGGACAACATCGCGGCCGAGGCGGAGATCAGCAAACCGATGCTCTACCTCTATTACGGATCCAAGGACGAACTGTTCAGCGCGTGCATCGAACGTGAGTCGGGACGATTCATCGACGCGATGAGTGTCGGCTTCGACCCGACGCTGCGTCAGCGCGACCAGGCCCGCACCGTCGTCAAGGAGTTCCTGCGCTTCGTCGACGAGCACCGCCAATCGTGGAAGGTCCTCTACCGCGTCGCGGTCGGCACCCAGACGTTCTCGCACTTCGTCTCCGACAGCCGCAAGCGCGTCACCGAGATGGTCACCGAACTGATCCGCGCGGGTACCACCGTCGAGGGCGCCCGCGATATCGACTTCGAGCTCACCGCCGTTGCGCTCGTCGGCGCGGGGGAGGCCGTGGCCGACCGGATCACCGAGGGCGACGTCGATCTCGAGACTGCGACGGATCTGCTCGTCGGTATCACCTGGCGTGGCCTGAAAGGCGTTGGCACCGGCGAGCCCTCGTTGCACACGGGGGAGTAGCGGCCGGTACCCGGCTTCAGACAGTTCTTCCCCCGAGTCCACGACGATCCCCCCGCTGCAACTGGGGGACCTTCACGGAGCCGGGGGAAGAACTTCTATCCCGCCCGCGTGGTCGCAGTCAGGTGCGGGAACCCCTTGCGGCGGTCGCGGATCGAGATGTCGAACGCGCCGGCGCCGTCGATCCGCCGCGTGTAGAGATTCACCTTGGCAGGCAACAGGATCGGCTTGCCGAACCGTACCGCGTAGGTGACATCGTCGGGCAGCTGCGCCTCGACGTTGGCCACAGCCGCTGCCGCACTCCACATTCCGTGCGCGATGGCCTTCGGGAAACCGAACGCCTTGGCCGTCAGATTGCCCATGTGGATCGGGTTGCGGTCACCCGAGGCCTCGGCGTACTCGCGAATCCGGCCCAGATCCACCGACAGCACGACGTCGGGAGGTGGCGGCGCAACCTGTTTCGGCTCCGGCCCCCGCGGCTCGTCGGACAGGCTGGTGCGTTGCTGCTTCAGGAACGTCGCCACCTGGGTGGTGACCAGCTCGGTGCCGACGCTGAACTGCGACACCATGTCGATCATGAGTCCCTTGCGATGTTCCCGCAGATTCTCCGCATGGGTCTCGATCGTGAGCGGCTCGCCGACCTCGATCGGGCGCAGTCGATGAATGCTGTTTTCCACGTGCACCGAACCGATGGCGCCGAATGGAAAGTCGCTGTCGGTCATGACCTTCATGGCCAACGGAAACTGCAGCACGAACGGATAGGTGAGCGGCAGTATCGAACCGAAACGCTGGCCGGTCACCCGCGTGTACGCGTGCAGCTTGTCGGCATCGACCCGGACGTTCTCCAGGCGGTAACGTCGGTCCGGGATCTCGGCGTCGACCTGCACGCGTGCCGGCTTGCCCACGACCGGCAGCATCGCCGACACGGCCTTGCCGTAGACCTCCGCGGTGTTCGGCGGACCGGAGAGGGTGATCGTCTTGCTCATCGACTCACGCTCCCAGGAAGCCTTGGCCGCACACGCGGACCACATTGCCGGTGATCGCACTCGACGCCGGATTGGCAAAGTAGGCAACGGTTTCGGCAACATCGACGGTCTGTCCGCCCTGCTGCAGCGAGCTCATGAGGCGGCCGGCCTCGCGGGTGGCGAGCGGGATCGCAGCGGTCATCTTGGTCTCGATGAAACCGGGTGCGACGGCGTTGATGGTGATGCCCTTGCGCGCCAGGATCGGCGCGTAAGCGTCGACCAGACCGATGACGCCGGCCTTCGATGCGCCGTAGTTGGTCTGGCCGCGGTTGCCCGCGATGCCGGCGATCGACGACACGTCGACCACCGCACCGCCCTCGCGCAGTGCATCCTTCTCCACAAGCGCGTTGACAAGCGACTGCGGTGCAACGAGATTCACGCCGATGACGGCATCCCAGCGGGCGTCGTCCATGTTGGCGAGCAGCTTGTCGCGGGTGATGCCGGCGTTGTTGACGATGATGTCGAGGCCGCCGTGACGTTCGAGCACATGCTCGGCCAGCTTGGTGCCGGCGTCGTCGGCGGTGACGTCGAGCGGGAACGCGGTGCCCTTCACCTTGTTGGCGGTCTCCGAAAGCGCTTCTCCCGCTTGGGGGACGTCGGCGACGATGACGTGGGCGCCGTCGCGGGCGAGGACCTCGGCGATGGTTGCGCCGATACCGCGCGCCGCGCCGGTCACCAGGGCGACTTTGCCGGACAACGGCTTATCCCAATCCTGGGGCGCGGTGGCGTCGTCGGCGCCTACCCGGATCACCTGTGCATCCACGAACGCGGACTTCGCCGACAACACGAACCGTACGGTCGATTCCAGGCCGGTCAGTCCGGTCTTGGCGTCGGGGGAGACGTAGACGAGTTGCACGGTCGCCCCCTTGAGCAGTTCCTTGCCCACCGAGCGGGTGAACCCCTCGAGCGCGCGCTGCGCGACGTGCTCGTTGGGTTCCTCGATCAGTTCCGGAGTGGTGCCGAGCACGAGCAGCCGTGCGCACGGCGCGAGCGAGCGCATGGCGGGCTGGAAGAACTCGAAGAGCTGACGGAGTTCGCCGGGCGCGGTGATGCCGGTGGCATCGAATACCAGCGCTCCGTACTTGTCGGCGCTGCGGCCGGTCGTCGCGTTGTGGATGACGTCGTAGTCGGGCGTCGAGAGCATCTCGCGCAGCGGCTCGATCAGGCGGCCGACACCCCCGAGCAGTACCGGGCCGGGCAGCGCGGGCTCGGACGCCTTGTAGCGCCGCAGCGTCGGCGGGACCGGCAGGCCGGCTTGTTTGGCGATGAAGGAGCCGGGTGCGGAATGAACGAAGTTCGAGTACAGGCCAGTGGCTGCCACGGAAGTTCTCCTCTGTCTTTCGGCAGGTCGAGTGGTTGTGCGACGACACTCACGCGAGCGACGTTCGACAACTAACTTACTCATGAGTAAGAATAGCGTACATAACCCGAACTACACCCCCTGGGAGATCGAAGTGGCTCACACACCCAAGACCCGCAGCCTGCGCCCGGTGGCGATCCTTGGTGGCAACCGGATCCCATTCGCGCGGCAGGACAAGTCCTACGCACGGGTCAGCAACCAAGAAATGTTCACCGCCACCCTCGACGGCCTGATCAGCCGCTTCAACCTGCAGGGCGAGCGGCTGGGCATGGTCGCCGGTGGTGCCGTGCTCAAGCACTCACGCGACTTCAACCTCATCCGCGAATGCGTCCTCGGCTCGGCGCTCTCGCCCTACACCCCGGCCTTCGACATCCAGCAGGCGTGCGGGACCGGACTGCAGGCGATCGTCGCCGTCGGCGACGGGATCGCCTCGGGACGCTACGACGCGGCGATCGGCGGCGGCGTGGACACCACCTCCGATGCCCCGATCGGCGTCTCGGAGTCGATGCGTCGCCAGATGCTCGAGGTCAATCGGGCGCGCAGCACCAAGGATCAACTGCTCGGCGCGGTGAAACTGCTGCCGAAGCTCGGCATCGAGATCCCCCGTAACGGCGAGCCGCGCACCGGGATGTCGATGGGCGACCACGCCGCGATCACCGCCAAGGAGTTCGGCATCAAGCGCGCCGACCAGGACGCCCTGGCCGCGGCCAGCCACCGAAACATGGCCGTCGCCTACGACGAAGGGTTCTTCGACGACCTCATCACCCCGTTCATGGGCCTCACCCGCGACGAGAACCTCCGTCCGGACTCGTCGGTGGAGAAGCTGGCCAAACTTAAGCCGGTCTTCGGTGTCGCCCTCGGCGACGCGACGATGACCGCAGGCAACTCCACCCCATTGACCGACGGCGCGTCGGCGGTGCTGCTGTCGTCCGACGAGTGGGCGGACGCCAAGGGGCTGCCGGTGCAGGCCTATCTCGTCGACAGCGAGACCGCGGCCGTCGACTACGTGAACGGACCCGACGGACTGCTGATGGCTCCGACCTACGCGGTGCCGCGGCTCCTCGAGCGCAACGGGCTGACCCTGCAGGACTTCGACTTCTACGAGATCCACGAGGCCTTCGCCTCGGTGGTGCTGGCGACCCTGCAGGCCTGGGAGTCCGAGGAGTACTGCAAGGAGCGACTCGGACTCGACAAGGCGCTCGGTGCGATCGATCGCAGCAAGCTCAACGTGCACGGCTCGTCGCTGGCCGCGGGTCACCCGTTCGCCGCGACCGGCGGCCGGATCGTCGCCCAGGCCGCCAAGACCATCAAGGAGAATGGCGGCGGTCGAGCATTGATCTCGATCTGTGCGGCCGGCGGTCAGGGCGTCACCGCGATCGTCGAGGGCTGAGGGTCTGGCTCGTTCGCGGTCCGAAACACTAAGTGAGACAAATTCACAGCTAAGTATCGCAAACTAAACACTTGAGGGCCTGACCTGCGAAGACCTTGTCGTAGGTCGGGCTTCTCACGTATCTGGCCTGGTAGACGCGCGCAAATATATTTTCGGGATAGCTGTAACGGAGTCGAAAGTAGCGTAGATATACGAGTAGCTCCGGCTGAGCTGCCAGACCCCCGACCCGGCAGCTCGGCCGGGGCGCCTTCCTTTTTCAGGTGCCCCACGCGCGGTGCCCGCCCAATCTCTCCACATATGGTTGACCCTGTGAGTACTCATCTGCCCCTGCGCCTGTTCGCGCGCGTGGCCATCGGAGTGCTCGCGATCCTCGGCATCATTCTGGCCGCCGATCTGCTGCACACCCACGGCAAGACCGCTCGCGGCACCGTCATCGCCGGGATCGACGCCGGCAACCTCGACCCGGAACAAGCGCAGGTCGTCGTCGACGAACTGAGCGCTCGCGCCACCCGCCCGGTGGCGATCCGGACGTCGTCGGGCACCGCCACCCCGACCGCCGACGACCTTGGCCTGACCTTCGACGCCGACGCCACCACCGCGCGGCTGATGGAACAGTCACGCAACCCGATCACACGGCTCGCGACACTGTTCGGGATGTCGCGGACGGTCGACCCGGTGGTCCGGATCAATCGGGACACCTTCGACACCACCGTCGACGACCACCGTCGCACCCTGGAGAAGGCCGCGGTCGAGGGCGGCGTCCACTACCGCGACGGAGTCCCGATCGGCGATCTCCCGGCCGCAGGCAAACGCGTGGCGCGCACGGCCGCGGCATCGACGCTGACCCAGCACTGGCTCGACGGCTCGACCGTCGACCTCCCGATGGAAGACTTCGCGCCGACCGTCAGCGCGGACACCGTCCGGGCCACCGTCCTCGGTCCCGCCGCCCAGGCCGTGTCCGGTCCGCTGACTGTCCAGGGCACTGAGAACGCCACTATTCGCGTCACCCCGACCCAACTCGGCACTGTGCTCACGTTCGTGCCCGACGGACACGGGGGTCTGCGTCCCGAGGTCGACGACAAACGCGCCATCGCCCTGCTGCGACCGGCCCTCGCGCGCACCGAGCACGCACCCCGCAACGCGACGTTCTCCCTGAGTTCCGGCTCGCCGACCGTCGTACCGTCGCGTGACGGCGCCAAGATCGACTGGCCGGCCACCTTCACGTCGCTCAACACGGTTGCGGTGGGCACCGGCCCCGAGCGTGTCGTCGAGGTCGCCTATCGCACCACCAAACCGCGGCTCGACACCGCCGCCGCCCGCAAACTCGGCGTCCGGGAAGTGGTCAGCGAGTTCAGCACCGGCGGCTTCTCCAGTGCATCCGGGGAGAACATCCGGCTCGTCGCCCAGGAGGTCGACGGGGCCGTCGTTCTACCCGGAAAGACATTCTCGCTCAACGGCTATACCGGACCACGTGGGACCGCCCAGGGCTACGTCACCTCGACGATCATCGACCACGGCCACGCCGCGAAGGCCGTCGGCGGCGGCATCTCCCAGTTCGCGACGACGCTGTACAACGCGTCCTACTTCGCCGGCCTCGAGGACGTCGACCACACCGAGCACTCCTACTACATCTCGCGCTACCCGGAAGCGCGGGAGGCGACGGTCTTCGAGGGTGCCATCGACCTGGTGTTCCGCAACAACACCCCGTACGGCATCTACATCGAGACGGCGTGGTCGGAGTCGGCGGTCACCGTCCGCATGTGGAGCACGCAGACGCGCGAGGTCGAGTCGATCACCGGCGACCGCTACGCCTACACCGATCCCGAGACCCTGAAGCTGACCGCGGGCGACGACTGCATCGCGTCGTCGGGCAGCCGCGGGTTCACGACGTCGAACACCCGGGTGATCACCGACGCCCGCACCGGCAACGAGATCAGCCGGCACACCAGGACGGTGAAATACGACCCCGAACCCAAGGTCACGTGCAGCTGAGAGCCCCCTCTGGACCGAGCGATAGAACGCTCGATAGGCTGCGCTCGTGGATATCAATGGAGCAAGCGCAATTGTCACGGGTGGTGCGTCGGGTATCGGCGCAGCCGCGGTTCGCCAGCTGGCGGCCAAGGGGGCCAAGGTCGTCGTCGCCGACCTGCAGGCCGACAAGGGAGAGGAGCTGGCCAAGGAGGTCGGCGGCATCTTCGTTCCCGTCGATGTGACCGACACCGCGCAGATCGAGGCGGCCGTCAACGCGGCGACCGAGCTCGGCCCGCTGCGGGCGCTGGTGAACTCGGCCGGCATCGGCTGGGCGCAGCGCACCATCGGCAAGGACGGCGAGTTCGCGTCGGCCCACAACCTGGATGCCTACAAGAAGGTCATCGCGATCAACCTGGTCGGCACCTTCGACTGCATCCGGCTGGCCGCCACCGCGATGAGCCGCAACGAGCCCCTCGAGTCCGGTGAGCGTGGCGCCGTGGTCAACATGGCCAGCGTCGCCGCCTTCGACGGCCAGATCGGCCAGGCGTCGTACTCCTCGTCCAAGGGTGGCGTCGTCGGCATGACCCTGCCGGTCGCCCGCGACCTGGCTGCCGTGGGCGTGCGCGTCAACACCATCGCCCCCGGCCTGATCGACACCCCGATCTACGGCGAGGGCGAAGCCGCCGAGGCCTTCAAGGCGAAGCTCGGCGAGTCCGTGCTCTTCCCGCATCGTCTCGGCAAGCCCGACGAACTGGCCTCGATGGTCGTCGAGCTGGTCACCAACTCCTACATGAACGCCGAGGTCATCCGCGTCGACGGCGGCATCCGGATGCCACCGAAGTAGTCGCGACAAGCGCAGCAACACACAGAATCTCCCTCCTGCACAAGGTATTTCGTGTGAAGGAGGGAGATTTCGTATGTGCCTCGCCTCGAGGCTGTGGCGCACTCGCGTGCCGAGGTGGACACTCGAGCAGGTGGCTGACGCTCGATTCTTCCGGATGACAGCGCGCTGGCATCTGCCGCATCCACGTGGCCTGGTCTTCGCCGCACTGGCCGACGCGGACGCCTACACCACGTGGTGGCCACAGGTGCGCGAGGCGACGCGGGTCGACGACCGGTCAGGCACTGCACGGCTCCGGTCGGTGATACCGATGTCCCTGCGGGTCACCGTCACCGAACAGGTCCGCGACGCGACGCGTGGGGAGTTGCGGGCCGCGATCGAGGGCGACCTCGTCGGGTGGAGTCGCTGGCAGATCTCCGACGACGACGAGCATCCCCACTCTGCGGCGGTCGTCGATTTCACTCAGGAAGTGTTGTTACACAAGCGGATACCCACGGTTCTGATCGTCGTCGGGCGGCCGTTGCTGCGGCTCAACCACCGGCACATGATGCGGGCGGGGCACCGAGGCCTGTCGCGCTGGCTGCGAGACCGGTAGGGATTTGGTCGACGTGGTGATCAGAACTTTGCCGACCATGTTCAATACCATTTGGATGGTAGTCTGAATGCCATGCGTACCACCATCGACCGCGCGGGACGGCTCGTCGTTCCGAAGGAGCTGAGGGATCGCGTGGGTTTGGTACCCGGGGAGGTCGAGATCACCGTGACGGGAAGTGGACTCGTCCTCGAGCCGGTGGCGAGCGATGATCTGATCGAGAAGGATGGGCGGCTACTTCTGCCGGACGGAGGTCCGCAACTGTCCACCGACGATATACGGGAGTTGCGCCTTGGCGACCAGCGCTGAGGTACTTCTACTCGACACGAGCGCCGCGATCGCGCTGGTCCGACCGAATCAGGCCGGGCATCGCGAGATGACCGAAGCAACGAGCGGACGCGAGCTCGGGCTCAGTGGACACGCAGCGTTCGAAACGTACTCGGTGCTGACTCGGCTACCCCCGCCGCAACGGTTGACCGCATCGGCCGCGACGCGGCTCCTTGCCACGAACTTCCCACATTCGCACCAACTTTCGCCGGTACGGGCCGGTGAGCTCCTTGGGGTATTCGCCGAGGCGGGCATCTCTGGTGGAGCCGTCTACGACGGTCTGGTGGGGGCCGCTGCCGCCGAGGCCGGCCTCCTGTTGCTGACGCTGGACCGTCGCGCCGAGCCGGTCTACCGCGCCCTCGGGGTGCGGCTGCAACCTATCTGACATCGCGCACACAAAATCTCCCTCTTGCACAGGGTATTCCGTGTGCAGGAGGGAGATCGCAGGGGTAGATCTGGCGAACTGGGCTCAGAACGCCGCTTCGTCGACCTCCATGACGTCGATGTCGAGGTTCTCCACCGTGCCGCGGACGGCAGTGAGCGGCGGCAGCATGTTCTTCGCGAAGAAGCTCGCAACCGCGACCTTGCCCTCGTAGAACGACGTGTCGGCACCGGTTGCGCCGGCATCGAGGGCGGCGAGCGCGACTTCGGCCTGACGCAGCAGCAGCCAGCCGATGAGCAGGTCGCCGACCGACATCAGGAAGCGCACCGAGCCGAGGCCCACCTTGTAGAGTTCCTGCGGATTCTCCTGTGCGTTCATCAGATACGTGGTCAGCGTGGCGGTCATCGCCTGCACGTCCTCGAACGCGGTCTTGAGCAGCGCGCGCTCGGTCTTCAGCCGGCCGTTGCCGCCCTCGGCGTCGAGGAACTTCTGGATCTGCCCGGCGACGTGCCCGAATGCGGCACCCTTGTCGCGAATGATCTTGCGGAAGAAGAAGTCCTGCGCTTGGATGGCCGTGGTGCCCTCGTAGAGCGAGTCGATCTTGGAGTCGCGGATGTACTGCTCGAGCGGGTAGTCCTGCAGGAAGCCCGAACCGCCGAGTGTCTGCAGCGACTCATGGGAGAGCACGCTGTACGCCCGCTCGGAGCCGACGCCCTTGACGATCGGCAGCAGCAGATCGTTCACCTTGTGGGCGAGTTCTGCGTCTGCGCCCGAAACAATCTGGGCGGCAACGGCATCCTGATGCGACGCGGTGTACAGGTACACGGCGCGCAGTCCCTCGGCGTAGGCCTTCTGGGTCATCAACGAACGACGCACATCCGGGTGATGGGTGATGGTCACGCGCGGCGCGGCCTTGTCGGTCATCTGCACCAGATCGGCACCCTGCACCCGCTCCTTGGCGTAGTCGAGCGCGTTCAGATACCCGGTCGACAGGGTGGAAATGGCTTTGGTGCCCACCATCATTCGGGCGTGCTCGATGACGTCGAACATCTGCGCGATACCGTCGTGGACCTCGCCGACGAGCCAGCCGACGGCCGGTGTGCCGTGCTGACCGAAGGTCAGCTCACAGGTGGCCGAGGCCTTGATGCCCATCTTGTGTTCGACGTTGGTGACGAAAACGCCGTTGCGCTCACCTAGTTCGCCGGTCTCGTGATCGAAGTGGAACTTCGGGACGAAGAACAGCGACAGTCCCTTGGTGCCCGGCTTCGCGCCCTCGGGGCGGGCCAGGACGAGGTGGAAGATGTTCTCGGTCATGTCCTGATCGGCCGAGGTGATGAAGCGCTTCACCCCGTCGATGTGCCAGGTGCCGTCATCCTGCTTGACGGCCTTGGTGCGTGCGGCGCCCACGTCGGAGCCGGCGTCGGGCTCGGTCAGCACCATGGTGGCGCCCCAGCCGCGCTCGGAACAGATGGCGGCCCACTTCTTCTGCTCATCGGTGCCGTTGTCGAAGAAGATGTTGGCGAAGCCGGCACCGGCGCCGTACATGAACACCGGCGGGTTCGCGCCGAGGATCATCTCGCCGATGGCCCAGTAGAGGGATCGGGGAGCGGGGAGCCCGCCCAGTTCATCGGCGACACCGATCTTGTCCCAACCACCCTCGACCAGGGCGTTGTAGGACTTGGCGAAGCCCTCGGGAATGGTGACGGTGTGTGCGTCGGGATCGAAGACCGGCGGATTGCGGTCGGCGTCGGCGAACGACTCGGCGATCGGGCCCTCGGCCAGCGCCTTGACCTCGCGCAGCATGTCGACGGCGGTCTCGTGGTCGAGGTCACCGAACTCGTCGCTCTCCAGCACCTTGTCGAGGTCGTACATCTCGAACAAGTTGAAGTGCAGGTCGCGCAGGTTGCTCTTGTAGTGGCCCATGCTGGTTCCTCTTCTGGTGTGGGCTTCGGCTAATCAGATTGCGAGTAAGTTACTCGCGGGTAACCCCAGAATACTCCGTGACGGCATGCGCAACAACCCGTACCGTCGCGACGGTCGGGTTGGCGGAGAAATTGCAGGTCAGAGAGACGAACGCAAGTATTCGAGATCGGCCGGAATGCCCTCGGCAGGGGTTTCCAGGATCACCGGGGCGTCGGCCGCAGCGGCGACCGCCACGAGCACCTCGGGATCGATGTGACCGTCGGCCAGATTGGCGTGGCGGTCCCTGCCGGAGTCGAACTCGTCGCGGGAGTTGTTCAGGTGGACCAGGTCGATGCGGCCGGTGATCTCACGGACTCGCTCGACGAGCCCGACGAGTTCCTCGCCGCCCGCCCAGGCGTGGCACGTGTCGAGGCAGAAACCGGCCTGCTCGAAGTCGCCGACCGCCGCCCACAGACGATCGATGGCCTCGAGTGTGCGCGCCATGGCGTGATCGCCGCCTGCGGTGTTCTCGATCAGGATCGGGACGCCGAACCCGCCCTTGTCGATCTGGCGATCGAAGAGCTTGTGCCAGTTGGCGAATCCCTCGTCTGCGGCTTCACCGTCGCGCAGATGGCCGCCGTGGACGACGAGTCCGAACGCGCCGAGTTCGGCGGCCGCGGTTGCCTGCTGTTCGACCGCCTTGCGTGACGGCATGCGCAGCCGGTTGTTCAGGCTCGCCACATTGATCTGATAGCTCGAGTGCACGACGACGTCGATGGCCGAATCGCGGATGGCTGCGGCGTCGGGGCGGGGGACCGGTTTCTTCCAGCTCTGCGGGTCGGTCACGAACATCTGGAAGACGTCGATGCCGAGTTCGGTTGCGGTGGTCAACGGGTCGTCGTCTTCACGTAGGTGGGCTCCGATGCGCATGATCCAACGATAGTTGTGTGAGACCCGTCACATCTGGCCAGGGAACTTCCTACTCCTGTCGGCATGTCGCCGGTAAACGCGCGACCAACAGCAAACAATCACTAGGCTGACTAAGGATGACCAATTGACGGCAGGTGCCCCGGCGGGGCGTGGGTACGTGCGAGGTGCGGGTGAGCATTGACGAGGCGGTCGGGAAACCGGCACCGGAGGATCCGCCCGCGCGAGTCGAGCCGTTCCTCGACGACATCGCCGCCGCAGCCGAGATGGAACCGCATCCGGAGCAGCGCCGCGATCTGACCGTCGTCCGACGCATCGCGGTCGCCGCGTGGGTGGCGTTCATGATCTACGAGATCACCGCCGAGGGCCTCGCCTTCGACCGCACGCGACTACTGGTCCTGCTGTGCCTGGGCCTGTTGGCGGCCAGCATCGGCCGACGCCGGGTGATCACCGTGTTCATCGACTGGCTGCCGTTCGCGCTGATCCTGCTCATCTACGACTGGACCCGCGACGTCGCGGTCTGGCTCGGTATGCCCACGCAATGGCATCTCGCACCCGATGTCGACCTCGCGATCTTCGGGGTCAATCCGACGGTCTGGCTGCAGGAACACCTCAAGCAGGCGAGCCCACCGTGGTGGGAGATCATCACCAGCGTCGTCTACATGTCCTATTTCATCGTTCCGTACGCGGTGGCCGCCGTTCTGTGGCTTCGCGATCGTGCGGCGTGGCGCCGGTACGCCGCCTGTTTCATCGCAACCACCTTCCTCGCGCTCGTCGGATACAGCCTGGTGCCGGCCGCGCCGCCGTGGGCCGCAGCCAAATGCACCGCCGTCGAGGTCGCCGATCACCCGCACGATCCGCTCTGTATGTACTCGACGACCCCGGTCGCCAGTGGCGGGCTGCTGGGACCGGTGACACCGTCGCACCCCGACGCGGCGCCCTACGTCGAACGCATTTCCGCCCGCGGATGGGAGTTCCTGAACATCCACGCCGCGTCGAACTTGGTGCAACTTGGCCAGGGGAAGGCGAACCTCGTCGCCGCGATCCCGTCGTTGCATGCGGGACTGACCATGCTGTTGGCGCTGTTTATGTGGCCGCGGGTGCGTGCGATGGGGAAGGCACTGTTCCTGGGTTACGCGTTCGCGATGGCGTTCACCCTGGTCTACACCGGCGAGCACTATGTGTTCGACATCCTGCTCGGCTGGGGGCTGGCCGCGGCCGTGATCATCGCCTACCGGCTGATCGATCGACGATGGCTCATCCCGCGGCAGCAGCTGCTTGAGGCCGAACGGTCGGCCATGGCACCCGCACCCGCGGGCGCCACCGAATAGTGCGCACCCGGCCAGGAATTCGTCGTCCACCGAGAGTCGGTGGCGGCGTTGTTCTTGTCGTGTTGGCCTTCGCGATTCTCGTGATGCATTCGGTGATCGCACATTGCGTCACGCCCGAACATGCTGGTGCACCACAGCATTCGACGTCGGTGCCGATGTTGACGTCATCCGCGGCTTCCATCGAGCAAGCGCATCTGTCGCCAGCGCCGGACTGTGACGAGCATCAGCACGCGTGCGTGTTCATTCGGGACGGCGAGCCAGTCATCCCGCTGATCCTGCTGGTGTTGCTCTCCTGGGGATTCCCCGAAGTCCGTGCCCTGAGAGGCCGTTTCCTCGGCTGGGTAAGAGTGCTGGGAAGGCCACCGCCGTGGGCGATTCCGAACCACTTGCAGCTCCAGGTGATTCGCTGCTGAGTTGTCGATCGCGGACTCCCTCCGCATCGACGACTTCTGCGGCGTGGCTGCATGCTGCGCCGAATCACTCTTGATGACAAGGATTTTCACTGATGAACACCCACCGTCCCACCCATGCCCTGATCGCACTCGCTGCTTCCGCCGCGTTGCTGTCTGCCTGCTCGTCCACCGACGACACGACGACGACCCCCACCTCCGCATCGGCCTCCGTGTCGACATCCGGGGTCGCGTCGTCGGCGCACAACCAGGCCGACGTCACCTTCCTGACCATGATGATTCCGCACCACCAGCAGGCCATCGAGATGGCCGATCTGGTCCCCACCCGCACCGACAATCCGGAGGTGACTGCGCTCGCGGCGCGAATCAAGGCCGCGCAGCAACCTGAGATCGACCAGATGACACAACAATTGGCGGCCTGGGGCGTGGACGCGCCGGACTCCGGCGAACACGACATGTCCGGCCACGGTTCGATGCCTGGCATGATGACCGACGACGAGATGGCCGCGATGCGGGATGCGACCGGCGCAACCTTCGACAGGCTGTGGCTCGAGGGCATGATCCGCCATCACGAGGGTGCGATCGGCATGGCCAACGCCGAGCTCGCCGATGGACAAGACCCCACCACCAAGGCACTCGCCAACCGGATCAAGCTCGATCAGACCGCCGAGATCGCCCAGATGAAGAAGATTCTCGGGCAGTAGCAGCGCCACCGCTCTCAGGGCCCGGGAGCCTTCTTCCGGGTCCTGAGCAGCCCGCGAGCTCGCTTGCTCAGGACCCGGGAGCGGCCCCTTCCGCTCCCTGAGTAGCCCGCGAGGCGCCAGCCGAGCGAGCGTGTCGAAGGGGCAACGCGAGAAACAAACTTGTCGTACCCCCGAGGTATGTTCTCGGTAGCAGGAAGAGGAAACGAACGAAGCGCCGCGGTCCCGAGGTTTTAATGGGTCGCATCAGAGATGAATGTGGGTGTCCTGCAGCCATGTCCGTATCTCTGAAAGGTCGCTCGCGTGTCCCCGACAGCCGACTCACCACCCGAGGCGCCACTGTGGCGTGGGTTGCCGGCTGCCTTCCTCGGCGGCATCGACCCGGCCGACGCGGACGAGGCCCCCATCAACGACCTGCTGCTCGGGATGACCGACCTGGATCGCGGCCACTCCTACCTCGCCTACTGCGACTACCGGACGGCCCAGGTCGTCTACGACCGCTTCGTCGCCGCGCGGGAGGACACCGACGGTTTCGTGGTCGACGGTTTCGCCGACGCCGCGACGCGGATCGCGCAGACGCGGGCGATCACTCGCCACCAGGCCGAAGTGCTTCTCGACGAAGGCATCGTGCTGCGGGACCGGTTGCCCGATGTGTTCGAGTGCCTCGGCGACGGCATTATCAGCCAGCGCCAGGCTCAGCAGATCATCGTCGACACCGATCTGATCGACGGCCAATCCTATGCGCCCGAGGTGGATGCGGAGATCGCTCGACGGTTGCGCAAGGGCACGTTCTCCACCAAGGCTCTGCGGAATATGGTGGACCGCATCATCTTCCGGCACGATCCGGATGCGGTGCGCGAACGCCGCAAGGACGCCATCGACAAACGCTGCGTCTGGGTGGAGAACCGCCGCGATGGCACCGCCGAGTTGACCGCAGTGATGTCGGCGGAGAACGCGCGCCTCGCGTATGCCAGTCTCGCGGCGACCGCGGCAGCGAAAGTGTGTGAGCACGATGGGCGCACCAAGCCGCAGCGGGAGTCGGATCTGGAGTTCGCGTTGCTGACCGGCAGCGACTTCGCGTGTGAGTGCGGGCGCGACGATTGCGCGGTCACCGTACTGACTCTCGACGACGCTGCCACCGACGGCATCGAAGACGCTCCGTCGAAGGCTCTGCTGCCGGTGCAACCGAGGTTCGTCATCCATGTGGTCTGCGATGAGGCCACCCTCGAGGGCCGGGCCAACAATCCGGGCTACCTCGACGGTCACGGCGTGATCGACGACGAACACGTCCGCGAACTCGCCGCCCGCCCGGATGCGCGGATCGCACCGCTGATCCCGCCGGGCACGCCGATGAACCCGGACGGCACTTTCACCCTGCCCGGATCACTGGCGTCGGACCCGTACCGCCCGACCACCTCACTGGACGCGTACATCCGTATCCGCCACGGGGCGTGCAGTGAACCCGGCTGCACGAAGAGTGCCTGGGAATGCGATGCCGAGCATGTAGAGGAGTTCGACCACGACAACCCCAGCGCCGGCGGACAGACCACCTCGGACAACATGAACCCAAAATGCCGGCCCTGGCACCTGCTCAAGACGTTCTCGGGATGGCTCGACGACCAGTGGCGCGATGAGGACGGCCAATTACGCACGGAGACAGTCACTCCCGAGGGCCTGACCATCCCGGGTGAGGCCGAAACGATGGAGGAACTCTTCCCCGGCCTGCGGCGCATCCGCTACACCGCCTCACCCCAGGCCCCGCCGGCCTTCGACGCCCCGAATCAGGAACGCCCGACACGCACCCGCAGTCGGACGGCGAACAAACATGCCCGACGCCGGGCGGAGAGGAGTCGCAACCGGAAGCGACATAACGAAGGGCCCGACGTGCCGTTCTGAGCGCTACTTCTGCAATGTCAGGCGCATCAGGTAGACCTGATAGCCCCACGAGATCGAGTAGGTGAAGTACAGATCCCGGCCGGTCGACCACGGGTGGATGAACGGAGCGTAACCGGTGTACGGGTTGTCCGGGGGAACCACGACTTCACCGGAAGTCCAAGGCCCCCAAGGGTTGTCGGCGGTACGCAAGAGGGCGCCACCGTTGCGGGAGGCCATCGAGACGTACTTGCCCAGGTAGTTGTTCCACTGCACGGAGATTTCACCGATCGGCCCGGCCATCACCGGCGTCGCCGCATCCGGGTTGTTGCGCACCCACTTGCCCCACGAGAAGTACTCGTACTTGCCGAGGTTCTCGATGTCACGCTGATTGACGCGGGCGATGTACGCATTGCCCCACCGGCCATCGGGGGTGCCGTAGGTGTAGACGGTGTCGCCGACCTTGAGCAGGGCATTCATCTGGAACTTGTGGTTGCCGCCGCCATTGGGGCGGAACGCGTTGGCTGCGTGCCAGTTGTTGCCATTGTCATTCGAGCGGACGAGGCCGGACCAGTTGGTGTACCAGATGCCCGGATCGCCCCACTTCTTCACCGACATCACGTTCATATACTGCTTGCCGTTGGCGGCGATGCCCGCGGTGGGCAGGACCGTGATCTCCCTGCGGAGGTCCGGCTTGAGCAGTCGCTTGGCATATCCGGGCGGACCGGCGTGACTCGTGAATGTCATGCCGTCGGCGAGGTAGCGGTCGGTGCTGCGCAGCAGGACGTTCGACCGCCAGTAGAAGAGGTTGCCGTAGAGCAGCGACCACCCGTTGATCTGCTGGGTGTCACCGAACGCGGTGAGTATCTCGCCGTGGCCGTTATCCCACATGATGCCGAGGTCGGTGCCGAAGATGCCGTGCCGGCCGACGGTGTCGTTGATGGCGCCGGGGCCGGTCAGGCGCGCAACGAGGGCGGCGGGTCCGGCGGCCACCGGTGCCGCCGCAGCCTGCGGGGCAGAGGTGATCGCCATGGTGAGCGTGGTGGCGACAGACGCGGCAGCGAGGGCCGCGGTCCGAAATCCCCGAGCGAAACGACGCATGGCCGTGACCTTATCAAGACCTGAGAAACTCAGTGGGTCAACAGTGTGTCCACTCAGGCTTCGGTGTAGCGGTCGGTGGTGTCCACGGAGGTGAAATCGATCTCCGCGGCGGCGTTGTTCAGCCCGGTCACCAGGCCCACCCCGAACTGGCCGTGAATGTCATACAGGTGCGTCGTACTCGTCGATATGCCGTCGGATTCGGTGTGGCTGACGGCCTCCAGTCCGATCCGCGGGCCGTCGGGTAGGCGGGACAGTCCAACGGTCAGGTCGCAGTTGATGAATCCGATCCCAGTGCTGCCCCAGTTGCCCATCAGGCTGGTGGATTCGCCGCTGATCACCGCGCGTTCGAATGGCGACGGGCGTTCGCCGGCCACGGTCCACACCGCCCGCGTCCACATCCGCTTGCGGCGCGCGTTCTGATGGTTGCCGATCGTCTGGTCCCACGCGGGTTCGCCGTTCTCGTCGTCGGAGCCGAACCAGGGGAACAGGTCGTCGGAGCCTGCGGTGGGTGGCCGGAAGTCGTCGTCGGCAGGAATCCATCGGTCACCGGGCGGATTGCTGGTTTCCTTCACGAACACCGACGTGCTGCGGGCGACGACGGTCTCGACTCCGTCGAAGTCCTGGACGACGTCGACCTCGACCACCTTGATCCGGCCGCCGTCGCGGCTCATGCGTCCCCGCGTCGTCGTCGGGATCTCCCGGGCGGCTTTGAACAATTCGATAGTGAAACGTGCGCCCCGGAAACCTTCGGGACAGAACTCGGTTTCGGCGGCGCGGGCCGCGATCGCGCACACCGGTGGGCCGCTGAGCGTCTGAGGAGCCCACAGGCTTCGGGCGAAGCGGGTCGGAACGAAGAGGTCGCTGGACTCACGCTCGAAGAATGCGATTGGGGGCACGAAAGACTTCCTCTTCTGTTCAATTCGTCAATCCACGGTGAACGCGGCGATATGACTTAATCTCTCTTCATGACATTTGCAGGTTACGGAAGGCAGATTCCGAACGAACTCATCGGTGCGGTTCGGTCGATGATGATCGCGACGGCGGTCGTCGGAATTGTTATGGGCATCATCGCGCTCGTGTGGCCCAAGGCCACGCTGGTGGTCATCGGGGTCTTGTTCGGCATCTCGCTGATCCTGACCGGCGCGTTCCGCCTCTACGAGGCTTTCGCCGCGAATCTGATGCCCACGGGTTGGCGCGTGCTGATCGGCATTCTCGGTGCGCTGATCCTGGTCTTCGGCATCGTCGCCCTGTTCAATCCCGAGGAGTCACTGGTCTTTCTGGCGATCTTCATCGGTATCGCCTGGATCTTCCAGGGCGTAGGTGATCTGGTGCGTGCGTTCTCGGGGTCGGCGCATACCTCCCGCGCTCTGCTCATTTTCACCGGTGCGATCGCCATTCTCGCCGGCATCGTGATGCTGGTGATCCCGGGTCTGGCGCTGGCCACCTTCATCTGGGTCGCCGCCATCATGCTGATCATCGTCAGCATCGTCACCCTCTTCTCGCTGCCGAAGAAGGTCGACGCCACCAGCGCGCCGGTCGTGTAGGTCACGACATTCGGCAACGGGCGTGTCTCTCCCCCGGGGAGGCGCGCCCGTCGTCGTTCAGGGGTCGTTCAGGCGATCGCGAGGCCGTCGAAGGTGACCGACGCGCGGTCGTCGCCGGGATTCGACGACAGTTGCTCGATCAGCTGATTCAAGGTGACGAGCACGTCGTGGGCGTGGTGCAGCCGCGCGCCGTCGATCATCGGGTTCTCCTCGTCGTCGGAGATCAGCGCCGCCGGATCGGTCGCGTCGCGATGGGCCAGGGCAGCGCCCAGAAGTCGTTGCGCCTGATCACGATCCGCATCCCACAGCGCGTCGGCGGTGGTGAGGTACAGGCGGACGGCCGGCGGGTAATCGTGCAGGTGAACCAGCGCCCACGCCCAGTGTTTGGCGACGTCGACGGTGTCGGACTGGCCGCGGCCGTGGGTCCGCACATATTTCCCGTGCAGTTCGCGACACAGGGGCGTGGAATCCGCCCAGAGTTCCAGATGCGACATGCAGCGGACACAGTCATGCAGATTGGACAGGTACATCGTCGAATAGGGGCCCTCGCGTCGCGAGCGGATCTCCCGGAGCACCGAGAACTCGGCGAGTGCGTGCATGTATTCGCCGGCGGACAGGAGGGCCACGGCCTCGTCCTGCATCTCCTCGATCATCTTCTGTATTGTCGCCGACCGCTCATGCCGGCGCGGCCCGTTTGGGTAAAACCCGACGCGACCGAAACGAATCGGCCGCCGCCCGGTTGGGCGACGGCCGATCGTCGGTGAGCCGTGTCGACTCAGTACTGCGTGGGCGGATATCCGGGCGGTGCGGAGGGCGGCGTGTGGCCACCGACCGGCGCAACCTGACCGCCGGTGAAGACCCGGTAGGCATATGTGCTCGAGATGACGACGATCGGGACTGCCACGAGCAGTCCGACGCCGCACAGGAGCGCGCCGACAACGAGGATCAGCGCATTCACCAGTGCCAACGGGAACAGCGCGCCGGCATTCTTGCTGATCACCGAGAAGCTCGCCTTGATCGCCTCGATGGGCTGCAGATTCCGGTCCACAGTGAAGGGCAGCGACCAGAAGGCCAGGAACGCGAAGATCAGGCCGGGAATGATGCAGAGGATCAGACCGATGTCGGTGCCGATCGCGACGAGCAGTGCGGTCAGGATCACCGCGCCGACATTGGCGAACTGGAAGAAGCTGCCGATCGCCGGTTTGCTGCCGCCGACCTCGTCGAGAGCACCGCGGATCATCGCACCCTGGAAGATGTAGCCGACAATCACGGCGATCAAGCTGAAGATGATCCGGATGAATGAGCCGTTGCCGCCGATGGCGTAGCCGAGGTAGTTGATCAAACCGGTCACCAGACCGGCGAGCAGTGTGATCAGGATCCACGGCACCGCGTTGCCGGAGAAGCGGCTCCACGCGTAGCTCAGGGCGTCGCCCACCGAGAACTGCGGGGCGGCGACGGCTCCGTAGGCATCACCGGCGGGCGCTCCGTATCCGGACCCGGATGCGCCGTAGCCGCCACTCGGGCTGCCGTAGTCACCGGCCGGCGGATACGCGCCGCTAGGCGGGGGCGGATAGGCGCCACCGGACGGATAAGAACCGGACGGATAGGGATCCGACGGGGGTGGCGGCGGATACGCCCCGCCCTGGGACGGGGGCGGTGGATACGACCCCGACGGCGGTGGGGGATACGCCCCGCCGGCCGGCTGCGATGGGGGCGGCGGGTACGCCCCGCCCTGGGACGGTGGCGGCGGAAACGCCCCGCCCTGATCAGACGGTGGCGGCGGGAACGCTCCACCCTGATCGGACGGCGGCGGCGGGTAGGAACCGCTCGGCGGTGGTGGCGGTGGCGGGTAGGCGCCACCCGGCGGCGGATAGGAGGGCGGCGGGTAACCACCGGTAGGGGGAGTGGGATCCGGTGCGGAATTGTCTCCGGAACCCTGGCCACGATCATGCGGCTCGATATTGTGCGGATCAGACGGAGTGGTCATGGCGAGGACAATACGGACTATCCCGCCACCACCGCAGACTTTGCGCTCCCGCCGTGTCGCCGGTTCTGGCATCGTGAACAGTGTGAGTGACGACATCGGCAGCATCTCAGAAGGTTCCGACGGTGAGTACAGCCTCGATCCCGACGATCAGCTCCAACCGGAGGACACACTCGACGACCGGGGCGTCGACGATGTCCTCGATGAGGGGTTCTCGCCACCGGATCACCGTCCCAGCGGCGCCCGCCGCGGGCTGACCGCCCAGGAGCAGCGCGAAGGGGAGACCCTCGACGAGCGCCTGTCCGAGGAGGAACCCGACCCGTGGAATGCCAAGGACCCGCTCGATGACGCGGAGTCCGATTGGCGCTCACATGAATCCGATCGCGACGACGAGTACGACAACGACGATCAGGCAGGCAACGGACGGGCCGGACGGCTCGTGGCCGCGGGCAACGGCGATGGCGACGACAACGACGCCGACACCTTCGCCACCGACTGCGGGATCGACGGCGCGGGCGCCTCCGCCGAAGAGGCGGCGGTGCACTACATCGACGAGGACGAGGTGGAGCGCTCCGAGCGCGATCCCGATTGACAGTCCGGCCACCCGCGGTAACGATGGAGACAACGGGAGGTATGAGATGACCATCACCGAACGGCCGATGTCGACCGACCCCGTCGACACCCAACGATTTCGCGATGTACGTGCGCTGACCGACCAGCTCACCGCGTCGCTGTCCGCCGAAGACCAGACACCGCAGTCGATGACCGACGCCAGTCCGACGAAATGGCATCGGGCGCACGTGACCTGGTTCTTCGAGGAGTTCATCCTGCGGAGCGATCCGTCGTACACCGTCTACGACGAGACGTACCGCTATCTGTTCAACAGCTATTACGAGGCGGTGGGAGAGCGTCATCCGCGGCCGGACCGCGGTCTGGTGACCCGGCCGGGTGTCGCCGACGTCACCGCCTACCGCGACTACGTCGACAGCTGCATGATCGACCGCCTGGAGCGCGGTGCTCTCGACGACTCGACGCTCGCGCTCGTCGAATTGGGTTGCAATCACGAGCAGCAACACCAGGAGCTGATCCTGATGGATCTCAAGCACCTGTTCTCCGCGCACGCGTTCGCGCCGGTCTACGTCGATCGCGCGGTCGACGCCGCACCTACCCCCGAGCCGCTGACCTGGCGTGCGGTGTCCGGCGGGGTCACCGAGACCGGGGCCGGCGGCGGAGCGTCGTTCTCCTACGACAACGAGGGTCCGCGGCATCGAGTGTTCTTGGAGGACTTCGAGATCGCCGAGCGTGCTGTCACCAACGCCGACTGGCTCGAGTTCATCGCCGACGACGGCTACCGGCGACCCGAGTTCTGGCTGTCCGACGGGTGGGCACACATCCGGGAAACCGGTTGGCAGGCACCGGGATACTGGCACTACGAGGACGCTGACGCGCATCCCACGACGTTCACGCTGTCCGGTCGACGCCCGGTGGTGCTCGACGAGCCCGTACTGCACGTCTCGTTCTACGAGGCCGATGCCTACGCCCGCTGGGCCGGTGCCCGACTGCCCACCGAATTCGAATGGGAGGCAGCGGCAGTCAGGCTCGGTGACCACCGCGGGGAACTTCTCGATCCTGCCCGATGCCACCCCGGTCGGGCGGGTGCGGCGATGATCGGCGACACCTGGGAGTGGACCGCGAGTGCCTACCTGCCCTATCCGGGGTTTGTGCCCGCCAACGGGGCGGTCGGCGAATACAACGGCAAGTTCATGTGCGATCAGCACGTGCTGCGTGGGGCCAGCGCCGTGACGCCACCCGGGCACGAGCGCGTCACGTATCGCAATTTCTTTCCCGCACAGAGTCGTTGGGCCTTCTCCGGGCTGCGGCTGGCGCGATGACGGTCAGCACCGAGAGTGCGTTGGCGGTCGATGCCGTCGCCGGGCTCTGGCAGAACCCGCCCACCCTGCCGACCAAATGGCTCTACGACGAGCGCGGCAGTCGTCTGTTCGACGAGATCACCCGTGTGCCCGAGTATTATCCGACGCGTCGTGAGACCGAGATCTTGGCGGCGCGCAGTGGCGACATCGCGTCGGTGACCGACGCCGCGATGATGGTGGAGCTGGGATCGGGCACGTCCACCAAAACGCGGATGCTGCTGTCCGCATTCGCCGAACACGCGCTTGCGGCAGGCCATCGCTTCACCTATGTGCCCGTCGATGTCAGTACCGAGATCCTTGAATCATCATCGGCCACACTGGCGCTCGACTATCCGGGGATCGACGTGACGCCCGTCGTCGCCGACTTCACGGGCCCGGACCTGAGTCTGCCGCAGACCGGTGGCCCACGGATCGCGGTCTTTCTCGGCGGTACCATCGGTAACTTCGACGACGACCAGCGCGCGGTGTTCCTCCGTCGCCTCGCAGGTGCATTGAGTCCCGGCGACTATTTCCTGCTCGGCGCCGATCTCATCAAGGACACCGGTCGCCTCGTCGCCGCCTACAACGACAAAGCCGGTGTCACAGCCGATTTCAACCGCAACATGATCGAGGTGCTGCGCACCGGGCTGGCTGCGGATGGGCTCTACGCCGACGACTTCGACCACATCGCCCGCTGGAATCCCGCCCGGCACCGCATCGAGATGTGGTTGCGGGCGCGCCGCGACATCGATGTGTGGTTCGGTGCGCTGCAACGGGACTGGAAACTGGCGGCGGGGACGGAGATCCGAACCGAGATCAGCACCAAGTTCGATCTCGGTGTGCTCGGCGCCGAACTGGCCGCCGCGGGGCTGGATGTGGTGACCACCTGGACCGACGACGCGGGCGATTTCTCGTTGACCCTCAGTCGGCGCTGAGCCTCTCTCGCACCCGCGGACCCTCCAGCTCCGAGGGCCACCTCGGGTGCCGAAGCGGTGGACAGCGGGGTGCCGGTGTCGTCGACCGTGACATCGACGAAGGTGTCCAGTCCGAGTTTTGTGTGGTCTTCATTACTACCGCGCCGCTGCCAGCCAATGGGTGATGTGGCAAGCTTTGTTCGCGGCAGCGATCAACGCTGCCATTACCTCGCAAATGCAAGGAGCACTCCCATGTGGGACTCGTTCTGGGACTTCATCTGGTACACCATTGTCATCTTCGCGTTCGTTGCGTACCTGATCGTCCTCTGGCACATTTTGATCGACCTGTTCCGGGACAAGTCGTCCGGCTGGATCAAGGCCGTCTGGATCTTCTTCCTGATCTTGATCCCGTATCTGACGGCGCTCGTCTACCTGATCGCGAAGGGCCGCGGTATGGCCGAGCGGCAGACCGAGGCCGTCGCGGAGGCCAAGCAGGCCACCGACCAGTACATCCAGTCGGTCGCGGGCAAGAGCCCGGCCGAGCAGATCGCCGACGCCAAGGGTCTGCTGGACTCCGGTGCGATCAACCAGCAGGAGTTCGACGCGCTGAAGGCCAAGGCGCTCAGCTGATTTGTTAGCTATCCGAACGGTTCCTGCGTGTGGCCGACCAGGTCGGCGACCGAATTGATCACGCGCGTGGGCCGGTACGGATAAAGTTCGACCGACTCCGGGGTGGAGATGCCGGACAGCACCAGAATGGTCTGCAGTCCGGCCTCCAACCCGGAGATCACGTCGGTGTCCATGCGATCACCGATCATCAGGGTGTTCTCCGAATGGGCACCCATCTGCCGCAACGCCGACCGCATCATCAGCGGATTCGGCTTGCCCACGTAGTACGGGTCGCGCCCGGTCGCCCGGGTGATGAGCGCTGCGACCGCGCCTGTCGCGGGCAGTGAACCGCTCGACGACGGCCCGGTCGCGTCCGGGTTCGTCGCGATGAATCGCGCGCCCCGCTCCACCAGCCGGATCGCCGTGGTGATCGCCTCGAACGAATAGGTGCGGGTTTCGCCCAGCACGACGTAATCCGGATCGGCATCGGTGATCACGTAGCCGATCTCGTGCAGTGCGGTGGTCAGGCCCGACTCGCCGACGACGTACGCGGTGCCGTTCGGTCGCTGCGAATCCAGAAATCGGGCCGTCGCCAACGCCGAGGTCCAGATCGATTCCTCGGGAATGTCGAGCCCCGTCTGCAACAACCTTGCGCGCAGATCTCGCGCTGTGCGGATCGAGTTGTTGGTCAGCACCGTGAACGCCGTCCCGCTGTTCCGCAACTCCGCGAGAAATGCGTCGGCGCCGGGAATCAACTGCTCCTCGCTGACCAAAACGCCATCCATGTCCATCAGGTAGTTCCACGCCATGGTCCGATGATGGCAGGCGGGTGGGGTCTTCGGCGCGTACAACCGGCAAACAACTGGTGCCGCTGACAGAATGAGGCGAACCCCCGACCAGCCCGTCGGGGTCCGGACCAAAGGTCGCGAGTGATCGGTTATCTGTCGAAACGCGTGGTGTCCTGGGCTGTCTTGGTGTTTCTGGCAACCAATCTCACGTTCTTCCTGGCCACGTGGTTCCTCGATCCGCGCTCCAATTACGCCGACCGCAAACCGCCACTGCCGGAGAACGTCGTCGACAACACCCTGACGACCTACAACCTCAACGACAAGACCCCGATCCTGGAGCGGTGGTGGACGTGGTTGTCGGGCATCCTGTTCCACTGGGACTGGGGCACATCGCCGATCGGGACGAGCGTCAACACGCAAATCGCCTATCGCGCGTGGACGTCGGTGCAACTGCTGACCGCGGCCACCGTGCTCGCCACGATTCTCGGTATCACGCTCGGCGTCTACACCGCCCTGCGGCACTACCGATTGGCCGACCGCGCTTGGCAGTTCATCTCCATCGCGATGATCAACGTGCCCGTCGCAGTCGCCGGACTGGCCGTCGTGCTCGGCGGTATCGCGATCAACCAGCGGGTCGGGCATTCGGTGTTCTATGTGGCCGGGTCGTCGAGCATCGATGTGCACGGATTCTTCCCGGTGCTGATCGACCGCATCAAACATCTGATCCTGCCGACGATCACCCTTGTGGTTGTGCAATATGCCGGCCTCCACCTACTGCAACGGTCGCTGCTGCTCGACACCATCAACGCCGACTACGTCCGGACCGCACGGGCGAAAGGGCTGACCCGAGGGACCGCAGTGCGTCGACATGCGTTGCGCACGGCGATCATCCCGGTCGCGGTCGGTATCGCCTTCGCGATCCCGGCGATCTTCACCGGCGCGATGATCACCGAGACCATCTTCGGGTGGGAGGGGATGGGCCGCTACTTCGTGAACTCGATCAACACCAACGACATCTACGGGGTGATCGCGGTGGCCGCGTTCGGTGCGGTCGCGACGGCGATCGGCGCGATCCTGGCCGATCTCGTTGTCGTCTACCTCGATCCCCGGGTGCGGGTGGGCTGATGTCGACGCTGCCTCCCGAACCCAATCGGCCCGATGGCGCCCCACCCGGCCACGATGTCACCGCCACCGCACCGCTGATGGGGGAGACCGGCGGACTGCTCGCCGACGGCGTGGGGCCACGGCAGGACAGCCTGCAGACACCGATCGCCCGTCGACGTTCCGGCCGTGCCAGGCTCCTGGCAAAACGCTTTGCCCGCAACAAGAGTGCGCTGGTCGGGCTGGTCGTGTTCGTGCTGTTGGTGCTGTTTGCGATCTTCGGTGGTCTGTTCACCAGCTACTCCTACACCGACGTCGACTTCCTGGCGATCGGCTTTCCACCCTCGTCGGGGCACTGGTTCGGCACCAATGACGTCGGCAACGACCTGTATGCGCAAGTGGTGCACGGTCTTCGACGGTCGTTGGTGATCGCGGTATCGGTGTCACTCGGGGTGACGGTGATCGCGTCCTTCGTCGGGGCGCTGGCCGCCTACTTCGGTGGCTGGGTGCAGCGGGCGGTGCTCGGCCTCATCTACCTGTTGCTGGTGGTGCCGACGCTGTTGATCCTGGCGCTCATCGCGAATGCGACCGGTGGTGACTGGCGGTGGTTGATCGTGGTGCTCATCCTTTTCGGGTGGATGATGATGGCGCGCATCGTGTTCTCGATGACCCAGACCATCGTCACCCGCGACTACGTGCGCGCCGCACGGTATCTGGGTGAGCCGCCACTGACCATCGTTGCCCGGCACATCATTCCGAATCTGGCGTCGCTACTGGTGATCAACTTCGCGCTCGGCGTGGTCGGCACGGTCCTCACCGAGACCGCACTCTCCTTCCTCGGCTTCGGCGTGAAGGTGCCCGACGTCTCGCTCGGCGCGTTGCTGCAGTCGGGTGTTGGTGCGCTGGCCGCCTCCCCGTGGCTGTTCTACTTCCCGGCTGCAGTATTGACCCTGCTCACGGTGTCGATGGCGCTGATCGCCGACGGACTCCGCGACGCGCTCGACCCGACTTCGGGAGCGGGGGCCCGGTCATGATCGTCGATCCCGTTCTCTCCGTGCGAGACCTGCGCGTCACCTTCGGCACCGAAGCCGGGCGCCTCGAGGCGGTGCGCGGCCTGAGCTTCGATCTCGTCGCCGGCTCCACCCTCGCCATCGTCGGCGAATCCGGTTCCGGGAAATCGGTGTCCGCGAACGCCATCCTGGGACTGTTGCCGGAGTCGGCGGAGGTCGGTGGGTCGGTCACGTTGCGTGGCCGTGAGCTCACGACGCTCGACGACGCAGCGATGTCGGACATCCGGGGCAACGACATCGCGATGATCTTCCAAGACCCGCTGTCGTCGCTGACCCCGGTGTTCACCGTCGGCGACCAGATCGTCGAAGCGCTACGCGCACACCAGGACATCGGGAAACGCCAGGCCGCCGACCGCGCCGTGGAGTTGCTGGACCTGGTGGGCATGCCCGATCCGGCACGGCGGGCAACGGCCTTCCCCCATGAACTCTCCGGCGGCATGCGGCAACGGGTGATGATCGCGATGGCCATCGCCAACGACCCGGCCGTCCTCATCGCCGACGAACCGACCACCGCCCTCGACGTGGCCATTCAGGCGCAGATCCTCGATGTGTTGGCGACCGCACAGACCGAAACCGGTGCGGCCCTGCTGCTGATCACCCACGATCTCGGCGTGGTCGCCGGGGTCGCCGACGACGTCACCGTCATGTACGCCGGGCGGGCGGTGGAACAGGCCGACGTCACAACCCTTTTCGAGCACCCCCGGATGCCGTACACGATCGGGCTGCTCGGGGCGGTGCCCCGGGTCGACCGCCGCGACACCGACCTGGTGCCGATTCCCGGCAGCCCGCCGGTCCTCATCGGCCTGCCCGACGCGTGCCCGTTTGTGTCGCGCTGCCCGATCGCCGTCGACGCCTGTAGTGTTGGTGAGCCCGAACTGCAATCTGCTGCAAGATCATCCGACCATCAGGTCGCGTGTGTGCGAGCCGACGAGATCGGCGACGACCGCGCCATCGACGGGACACCGGTGTTCGCACCGCCGACCATAGCGACCTCATCGGCAGCAGTGTCCGCAGCGGGAGATGCACCGGTCGTGCTCGAGGTCGCCGGTCTCCGTCGCGAGTTCGCGCTCACCACAGGGTTTCTCCGGCGCCGGGCCGGTACGGTGCGTGCGGTCTCCGGGGTGTCCTTCGTGGTCCGACAGGGCGAGACGATGGCCATCGTCGGCGAATCCGGCAGTGGCAAATCCACCACGCTGCTCGAGGTCATGGACTTCGCGCAGCCGGCCGGGGTGGTCCGACTGTCCGGCACCGACCCGACCACCGTCGCCCGGCGAGCCTCCCGGGTGCTGCGCCGCGACATGTCCATCGTGTTCCAGGATCCCGCCGAAGCGCTCGACCCGCGGTTCACCGCCTTCGACATCGTCGCCGAACCGCTGCGCGCGCTGGGCCTCTCGGCCGACGACGCCGGGCGCCGCGTCACCGACCTGCTCACGCGGGTCGGACTCGATCCAGCCCATTCCGACCGATTCCCGTCGGCGTTCTCCGGCGGGCAGCGGCAGCGCCTGGCGATCGCCCGTGCACTGGCCACCGATCCCAAGCTCATCATCCTCGACGAGCCACTCTCCGCGCTGGACGTCTCGGTGCAGGCCGACATCGTGAATCTGTTGCGCCGCCTACAGGCCGACGCGGGCGTCGCCTACCTCATCGTCACGCACGACCTCTCGGTGATCGCGCACATGGCCGACCGGGTCGCGGTCATGTACCTCGGCCGATTCGTCGAAACCGGCACCACCGAGGCGATCTTCGCGAACCCGGCGCATCCCTACACCGAGGCGCTCCTGTCCGCGGTGCCGGTGCCCGATCCACGCGCCGAACGCGCTCGCACGGCTGTCCGGCTACGTGGCGAGCAGCCCAGTGCCACTGCGGAACTCGCCGGATGCGTGTTCGCGAGTCGCTGCCCGCTGTTCGTTGAACTGTCGGCCGACGATCAGAACCGTTGCCGCACCGTCGAACCGGAACTGGCCGGAACCGACGGCCATGCTGCGGCCTGTCACTTCCGGGAGGCCCGATGAAGCGCATCCTGCTGGTGGTGGTGACGGTTCTGCTGGTTCTCGTCGGGGCCTCGGGTTGCGGTGTGACCATGGACGATTCCGCGGTCTCGACCACCGGCGCCGACCTCAATCCGCAACCACGGGAGAACCTCCGCGACGGGGGTAGCCTGACCACTGCACTCGTCGAGGTCAGCCCCCAGTGGAACACCTTCCAAGCCGACGGTACCGCCTACACCCAACTGATGTGGCGCTGGTACAACCCGGTGCTCGCCTACTTCTCCCCGGACGGGGAGTACTCCTTCAATCGGGACTACCTGACCGACGTCCGCAAGGAGCTCGTCGACGGGAAAACCGTTGTCACCTACACAATCAACCCGAAAGCGGTCTACAACGACGGCACGCCGATCGACTACCGCGCCTTCGTCAACACGTGGCGTGCGAGCAGTGGTGCGGACCCGAACTACATCACCAGTTCCACCGACGGATACGACCAGATCGACTCGGTGACCCGCGGCGTCGACGACCGGCAGGCGGTGGTGCGGTTCAAGGGGGTGTGGGCGTGGCCGGATGGTCTGTTCAATTTCCTGTTGCACCCCAAGGTGTCCACGGCGGAGATCTACAACAAGTCATACCTGCAGAATCCGCATCCGGAGTGGGGCGCCGGGCCGTACACCATCGACCGCTACGACCCAAACGCCGGCACCGTGACCTTCAAACGCAATCCCAAATGGTGGGGGAACCCGGGCAAGCTGGACCGCCGGGCCTTTCGACAGATGGAGGATCAGGCCGCCATCAATGGCTTCCGCAACGGTGAGCTCGACGCGATCGGGGTGAGTAGTAAGGATTCCCGCGCCCAGGTACTGACCATGTCCGGTATCGACATCCGCACCTCCGCCTCACCGCAGCAGGCGCTGCTGGTGGTCAACCTCGACACACCGATCCTCTCCGATATCCGGGTCCGGCACGCGTTGCTTGCGGGCATCGACCGGGAAACCCTGGCGCGCATCCGGTTCACCGGCCTCAATTACACCGAGCCACTACCTGGTTCGCTGCAGATGTACTCGTTCCAGCCCGGCTACGAAGACAACGTCAAGGGCGTCATCGACTACGACCAGAACCAGGCGCGTTCACTGCTCGACGAAGCCGGCTGGACACTCGGCGACGACGGATACCGTTACCGCGCAGGCAAAGAGTTGACCTTGGCGCTGCCGATCCTCGGTGACGCGTCGGTCTCCCAGAACCTTGCCCGCGCACTGCAGGCGATGCTCAAGCAGGTCGGCATTCACATTGACGTCGTGCAGCGGCCGAGTTCGGATTTCAGCCGGGTCGTGGTGAACAAGGAGTTCGACCTGTTCCCCATGGGGTTCTCGTCGACCGACCCGTTCGGCATGGCCTACCTGTGTCAGACCTGGTGTGAGGGATCGCAATTGAACCGCGCTGGTGCCGGCTCACCGGAACTCGACGCCAAGATCGCCGCCGTCGCCCGGATACCCGATCCGATGCAGCAGATCGCCGCCGGCAACCGGGTCGAGCGCGAGGCGTTCGCCCAGTACTCCAATCTGCCATTATTCAACGGACCGTCGATGGTCGCGGTCAAGGACGGTCTCGCGAATTACGGTGCAGGACAGTTCTACATCGGACCCGTCGAGGATATCGGCTGGCAGAAGTAGCGGTGCCCACTGACGTCGGGGTCAGTCTTTGCGGTCGGACGACAGGGCCCGCTTGACCGGCTTGTCCACACCGATCGCTTTGAGCGACAGTGCGTGCAGGGTGGCGCGCTCGTCCTTGGTCAGGGCGCGCAGCACTTCGTCGGTGGCCGCGCTCAACTTCTTGTCGACGGCCCGGACACGTGCCCGGCCGGCTGTGGTGATACTGATGCGATACTTCCGGCGATCGATGGCCGACCGCTCCCGCACCAGGACACCCTCCTCCTCGAGGCGGTCGACGAGGCGCACCATCTCCGAGCGGTCGAGGGAGAGTGCGTCGCAGATGTCCTGCTGCGACACTTCACGCTGACCGCCGGCGTCGGCCACCACGCTGAGGATCCAGTGGTCGCGCAGGCTGGAATCGACGAGGTCATGAACTTGCCGATGCAGAATCCCGAACGGGTACGACGGATAGCGCAGCAGTGAATCGGGGAGTGGGTGGTCGGGCTGGGACACCCGATGATCCTAGCATTCGGATCGTGACCCAACTGTTGACAAGCTCCACAAATAGTGTTGAGAGTATCCGCAGTTGTGACCAGCCGCGGAATTGGGTGATCGGAATGACAGGGCAAACCCGGACCGCTGAGCCCGCTACCTGCCGATCCGATGAAAACCGCCCCGCAACCCCGCCCTCGGTGGAGGCGGTGTCGCGAATACGTGCGCCGTGCCGCTGTCCTGGGTGGTTTTCGTGCTGGGGTGGTTCTGCGGGGCGGTTTTGCGGGCGGGTTTCGGTCGGACACTCAGCCCCGCGACACCCGCCACAGCGGGTTGACCGGCCCGTGCCCGGCGCCGAGGGGATAGGCGTGCTCCAGACCGCGCGTCACCCACCGCTTGGCGAACCCCACGGCGTCGGGAACGGTGTAGCCGTGGGCCAGCGCGCACGCGGTGGCCGCGGCCAGAGTATCGCCGGCGCCGTGATCGTGGGTGGTGTCGATGCGTTGGTGGTCGAACTCGTGAAAACTGTTGCCGTCGAACAGGAGATCCGGACTGTGATCGCTGGAGCGCAGATGCCCGCCCTTGACCAGCGCCCACGTCGCCCCGAGTTCATGCAGTGCGCGCGCCGCGGCCTGCTGGGTGTCGGCGTCGACGACGTCGATCCCGGTGATCAGACGCACCTCGTCGAGGTTGGGGGTGACGACGGTGGCCAGTGGAATCAGTCTGTCCCGCAACGTGTCCAACGCCTCGGCGGCCAGTAGTGCGTCGCCGTGCATGGAGGCGCACACGGGATCGACGACGAGCGGGATCGGCCCGTCGCCGCCGATGCCGAGTTCGACGCAGGTGTCGGCCACCGATTCGATGATCTCGGCGTTGGTGAGCATGCCGGTCTTGGCCGCACCGATCCCGATGTCGGATACCACGCTGGTCATCTGGGCGGCCACGATCGCTGGATCGATCGGCTGAAAGCCGCTGACCCCCAGCGAGTTCTGCACGGTCACGGCGGTGACGGCCACCGTGCCGTGCAGACCCAGGAGCGCGAATGTGCGGAGGTCGGCCTGGATGCCCGCGCCGCCACCGGAATCGGAGCCGGCGATGGTCATCACCCGGATGGGGGTGACTCCCCGTGCGGCGGTGGGCAATCCGAGGTCGTCGGTCATCTGGCGGTCTCCAGGGGTAGATACACGCGGTTCCCCGCTTCGGCGAACTCCGCTGACTTGCGGTCCATTTCCGCGGTGATCTTGCGGTCGATGTCCTCGGCGGTGACCAGTCCGTGCTCCTCGGCGTAGGCGCGGACGTCCGCCGAGATGCGCATCGAGCAGAACTTGGGGCCGCACATCGAACAGAAATGTGCTGTCTTGGCCGGTTCCGCCGGCAGCGTCTCGTCGTGGTACTCGCGTGCGGTGTCCGGATCGAGTGCCAGGTTGAACTGGTCGGTCCAGCGGAACTCGAAGCGCGCCTTGGACAATGCGTCGTCGCGCTCCTGTGCGCCCGGATGTCCCTTGGCGAGATCGGCGGAATGCGCGGCGATCTTGTAGGTGATCACCCCGACCTTCACGTCGTCGCGGTTGGGCAGTCCGAGGTGCTCCTTGGGAGTGACGTAGCAGAGCATCGCGGTGCCGGCCTGCGCGATCATCGCCGCGCCGATCGCCGAGGTGATGTGGTCGTAGGCGGGTGCGATGTCGGTGGCGAGCGGCCCGAGGGTGTAGAACGGTGCCTCCTCGCAGAGCTCCTCCTCGAGGCGGACGTTCTCCGCGATCTTGTGCATCGGCACGTGCCCGGGACCCTCGATCATCACCTGCACCCCATGCGATTTCGCGATGGTGGTGAGCTCACCGAGGGTGCGCAATTCGGCGAACTGGGCCTCGTCGTTGGCGTCGGCGATGGAGCCGGGGCGCAGGCCGTCGCCGAGGGAGAACGTGATGTCGTAGCGGGCGAAGATCTCGCAGAGTTCGTCGAAGTGTGTGTACAGGAACGACTCCTGATGGTGCGCCAGGCACCAGGCGGCCATGATCGAACCGCCGCGCGACACGATGCCGGTCACCCGGCGCGCCGTGAGTGGTACGTAGCGCAGCAGCACTCCGGCGTGCACCGTCATGTAGTCGACGCCCTGCTCGGCCTGCTCGATCACGGTGTCGCGGTAGATCTCCCACGTCAGCTTCGTCGGATCGCCGTTGACCTTCTCCAGCGCCTGATAGATCGGCACCGTCCCGACCGGGACCGGTGAGTTCCGCATGATCCATTCGCGCGTCAGGTGAATGTCCTTGCCCGTGGACAGATCCATGATGGTGTCGGCACCCCACCGCGTTGCCCACACCATTTTCTCCACCTCCTCGGCGACCGAGCTGGTGACCGCAGAGTTGCCGATATTCGCATTCACCTTGACCGCGAACGCTTTTCCGATGATCATCGGCTCCGACTCGGGGTGTCGATGATTGGCCGGGATGACCGCGCGACCGGCCGCGACCTCGGTGCGCACGAGGTCTTCGTCGACGCCTTCACGGGCGGCGATGAACCGCATCTCGTCGGTGGTGATGCCCGCACGTGCCCAGGCGAGTTGAGTGGATGCGCCGTTCACCGGCTCCGGCCGGTGCCACGAGTCGCGCGTCGGCGCCAACCCGCGCTCGACATCGATGACCGCGTCGGCATCGGTGTAGGGCCCGGAGGTGTCGTAGACGTCGAGGTGCTCACCGTTGGTGAGCCCGATGCGTCGAACGGGAATGCGGAGATGGTCGAGCTCGCGATAGTGCTTGCCGCTGCCCTCGATCGGTCCGGTGGTGATCGAAGTGGCAGATGTGGATACAGGTGTCCCCATGAGTGGCTCCCTACGCCGGCATTACCCGGACAGGTTCAGGCGGTCGGCGACCGCCTGTCGCCATCTCAGCCCCCGGTGATCGTGGGAGCCCCCGCAGATATGGATTTGTCGATGCCCCCGGCTGTGGGGCACTGCACACCCTACTAGGCCGATCGCTCCACCGTGCAAGCCGTCGCGAAACCGGGGCTTCTTCGCGTAGCGAACCGATGCCCGCGCACATTACGGCACCGTAGGCTATCGTGTGACCGGGGTCACAACAGTGGCCTGCATTCGCCGATGGGATGGGGAGCCCCGGGGCTGAATGCTGTGACGAGACGAGCCTGCTGGAGGGGACGCCATGCAACGGAAACATCGACATCGACCACCGCAGTCTGCGCAATCCATCCTGCAGCAGATATCCCAGGTGGTGCACAACCCGGACCGTGAACGGTTCGAGCTCTGGGTGGCCGGCGACCTCGTCGGCGTCCTCGGCTATCAGACCGACGTCATCGACGGGCAGAAGACGATCACGGTCCTACACACCGTGCTCTACGACGAATACAGTGGTCACGGACTCGGCACTCGTCTGACCCGCGGCGCGATCCAGTACGTGAAGGATCAAAACGCCACGCTGCGTCCGGTGTGTACCTTCACCAAGAGCTACGTCGACGCACACCCCGGGCTCGTGGCGCTCGCGCCGGTTGCGTGATCTGGCGCACTGCCGGCGCCAGCGCTGACTAAGCGTAGGCTACCCTGAGACAAATTGCTGTTCGAGGGGAAGGCCGAGCCATGGCTGAGTCGACGACCAAGCCCAAGGGGCGCGGAATCCAGGGCGTGATCATGAAGCTCTGGGGCGCCGACGAGTACCAGTTCACGGTGACCCGGAGCGAGAAGGTCACCGACGAGTACATCCGCCTCGGCTTCACCGGCGGGGGACTGCTCGGCGACCGTCCCGTGCACCCGACCATGTGGGTGCGGCTGTGGTTTGAGAACAAGCACGGCAAGCTGCACCAGCGCGGCTACACCCTCGTCGACCCGGACCCGACCACCGACTCCTTCGACATCGAGTTCGCCATCCACGAGGGTGCCGCCACCCGATGGGCGCTGAACGCCGAACCCGGCGACACCATCGGTGCCTCCTTCCTCGGGTCCAAGTTCGCCATCCCGGAGCCTGCCCCCAAGGGCTGGATCATCGCCGGCGACCCGGCGGCGCTGCCCGCGGTCAACTCGATCCTCGACGCGCTGTCGGCTTCGGTCGACGCCGACGTGCCGGCCACCGTGTGGTTCGAGTACGCGCACGAATCCGACAAGTCCCTGCCGATCCGACTGCGCGACTCCGACACCATCAACTGGGTCCACCGTGAACGCGACGGGGCGGCCATGGTCGAGGCAGTCCAGGCGGCCGCCTTCGACGCCGCCGATCACTTCGGGTGGGTCGCACTCGACGGCGCGAGCACCCGCGCGATCACCGCGTCGTTCAAGAACGACTACCGACTGCCGAAGAACGCCATCAAGTCGCAGGCGTACTGGCGGGCGGGCGTCGAGGCGTCCTGACCATTCGTTCTATGCGGAACCCTGGTCGACGACGGGGGTCTGGCCGGCCGTATCGGCATCCGCCGCCGACGTGTCCTTCAAGGCCACCCCGGATGCGCCGAGTTTCCGTGCACCACTGATCAATCCGCGGACGATGCGGGCGGCGTCGGCATAGCCGAGCCCATCCGGTGGGTGGATGTTCGAGATGCAGTTGCGTTCGGAATCCCGACGGCCCGGACGGGGTCGGTAGGTGAGGTAGATGCCGAGACTGTCGGCGACCGAGAGCCCGGGGCGTTCGCCGATGATCATCACCAGGATCTCGACGCCGAGTGCCTCGCCGATGTGGTCGCCCAGCGCCACCCGGGCGTTGGTGGCGATCACCGGTGCGGCGATGGTGAACTCGGAGGCCAGCGTCTCGACCAGCGCGGTCACCAGTCCGACCGCATGGTCGTCCACCGCGGTAGCCGAAAGACCATCGGCAACAACGATTCCGACGTCGGCGTCGGAGCGCGGCAGCGCGGACAGATCGTCGGGGAGTCGGCCGAGGTCGGGGCGTCGGAGGTAGTCCCCACGGGAGGTCGCGCGGCTGGCGACGACGCTGGCCTCGCCGAGTCCCAGGGTGTTCAACGCGGGCGTCAGGTCGTCGACCGCCAACGGTGCATGGACCGCGTCCCGGGCGGCGGCATGCGCGCTCTGGAACTCCAGTACATCCCTCGTGGACAGCGAATTCCCACTGCGCTGCAGTCCGATTCGGGCTTGGGTCGTCCGACGCAGCGGGCTCCACGGGTCGTCGACGCCGACCACCGGTTCGTTGGTCATGATGCGAGGCTCCGCAACGGTGAGGACATCGGGTCCATCGGGAGCACCCGGCCGGCCGGGTCGGCCATGCCGACCCGCTGCATCCACGCCTCGAACTCGGGTGCGGCGCGGAGTCCGAGTACGTCGCGCAGATAGAGGACGTCGTGGAAGGACAGGCTCTGGTAGCCGAGCATGATGTCGTCGGCGCCGGGCACGGTGATCACGAATGCAACCCCGGCCATTCCCAGGAGGGACAGTAGGGTGTCCATGTCGTTCTGGTCGGCCTCGGCGTGGTTGGTGTAGCAGACGTCGACGCCCATCGGCAGGCCAAGGAGCTTGCCGCAGAAGTGATCTTCGAGCCCGGCGCGGATGATCTGCTTGCCGTCGTAGAGGTACTCGGGGCCGATGAAGCCGACGACGGTGTTGACCAATAGGGGTTCCAGCACGCGGGCCAGTCCGTAGGCGCGGGTCTCCAAGGTCTGCTGATCGACCGGCCGGCCACCCGTCCCGAGGTGCGCGCCCGCCGAAAGTGCCGATCCCTGACCGGTTTCCAGGTACATCACGTTGTTGCCGACGGTTCCGCGCTGCAGCGACCGGCCGGCCTCGTTGGCCTCCCGCAGCAGCGCGACGTCGACGCCGAAGCCGCGGTTCGCGCCCTCGGTACCGGCGATCGACTGGAACACCAAGTCCACCGGCACATTTCGCTCGATCAGCTCGACCGTCGTGGTCACGTGGGAAAGCACGCACGACTGCATCGGAATGTCGAAACGTACGCGCACCTCGTCGAGCAACTCCAACAGCGTGGCGGTCGCCTGCGGGGAGTCGGTCGCCGGGTTGATGCCGACGACGGCGTCGCCGGAGCCGAGCAGCAGTCCGTCGAGCAGGCCCGCCGCGATGCCGCGGGGGTCGTCGGTCGGGTGATTCGGCTGCAATCGGGTGGAGAGCCGGCCGGGCAGACCAATGGTGGTGCGGAAGGCGGCGGTCACCTCGATCGCCTTGGCGACCGCGATCAGATCCTGGTTGCGCATCAGCTTGCTGACCGCGGCCACCATCTCCGGGGTCAGGCCGGGGGAGACGGCCGCGATGCGTTGTCCGCCCAGCGGTTCCGCGGCCCGCTCGAGGAGCCAATCGCGCAGTCCGCCGACCGTCAGATCCGCGACCGCGGCGAACGCCGCACGGTCATGGGTGTCGATGATCAGCCGAGTGATCTCGTCGGACTCATACGGCACCACCATCTCGTCGAGGAACCGGGTCAGCGGCAGGTCGGCGAGCACCCAGGCCGCCGCGGCGCGTTCGGCGTCGGACTCGGCCGCACAGCCGGCCAGCTGGTCACCCGAGCGGGCCGGGGTGGCTTTGGCCAGCACGTCGACGAGGTTCTCGTACTGATAGGTGTGTCCGCGCAACGACTGCGTGTACGTCATGACAATCCACTTTCGGCGTCGGCGATCGCGGCGAACTCCTCGTCGGCAGTGGCGAAGACCAACCGCTTGCGGCTGTACAGGCCGAAGTATCCCATGAACAGGGCGAACACGATGACGCAACCGATCGCCGCCTTGATGTCCACCAGGAACGTCGCGATGACCGCGAGAACCGCGATGACCAGGGCGAATCCGGTGGTGACGATGCCGCCGGGGGTCCGGTACGGACGCGGCATCTCGGGCTCCCGCTTCCGCAGGATGATGTGGCTGACCATCATCAGCACGTACGACGACGCCGCCCCGAACACCGCCATATTGAGCAGCATCGCGCCCTGACCGGTGAGCGAGAGCAGGAATCCGATCACGCCCGGGACGATCAGCGCCAGCGTCGGCGACTTGCGGGAGTTGGTGATCGACAACGACTTCGGCAGGTAGCCGGCGCGCGACAACGCGAACAGCTGACGGGAGTAGGCGTAGATGATGGAGAAGAAACTGGCGATCAGACCGGCCAGACCGATGTAGTTGACGACGGTCGCGGCGACACCCGAACCGAGCGCCTCGACGAGCGGGTTGCCCGAGTCCTGCATCGCGTCGGCGCCGCCGGCGCCGGTGGTCAGGAACAGTACGAGAGTGCAGGAGAGCACCAGCACCGCGATCGCCGCGATGATGCCGCGCGGCACATTGCGGGCCGGGTCCTTGGCCTCCTCGGCGGCCAGCGGCACACCCTCGACCGCGAGGAAGAACCAGATCGCGAACGGGATCGCCGCCCAGATACCGAGATAGCCGTGCGGCAGGAAAGCGCTCGCGCCCGCGGCGTCGGTGGGGGCGATGTTGGTCAGGTTGGCCAGCGAGAAGTCGCCGGCCGCGGCGATGCCGAAGACCACCAGGCCTACCAGGGCGATCGCGGTGATCCCGAACATCACCTTGAGCGCTTCGCCGACGCCGGCCAGGTGGATGCCGATGAACAGGGCGTAGACGAAGAGGTAGACCCACCAGCCGTCGCGGATGCCGAACAGTCCGAGGGATTCGACGTAGGCGCCGATGAAGGTGGCGATCGCCGCCGGGGCGATCGCGTACTCGATGAGCACGGCGGTACCGGTGGCCATGCCGCCCCACGGGCCGAGAGCGCGGCGGGCGAAGGTGTACCCGCCGCCGGCCGCGGGCAGGGCCGACGACATCTCCGCCATGCCGAGCACCATCGCGATGTACATCGCGGCGATGACGACCGCGGCGATCGCCAGTCCGCCGAACCCGCCCTGGGCGAGTCCGAAGTTCCAGCCCGAGTAATCACCGCTGACGACGTAGCTGACGCCGAGCCCGGCGAGCAGCAACCAGCCGGCCGTGCCGGTCTTGAGGCGACGTTTGTCCAGGTAATCGGAGGACGACGTCGACGGATCGGTGCCGGCGCCGGAGTTGGTGGTTGTCATGCTCAGTGACGCTAGGCACACCAGATGACACTGTGATCGCCGTCACGTTGCTTCACCTGAGAAGTTCGGCGCCGACAGTTATCACCCGCGTTAACACGGATGAAACATAAGACGGTGGCAGATTGCGCGTTCATCGGCCACTGTAGACACGCCATGACACCGCAATCGCCCCTGTTCGTCGACGAATCGTCGGTGGCGGGTCTGAGTCGGCGGCAACTGCCGTTCATTCCCGTCTTCGCGCAGTCGGTCGCGGCCATCGCGCCGGCCGGCACCTCGGCCGTGACTCCCATGTTCGTGATCGGCGCGCTCGGCGGCTTCAGCGGGGTGGTGTCGTTCGCCGCGGCGATGGTCGTGGTGATGCTGGTCGCCGCCTGCATCCGCCCGATGGCGCAACGTCTCGCGGTCGTCGGCGGGCTCTACTCGTACGTCGCGCACGGCCTCGGCCCGCGCGCCGCGCTGGTGACCGCCTGGTCGGCGGTCGTCGGCTACGGATCGGTCGGCATGGCGTCACTGCTGGCCGTCGGCCTGTACCTGAGTCACATCGCGGTCAGTGTCGGGGTGTCGACGACGGTGCCGCTGGTGTCGGTGAGCGCGATCGTCATCGTGGCCGCGACCATCGCCTGCGTGTTGATGGTCCGCGGGGTCAAGGTGTCGGCGGCGGCGACCCTGGTGGTCGAGGTGGTCGCGGTGATCCTGATGGTCGGGCTGATGGTCGCGGTGGCCGTCATGCACCGCGACGTCCCGTGGGCCGACGTGTTCCGACCGCGCGCCGACCGCGGGATCTCCGGCATCGGCATCGTGGTGGCGGTGAGCGCGTTCGTCGGATTCGAGAGCGCCACAACGCTCTCCGCCGAAGCCCGTCGGCCCTTTCTGGTGGTGCCGCGCACCTTGCGGTGGACGCCGGTTGCGGCCGGACTCATCTACTTGCTGGCCGTGGTCGCGCAATCGACGGCCATCTATCAGGCCGATCCCGACGTGGCGTCGAGCAGCACGCCGCTGGCGGCGCTGTTCCTCGCCGAAGGCTCCCGGGCCGCGTCGGTGGTCCTCGACATCGGTATCGCGACCTCGTTCTTCGCCTGCGCCCTGGCCTCGGTGAATGCGCTTGTCCGCGTGCTGTTCTGCCTGGGCCGCGAGCGCGTCGCACCGACGGCGCTGGGTCGTGCGCATCCGGTGTTCCACACCCCGGCGATCGCGGCCGTCGCGGCGATGTCTGTGGTGACCGTCGTACCGCTGGTATTCCTGTGGTGCGGCGGGGATCCGGAGGCCGGCATCCGGGATTTCCTGACCCTCTCGGCGCTCGGGTATGTGGGCAGTTACCTGCTCGCGTGCCTCGCGGCGCCGGCGTTGCTGCATCGCATCGGTGAGTCGAGTCGGCGGCTGGTGGTGCTCGGCGGGGTGTCGGCGGCACTGCTGGTTGCGCTGCTGATCGGCGCCGGGGTGACCGACCTCGGCCACAGCACAACACTGTTCGTCATCTATGCGATCACCGTGGCGATCGCGATCGTGATGGCTGTGGTGATCGGCCGGGTGATGCCCGACCGGGTGGCGCGCGTGGGGATCTACGACGAACCGAGCCGCGACGATGTGCTGACGGCGACACTGCGGTGACCGCACGCGTGGATCCCGATGCCGAGGTGACGGCGTGGCAGTAGGGCGGGGGAACAAGCCGGATGCCGTTGCGCGGTCGATGCAGATCATCGAGGCGGTGGCCGATCTCGGTGTCGGTACCACCGGCCAAGAGATCGCACACCGACTCCGGATACCGCCGGCGACGACCTATCGGCTACTGAATTCGCTTGTCGCCGAAGAGTACCTGATCCGCACCGCGGATCTTCGGGGATTCGCGCTCGGTGCACGGTTGCGCTCGATGGTCGATGCGGCGACCACCCCGACGGTCAATGCCCAAGCGGCCGAACATATCGAGGACTTCCGCGGCGGTGTCCGATTCGGCGTGCACATCGTCTACTTCCGGCCGACCTCGGTGCGGCTCCTCGACGCCGACCCGGACCATCCGTTCTACGGCGAACGGGAACTTATGCGCTGCCCGCACGCGTCGTCGGCCGGCAAGATCCTACTCGCGTCGCGGTCGCAGTGGCGGGACATGCTGCAACCTCCACTGGCGGCACTCACCGCGTTCACCATCGTCGACCTGATGACCCTCGCCGCACAGATCGACGACGTCCGACGCACCGACTTCGCCAGCGACGAAGGAGAACTCGTCGCCGAGCAGGCGAGCATCGCGGTGCCGGTCTACGACGTCCTCGGGGACGTGCGCGGGGCGGTCATGGTGACCGGGGTGGTGTCGCGGATCGAGGCGCTGATCGAGTTGGCGCCGCGGTGCCGAACACTCGCTGCGACGTTGGGGTCGTTGTTGTATTGAGCTGCCACCGCTGGTTCAGTATTCCACCACCACCGGCGCGTGATCGCTGGCGCCCTTACCCTTTCGCGCCTCGCGATCCACAAACGCGCCCCGCACGCGGTCCTCGAACGCGGGCGAAGAGAGGAGGTAGTCGATCCGCACGCCCTCGTTGCGGGGGAAGCGGAGTTGTTGGTAATCCCAGAACGTGTAGGCGTCGGTGTAGGGCAGGGCGGAATCGTGGAAGCCGGCGTCGCGGATCGCCTGCAGCGCGGCCCGTTCGGGCTCGGAGACGTGGGTGCGGCCGGCGAAATGGGCGGGGTCCCAGACGTCGTCGTCGGTCGGGATGACGTTCCAGTCGCCGGCGAGGACGATCTGCGCGGCCGGATCGTGGGCGAGCCATAGCGCGCCGATGTCGCGCAGCGCGCCGAGCCAGTCGAGTTTGTACCGGTAGTGCGGGTCGTCGAGTGCGCGACCGTTGGGCACGTACAGACTCCACACGCGGATGTCGCGGCAGCGGGCGGAAATGGCGCGGGCCTCGACGGCCGGTGCGGTGTCGCCGGAGCCGTAGGTGGGTTGACCCTCGAAGCCGATCTCGATGTCGTCGAGGCCGATTCGCGACGCGATGGCCACGCCGTTGTAGCCGCCGCCACCGCACAGCGCGACGTCGTAGCCGGCGGCAAGGAAGCTCATCAGCGGGAATTCGTCGTCGCGGCACTTGGTTTCCTGCATGGCGAGCACATCGATGTCGTTGCGTTCCATCCACGCGACGACGAGTTCGGAGCGCGCGCGGATCGAGTTCACATTCCAGGTGGCGATACGCATCTCACACCTCGATCTCGACGATGGGAAAACCCGTTGCCAGCCAACGGTCGATGACGTCGGGAAGCAACGTTTCGGTGGTCAGCAGGAGTACCGCGAACGTCGCACGCGGATCGGCGACCTCCCGGTAGTGCTCGGCATAGAACGCGAGAGAACCGGCGAACCAGCCCAATTCGTCGGGCTCGTCGGCCAACAACAGCTCGGCGTGCGAGATGACGGTGAGATAGCCGGCTGCCGCGGCGCCATGGACATCCGAATCGAGATCGCGCATGCAGTCGTCGAAGGCATCTTTGTTGCGCCCGAAATGCGAAGGGAAATCCCAGGCGCGCGCGAAACCGTCGAGCAGCGTCGTGACCGTCGGCATCGTGCCGGCATCGATCGTGCGATGCCGGAGATCAGTTGGTATCCGGAAGGACCGTTGCGGCGCAGCCACTCCCGCGCACGGAACGGAGGGACCGTCGGACAGGAACTGCCGCAGGGAAACCGGGTGTTGCGGTGCGCTCATGAGCTGGGACCTCGGATCATCACAAAGCTCTGATAGTGGTCATCGGTGTACCATGCGGACCCGTCGCTGCCGGTGACGATGCGCTCGGCGTCCCGGCTCTGTCCGGGCTGTTTCGGGTTGACGTCCCATTCCCGGTAGGTGATCGGGGCGCCGTGTGCGTCGGTGCGCGGGAGATGTCCCTCGTTGTTACGAAAGGTCGTGCCGCCCTTGGTGCCCGGTGCGTGCGCGGCCGCCGGCCAGTCGCCGGCGTCGATGTGCGCCAGGGTCGCGGTGACCCGGGCGGGCGCGACCTCCGTGCTTGCGTCAGGGACGTACGGTCGATAGCTGCTGCACGCGGAGAGCGTCAGCACCAAGAGCGCCAGGACCCAGACAACGGTGGATCGGGAAGCAGACCTCGACATCTCAGATCTCCACGTAGCGGTAGCTGTGATGGAGTCCGAATCCCACGCGGCGATACCAGCTTCCGGCGACCCGGTTCTCGGTCTCGACCTGCACGTAGCCGCGCTGCGCACCCTCCTCGACGCCCCACCGGCCCAGCGACGACAGCACGGCCGACGCGTGTCCCTGCCGGCGACGATCGGGGTCGGCCCACACCGCGGTGATACCGAGCCACCGGGTGCCGTCGGGGGCCGCGGTCACCGACGCCCGACCCGTCGCCACCGGCCGGCCATCGTCGACGACCGACGCGATCACCAGCGGCCCCCGCGACGACCCGACCACCGCGCCGGCGGTTTCGACGTCCACGTCCGGACCGCGGTAGGCGCGCAGCCACGATGCGGTCGGTGTGTCGTCGATGTGCACGTCACCCGAGCGGGAGGCCACGTCGAGCGCGTCGAGGTCGGCGGCGAGCACCTGTACCTCACCACCGAGCAGGCGCCCGTCGATCTGCCCGCCGGGGAGCAGTCGTTCCGGAGCGGCGATCACTGCAGGCAGGTCACGCGCGGCGTACCAGTCGCGAATCGCTCGCATCGTCGACCCGCCGGCCGCGGCCCCGAACTCCACCGGCAGTGCGGAATTGGCGCGCCGGGTGAAGCCGCCGCCGGCGCGCAGCAGCCATCCGTCGAACCGGGCCGTCTCGGTGCCCGGCCACGCGTCCGCGGCCGCGACCTCGAGATTCCGGATCTCCTTGTTGCGCACGGTGACCCGCGACAGCACCCGGATCGAGGTGATTTCGGCGCGAGGAATCGACTCGGCGACACCATCGCGCTCGATGACCAGCGGGTCGCCGTCGTCGACGAGAATCCCGGTCACATCCGACAGCGACGGCCCGTGCGTGGCCGGGTTGGCGGCCGGTCGCCAGTCGCTGGGCGTCGCCGCACCCAGCCGATACCGCACGACCACCCGATCGCCTGCAAAGGGTTCCGTCATCGGCTGGTGGAAGGTCAGTCTTCGTCGTCGTGACCGAACGGATCCTCGACCTCACCCGGCGTCCAGGTCAGCCCCGGCGTTCCCCACCCGTTGCGCTTGATGGCCTTCTTCGCGGCCCGCGCGTTGCGGCCCATCAGCACATCGACATAGAGGAAGCCGTCGAGATGTCCGGTCTCGTGCTGCAGCATGCGCGCAAAGAATCCGGTGCCCTCCACCACGACCTCGTCACCGTTGCGGTCCACACCGGTCACCCGCGCCCAGTCGGCGCGGCCGGTGGGGAACTGCTCGCCCGGCACCGACAGGCAACCTTCGTCATTGTCGTCGGGATCCGGCATGGTCTCCGGGATCTCGGAGGTCTCCAGCACCGGGTTGATCACCTCGCCGCGGCGGCGAGGGGCGGCGCGATCCCCGTCCGGGCAGTCGTAGACGAACATGCGCTTGCCGACGCCGACCTGATTGGCCGCCAGGCCCACCCCGTGTGCGGCGTCCATCGTCTCGTACATGTCGTCGAGCAGGGTCACCATCTCGGGAGCGGGACGGCGTTGCGCGTCAAGATCCACCAGCTCGGTCGCGTGATGCAGGACCGGTTCGCCGACAATGCAGATCGGGAGAATTGCCATGCGCCACAGATTACCGAGGCGGTGACCGCCGCCCGCGAGTCACACCACGAACCGGCGCCGGGATCGTGATTAGATATGTCCGAACCACATCGCTGTGATTCGTTGGCGACGACGAACGACGCGGCGTGTGACGTGCACGAGGCGATCTTGAGGGAGCGAGATGGACGGCGCAGCTGCGCGAAGCCCGAAACCGGGCGAAGAACCCACATCCGCCGACCAGACCACCAACGCCGCCGATCCCCACGAGGTGGGGGCCGACGGGTTGTCCCGACGCGAGCACGACATCCTCGCGTTCGAACGTCAGTGGTGGAAGTACGCGGGGGCCAAGGAAGAAGCGATCAAGGAACTGTTCGGGCTGTCGGCCACCCGCTACTACCAGGTCCTCAACGCACTGGTGGATCGTCCCGAGGCGCTGGCCGCGGACCCGATGCTGGTGAAGCGCCTTCGTCGCCTCCGCGCCTCGCGGCAGAAGGCGCGCGCGGCCCGTCGTCTCGGCTTCGAGATCACCTGATCCGCACAGGTCTGCTCTCGCCGGCCACCGTGCCGGGCGTACCAGTGGATGTGAGCTAAGGTTTTCGGTGATGAATCCAGATCGCGAACCGAGTCGACTTCCCCTCCGCGCCGGGGCGATGCTCCTGTTGGCGGTGGCCATTGTCTTTCTCGGACTTGGCTGGCACTCCGCGGCAACCAGCGGTAACGACCCGGAGCAGGACCTCGAGAACGCGCAGCGGCAGGCGACGGCCACCTCGGTCAGTGCCGCGCCGACGACCTCGGCGTCGGCGAGCAGCGCGGTCGCAAGCGTCAAACTCTGTGTGTTCAACGCCGGGTCGGTCACCGGCCTCGCCGGCGACATCTCCGACGACCTCAAGGCCAAGGGCTATCAGATGGAGACGCCCGGAAACCTCTCGACCAGCTCGATCACCGAGAACACGGTGTTCTACGACGAGGGACAGAAAGCCGAGGCCGAGCAGGTCGCCGAGGCACTCGGTGGCGATGCCAGCGTCGATGAGCGTCCGTCGTCGTTCACCGAATGTTCCGACGGCATCCCGGTCATCGTGGTCACGCGATGACTCCCACTGCACCCAGCCTTACCCCGCACGGCCCGTTCAAGAACAAGGAGTGACATGACCGCCAGTTCACAGAAGCCCTCGACCGCCCGCCGCATGCTCGTCGTGCTCGCCGGCGCCGGCATCGTCGGCGGCGCGCTGGCCGCATGCACCCCCGACGAGCCGATCAGCACCACCCCCGGTACGACGCCGTCGGTGGTCACCGGCAACCAGGCACCTCCCGGCGAGGTCACCCCCGGCGACGACATCCAGAGCTCGGGCAAGGGCGACGGCACCGCCTCGCTCGTCGACACCTCCGGAAAGGCGATCGGCGAGGCGACCTTCACGCCCAGCGGGTCGTCGGTGCGGGTCACCGTGCGGGTCAACGCCGACAGCGGACTCGAAGCGGGCTTCCACGGCATGCACCTGCACCAGAATGGCGTCTGCCAGACCGGTGGGAGCGAGGCATTCAGCAGCGCCGGCGGTCACCTGCAGGTGCCCGGCCACAGTGGCCATCCGTCCAGCGGTGACCTCGTCTCGATCAACATCCTCAAAGACGGCACCGGCGAGACCGTCACCACGACCGACGCGGTGACCCTCGAGCAGATCACCGGCAAGTCGATCATCATCCATTCGGGCGCCGACAACTTCGCCAACATCCCCACCCGCTACGCACCGGCCCCGGATCAGCAGACCCTGATGACCGGCGACGCCGGCTCGCGAGTGGCGTGCGGGGTCATCGAGGCGCACGAGTGACCCAACCCGGGTACTCCCGGTGACCCCGGACCCCATCGAGTTCGTCGGCTCACCCGAGCCGACGCTCGGTGTCGAATGGGAATTCGCGTTGACGGACAAGGAGTCCGGCGATCTCTCGAACTCGGCGGCCGCGTTGTTCGCCCTTGTGTCCGAGCGGCATCCCGAGCGCGCGGGGCAGGTCCACAAAGAGTTGCTGCGTAATACCGTCGAACTGGTCACGGGGATCTGTCACACCACCGGAGAGGCGATCGCCGACCTGTCGGCGACGCTCGACGTGGTTCGCGGTCTCACCGACGAGGTCGGCGTCGACCTGTACGGGGCGGGTACCCACCCGTTCGGCGAGTGGTCCACTCAGTTGCTCACCGAGGGGCATCGGTACGCCGAGCTGATCGAACGCACCCAGTGGTGGGGTCGGCAGATGCTGATCTGGGGCGTGCACGTACACGTCGGGATCAGCCACCGCGACAAGGTGTTACCGATCCTCAGTTCGCTGCTCAACTACTACCCGCATCTGCTGGCGCTGTCCGCGTCGTCGCCGATGTGGGGTGGCCAGGACACCGGTTACGCGAGCAATCGCGCCATGATGTTCCAGCAGTTGCCGACCGCCGGCCTGCCGTTCCAGTTCGCCACCTGGGGCGAGTTCGAGGCGTTCGTCACCGATCAGAAGACGACCGGCATCATTGATCACCTCAACGAGATCCGATGGGACATCCGGCCGTCGCCGCATCTGGGCACCATTGAGGTGCGCGTGTGCGACGGCCTGACCAACCTCACCGAACTGTCCGCCATCGTCGCGCTGATCCATTGCCTCGTCGTCGATCTGGATCGGCGGTGGGAGGCCGGCGAAACGCTGCCCGAGATGGCGCCGTGGCTGGTGCAGGAAAACAAGTGGCGTGCAGCCCGATACGGCCTCGACGCGATCGTGATCCTGGACTCCGACTGTTCCGAACGGCTCGTCACCGATGACCTGTCCGACATCCTCGACCGACTAGAACCCGTTGCGCGCGATCTGGATTGCGTCGCCGAGCTAAATGGAGTCCGCGACATCATCGCCAACGGCGCGAGCTATCAGCGGCAACGCGCGGTCTACGCCGATACCCGCGACATGCGGGCCGTGGTCAGCTCGGTGGTGGGGGAGTTGGACTGACGCGGTCAATGCTTCCGCCGTAGATCTGTGCCGCTATCTGGCTCGGATCTACGGCGAAAGGGCGGTCAGCTCGGGAACGGCGCACACCTCAGTCCCGATTCCCGACCTCCATGTCTTCGCGATCCATCAACCCGTCGCGGGCGCGTTGCTCCTGATAGACCAGCCGACCGATCCGATGCGCGATCACCGGCGCGGTGATCAACGCGAAAAGCCCTGCGAGGATCAGCATTCCGACGTCGACGTTCTTGCCGAGACGCAGCGCCGCACCGATCAACACCAGCAGCAGACCGAACGTCTGGGGTTTGGTCGCCGCATGCATTCGGCTCAACGTGTCGGGGAAACGCAGCATGCCGATCGACGTGGTCAGGGCGGCCAGGGAGCCGAGGATCAGCAGGATCGCGGAGATGATGTCGATGATCATGTCTGGTCATCCCGAACGCGGAAGCGGGCGATGGCCACCGACCCGACGAAACTCAACAGCGACAACGCAACAATGGCCGGCACCACTGTCGAATCCAGGCTGAACGCGGCCCACGCGCCGAGTCCGCACATACACAGCGCAATGATGGTGTCGAGCGCCACCAGACGGTCGAGGGTGGTGGGGCCGAGCAGGAACCGGATCGTCGTCAAAACCGCCGCCACCAACAACATTGCGGTCACGATCACCCACACATAGGTCATCGTCGGCTCCCTTCGACGTCGGCGCGATCGCTGTAGCGGACGTGGTGGTAGTCGTCGTCGATACCGTGGTACGGGCTCGGATGCCATTCGCTGTCCCGCTCGAACGCGCGGATGAACGAGCGCTCGACGAAGGCCACCTGCTTGTAGAAGGCCTTCACTTTCTTTTCGGTGCGCACGTCGAACACGTGGACATACAGCATCCGACGACGATGATCGATCTCGAGCACCATGGTGCCGGGCACGAGGTTCAGGTAGTCGACAGCCAAGGTCAGCACCATGTCGGACTTGATCGCGACCCGCACCCGGATCACTGCACCGAGCGGCGGACGGCCCGGCCGGATCGCCGCCCAGGCGACCTGTGCACTCGAGATGAAGAAGTCGACGAGTAACCGGCCGACCAGCATCAACACGGTGAATACGTGGATGCGGCCCTCCACCGGAACCCGCGGCAGTGGGAGCACGGTCACGACGATGATCGCGAGGACGAGACCGGCGAGAATGTTGGCCCAGGAGACGGTGCCCCACAACAGGACCCACACGAAGGTCAGCCAGCCGAGGGTCCACAGGCGGACGCCGACCTCGCGGGCATCACTGCCCAGCCAGCGCGGCAGGCGCAGATTCTCCCGCACCCACACCAGGGCGTGCACCAGATTCCAGAAGATGAACAGCAGCGACACCCGCCACGCGGTGATGATGCGAGCTTTCACTTCCCGTCACCTCCCAGGACTGCCTCGATATATACCCCACGATCGGTGATGTCGGTCGCCGCACGATCGGTGAAGCCGATGATCGGACCCGCCCAGAACGTGAGTACCAGGCCGGCGGCGACCATCGCGGCGGTCGGCAACACCATGCCGAGCGGCATGCGGCCGACGTCGGGGCGGTCGTCGAAGGCGATGTCGGAGCGCTCGTCGATCAGGGCCGAGGGTGCCCGGTCGGCGAGATCGCCCTCCGGGGCGTCGGCGCGCGGACGCCAGAAGCCCTTGGTCCAGATGCGAGCCATCACGTACAGGGTCAGCAGGCTGGTGACGACCGAACCGGCGACCAGGATCCAGGCCAGCACCGAGCCGTCCTGCACGCCCGCCTCGAGTAGGGCGACCTTGCCGATGAATCCGGAGAACGGCGGGATGCCACCGAGATTGAGCGCCGGGATCAGGAACAGCCCGGCCAGTACGGGGCTGGCGATGAGGCCGCCGAGTCGTCGCAGCGACGCCGAACCGGCCTGCCGTTCGATCAGCCCGACCACGAGGAACAGCGTGGTCTGCACCAGAATGTGGTGGGCGACATAGTAGATCGAGGCCGACAGCCCGAACCGCGACGACAACGCGATGCCGAACACCATGTAGCCGATGTGGCTGACCAGCGTGAACGAGAGCAGACGTTTGATGTCGGACTGGGCGATGGCACCGAAGATGCCGATCAACATGGTCAGCAGGCCGGCGATCATCAGCACGTTGTCCATCGATCCGCCGGGGAACAGCAGCGTGTGGGCGCGCATGATCGCGTACACACCGACCTTGGTCAGCAAGCCGGCGAACACCGCGGTGACCGGCGCGGGCGCAGTCGGATACGAGTCGGGCAGCCACGTCGACAGCGGGAAGACGGCCGCCTTGATACCGAACGCCACCAGGAGCACCGCGAACAGGGCGGTGCGGGTGCCCGACGGGACGTGGTCGAGGCGGGCGGCCATCTCCGCGAGGTTCAGCGTCCCCGTGGTCGCATAGGCGAAGGCGATGCCCGCCAGGAAGATCAGCGACGACACCATCGACACCATCACGTACGACGCACCGGCCCGGACGCGGTCGGCGCTGGCGCCCAGGGTCAGCAGCACGAAGCTCGCCGCGAGCAGCACCTCGAAGGAGACGTAGAGGTTGAACAGGTCGCCGGCCAGGAACGAGTTGCAGACTCCGGCGGTCAGGATCAGGTAGGTCGGCTGGAAGATCGACACCGGCTGCTGCTCGGTCCCGTCGCGGATACCCTGGCCGATCGCGTACACGATGACGCAGAGCAGCACGACGGTGGACACCACCAGCATCAGCGACGCCAGCTGGTCGACGACCAGTGTGATGCCCAACGGGCCGTTGGGATAGCCCTTGTCGCCCCAGCCGCCGATCTTGACGGCGAAGGTGCCGTACTCGTTGGTGAGGTACAGCAGCATGCACGACGCGATGAACGCGACCGCGATCGCGCCGACGGTGACCAGGCGCTGCATGCGCGGGCTGCGGCTCCACAGCATGCTGATCGCGGCGGCGACCAGCGGCACCAGGAACGGCAGCGTGATGAGCACCGGGACCCACGACGGTTGCGGGATCATCGCGGTGCTCCTTCTTCTTCGTCGGAGGTGTCGTCGCCGACCTCGTGGATGACGTCGTCGTCGTTCTCCGGCATGAGGTCGGTCTCGATGGTCTCGAGGTGCCGGGCCGCGTACTCCTCGGGGGTCAGCGGGTTGCCCTCGTCGTCGTAGAGGTCGCCGGCTGCGGTGTCGGCGAGGGTGACCGGGTCGTCGGTGCGGTCGCGGTCGGGGGCGTCCGACAGGGAGCCGGTGAGGATCTTGACGTCCTCGGTGTCGTCGTCGAGATCATCGTCGTCGCGGTTGATGACGAACAACCGGTAGACCATCGACAGCACAAAGGCGGCCACGCCCATGGTGATGACAATCGCGGTGAGGATCATCGCCTGGGCGAGCGCGTCGGAGTCCACGCCGCGGTCCTCGGACGTTCGACCGAGGATGGGCGGATTCCCCGCGTGCCCGGACACCACCAGGATCAGCAGGTTGATCGCATTGCCGCACAGCAGCAGGCCGAGCAGCATGCGGATCAGGCTGCGTTCCATCAGCAGATACGCGCCGCACGCCGCGAGCACTCCGACGACGATCAGCAGACCGAGGTTGATACTCATCGGCTCACCTGCCCGGCGGTCGGGCTCGTGGGCGCCGGCGAGTTGTCGAACGTGGTGGACTCGACGTCGAGGCGCGCGCCGAGGCTGCGCAGCACGTCGAGCACCAGTCCGACGACGATCAGGTAGATCCCCAGGTCGAAGAACAGTGCGGTGACCACTTTGACGTCACCGAGGACCGGCAGCGTCACCTCGAACACCGCCGACGACAGGGCGGGCGCACCCAGGAACATCGAGGTGACCGCGGTCAGGCTGGAGATAGCCAGGCCCGCGCCCAGGATGCGGCCCGGTTCGATGGGCAGCGCTTCCCCGAGTTCGTAGCGTCCGCCCGCGAGGTAGCGCAGCACCAGCGCCAGACCCATGGTGAGGCCGCCGGCGAAACCGCCGCCGGGGGCGTTGTGGCCGGCGAAGAAGAAGTAGATGGACAGCACGACCATGGTCGGGAAGATGAGCCGGGTGGTGGCCTCGAGGATCATCGATCGGTGCCGTGGGTCGCGGAAGTCGCTGCCGAGTAGCCAGCGGGTGCGATCCGGTGGGATCAGGTCGTCCTCATCGCCGTTGCCGTTGCCGTTGCCGTTGTTCTGCAGTCGGGCCGCGTCGGCGACCCGAGGAACCGCGCCGAACCGCCGGTTGCGGAACACCATTGAGGCGACGCCGGTGGCGGCGACGATCAGCACCGAGACCTCGCCGAGGGTGTCCCAGGCGCGGATGTCGACGAGCAGCACGTTCACCGCGTTCGCGCCGTGGCCGTACTTGTAGGCGGCTTCGGGGATGTCGACGTGCAGCGGTTGATCGGTGCGCGCGGCCGACGCGAACAGGCCGATCACCACCAGAGACGCGCCGAACGCGACACCGATCAGTGCCCGCAGGGTGCGGAATCCGGTGGCGTGCCGGGGCTCGGGTTCGGCCGGCAGCTTGCGCAGCACCAGCACGAAGATGACCAGGGTCAGCGTCTCGACCAGGAATTGGGTGAGCGCGAGGTCGGGGGCGCCGTAGAGCGCGAACAGCATCCCGGCGCCGTATCCGGTGAGTCCGACGACGAGGGTGCCGGCGAGACGGTTGCGCATCACCGTCGCTGCGAGCGCACCGGCGATCATGATCACGCCGATGACCAGCTGGGAGACGGTGTCGAATCCGGCGATTTCGAGGCGGTTGCGGGATCCCCAGGCCAGAGCGGCGAGCGGCACGATGATGGCGGTCGACAGGATCACGCCCTGGGTGATGGGGAGCGAACCGCGCTGCGTGTTGCGGGTGAGCATCAGCGACAGGGTGTCGGCGGTGCGCAGTGTGGCGTCGTAGATCCGGTCGGCGTTGAGGATCGGACGGTAACGGAACAGCAGGTCACGGAGTCGTCGGGTGATCAGGAACAGCAACGAACCGGCCACGACGACGACGATCGAGAACCAGACCGGCAGCCCGAATCCGTGCCACATCGCGAGGTGCTCGAGTTCGTGTCCGTAGGCAGGCAGCGTCTCGGCGTAGGGCTCGAAGACGTCGCCGATCCAGGGGCTCGCGAACCCGGCGACGACGCCGCCGATGGCCAGCAGGATCGGTGCGGCCAGGAACATCGGCGTCGGCGGATGCATCTTCGCGACCGCGGGGCTCGGGGTGGCGCGGACCTTGCGGCCGAAGGCGCCCCACAGGAAACGGCAGGTGTAGGCGAAGGTGATGACCGAGCCGACGAGCAGCACGATGTCGATGGTGTGGGACTGCCAGGGCAGGTAGGCGCCGGTATCCCAGACCGATCCGAAGGCGGTCTCCTTGCCGACGAATCCGATGGTGAACGGCAGCCCGGCCATGCTCGCGCCCGCGACCGCGGCGATGACCATGAGTCCGGGCAGCCGCTGTCCGAGACGGGCGAGCTTGCGGATGTCGCGGGTACCCGTGGCGTGGTCGATGATGCCGACGACCATGAACAGGCAGGCCTTGAACATGGCGTGCGCGACCAGCATGGCGAGACCGGCCATCGCGACGTTGGCGTCGCCGATGCCGAGCAGGACCGCCATGAACCCGAGCTGGGAGACCGTGCCGAAGGCGAGGACGAGTTTGAGGTCGAGCTCGCGCAGCGATCGCCAACCACCGATCACCATGGTGATCATGCCGAGGACGACGACCGAGATGTGCCAGCTCGGGGTCGTGGAGAAGGCCGGGGCCAGCCGAGCGATCAGGTAGATGCCGGCCTTGACCATGGCCGCCGCATGCAGGTACGCGCTGACCGGGGTCGGTGCGGCCATCGCGCCGGGCAGCCAGAAATGGAACGGCACGATCGCCGACTTGCTCAGCGCGCCGATCAGCAGCAGCACCACCGCACAGTCGATGTAGACGCTCGACGACGGCGGGTTCGCGATGATCTCCGAGAGCAGATAGGTGCCGGTGCGTTCGCCGAGCATGATGATGCCGACCAGCATCGCGAGGCCGCCGAACGTGGTGACCAGCAAGGCCTGCGTGGCGGCGCGACGCGACGTGGCGCGCATCGCGTAGAAGCCGACGAGCATGAACGACAGGACGGTCGTGAGCTCCCAGAACACGTAGAGCACGAGCATGTTGTCGCTGACGACGAGCGCGAGCATTGCGGCCGCGAACGCGATCATCTCGCCGCCGAACACCTGGACGCGGGGGCGGGGGTCGTCGAAGTAATGGGCGCAGTAACAGAGGACGAGCGAGCCCACGCCGAGGATCAGCACCGACATGATCGCGGCCAGGGTGTCGAACCGCGTGACGATGTCCATGTTGAGCACCGGCACCCAGGTCAGTGTCTCGACCCGTGGCGGCTGGCCGGGTTCGGGCCAATGGAGGAACACCCAGATCAGTGCGGCCGCCGGGGCGAGGGCGAGGACGTAGAAACCGCGAGTGCCGAGGAGACGGATCACCGGGGGCGCGAGCAGCGCGCAGAGCGCGAGCGCAGCCAACACAGCGATCAAAGGGCACACCGTCTTTCGGGTTCGGGCGGGGTGTCACGGGCAGCGCCCGCGGTGTCTACCTTACCGTTACGGTCATGTTCGGATTCGTCCGGTCGGCGGCACGGCTGCTCGTCGCCCTCGTCGTCGTACTCACGTTCCTCGGTCTGGCGACCGGATGCGGAAGCGACGAAAATCAGGCGCCACCTGGGGCGGCGCTGCCGAAAGACTTTCCGACCGAGCAGGTTCCGCTGGTCACCGGCACGGTGCTCAGTGCCGACGGCACCGCCGCAGAGGGCTGGTCGGTGACCGTTCAGGCCGGCGCCGATCAGGGCAACGCGGTCGACGCCGCCGTGACCACTCTCACCAAGAGCGGATACACGGAGTCGCAGCGCACCGAGACGGGCGCGCAGAAAACGGTGCTGCTGTCTGCCGACAAGGACGGCACCACCTACTGGGTACAGGTCGGGAGCACCCCGGGCGCCGCGGGCGGTGGGCAGTCGGTGTTCTACCAGGTGACGGCGAAGTAGCCCTGTCCGGATAGTCCGACCTCACAGGGACCTGACAGCCCCGCGGCAGTCCCTCGACAGTCGGCGTCGGGATCGTGGATCTCACCAATCCACGCCAGAAAGCGAGACAACAGAACATGTCCACACCGCAGGGGGCACCGGTGGCCTCTCCCGAAGCAACGACCCAGGTCCTCGACGACCAGTACACCCAGCACTTCACGCAACCCGCACCCCAGCAGCCACAGCCGGAGGGTGTCTCCGACAAGCTGCGCAACGCCATCATCGCCGGCGGCATCGGCGTCGCGGTGGTGTTCGGTCTCCTCGGGTTCGGTGCCGGTTACCTGGTCGGTGACTCGTCGTCGAACTCGAACCAGGGGCCGGGCATGAACATGCAGCGCGGCGGCATGGGCGGCATGAACCAGATGCCGGGTGGTCAGGGCGGGATGGGCCAGATGCCCGGCGGCTCGGGCGGCACGACTCAGATGCCCGGCCAGGGTCAGCAAGGCCAGCAGATGCCGGGTCAGGGCGGCATGGGTCAGATGCCGATGCCGGGCCAGGGTGGCATGGGTCAGATGCCGGGCCAGGGCCAGCAGGGGCAGCAGCAGGTGCCCGGTCAGACCACCGCACCGCAGACCGGCCAGACCGGTCAGACGAGCCAGACCAGCTAGTTCACTCCAGCCGACGCTCGGCGTAGCTGCGTAGGTTCTCCACCTGCGCGGCGTCGAGCGACGGCCGGACCCGATCACGCGCCACCGTGACGTCCTCGGCCGTCACGGTGGCCGCGTCGATGTCGCGACGCATCGCCGAGAGGGCCGCCTCCCGCAGCAGTGCCGCGCAGTCGGCGGCCGAGTAGCCCTCGAGATCGGTGGCCAGTGCGTCGAGGTCGACGTCGTCGGCCAGCGGCACCTTGCGTCCGGAGGTGCGCAGGATGTCCCCGCGCGCCGCGGCGTCCGGCGGCGGCACGAACACCAGCCGCTCCAACCGGCCCGGACGCAGCAGGGCCGGGTCGATCAGGTCCGGCCGGTTCGTCGCACCCAGCACGACGACGTCTTGCAGCGGTTCGACGCCGTCGAGTTCGGTCAGCAGCGCGGCGACCACCCGGTCGCCGACCCCGGAATCCGTCGACTGTCCGCGGCGCGGGGCGAGCGCGTCGATCTCGTCCAGGAAGATGAGCGACGGCGCCGACTCGCGGGCTCGCGCGAACAGGTCGCGAACCGCCTTCTCCGACGACCCCACCCATTTGTCCATCAGTTCGGCGCCCTTGACGGTGTGCACCGAGAGTCGTCCCGAGGCGGCCAGCGCCCGCACGACGAAGGTCTTGCCGCAGCCGGGCGGCCCGAACAGCAGCACGCCGCGCGGCGGCTCCACACCCAGCCGGGTGAACGTGTCCGGATGCTGCAGCGGCCAGAGCACCGCCTCGGTCAGCGCCTGCTTGGTGTCGACCATGTCGCCGACGTCGTCGAGGGTGATCGATCCGAGGGCTACTTCGGGGGTGTCGAGCCGCGACACCGGACGGATCACCGACAGGGCGCCGACGAGGTCGTCGGTGCTCAGCGTCGCCTCGGTTGCGGCGCTCTCACCGCCGACGGCGCGGGCCGCGGCCCGCAGCGCGGCCTCCCGGCACAGTGCAGCCAGGTCGCCGGCAACGAAACCCGGTGTCCGCGAGGCAATCTCGTCGAGGTCGAGGTGTCCGTCGGTGGGTACGTCGGTGAGGATGACGCCCAGCAGGCGCGCGCGGGTGGCGGCGTCGGGCAGCCCGATGATCAGTTCCCGGTCGCACAGTGATGGGTCGCGGAGCCGGCTGTCGACGCGGACGGGTTCGGCGGTGGTGGCGATCAGCACGAGGTGGCCGTCGGCGATCGCGGTGCGCAGTTCGTCGAGGATCAGGGCGGAGACGGGTTCGGGGGACGCCGGTTCGGTCGCCGCGGGCAGGAGGGCGTCGACGTCGGTGATGAGCAGCACGCCGCCGCTGTCGCGCAGTCGGGCGATCGCCGACGACACGGTGGTCAGGCGCGCGGAGGCCTCGAGGGCGCCGACCGTCGGGCCGTCGAGCGTGGCCAGCGGCCGGTCCGCACACACCGACCGGGCCAGCGTAGCCTTGCCGCCGCCGGCAGGACCGGTGATCAGTACGCCCAGCCGCGGTACGGCGCCGAGTCGTCGCAGCACTTCCGGTTCGTCGAGGGTGATCGAGAGCCACTCGGTCAGCTTCGCCACCTGGGTGTCGACGCCGACCAGACTCGACACCGGTCGAATGGCGACCGGCTGCGCCTCCGGCACCGGAACGCTCGATTCGGCCGCGGCAAAACCGGCGGCGACGCCGACTCCCGGGAAGCCTCCCGCCGTCCCGCCCGACGCGGCGAATCCCATCGCACTGCCCGACGGCGGTCGCGCCGACTGCCCGGCCCACAGCACCGCGGTGTTGGTCTGCACACTCACCGGGCCGGCGGGGTCGGTCGCGGTCACGGTCAACAGTTCATTGGTCCAGGTGATGCCGACCGATGTGGTCAGCGCCCGGGTCGCGGCGCCCGCGGTCAGTTCCGGTCCGAGGTCACGCGGCAGCAGGGAGACGGCGTCGCCGACCGACACCACCTTGCCGAGTAGCGCGCGCCGCAGGGTGGCCTCGTCGACCGAGGCGGTCGCCAGCGCGGACCCACGAACGGTCAGTCGGCCCGCGCCGAACACCTTGACCGGCGCGAGGACCACCGACGCGTCCTCTTTGACCCCGGCGTTGGAGAAGGTGATGTCGTCGAGCAGTGCGGTGCCGGTGGGGGTCGATGCACCCGCCTCGGCCACCACGGCCGCGGTGACCCGCGCGCCGGTGATGGACACCGCATCCCATTCGCGCAGCCCGAGGGCGGCCAGCACCTCCGAGTGCACCCGCACGATCCCGCGTCGCGAGTCCGCCGCCGACGGATTCACGCGGGCGGTCAGTGTGAGCTGGACGGAACCGGTCATGGACGGGGTGGCTCCTCGGTCGGTTCGGTGCGCGGCTCGCCGGTGGGGCGGCGCAGACCCAACCGGGCCTGCGACCGTCCGGACCCACCCCGCGCCATCCGCCGCGGTTGGGCGCGGGCGATCGCCTTCCGTTCGGCGCGACGCTCGGCCGGGCGGGTGTCCCAGTGTTCGGGGCGGGAGGCGACCCAGCGCTGGTTGCGCCACGCGAACGGGATGTGCGCGAGATAGGCGACGACCAGGACCATCATCAGGATGTACGGGAATGTGACGAGCAGGGCCGCGCCGATCGCGACCAGCGTCAGCCCGCCGGCCAACGCGCGCGGCGGTACCGACGTCGCCTTCAGCGATGCGGTCGGCACCCGGCTCACCGCGAGTAGTGCGATGAACAGCAGCCACCCGCCGACGACCGGCCACGACGTCCACCACCCGGTACCGAACTGCTGCCAGACCGCGATCGGCAAGAGTGCGGAGAGGGCTGCCGCCGGCGCCGGCACGCCGACGAAGAAGTCTCGGGTGTAGCCGGGTGCATCGTCGTCGTCCAGCAGGGTGTTGAACCGGGCCAGTCGGAGCACGATCGCGCAGCAGTAGATGAGGATCAGCACCCATCCGGTGCGTTCGCCCGGCATCAGGCTGACGTAGACGAGCATCGCGGGTACCACACCGAAGTTGATGGCGTCGGCGAGCGAATCGATCTCCGCACCCATCCGGCTGGTGGCGCCCATCATCCGGGCCACCCGGCCGTCGAGCCCGTCGAGCACGGCGGCCGCGACCACGAGCATCATCGCGAGGTCGATCTTGTTGTCGCCGGCCATCCGGATCGCGGTCAGGCCGGCGCAGATGGCGAGAATCGTCAGGGCCGACGGTACGAACATCCGGCCGGCCGCGGCCTGCTTCGACACCTGCGCGCCGAAGCCGGTGCGGGTGCGCGTCGATGGTCGTGCGGCGGTGCCGCGCGGGGCGTGGGTGGTGGGGGTGCGGGTCGTCCGCGGACGGTCGGGTCGTCGGGTGTTCGGCATGGGTCAGGTCAGTGTCGCGAACACGGTTTCGGCGCCGACGGCCCGCTGACCGACGAGGACCTGGGGCACTGCGCCGGACGGGAGGTACACGTCGACGCGTGAGCCGAAGCGGATGAGGCCGTAGGTGGCGCCGACGGCCAGGTCGTCGCCGACACCGGGATCGCAGACGATGCGGCGGGCGATGAGGCCGGCGATCTGTACCACGGCGACGTCGTGGGTGCCGGAGCCGACCGGGCAGCGCAGCGTCATCGTGGTGCGTTCGTTGACGGTGCTGGCCTCGGGCAGATCCGCGGAGACGAACGATCCCGGCGTGTGGGTCACCGAGGTGACGGTGCCGGTGATCGGGACGCGCTGGACGTGCACGTCGAAGATCGACAGGAACGTCGAGACGCGGGGGAGCGGCTGGTCACCGAGCCCGGCCTCGGGCGGCGGCACCGCCTCGTCGACCAGGGAAATCGTGCCATCCGCGGGGGCCACGACCGCGCCCACGGTGGTGGGCGAAACCCGCGCGGGATGCCGGAAGAACGCGGCGCAGGCGGCGGCGGTGACCGCGGCCGGGCGGGCGATCCACGGATGGTGTCGACCCGCGACCGCGATGGCCGCGGGCACGGCGACGAACGGGAGTCCCGCGCGGTGCAGGGGTGGAATGGTTTCGCGGGCGAGGTCGACGAGGTGACCTGCTGCGTTGGGCGAGCCGTCCGGACGCGGGCGCCTGGCCACCATCGACCTCCTGTAGAACACGGGATGTCCGGGACGTCCGGACCCTTGGGCTCAGCTTACGGTGACGCTCGGCAGGGCACCGAGGACGACCACGTCGACCGGACTGCCCGCCGCGACCTCCTCGACGCCGACGGCGATGTCGATCAGTGCATCGGCACCCGCGAGGTAGCGCAGATGATGCGACGACGGAGGTCCGATCGGATCGACGGTGGGGGCGCCGCTGTCGTCGACGCCGAGGACTCCACGCAGGAACTGGCGTTTGGTGGCGGGGGAGCGGACGTCGGCGTGCAGGGTCGCGGTGATCCGTGGCCGGTCGTCGGGGAGCCCCATCGCCGCACGCAGTGGGGTCCGGATGAACACCTCGAACGACACCAAGGAGCTGACCGGGTTGCCCGGCAGCGTGATGATCGGCACTCGACGACCGCTCGGGCTGACGTGATGTCCGCTGCCCTGCGGCATCCCCGGCTGCATCGCGACCTTGACGAATTCGACGGCACCGCCGGTGGCCAGCGCATCCTTCACCACCTCGAATGCGCCGGCGCTCACCCCGCCCGAGGTGATGATCAGGTCGGCGTCGTCGCTGATCTCGTCGAGGCGCGCGCGGAACTCCGCGACCTCGTCGGTCACGTAGTGCATATGGGTGGCCGCCGCACCTGCCTCGATCGCCGCGGCGGTCAGCATCGGGCCGTTCGACTCGTAGATCTGGCCGTGCTGCAACGGTGTGCCGGGGGTGATCAACTCGGTGCCGGTGGAGAGCACTACCACCCGCAACCGTGGGACGACCGCCACCTCGGTGATGCCGAGTGCGGCGAGCAAGCCCACCTGAGGCGCGCCGAGCAGGGTGCCCGCACGCAACGCGGACTCCCCGGATTCGATGTCGGAGCCGGCGCGGCGCACATGCCGGCCGGCGGGCACCGCGTCGCTGATGGTGACGGCGTCGGTACCGCCGTCGGTGGCCTCCACCGGAATCACCGCGTCGGCACCGTCGGGCATCGGGGCGCCGGTCATGATGCGGTGCGCGGTGCCCGTCGCCAACGTCAGCCGATCGATGCGACCGGCCGGGATGTCCTCGGCGACCGGCAGTGATACCGGTGAACCCGGCGTTGCCGAGGCGATCTCGGCGGCGCGCACCGCGTACCCGTCCATCGCCGAGTTGTCGAACCCGGGCAGTCCGATGGGTGCGGTGATGTCGTCGACAGTGACGCAGCCGAGCGCGTCGAAGACGGGAAGCCGTACGGCAGGAGGTGATTCGATCAGTGCCGCCACCGCGGCCTGATGGTCTGGGACCGAGCGCATCCAGTCAGCATGCCATCCCGCCGGCCGTGCGGGTTGCTGCAGTCGGGACTAGATTCTGACCATGACGCTCGGTTTGCTGCTCGACATCGACGGGGTGATGGTCACCTCGTGGCAGGCGCTGCCGGGGGCCGTCGACGCCGTCGCCACGCTGGCCGAGCGAGCCGTGCCCCGGATGTTCCTGACCAACACCACCTCGCGATCGCGGGATCAGATCGCGGACGCGCTGAACAAATGCGGCTTCGACGTGGCTGCCGGCGAGATCCTCACCGCCGCGGCGCTCACCGCGCATTACCTCGGTACCGAATACCCGGGTAAACGCGTGTGGGTGCTCAACGAGGGGCCGATCGCCGAGGACATGACCGGCGTGGAGATCGTCGACGACCCGGCCCGCGCCGAGGTGGTCGTCCTCGGCGGTGCCGGCCCGGTGTTCACCCACGAATCGTTGTCGAAGGTGCTCGAACTGATGATCGCCGGGGTGCCGGTCGTCGCCATGCATCGCTCGATGACCTGGTCGACGGCGCAGGGACTGTCCATCGACACCGGCGTCTACCTCGAAGGTCTGGAGAAGGCCGCCGGCCGCAAGATCCGGGCGATCGGCAAACCGTCGCCGCTCGGGTTCCGCGCCGCCGTCGAGCGCATGCAGCTCGAACCGACCCAGGTGGTGATGGTCGGCGACGACATGCAGAACGACGTGCTCGGCGCCCAGGCGGCCGCGTTGATCGGGGTGCTGGTCCGGACCGGCAAGTTCCGCGCGGAGGCGCTGCGGGATCTGCAGCGTGACGAGTTCGGGCCGGTGCCCGACCACATCATCGACTCGATCGCGGACCTGCCGGCCCTGATGGAGAAGTTGTCGTCCTGATCAGGCTGCGCGGGCTGCCGACGACTCGGCAGCGCGCTTGATCTTGCCCAGGGTCTCGGCCATGCCCAGCTTCAGTTCGGCCTCGAAGTTGGTGGTGCCACCCATGAACTTGTCCACCAGGAACGACGAGATCTTCGTCGTGCCGTTGGCCACCTCACGCCGCTCGGTCACCGTCACGCCGGAGGCCGTCGGTGCGATGGTGTAGGACCAGACGGTCTTGTTCTCCGCCACCCGGAAGCCGAGTTCCTTGTTGGGCGCGAAGCGGATGATCTTCGACGTCGTCGGCCACACGAGTACGCCGCGGCGATTGATGTTGATGCTCTTGGTGCCCATCCCCACGGGTTCACCGCGCAAGATCATCTTCTTGCACTGCGGGCTCCACTCGCCCATGCGCTTGAGATCGGAGATCACTGCCCAGACCTCTTCCGCGGTCGCGTTGATCTCGATGGATTCTTCGATGAGTGGTGCAGCCATGATGTGAGTCCCCCTCGTATCGGCCACCGGCGATCTGCCGGCTTCATGCGGGCCGAGAGTAGCAGTTCAGAACAGTACGGCGGTGCCGATGATTGCGCCGATCGCGACGAACAGGATGGCGCTGACGAACGCCGCGGGATGCTCGTCGTCGTAGATCACGGTGTCGCCGAGTTTGCCGGGTGTCACCCAGTCGACGAGCACGAAGGACCACATCATCACCGCGATCGCGAGGATCGTGTAGATAGTCGTGTACAGCAGACCGCGCCATAGTTCGAGTCCGGCCGACGCATTGATTCCGCAGACGAAGACGATCGCCAGGCCGATGATCTGGGCGACCACGAGCAGGGTGGCGTTGCGCTTGTGTTCGGTCCACAGGATGACGCGTAGTCGGCCGGGCGTCACCAGGTCGAGGGCGAAGAACCCGATGAAGAACAGCAGGATGCCGATGATGCTGTAGGCGGCGGCGTGCCCGACGTTGTCGCGAAGGAGTTCCACGCGTAAACCCTAGCGAGCGTTCCCTGTTCATCGGGCAGTTTGTCGCCAACACGTTTGGGACGACGCAATCCGGGCGCGCTGCTCGAGGCGGCGCGCCCGGATTGGCGGTACAGCAGCTCAGGTCAGCCGACGGTCACCATGTCGTAGTCGCCGACGGTGCGCGACAACGCGGACAGATGATCCGTGGCGTCGCCAAGGGTGTGCGAGATGGCAGTCAGGCGGGCCAGGTAGTGGCCGACCGGGTACTCGGCGGTCATGCCGATGCCGCCGTGCATCTGCACCGCTTCCTGTGCGATGTCGCGGCCCGAGCGGATGATCTGCAGCTTGGCGCGTGAGGCGATCGCCGGGTCACAGATGCCCGAGGCGAGCGCGGTGGTGGCGTAGAGGCTCATGCTGCGTGCCAGTTCCAGCTGTACGTACATGTCCGCGGCCCGCTGCGTCAGCGTCTGGAAGGTCGCCAGGGTCACACCGAACTGCTTGCGTGTCTTCAGGTATTCGACGGTGAGATCCATCGCGCGTTCCATCGCGCCCACGGCCTCTGCGCAGAGTGCGGTCTGCACGCCGACCTCGGCGTCGGCGATGATCTGCGATGCGTCGCCGCTGCCGAGTCGTGTTGCGGGCGTGTCGGAGAACTCGATCTGCGCGCCCCGACGACGGTCGCTGGTGCGGTACGCGGTACGGGTGACACCCGCCGCGTCGGCGTCGACCAGGAACAGCCCGATGCCGTCGTCGACCCGTGCCGACACGACCAGTTTGTCAGCGCAATCACCGTGGCCGACAAGGGTCTTGGTTCCGGTGAGCTTGTCGCCGGTGGCGGTGGTGGCCACCTTGGCGCCCGGCCAGCGGTCGCCCGGCTCGAGGTGTGCGAAGGCCATCAGCAGTTCGCCCTCGGCGAGGCCGCCGAGCAGTTCACCGCGAGTGGCGTCGTCGGCGGTCGCGGCGATCAGCGATCCGGGAACCAAGACCGAGTCCAGGTACGGCTCGGGTGCGATGGCGCGGCCGAGTTCGGTCATCACCGAGGTGAATTCGACCGGTCCGGCGCCCATGCCACCGTCGTCCTCGGGGAAGGTCAGACCGAGAATGCCGATCTCGGCCAACGACTTCCAGACGCCCTTGTCCCACCCGAGTTCGGTGTCGGTGACAGAGCGCAACGTCTCGATGTCGTACTTGCGGGTCAGTACCTCACGGACGGTGTCCCGCAACATCGTCTGTTCATCGGTGAGTTCGAAATCCATGAATGATCCCTCAGCGTCTATGTCTGGTGAAAAGTGTTGTGGCGATGTGGGTTTACAGACCCAGCACGGCCTTGTCGATGATCTGGCGCTGGACCTCGGACGAGCCGCCGTAGATGGAGACCTTGCGGTAGTTGAGGTAGGTCGGGACGCTCAGCTGGGCCCATTCCGGCGACGTCACGTCGGCGCTGCCGTTGCCGCCGCCGTCGATCGAGGACACCGGCAGGGAGTCCGGGCCGGCGATATCGGCGATCAGTTCGGTTGCCGCCTGCTGCAATTGGCTGCCCTTGAGCTTCAGCAGCGACGACGCCGGGTTCGGCTTGCCGTCGGCCGACGACGCGGCCACCCGCAGCTGGGTGAGTTCGAGGGCGAGCAGTTCGTTCTCGACCTCGGCGAGGCGGGCGGCGAACAGCGGATCGTCGAGCAGCGTCTTGCCATCAGCGGTCGCGGTTTCGCGAGCAAGCTGCTTGGCCGCGGCGAGCTTCACCTTGGTGTGGCCGATGCGGGCGATGCCGCTGCGCTCGTTGCCGAGCAGGAACTTCGCCTGCGTCCAGCCCTCGTTCTCGTTGCCGACCATGTTCTCCACCGGCACACGCACGTCGTTGAAGAAGACCTCGTTGACCTCGAAACCGCCGTCGATCAGCTGGATCGGCCGCAGTTCCACGCCCGGGGTGTCCATCGGGAAGAGGAACATGCTGATGCCCGCCTGCTTCTTGACATCCGGGTTGGTGCGGGCGAGGCAGAAGATCCAGTCGGCGTACTGGCCCAACGTGGTCCAGGTCTTCTGGCCGTTGATCACGTAGTGGTCGCCGTCGCGGACGGCGCGCGTCTTGAGCGAGGCGAGGTCGGAGCCGGCCTCGGGCTCGGAGAAGCCCTGGCACCACCAGATGTCGAGGTTTGCGGTCTTGGCGAGGAAGCGTTCCTTCATCTCCTGCGAACCGAACTGCGCGATGACCGGACCGATCATGCCGACGTTGAACGCCAGCAGATCCGGCACGTGTGCCAGCGCCATTTCTTCGCGGTAGATGTGGCTCTCGATCGGGGTCCAGTCCTTGCCGCCCCACTCGACCGGCCATCCGGGAGTCGCGACGCCGTGCTCGTTGAGGACGCGGGTGACGGTGACCATGTCCTCCGGAAAGTTGAGCTGGCCGGCGGCGGAGCGCTCGCGCAGATCCTCGGGCACCTTGGCAATGATGCTGCGGATCTCGTCGCGGAAGGTTTCTTCCTCAGGACTGAATTTCAGCTGCATGGGTTCTGTCTTACTCCTTGTCGAGGTGATTCGAGGCGCGCTCGCCGAAACCGGAAATCTGCATCGGTAACCCGCTCGAAGTGCACATGTAAGCAGTTGCTTAGGTACCAATCTACCGCCATGACGGTCTTAATGCAACGATCTTTGCAGTAATGTGCGGGTATGAGCACTGATGCACCGGACCGCACGGTCCGCACCCGTCCCGGTGGCCGCACTGCGCGCGTGCGATCGGCTGTCTACCGCGCGGTGGGTGAACTCGTCGACGGTGGGCGCGGGGCGACGATGACGATTCCGCAGATCGCCGAACAGGCCGGGGTGAACCCGACCACTGTCTATCGACGGTGGGGCACCGTCGACGCCCTGCTCGGTGAGGTGGCCGTTTTTGTGCTGACCCGGGAGGAGCACATCCCCGATCGGGGCCGACTGCACGACGACCTGCTCGAGTGGGGGGATGCGATGGCCATCGACATCGACAAGCCGGACCGCCGCGCGCATCTGCGCGCGATGATCTCCGCGCGCGACGGCGTCGTCGAGCTGTGCCCGTGCTGGGAGTTCCGTCGTCGGCAGGTCGAGGTGATGGTCGGACGCGCGCGCGACCGCGGTGAAGGAACGCCGACCGTCGATCAGGTTCTCGACCACGTCGTCGCTCCGCTGTACGGGAAGTCGGTGTTCGGACTGGCGATCGACCGCGCCTTCGGGGCGTCGCTCGTCGACGACGTGATGCGGATGGCGGCCGCGTGAAGAACGTTCACGCCTTCGGCGACGACTGCCTGGGTGACCTCGATGCGACGGCAGTCGCCGAAGCGATTGCGGCGGGCGAGTTCTCGGCCGCCGAGGCGCTGGAGGCGTCGCTTGCGCGGATCGACGCGGTGGAGCCTCACCTGCACGGTGTCGCTGTCGACGACCGGGAGCGAGCCCGTGTTCGCGCGCGGGACAACCGTTTTCCGGCAGGGTCGTTCGCCGGGGTGCCGTCGGCGATCAAGAACAACACCCTGTTCACCGGATTGCCCACCCGCCACGGCTCGGCTGCGGTGCCCGCCCGGCCGGCGACGGCGAACGAGCCGTTCACCGACCAGTTGCTCTCCACCGGACTCAACATCGTCGGAGCCACCACCCTGCCGCCGTTCGGTCTCACGGCGACAACTGAATTCGTCGACGACGAACCCACTCGCAACCCGTGGGGCACCGACTATTCCAGTGGTGCGTCGTCCGGCGGGTCCGCGGTGCTCGTCGCATCCGGGGCGCTACCGATCGCCCATGGCAACGACGGCGGCGGATCGATCCGCATCCCGGCCGCCGCCTGCGGCCTGGTGGGGCTCAAGCCCTCTCGTGGTCGGGTGGCACCCTCGCCCGAGGGTGAGGCCGCGCCGATCGACATCATCTCCAACGGCGTGCTGTCGCGGTCGGTGCGCGACACCGCCCGGTTCCTCGGTGACGCAGAGAGATTCCGTCGCGCGCCGGATATGCCGCCGGTCGGGCTCGTCGAAGGGGCGGCCACCCGCAGGCTGCGCATCGGGTTGATCACCGAGACGGTGACCGGCCGGCCGATCGACGACGACACCGCCGCCGCGATGAAACGGGCCGCCGATCTGCTGACGGTGCTCGGGCATCACGTCGAGCCGACGCCGATCCCGGTCGATGCGCGATTCGTGGAGCAGTTCGCCGACTACTGGGCGCTGCTGGCCTTCTCGCTGGAGTACTTCGGAAAACAGTTGATCGACAAGGGTTTCGATCGGCGTGCCATCGACCCGTTCACCCACGGGCTGTCGCGCAAGTACCTGCGCGGATTCTGGCGGACGCCGTCGTCGATCCTCGGTCTCAGACGCGCGGACGCCCGATTCCGTGCAGGCTTCGATCATTTCGACGTCGTCATGTCACCGACCCTCGCCCACACCACCCCGAAGATCGGCTACCTCGACCCGGCAGGCGATTTCGACCTGATCTTCGAACGCCTGGTGCACTACGTCGCCTTCACCCCGGCCAACAACACCACCGGGACTCCCGCGATCAGCCTGCCGATGGCGCAGACGTCGGCCGGCCTGCCCCTCGGCGTGCACTTCGCCGCGGACCGCGGTCGGGAACGGACCCTGCTCGAGTTGGCGTTCGAAATCGAAGCGGCGCAACCCTTTGCGCGGATACAGGATTCTCGCCAGCTCCCTGAGGTGTGAGGAGCGCAGCGGAGCCAGCCCGATCCCTGAGGTGTGAGGAGCGCAAGCGACGAGCCACGAAGGGTGACAAACCCTTCGTGGCTCGACGAACCGCTCAGTACACGGAACTCAGTGCACCACAGCCTTTTCCGCTCCGACGCCGGTGAGCGAACGCACCTCCATCTCCGCGTTGCGTTCCGGGGTGCCGCGTTCCGGCGACGTCAGGGTGCCGACGATGCCGAGGATGAAGCCGAGCGGGATCGAGATGATGCCCGGGTTGGCCAGCGGGAACCAGGCGAAGTCGGCCGACGGGACCATCGAGGTCGCCGAGCCGGAGACGGCAGGCGAGAAGATGATCAGCACGATGGTCGAGATCAGGCCGCCGTAGATGCTCCACAGCGCACCGCGGGTGTTGAATCGCTTCCAGTACAGCGAGTACACGATGGTCGGCAGGTTGGCCGCCGCGGCGATCGCGAAGGCCAGTGCGACCAGGAAGGCGATGTTCTGGCCGTTCGCCAGGATGCCGAGGATGATGCCCATGATGCCGAGAACCACGACGGTGTACCGGGATACGCGAACCTGGTCGGCCTCGCTGGCCTGTCCGCGCTTGATGACGCTGCCGTAGATGTCGTGGGCGAACGACGCCGACGCGGTGATGGCCAGACCCGCGACCACCGCGAGAATCGTCGCGAACGCGACCGCGGAGATGATGCCGAGCAGCACCACACCGCCGAGTTCGAACGCCAGCAGCGGTGCCGCCGAGTTCTGTTTGCCGGCCGCCGCCATGATCTTGTCCGGTCCGACGAGTGCGGCCGCGCCGTATCCGAGGACCAGGGTGAACAGGTAGAACGCACCGATCAACGCGATCGCCCACACCACCGACTTACGGGCCTCCTTGGCCGTCGGCACGGTGTAGAACCGCATCAACACGTGCGGCAGACCGGCGGTACCGAGCACCAGCGCGATGGCCAGCGAGACGAAGTTGATCTGTGAGGTGAGCGATCCGCCGTACTGCGCGCCCGGCGCGAGAACGTCACGCGCGGCGATCTTTTCGTCGGTCGACCCGGAGATCGCGTCCTGCGCGGAACCGAGGATGCTGGACAGGTTCATGCCGAACTTGGCCAGCACGATGAAGGTCATGATGGCCGCACCGGCGATCAGCAAGACCGCCTTGATGATCTGCACCCAGGTGGTGCCCTTCATGCCGCCGATGAGGACGTAGACGATCATCAGCGCGCCGACGACCGCGATGACGATGGACTGTCCCACACGGCCTTCGATGTCGAGTAGCAGTGCGACCAGACCGCCGGCACCGGCCATCTGCGCGAGCAGGTAGAACAGCGACACGGCCAGCGTGGAGATGGCGGCCGCCAGGCGCACCGGCCGTTGTCGCAGCCGGAAGCTCAGTACGTCGGCCATGGTGAATTTGCCGGTGTTGCGCAACAATTCGGCCACCAGCAGCAGGGCCACGAGCCAGGCGACGAGGAAGCCGATGGAGTAGAGGAAGCCGTCGTAGCCGTACACGGCGATGGCGCCGGCGATGCCGAGGAAGCTGGCTGCCGACAAGTAGTCGCCGGCGATGGCGATGCCGTTCTGGGGTCCGGAGAAGCCGCGGCCGCCGGTGAAGAAGTCGGCCGCCGACGAGTTGTTCTTGCTGGCGCGGATCACCACGAACATGGTGACCGCGACGAAGGCGACGAAGATCGAGATGTTGGCGACGGGATTGCCGACCGCCTCGGCGAGGATGTAGGTGTCGGTCATGACTGCGGTCCTTCCAGTTCTTCACGGATCGCGGAGGCGCGGGGGTCGAGTTCACGGTTCGCGAAGCGCACGTAGAGGCCGGTGATCACGAAGGTCGTGACGAACTGCAGCAACCCCAGGATCAGGCCGATGTTGATGTTGCCCCACACCTTGGTGCCCATGAAGTCCTCAGCGAAGGCGCCGAGGAGCACGTAGACCGCGTACCAGAGCAGGAAGAACGCCGTCATCGGAAAGACGAACCGGCGCAGACGATGACGCAGATCGGTGAACTCGGGACTCTGCTGCATGTCGAGAAACTCTTGGCCGGTCGGCGTGTGTGGCGCCGAGCCGGGTGGATGTTCAAGCGTGGACACGAATGACCTCCTGCGTTGACTGTGATGACACCTCTGGCGCTGAGATTATTGAGGCACGGGTCACAGGAGAATGGGGTGGCGCCGGTCACACGCTGAACATGTTCACTCGTGCGGTAAACGGTCGGTGCGGGCCGACGAGCGGCGAGCGGTCAGCCCTCCGGCAGCCGCTCCACGCCCATACCCAGGCGTTCCGGAACGTGCATGCGCGCGAAGATGCGGGCGCGGTCCGGCGGCAATCCGCTTGTGGTGGCCAAGCTGATCACGATCATTGTGAGGAAGGCCAGCGGCACCGTCACCGCGGCGGGATAGCCGATCAGCACAGCGGGCCAGCCGCCGAGCGCGGTCTCGTCGACGACTCCGGCGATCGCCAGACTCGTCGTCACCCCGGACGCCACACCACCCACGACCAGCCCGGAGATCGCGCCGGCCGGAGTCAGGCCGCGCCACCAGATCCCGAGAACCAACAGCGGACACAACGTCGAAGCGGCCACCGCGAACACCAGACCCACCGTGCGGGACAGCTCCAGGGACGCGGCCGCCAGGGAGAACAGGATCGGGATGATCCCGCCGATCACCGCGGCCACCCGGAAATCCCGGACCCGGCCGCGCAAAACATCGGTCGACAGGGCGCCGGCCACGCTGACCAGCAGCCCCGACGACGTCGCCAGGAACGCGGCGATCGCGCCGGCCGCCACCAACGCCGCCAGGAACTGCCCGGCGATTCCGCCCACCGCGGCGCTCGGCAGCAGCAACACCGCGGCGTCGGCGGTCCCGGTGATCAGCAGTTCGGGCACGTACAACCGGGCGAAGACGCCGAGCAGGGTGGGGAAGAGATAGAACAGCGACAGCAGCGCGATCACCGCGAGCGCGGTCCGCCGCGCCGACCGGCCGTCGGGGTTGGTGTAGAAGCGCACCAGCACATGGGGCAGTCCCATGGTGCCGAGGAAGGTCGCGACAATCAGCGAAAGCACCTGAAACAGTGCATGTTCGCCACCCAATCCGCCGCCGGAGGCGATCCAGTCGGAGCCGGTCGCGGGTGCGCCCTGGACGACGGGGGTCGCAGTGTCGGCGTCGAGGTGGATGATCGTGCCGGCCGACAACATGTGCGACCCGGGCGAGGTGATCGGTGCATCGACCACGTCGATGCCGTCGAGGGTGCCGGTGACCATGATGCCGGTGGTCTCGCTGACCGACACGACGACGTCGGTGGTCACGTCGACGGTGGTCGCGGCGGTCACGCGCGGGGGCGCCGGTGAACCGAGATCGGCTCGGTCACTGAGGAAGACACCGAGCAGCACCAGCGCGGGAATCGCGATCGCGGTCAGCTTCAGCCAGTACTGGAAGGCCTGCACGAAGGTGATCGAGCGCATTCCCCCGCCGACGACGTTGACGATGACGATCGCCCCGACGGCGACCGAGCCCACCCAGACGGGCGCGCCGAGCAGGATGTGCAAAGTCAGTCCGGCGCCCTGTAATTGAGGGATCAGGTACAAAACGCAGACCACGACGACCACCATCATTGCAGCGCGCCGGGCCGCCGACGACGCCAGTCGGAACTCGGCGAAGTCGGGGACGGTGTAGGCGCCCGAGCGGCGCAGAGGGGCGGCGACGAACAGTAGTAACCCGAGGTAGCCGGCGGTGAAGCCGACGGGATACCAGAGGGCGTCGGCGCCATACTTCGCGACCAGTCCGGCACGCCGAGAAATGATGCGGCGGAGAGATATTCACCGGAGATGGCAGCAGCATTCCAGCGCGAGCCGACGCTTCGGGAGGCGACCAGGAAGTCGGAAGTGGTCCGCGCGAAGCGCCCGCCGTAGGCGCCGACGGCGACGGTTGCGATCGCCGCGAGCGCGAGTGCCAGCGCGGTCAGCGAGTCGATGTGGTTGCTCATCGGATGATCCGGTTCGGGTCAACTGTCGTCATCGACGACGCCCATGAAGTCGCGTTCGTTTTGCTCGGCGAACCGCACGTACAGGCGGCCGGTGGCGTAGAGCAACGGGTACAGCAGCACGCCCAGGACGATCCAGTTCAGCCGTATGCCGGCGACGGTCGCCGTGGTGAGGGCGGGAAACAGGGTGCCCAGCAACGGGATCGCGACGATCACCGCGGTCACGCTCAGGCCCAGTCGCAACGCCAGGCCCAGTTGGGCGCGCATCAGTCCGCGGACGAGCGCATCACCCACCTCTGTCTGCTCCTGCACCTCGACGCGGGTGCGCACCACCCGAGCACCACGCCGCCGCCCCAGGACGACGCGCTCACGCCGGGGTATCTGACCGGTCATCGTGCGGTCCCGTCATCGACGCCGGACGGTCCGGTCCGGAACTGCCGCATCGGATCTCGGATCAGTCGGTCCTTGAGTTCGCGCACCTGTCGACGGCTCACCGGCAGCTCGACCGATCCCGACGCCCCGTTGTCTCGCACACTCACCATGGTCGTGGAGCCCTGCGTGCGGAGTCCGGTGACCATCGGGAGTGCGACCAGATAGGAGCGGTGGACCCGATGAAAGCCGTGATCGTGCCAGCGGGACGCCAAGGTGGACAATGGAATACGCACGAGGTGGGCACCCGAGTGGGAGTGTAGTCGGGCGTAGTCGCCGACGGCCTCCACCCAGGAGATGCTGTTGCGCGGTATCAGCGACGTCACGCCGGACATCTCGACCGGGATCACGTCATCGGCGACCGGCCCCTTCGTCGATGGGGATTCGGTTGGGCGGGCCGGGTTCTCGCGAGCCGCGACCACCCTCGCGATCGCCTGCGCGAGCCGTTCGGCGCGCAGGGGTTTGAGGAGGTAGTCGACGGCACCCACCTCGAACGCGTCGACGGCCTTGTCCTCGTGAGCCGTCACGAACACCACCGCCGGCGGGTCGGCGTAGTTGGTCAGGACGCCGGCGAGTTCGAGCCCGGACAGCCCCGGCATGTTGATGTCGAGGAAGATCGCGTCGAAGGGTCGCTCGTTCAACTCGCGCAACGCGGCGGTGGCCTCGCCCGCGCTGTACACCTCGCCGATGTCGGGTTGTCGGTCGAGTAGGTAGGTGAGTTCGTCGAGGGCGGGGCGTTCGTCGTCGACGGCGAGGACGGTCAGGGTCATGGGTGGTTCACCTCCTCAGGCGCGGATTCCGGCGCGGAACTTCGGGACTCGCATGCCGACCCGGGTGCCCGCCCCGACGCCGGTTTCGACCACTAGACCGTAGTCGTTGCCGAATGCGGCGCGCAGCCGATGATCGACATTGGTGAGTCCCACGTGCGCGCCGTCGGATTCGCTGCGCGCGCCCGGCACCGGGTCCAGTGCGTCGATGTCGCCGGACCGCAGCAGTTCCGGGTCCATGCCGACACCGTCGTCGTCGACGGTGATGACGCAGTCGGAGCCCTCGTCGCGGGCGGTGATGGTGATGGTGCCGCCGCCCTTGCCGGCCAGGCCGTGGCGGACCGCATTTTCCACCAGCGGTTGCAGGGCGAGGAACGGCAGCACCACGTTGAGGACCTCGGGTGCCACATGGAGTTTGACGTCCAGCGACGGTCCGAACCGTGCCCGTTCGAGGGTGAGGTAGCGGTCGATGTTGCGCAGTTCGTCGGCGAGCACGGTGTACTCGCCCGCCGCGCGGAACGAGTAGCGGGTGAAGTCGGCGAAATCCAGGATCAGTTCGCGGGCCCGGTCGGGATCGGTGCGGACGAACGACGCGATCGTGTTGAGCGCGTTGTAGATGAAGTGCGGACTGATCTGGGCGCGCAGCGCGAGCACCTCGGCGCGGTCGAGGCGGGCCCGGGAGGTTTCCAGATCGGCGAGCTCGATCTGGCTCGACACGTAGCGGGCGACCTCGGCGACCGCGCCGAGCATGCCCGGGCTCGGACGGCTGGTCGTCGCGACCACCAGCACGCCGACGCCGCTGTCGCCGGCGATCAGCGGCTGCGCGATCAAGGCCCGCCACGACGACATGTCGCCGCACGGATCGCTGATCATCACTCGGCGCCGGTCCACTTCCGCCGACTCCGCCGCGGTGTGCGACTGCTCGGCCACCTCCGCGGTCCACTCCTCGCCGCCGGTCTCCTGCGCGAGCAACTCCCCGTCGGCGTCGTAGAGCGCGACCGCCTCTGCGGCGGTCAGCGCCCGAAGATGTGGCAGCGCCTCCGACGCCGACTCCGCCGACAACCCCGACCGCAACGACCGGGCCGCCTGCGACGCGGTCTGCAGCGCGAAGTGCACAGCCCGCTCGGTCGGCGTCGCGACCTGCCGACGGGTGCGGACGAGTACGACGAGCGTGCCGATGATGAGCAGCACGAGGACTGCGAACACGACAGCGAGTTGGGCAGACATCGAACCTCCTGCGGCCATTTTCGCGCACCTGTGGATGGAGTTCGGAGAGGTCTGCCCAAATCGCGGCATGACTTATGGACGACACGAAGGGGGACAGGGATGTCGGCACAGGCGTGGGTCACGTTGATTGTCGGTGTCATCGGCTTTACCGGCGTCGTGGTGGGCTTGCTGCAACGGACACACGCCGACCGCCGAGCCGAGAGGTGACGCCGTGCGACCTGGGCGGTGGACCACACGCTGTCGGACGACGAAGCTCGACAACTTGTCGGCTTCGATGTGCTGGACTGGCTGAACAACTCCGGACTGCCTTCGCGCGCCGAGCGTGAGATGTTCGCCGCGTGGATTCTGGCATCCACCTTTGCACCGTGACATCGGCGACGATCACGCCGATAATGGCGCTACATCAGGAGGTGGGCAGTGACCAGATACGAAGACTCTCTCGCGCGCGAACGTTGGTCGCCCGAGGTGCGACAGGCTGCCGCTCGCGTCGTGGTGACCGTCAACAAGCGCAACCGTAAACCCACCGAGCAGTGGCTGATCGATATTGCCGAAGGCAAAGAGTTGCGCGACTATCGGCGGCGCGTGACACAGTAGTCCGACCAATCGGGCCGAGTTCGCCACTTCGCCACTATGTGGCACGAATACCCCCTCACCGCAGTTTCTGGAGTGAGAGGGTATTCGATCGATCAGAGTCCGTCAGCGCACCGACGCACTGATGAACTGAGTCGTGAACAGTTGATCGGCCGGCAACTGCGCAGGCAGGTTCGCCCCGTCGGCGTTGAGGATCGGCACGAGATCGTTGACCACCTGCTGTGCCTTGGCCGAGTCGTAACTGCCCCACACCCCATCGGTTCCCGGAGCAATAACGGCCTTGTCCTTCAACAACTTTGCCGAGTAGGCGGCTTCACCCGCGGTGTACGGGGTGAACGAAACATCCTGCGACACCCAGTCGACGATCGTGGCGTTGATGGCCTCGGGCGAGTTCACGTGGTTCTTGCCGGTCTGCTGGATCATCGGGACCAGCTTCTGCAGACACGGGGAGAGCTTCTCCACCCGGTCCGCGCGCACCGACACATTCGAGGCGTACACGTCATACCCGGCGTCCTTGACCATGGCGTAGCCGACCGGCTTGTCCCACGTCGGGGTCTCGTGCTCGTAGGTGTAGGGCTCGGAGTTGGCGAACCCCTGCTGGGTGATCGTGGGGTCGCCGACGAAACGAGCAGGCGCACCGTCGTAGCTGGTGTCGAGCTGGCCGGCCTTGAGTAGTCCCTTCGCGACGAGCCACTGCGGGAAGATCTGATCTTTCGACACCACCACGCTGGCATTCGACTTTCCTACGTCGGCAATGGTTTTGACGTTCGGATGCGACGATGGATCCCACATGATGATCGACGGGTTGTACTGCAGGAGCGGGGTCACGCCGACGACCCGCTGCTTGGCCGCGGCCGAGATCAGCTGGTCGCCGTGGACAAGCCCGAGGTCGATGGAATCGTCGGCATACATCGCCGACGGCACCGACTGGAATCCGATCGCCGGGCCGCCGGCCCGCAACGTGATGTCCACACCGGTGTCCTGGCCGTCGAAGGCCAGCGGCCCGGTCACCGACTTCGCGTTCGTATCGACGGTGTAGCCAGGTCCGAGTAGGCCGATCACCCCGGCCATGTCCGACTGTGGCTGCCACTGCAGCTGCACCACAACGTCTTTCGGGCAGACCGCGGACAGGTCGTACTCGGCCGAAGCCGGCGCGAGAGTTGTTGCCGCTGTGGAATCGGTACCGGAGTCGGTGCAACCGGCGAGAGCGGCGGCGCAGACCGCGGTGGTGGCGGTGGCGATCACCGCGCGGCTGCGGCCGCCGGTGAGCAGGGAACGAAGGGTCATGGGAGCTCCTGGGCTGATGCCGATGGATCTCGCGATTGCGAGCTGCATGTAAAGCTAAGCGCTAGACGGTGTCTTCGCCAGCGGACTGCATGTAATCAATGGAATGGTGTGGCGCGCTTCAGAATGTGGATAACGGCAGGTAGATGCTCAAAAATCGCTGATACAGACGGCAAATTCGTCAGACGACGTCACGAACTGTTTACATACAGATACTTCACCGCAATGCATGTAACCCACGATAGGAATCGGCTTCAGACCCACGATCTACATGTATCTCCGACCAGTTATGGGAGTGCGCATGACGCTGCACGACACGATGTCCGACGTCGACGCCCGGCACCTGACGAAAGGTGTGGTGGTGTCGGTGTCCGGCGTGACCAAGCAATACGACTCCGGCACGCGGGCGCTCGCCGACGTGGACCTCGACATCGCCGAAGGTGACTTCGTCGCCGTGGTGGGGCCGTCCGGATGTGGCAAATCGACCCTGCTGCGCATGGCGGCAGGCCTCGAACGGCCGAGCGCGGGCAGCGTCGCCCTCGCCACCGACTCGGTCGGCTTCATCTTTCAGGAGCCCACCCTGCTGCCGTGGCGGTCGGTCCGCGCGAACGTCGAACTCGTCGCCGAGATCGCCCGACTGCCCAAGTCGGAGAGGCGAACCCGCGCCCAGCGCGCCATCGACGCCGTCGGCCTCACCGGATTCGAGTCGCAGCTGCCCCGGATGCTCTCGGGCGGCATGAAGATGCGTGCCTCGCTGGCGCGCACACTCACCTCCGAGCCCGAGGTGATGTTGCTCGACGAGCCGTTCGGCGCGCTCGACGAGATGACCCGGCTGGATATGCAGACCGAACTCCAACGGCTCTATGCCGAGCGGGGTTTCACCGCGATGTTCATCACCCACTCGGTGTCCGAGGCGGTCTTCCTGGCCAATCGGGTGATCGTCATGTCCGCGCGGTCCGGGCGCATCGTCGCCGACACCCGCATCGACTTCCCCTATCCCCGCCACCCCGAACTCCGCTACGACCCGCAATTCACTGCGTACGTCGCCGAGATCTCCGACACTCTGCGAGAGGCACGGCAATGACCGCGACCATCACCACCACCGCTGACGCACATTCGGAAAAGACCATGCCGCAAACCAATCCGGCTGTGGAGTCGGCAGCCCCTACCTCGTCGCGGGCGGACTCGATCGGCAAGGCGCTGCGCCTTGGTCTCCCGCCGCTGCTCTCCCTCGCGATCGCCGTCGGCGTGTGGTACCTGGTCAGTTACCTGATCCTCAGTCCCACAAGGCGTTTCCTCCTTCCACCGCCGCATGAGGTGCTCACCACCTCGCTGCTGGATCGTGCCCACGTCGGCCCCATGCTCGACGCACTCTGGGTTACCGCCAAGGTGAGCCTGGTCGGCTTCCTCGTCGCCGCGGTCCTCGGTGTCGCGATCGGTGTGGTGATGAGCCGCGGACCCTTTCTTGAACGCGCCATCTATCCCTGGGCTGTTGTGCTGCAGGTGATCCCGGTGCTGGCCATCGTCCCGCTGATCGGTCTGTGGTTCGGTTACGGCATGGTCGCGCGCACCATCGTCTGCGTGATCATCGCCATCTTCCCGATCATCGCCAACACCCACTTCGGTCTGGTGTCGGTGGACTCCGGTGCCCACGAACTCTTCACCCTCGCGAAAGCTTCACCTGTGCAACGACTGTGGAAGCTGGAGTTCCCGTCGGCGATGCCGTCGATGATGACCGGCTTCCGCACCGCGTCGGGACTCGTGGTGGTGGGTGCCATCATCGGCGACATGTTCTTCGCCAAAGGGCAACCCGGCATCGGCACCCTGCTGGACATCTACCGAGCCCGCCTGCAATCCGAGGACCTGATCGGCGCCATCGTCCTCGCCTCGCTGTTCGGCATCCTCGTGTTCGGGGTGTTCAGCGTGCTCAATGCGGTCGTCACTCGTCGACGCTGACTCATAAAGCAAAGGGAGAAACCAATGTTCACCGTTCCCATCGTCGACATCTCCTGCTACGTCGACCCGCACGGATCACCCACCGACCGCGCTCGCGTCGCCGCCGAACTCGACAATGCGTGCGCCGGTGTAGGTTTCATCCAAATCGTCGGCCACGGCATCGGCCGGGCCACCGTCGCTGCGCTGACCGCTGCGCTCGACGAGTTCTACGCGCTGCCGCTTGACGTCAAGAAGCGCTACACGCGGCCGGGGGAGAACCGCGGCTACAGCCCGCCCAAGAGCGAATCGCTGAGCATGAGTCTCGGTGTGGCGGCGGCCAATCAGATGAACGACTTCTACGAGGCGTTCACCGTCGGCGCCGAACGCGGCTGGTTCCCCCACGTCGACCTCCCCGCCACCAGCTATCCCGACAACACCTGGCCCGCCGCCGCGGGCGGCTTCCGACCGGCCGTCGAGGCCTGGTTCGACGCGGCCTGGGCGGTGTCACGCACCCTGCTGACCGCGTTCGCCGACGCGCTCGGACTGACCCCCGGCTACTTCGACCCGCTGACCGACCACTCCATCGACGCACTGAAACTGAACAACTACACGCTGCCGGAGGGCGAGATCGAACTCGCCGGAGAGCTCACCGGCATGGGCGCGCACACCGACTTCGGCATCCTCACCGTGCTGCGGGCCGATCGGGTGCCCGGCCTGCAGGTCCTCGACCACGACGGCACCTGGCACGACGTCCAGCCAGTCGACGGTGCGCTACTGGTCAACCTCGGCGACGCGATGGCGCGCTGGACCAACGACCGCTGGCGCTCCACGGTGCACCGCGTCGACCCGCCCGTGGTCGACGGCCGGATCATCCGCCGCCGATCCGCCGCGTTCTTCTTCGACGGCAACCACGACGCCGTCATCGAGACCCTGCCCGGGTGCGCCGACGTCGGGGGACCGGGGTACGAGCCGATCACCATCGGCGAACACATCTCCGCCAAACTCGCCGGCATGAAATCGGGCGTGGCACCCATCGATGCCGACCGCGAAGCACAACGCGTCCTCGCTGCCGGCTGATCCGAATACCCTGGAGCAACGATGACCACCAGCGACAACGGGGACCTGCTCACCGACTCGGTGCTGCGTCGGCTCCGGCAGCAGATCTTCTCCGGCGACCTCGCCCCGGGCACCTCACTGTCGGTACCCGGACTGGCGACCCGCCTCGAGGTGTCGCGCACTCCCGTGCGGGAAGCGGTGCAGCAACTCGTCGTCGACGGACTGGCCGTCTACACCCCGCGCGCCGGGGCCAAGGTCGCGGCTCTCGACGAGGACATGCTCCGCCACGTCTTCGAGGTACGCGAGGTGCTCGACGGACTCGCCGCACGGCAGGCCACCGCGCGGGTCACTCTCGCCGAACTCGCACTGTTGACCAAGCGTGTCGAAGAGCAAGAACTGCTCTTGGCCGCCCCCGCCGACCATCTCCGTGACGCCGACCTCGACCTCGAGTTCCACACCGCGGTCCGTGCGCTCTCCGACAACAAACCGCTCTGCGATGCCCTGCTCAAGCTCGACACCCAGGCCCACCTCTTCCGGTCGGACATGTGGTCGCACGAGATGAACCGGCGGCTGGCGGTGGCCGAGCATCGTCGGATCGTCGCCGCGCTGGAGGCCGGCGACGCCGACGAGGCCGAGCGCGCCGCGAAGGCGCACGCCGCCGGAGTGCTGGTGCGGTTGCTGCGTCGCTGACCCGCACCTTGCACTCGACCCGGTCGAGTGCTAAAAACGACTTTGGCACTCACGGACCGTGAGTGCTAGGTCGGGACGGTGAGACCGGTACCGAATGACACACCGGTCGTCCGTCGCGGGCACCGAGTTCCGGCCATAGATACCTGGTGTCACCCCCTATCGGAGGATCACTTACCCATGGCCAAGCAAATCGCGTTCGACGAAGAGGCACGTCGCGGCCTCGAGCGGGGCCTCAACAGCCTCGCCGACGCAGTCAAGGTGACGTTGGGACCCAAGGGTCGCAACGTCGTTCTGGAGAAGAAGTGGGGCGCCCCCACGATCACCAACGATGGTGTGTCCATCGCCAAGGAGATCGAGCTCGAGGACCCCTACGAGAAGATCGGTGCCGAGCTCGTCAAGGAGGTCGCCAAGAAGACCGACGACGTCGCAGGCGACGGCACCACCACCGCCACCGTTCTGGCTCAGGCTCTCGTTCGTGAGGGTCTGCGCAACGTCGCTGCCGGCGCCAACCCGCTGGGTCTGAAGCGCGGCATCGAGAAGGCCGTCGAGGCCGTCACCGAGTCCCTCCTCAAGAGCGCCAAGGAGGTCGAGACCAAGGAGCAGATCGCTGCCACCGCCGGTATCTCGGCCGGCGACCCGTCCATCGGCGAGCTCATCGCCGAGGCTATGGACAAGGTCGGCAAGGAAGGCGTCATCACCGTCGAGGAGTCCAACACCTTCGGGCTGCAGCTGGAGCTCACCGAGGGCATGCGCTTCGACAAGGGCTACATCTCGGGCTACTTCGTGACCGACGCCGATCGTCAGGAAGCCGTTCTCGAGGATCCCTACATCCTGCTCGTGTCGGGCAAGGTCTCGACCGTCAAGGATCTGCTGCCGCTGCTGGAGAAGGTCATCCAGGCCGGCAAGCCGCTGCTGATCATCGCCGAGGACGTCGAGGGCGAAGCCCTCTCGACCCTGGTCGTCAACAAGATCCGTGGCACCTTCAAGTCCGTCGCCGTCAAGGCTCCGGGCTTCGGTGACCGTCGCAAGGCCATGCTGGCCGACATCGCCATCCTCACCGGTGGCGAGGTCATCAGCGAAGAGGTCGGCCTGTCCCTCGAGGGCGCCGGCGTCGAGCTGCTCGGCACCGCCCGCAAGGTCGTCGTGACCAAGGACGAGACCACCATCGTCGATGGCGCCGGCGATGCCGACGCGATCGCCGGTCGCGTCGCGCAGATCCGCACCGAGATCGAGAACAGCGACTCCGACTACGACCGTGAGAAGCTGCAGGAGCGTCTGGCCAAGCTGGCCGGCGGTGTTGCGGTCATCAAGGCGGGCGCGGCCACCGAGGTCGAGCTCAAGGAGCGCAAGCACCGCATCGAGGACGCCGTCCGCAACGCGAAGGCTGCCGTCGAAGAGGGCATCGTCGCCGGCGGTGGCGTGGCCCTGCTGCAGTCCGAGCCGGCCATCGACGCGCTCTCGCTCGAGGGTGACGAGGCCACCGGTGCGAACATCGTTCGCGTCGCGCTGTCGGCTCCGGCCAAGCAGATCGCCGTCAACGCGGGCCTCGAGCCCGGCGTCGTCGCCGACAAGGTGCTGAACTCGAAGAAGGGCACCGGCCTCAACGCCGCCACCGGCGTGTACGAGGACCTGCTCAAGGCCGGCATCAACGACCCGGTGAAGGTCACCCGCTCGGCGCTGCAGAATGCAGCCTCGATCGCGGCGCTGTTCCTCACCACCGAGGCCGTCGTCGCCGACAAGCCGGAGAAGAACCCGGCCCCGGCCATGCCGGGTGGCGACGAGATGGGCGGAATGGGATTCTGATCTCGTCTCCGACGAGGATGGGCTTCTGATCTGATTCAGAACCCAACGCTCTCAGCGCGTTATCGTTTCGAAGGCCGGTCACCCGCAGGGGTGGCCGGCCTTCGGCGTACCGACGAATCGGTTGTGGTTTTCTTCGCTCAGCGCACAAAAGCGCAACCGATTCACTGAGCCAAACCATGCTCTGTCGGTTGCCGACGAAGTGACCGAGCCACGGGTGGCCCACAACCGGCACAATGGGCGCCATGACAGGTTCCGTTGCACCGAGCCCGGTTCCCACCCTGCCCAACCTGCGGGACCTCGGCGGCTGGGCCACCGCCGATGGCCGCACCGTGCGGCCGGGTGTGCTGTACCGCTCGACCGACTTCTCCTCGCTGGCGACCATCGACCTTGAAGCGTTCGAAGCGCTCGGCATCCGCACGATCTACGACCTCCGGTCGGCCACCGAACGCAAGGCGCTCCCCGATCCCGACCTGCCCGAGGTCACCGACATCCATCTCGACGTCCTCGCCGACGCCGAGACGGCGATCCCCGCCGACCTGCAGAACTTCTTCTCCGACCCCGCGTCGGTCGCCATGGTGACCAAAGAACTCTCGGGATCGAAGGCCAAGGAGCTCATCGCACAGACGTACCGTCAGATGATCACGCTGCCCAGCGGCCTCGCGGCCTACCGCGGCCTGTTCCACGGGCTCCTCGGCGAGCACGCCGGACCGTCGCTGTTCCACTGCACCACGGGCAAGGATCGGACGGGATGGGCGGCCGCGTCATTCCTGACGCTCCTGGGTGTGGCGAAAGACGACGTCTACGCCGACTACCTGCTCACCAACGAGCGCCTGGTGCCCGCCCTCAAGCCCGTCTTCGACCGGTTCGGCGCGGCCGGCGGCAACCCCGACCTGCTCATCCCGGTGCTCGGCGTCGACGCAGGCTACCTCGACGCAGCCTTCGATGAGGTCGACACCACCTACGGCGGAATCGCTGAGTACTTCGCCGACGGACTCGGCGTCGGACCCGACGAGCAGGAGCAGCTGCGGCACCTCTACTCGAGCTAGTGATTCGCCATCCGTAACAATGGACGGGTGACCGAACAGCTCGATACGCCCGGATTGACCAGCGTCGCCAACTTTCGTGACGTCGGCGGATGGCCGACCACCGACGGTCGGACGGTCGTCACCGGCAGGGTGTTCCGGTCGGCGGCACTGGCCAAGGCGTCCGAGGCCGACCGTAGGTTCTTGGCCGATCTCGGCTTGCGTACCGTCGCGGATCTGCGGTCGGTGGCCGAGGCCGACGCGGCGCCGGATCCGGAGATCGGCGACGCGAGGGGTGTCCTGCTCGACGTGCTCGCCGACGCGGCGAGGATCAGCGCGCCGGCCAACCTCGACACGCTGATCGCCGATCCCGAGGCGGTCGCCGAGGCCAACGACCGACTCGCCACCGGCAGCGGCGTCGAGCACATGATCGGCGCCTACCGGGGCCTGGTGAACCTACCGAGCGCCAAGCGCGCCTATCGCGAGCTGTTCACCGGCTTGCTCGACGGCACCCCGACACTGTTCCATTGCACCGCGGGCAAGGATCGAACCGGTTGGGCGGCAGCGGTTTTCCTCTCCCTGATGGGTGTTGACCGCGACGACGTGTTCACCGACTACCTCCGCACCAACGAGCAGTTCCTGCCCGCGATGGCCCACGTCTTCGAGGGCTTCGAGGCCGCGGGCGGTGACCCGGATCTGTTGCGCCCGTTGCTCGGAGTGCAGTCGTCGTACCTCGCGATCGCCCTCGAGGAGGTGACGATTCAGTACGGCACCATCGAGCACTACTTCGCCGAGGCACTCGGGATCGACGCAGCCGCCCAGGACCGGCTCCGCGAGCTGTACCTGACGTAAACCTCAGCCGCTCAGCGGAACACGATGCACGTCGTGGTGCCATGTGCGACGAGCTTGCCGTCGGCGGAGAACACCTTGCCCTCGGCGGTCGCGGTGCGGCCGCCGACATGGATCACCGTGCCGACTCCGGTCAATTCCTCGGCGTCGGTGGCGACCGCGCGGATGTAGTTCACCTTCAGTTCCAGGGTGGTGTAGCCGACACCCGCGGGCAGGGTCGTGTGGATGGCGCACCCCATGACCGAGTCCAGCAGGGTCGCGCAGACGCCGCCGTGCACAGTGCCCAGCGGGTTGGCGAAATCCGGTTTCGGCGTCACCGCGAAGGTGACCGCACCCTCATCGATCGCGACGGGTCGCATACCCAGAAGGCGCCCGATGCTGGGCCGGTTCTCGTGGGCTGAGTCGTTCTGCCAGGCGCGCATCAGTTCGAGTCCCGACATCGAGAGCGGATCGAGGTGGTCGGTCGAATCGGTGCGACTGTCTGCTGTCTGCGTCATGATTATGTATGGTTGCATAGAACGGACGGAATATGAAGCCAAGCATAGAAGTGCTGGTGGAGGGGATGACTCGATGAGTGCGGAGCCGACCACGGTCGCCGGCGGTGCCCAGCGCGCGAGTGGGCCGCGCGATCGCATGGTGGTCCACGCAGCCGATCTCATCGGTCGCGACGGGGTGGCCGCCACATCCATCGGGGACGTCATCGCGGCCAGCAAGGCGCCCCGCGGATCGATCTACCATCACTTCCCCGGTGGCAAGACCCAGCTGATGACCGAGGCGGTCCGGTACGCGGGCGATTTCATCTCGACCCGGATCAGCCGCGAGCGCTCCGCGACACCCGCCGAGGCCGTCGCCGAGATCGGTGACGTCTGGCGCCGGATGTTGGTCAACACCGACTATGAGTTCGGGTGCCCGGTCCTCGCCGGCGGATTGGCGCGACGTTCCGAACCCGAGGTCGCCGACGAGGCGGACGCCATCTTCACCCGCTGGACCCGGCAGATCGCCGCCCGACTGATCCATGAGGGCGTCGACCCCCACCGCGCGGATTCGCTCGCGCACCTGATCATCGCGTCCATCGAGGGCGCGGTCGGGCTGTGTCAGACACAGCGCAGCGTCGCGCCGCTCGACCGGGTGATCGACGAACTCTCCCGCCTCTGCGAGGCCGCGGCGGCATAGCCGATCCGCATCGACTAAGTTCAACTCCCAAGCGCGTGTCGACGGTGTGATGGGTCACAACCGGCGCCGGGGAATCTTGGGGGAGGGTGCGATGACGCCGGTCTATCGGCAGATGCTGGGGTCGGATTTCGATCGACTCCACCCGAACGTCGCGTGGCGCTACGGCATCGATTCGACGTCGGGTGTCGCCCAGATCGCCACCGGGATCTACGAATCGGTGTACGTCAGCGGGGCGCTGCCGCCGCCATTCTTCTGGTACTACGCCAAGCGCAATGCGTTGCCCGCGAAAACGAGTCGGATGGTGCCGTTCACCCAGCGGCACTACTGCTACGTCGATGAGTTGGACCGCGAGTGTCTCGCGGTCCTGCGGACGTTCGAGTACACAAGCGGATCCCGGGGTCTGAACTCGCTGCTCGTCTCCGGTCGCGACGGTCTCGTCGACTACTTCGGAGACGGTCCGGAACTGCTCTACCCGATCGAACCGTCGGTCACCCCGGCCGGCGAGCTGCTGCTGGAGAGCGGTCCGATGCGATGGCTCGGTCGCGGCCCGAAGGTCGGTATGAAAGGCATGTTCTCCGCGCAGATGAAATACATGGAGGGATGGGACGAAGAGCGGCAACGCTTTCGGTGCGACGCGACGGTCCGCAACCCCGTCGTCGGCGAGATCCTGCACTTCCGTGGCTGGTTCACCGCCACCGACCAGGCATGCACCATCCGCGACATCCCCGACGAGGCGTGGCCGTTCGCGCTCGTCGATCGCGAGGCCTGAGAAGCAGGTACGCCCACATCACGCTGAGCACGCACGGTAGGTTCTGTGCCATGGCTGTCTCCGCGAAAACCGAGTTCGATGTCGCCGCCCCACCGTCCGTCGTGATGGAAGTCCTGCTGGACGTGGAATCCCTGCCGGAGTGGTCGGGTCCGCACAAGCAGGCCGAGATCCTCAGCACCCACGAGGACGGCTCCCCGAACGAGGTGCATGTCGTCGTCAACGCGGTCGGCGTGTCCGACGAGCAGACACTGAACTACAGCTGGACCGAGAACACCTGCACTTGGGATCTGATCGAGGCCAAGCAGCTCAGCCACCAGCACGGCGTCTACACCGTGACACCGAACGACGACGGCGGTGCGCACATCGAGTTCGTCCTCGACGTCGACCTCAAGATCAAGATGCCCGGGATGCTCGTCAAGCGCGGCCAGAAGATGGCCGTCGACACCGCCAAGAAGGGGCTGACCGCCGAGTCGGAGCGACGCGCCAAGAGCTGATCCCGACACGCCAGTTGTCCCGGCCACCCGCCGCACCGATTGTCGGGTGCGGTGGGTACGCTTGTCGCCAGTGTGGGGGCTACCACGCGCCGTGGCGATTCAGGAGGCCAAAAGCAATGCGTATCAAGAAGTTTGGGGCTCGTAGTGCAGCACTGCTGGCCGGTGGCGCGGCGGTGTCGTGGATGATCGCGATCGGTGGCGGTGCGGCGCATGCGGCCACCACCTGCCAGGCCGCCGACGGCCATCAGATCCAGAAGACCACCGCGGCGGGCGGCTGCGGAGCCAAGGCCGGCCCGGGTAGCCAGGCCCACGCCGAGGATTCCAGTGGCGCGGGTACCGCGGTCGCCGTCGCCGACAAGGGGGGCAACGCGACCGCTCGCAATCTGCAGCCCGGCTCCACCGCGCTCGCCGGCGCCACCACGCAGGGCACCTCCTACTCGGTGACCACCGGCCCGGGTGCGTTCGCAGTGGCGCAGGCCCGGCAGGGCGGCACCACCATCTCCGTCGGCGGCTGGGGTGGCCAGGCCGTCTCCGGTCCGTCCGGTGCGAACTGCCAGGGCAGCTTCGCCACCGCCTACGACAGCACCACCGGCAAGGCCTGCATGGCTGCGGGCGTCATCAACCTGCACAACTGACGAACGATAGCGGGATGGACCGGGTCGAAGGACCCGGTTCACCTCGTAGCAACCCGATGTTCGCCCGTTACGCATATCGTTGAGGGGTGACCGAGCTACACGATCATGCGATCGAGGCCTCCCCGGAAATCGGACCCGATTTCAGCAAGCTGAACGGGCGCGAGGCACTCCAGCATCTAGTCGACCTGCACAACACCACCCAGTTCACCGTCAACGACGACGATGACGATGACCCGGTCCTGCTCACGCTGCCGGAACGCAACGTCGTCGACACCTGGCGGCAGGACTACCCGTACGAAGAGCGGATGAGCCGTCGTGAGTACGAGGTGACCAAGCGTCGTCTGCAGATCGAACTGCTCAAGCTGCAGAAGTGGTCCAAGCAGACCGGGCAGCGCCATCTCCTGGTGTTCGAGGGGCGCGACGCGGCGGGCAAGGGTGGCACCATCAAGCGGTTCAACGAACACCTCAATCCGCGCGGTGCGCGGACCGTCGCGCTGGAGAAGCCGAGCGAACGGGAGTCCACCGAGTGGTACTTCCAGCGCTATGTCCAGCACCTGCCGGCGGGCGGCGAGATGGTCTTCTTCGACCGTTCCTGGTACAACCGCGCCGGCGTCGAACGGGTGATGGGCTTCTGTACGCCAGAGCAATACGACCAATTCATCGGCCAGGTGCCCGCGTTCGAGAAGATGCTCGTCGACGACGGCATCAACCTGGTGAAGTTCTGGTTCTCCGTCACGCCGCTCGAACAGCGGACGCGGTTCGCGATCCGTCAGATCGACCCGGTTCGGCAGTGGAAGCTCTCGCCGATGGACCTTGCGTCATTGGACAAATGGGACGGCTACACCTCCGCCAAGAACGCGATGTTCGCTGCCACCGACACCGATCACGCGCCGTGGACCGTGGTGAAGAGCAACGACAAGAAGCGCGCTCGCGTCAACGCGATGCGCCACGTCCTGAGCTTGTTCGACTACGCAGGCAAGAACGAGGAACTCGTCGGCGCACCCGATCCACTCATCGTCGGACGCGCACGAGATCTGGTCGGAGAGTAGCAAGTTCGCGTTCGCCACGGGGTCGCCGGTAGCCTCGTGGCGTGCGAACTTTCATCAGTGGGCTCCTGACGCTGATCGCCATGGCGGCGATCGTGATAGCCGTGCCGTCGGTGTGGACCAAGGAACGGATCGTCGACCCGGAAGGGTTTGCCACCCTGGCGACGCAGTTGGCCGCCGACACCGAGGTGAAGGACTCCCTCGCCGCCGAGGTGTCTGCGGCCGTGGAGACGCAGACCGGGGTACCCATCGCCGGGCAGGTGGCCGAATCGGCCACGCGCGCCTACATGAACACCCCGCAGTACGAGGCGGACTTCGCCGACGTGCTCGCGCAGCAGCATGCCTGGCTGTTCGATCCGCCACCCGCCGGCGGCGACACCTCGGTCATGCAGCTCGACATCACCGCGATGGTCAACCGGGTCATCGCGCAGACCGGCATCGCAGCACAGGTGAACGGGCCGATCCTGGTGCCGATCAACAGTGGGGGCCGGTCAGGTCTGGAAGCCGGCCGCTATCACGAGGTGGGCCAACAGATCACCACGCTCGCCTTCGCCACGCTCGCCATCGCGATCGTCGCCGGGCTGCTGGCATTGCTCATCGCCCGTCGCCGCGGCACCGTCGTCGCCTGGCTCGGTGTCGGACTCGTCCTCGCCGCCGCCTTCGCGTGGGTGGTCGGACTGTACTTTTCGTACCGCGGTAAACAGGAGGTCGACGGCACCGACGAATCCGGCCGCAAGGTGTCCGAACTGATGATCAACGCCGCGGTCGGCGACCTGCACCATGTCGCGATGATCGTCGCCGCGGTGGGCGTGGTGGTGATCCTGCTCGGGGTGTTGGTGCGGCTGTTCGCCCGCCACTGATCCGACGCGGTGGTGGCCGGCTGTCAGTAGGATTGGCCGCGGATCGGCGAGAGGACGCGGCATGGCGGTGCAGACGCGACGCGACCGGTGGCGTTCCGGCGCGCTGTCGACGGGGCACCTGATCCGCAGCGCGCCACTGACCTTTCTCTGGCTGGCCGTCCTGCTGGTCACCACGATCATCCAGCGCAACCTGAGCACGCAGGACCTCGACCGCCTCCTCGGCGCCCGCTCCACCAACATCCACCACCTGACCACCGATCCGATCCAGGTGTTGGTGACCAGCCTGTTCTGGATCGACGGCGCGTTCTGGCTGCCGTATCTGTTGATGTTCCTCATCTTTCACGTCCCGGCAGAACGCTGGCTGGGTTCGTGGCGGTGGCTGGTCGTCGGACTCTCCGCCCACGTGATCGCCAGCTACGTCAGCGAAGGAATTCTCGCGCTGGCCATCCGCGACGGCGTCGCGAAAACGGACATGGTCAATACCCTCGACGTCGGCGTCAGCTACTTCCTGGCCGCCATCGTCGGCGTGCTGACCTACCGGATCGCCTACCCGTGGCGGTGGATCTACCTGGCCGGCATCATCATCATCTACGGTGCGCCGCTCGTCGTCGACATCAACTTCACCGCCGTCGGGCACTTCACCTCACTGCTGATCGGACTGGCATGGTATCCGATCACCCGCAGTCGCCGGGTACGGCCATGGAGTCCGCACGACGTCTTCGACTATTGGCCGCTCGCCAAGTGGTCCGGAACCAGAGTGCGCCAGAGGAATTCGTAGGCCAATGCCGACATGAACGCGGCCTGCTTGTTGTCCGCAGCGCCACCGTGCCCACCCTCGATGTTCTCGTAGTACTGCACGGAGTGACCCAATTCCTCCAGCCGCGCAACGAGTTTCCGGGCGTGCCCGGGATGCACCCGGTCGTCGCGGGTGGACGTGGTGACCAGCAATTCGGGGTAGTCGACATCGGCCGCGAGATTCTGGTACGGCGAGAACGGCTCCATGAACGCCCACTGCTCGGGGTCGTCGGGATCACCGTATTCGGCCATCCACGATGCTCCCGCCAGCAGCAGGTGATAGCGCCGCATGTCGATGAGCGGGACCTGACAGACCAAGGCGCCGAACAATTCCGGGTACCGGGTCAGCATGACACCCATGAGCAGGCCACCGTTGGAGCCGCCCTGCGCACCGAGCTGCGCCGGTGTCGTCAGGCCGTCGGCGACGAGTGCCCTGGCCACGCTGGAGAAGTCCTCGTAGACGAGGTGTCGGCCGGCCTTCTGTGCCTGGGTGTGCCACGACGGCCCGTACTCGCCGCCGCCGCGGATGTTGGCGATCACGTAGATGCCGCCGCGGCTGATCCAGCTGCGTCCGGCAATCGCGGCGTAGCCGGGAGTGAGTGCGTTCTCGAAGCCACCGTACCCGTAGAGCAGGGTGGGGCCGGACTCGACGTCGTTGCGCCGCACCACGAAATACGGGATCGCGGTGCCGTCGTCGGAGGTGGCGAACCGTTGTTCGGTGACCACATTGTCGCCCTCGAAGAACGACGGCGACTGTTTGATGACCTCGACGGCGGCGCCACTGTTGCCGTGCAGCAACGTCGGAGGAGTGGTGAATGAGCTGGCCGACCAGAACACCTCGTCGCTCTGGTCAGGGTCGGTGTCGAGGACCGAGATCGTGGCCAGCGTGGGCAATCCGGGCTGCTCGACCGGTTCCCAGGTACCCAGGGTGTGCACCGAGATCTGCGTCTGGACGTCGTGCAGGGTGGTGAGGATCAGGTGCGAGCGCGTGAAGCTGTAGTCGGCCAGGCTGGTGTGCGCATCCGGGGTGAACAGCGCGGTGGCCTCCCGGCCGCCCGCCAGGAAGCCGGCATAGTCGAACACCAGCAATGCGCCGGTCGCATAGGTGGTTTCGCCGATCGACCAGTCCGAACGCGGCATCACGAACAGCCAGTCGCGGTAGACCGCGGAGTGCGCGTCGGTGGGCACGTCGATCCGAATCAGTTCGTCGTCACGGATCTCGTAGCGCAGGGAGTTGAAGAAATCGGTTGCACGGCTGGCGAAGTGACGCTCATAGCCGGGGGTGTTGTCGTACCCGGCGCCGGCCGAGACGTCGTCGACCTCTCCGGCGAACACCGTGACGGCGCTCTCGAGCGGCGTGCCGCGGGTCCAGCGTTTGGCGATCCGCGGATAACCCGAGGTGGTCAGAGCGCTCGAACCATCGGGCTGCTCACCGAAATCGGTGCCGACATAAACGGTGTCGCGATCGATCCAGCCGACGCTGGACTTGTTCTCCGGCAACGTGAATCCGTCGGTCACCCACTCGCGGGTCTCGACGTCGAACTCGCGCAGCACCGTGGCGTCGGCACCGCCCCGCGACAACGACACCAGGGCATGGCGGTACTCCGGATACAGCAGGGTGGTGCCGGACCACACCCAGTTCTCGTCCTCCGCGGCGGCCAGCGCGTCGACGTCGACGAGGACGTCCCACTCGGGCTCGTCGGTGCGGTAGGACTCGAGTGTCGTCCGCCGCCACAGCCCCTTGGGGTGGGCGGCATCGCGCCAGAAGTTGTACAGATATTCACCGCGACGACGCACATACGGGATGCGGTCATCGGTGTCGAGGACTTCCAGGGCGCCGGCCTCGAGGTCGGTGAAACGATCGGTCGCGGTGAGTGCCCCGACGGTCGGGTCGTTGTGGGTGCGTACCCAGTCCAGGGCCTGATCGCCGGTGACGTCCTCCAGCCAGAGGTACGGATCGTCGGCGATGTTCGCGTCGTTGTCAGCCACGCGACCAGTGTGCCACCCGCGCCACCGGTCAATCGGGCGAGCGCGGATCCGACCGGCGAAACCGCCTCCGAACAGCGCTGTTGCCGATAGAGTTGGTCGGGGTCGGTCATCGTGCCACACGGCACGCCTCGAGGAAGCAGGGTGTTGCCGATGTCGTCGATGCGCTCTCGCCAGATCACTTCCCGTCGTGCGGCGCTCGTGGCCGTGTCGCTTCTTGCCACCGGCGCGTTGGTCGTCGGCTGCGACAGCGGCACCGAGACGAGTTCCGGCGCCACGTCGTCGGCGGCCACGCCCGCCGAGGAGTCGGCCCAGAAGTCGGGACAGCCGGACAATCCGAACGAAGACGTCGCGACCGCGCTGCCGGACAACGCCGTCGAGAACGCTGTCGGCAAACTCGACGGTCTCGTCGACTCGATGATGAACGACACCAAGATCCCCGGCATGGCGGTCGCGGTGGTGCACGGCGGCAAAACCGTGTACGCGAAGGGTTTCGGTGTCGCCGAGGTGGGCACCGATCGGAAGGTGGACACCGACACGGTGTTCCCGTTGGCGTCGATGTCGAAGTCCATCGGGTCGACGGTGCTGGCGAAACTGGTCACCGACAACGTGATCGCCTGGGACACCCCGGTCACCGCGAATCTGCCGCAGTTCGCGCTCGCCGATCCATGGGTCACCCAGCACGTGACGATCGCCGACATGTACACCCACCGTTCGGGTCTGCCCGGTCACGCCGGCGACAAGCTCGAGGACATGGGGTACTCGCGGGAACAGGTCCTCGCCCGACTGCGGTATATGCCGCTCGAGCCGTACCGAATCACCTACAATTACACCAACTTCGGGATCACCGCAGCGGCCGAGTCGGCTGCGCGAAAGGCGGGTACCGATTGGGAGACGTTGTCGCAGAACGTGATCTACGGTCCACTCGGGATGACCAGCACCAGCTCACGCTTCGGTGACTTCGAGACGCGGACCGATCGAGTGGTGGGCCACGTCAAGGTCGACGGCGCGTGGGTCAAGACGCCCGCCCAGCGAGATCCCGACGCTCAGGCGCCCGCGGGTGGGGTGTCATCGTCGGTGAACGACGTGACCCATTGGCTCACCATGGTTTTAGCCGGCGGCAAGTACAACGGCACCCAGATCGTCGGGACCGACGAGTTGACCGAGGCCACCACGCCACAGATCATCTCGAGCCCGGCGAGCAGTCCGGACGCGCGGGCCGGGTTCTACGGCTACGGATTCAACACATCGGTGACCGCGGCCGGACGCACCACCTTCAGTCACGCCGGCGCCTTCTCGATGGGGGCCGGCACCAACTTCCTGGTGATGCCCTCGGCGGATGTCGCCATCGTGGTGCTGACCAACGCGTCGCCGGTCGGTGCGGCCGACGCGCTGTGCGGCGAGTTCGCCGACCTCGTCCAGTTCTCCGAGGTACGCCACGACTGGCGCACTCTCTACGGCAACGCCTACGCGGCGATGGCCAAACCGTCCGGCTCGCTGGTGGGGGAGCAACCGCCGGCCAACCCTGCTCCTGCCCAACCACTTTCCGCCTACGAGGGCACCTACCAGAATCAGCTGTACGGTGCTGCCACCGTCAGCGACGACGACGGCAAACTCGTGCTGGCCATGGGACCGAACGGTGTCACCAAACACGAGCTCACCCACTGGGACGGCAACACCTTCACCTTCACCATGCGCAACGAGAACGCTGAAGAAGGAACCATCTCCAAGGTCACCTTCACTGGACCGCGGATGACGATCGAGTATTACGCCGACGACGAGTCGGACGGAGTGTTCACGAAGTCGTGATCGAGCGGATCCGCCACCTCACCATCCCGAATCGGGCAGCGAGTGCGCGAGTAGATCGTCGGCATGCACAGATTGCAGTGCACGCAGCGCGAGGTGACGGTGGGATCGGACTGAATCCGCAGCGGCAGGTCGGGTTCACGCAGCAGCGCGCGACCCATCGCGACGAAGTCGAAACCCTCGTCGAGCGCGGTCTGCATGGATGCGCGATCGGTGATGCCGCCCAACAGGATCAGCGGCATCCGGACGGCGGCGCGCAGATGCCGGGCGAGTGGCAGCAGGTAGCCGGGGTGATAGTCGTACTCCTTGAGGAACACCGGGGCGGCGACCTTGAGGCCGGTGCGCATTGACCCGCGGAACGCGTTGGCGAACTCCTCGCGCGGAGCATCTCCGTGGAAGAGATACATCGGATTGAGCAGCGAGCTGCCGGCGGTGGGTTCGATCGCATCGAGATGGCCGTCGGACTCGAGGAGCTGAGCCACCGCGCACGCCTCGTCGACGTTGAAGCCGGTCAGGCGTCCGCCGTGCCCCGGTCCAGGGGTCCCGACGCCGTCGTACATGTTGAGCTTGGCCCAGACGGCGGCCTCGTCGCCGACCTCCTCGCGCACGACCCCGATGACCTCGCGGGCCAGTCGCGCCCGGTTCACCAGTGAGCCGCCGTAGCCGTCGTGGCGATGATTCAACGCCGGTGACAGGAAGCTGCTGATGAGATAGTTGTGGCCGCAATGGATTTCGAGACCGTCGAAGCCGGCGTCCACGGCCATGCGGGCACCGCGCCGGAACTTCACGAGGAGATCGGTGATGTCGTCGCTGCTCATCTTGTGCGTGAGAGACATCCCCATCGGGGCCGGAATACGCGACGGCCCAAGGGCCTTCTTGCGATTCGAGACCGAATTGGCAACGGCCCCGGCATGTCCGAGCTGGGCGGCGGCGAGCGCGCCTTCGGCGTGGATGGCGTCGGTGAGCTGACGCAGTCCCGGCATCGCCTCCTCGCGCAGATAGATCTGGTGCCGGTCGGTGCGGCCCTCCGGGGACACCGCGCAGTAGGCGACCGTGCTCATCGCCACGCCGCCGGTGGCGACCTCGCGGTGGAAGGAGATCAGGTCGTCGGTGACCAGGGCGTCGGGGGTGGCGCCCTCGAAGGTGGCGCATTTGATCAGCCGGTTGCGCAGGGTGAGTGGGCCGAGTTGGGCGGGGGTGAACGGATCGGGTGTGGTCATCAGATTTCCTCCGGGGTTGGGCTGGTGGAAGCGGACGCCGAGAGTCCGGCGACCACGAAGTCGGTGAGTGCCGTGATGGCAGCGGGTGGTTGTTGTTCGGGACCCCCGAACCCGACGAGCATCAGCTCGAAGGCGAGCGACCAGCGTCGGGCCGCAGCCGAAGAAGTGAGTCCGGGGACAGTGGCCGTCAGGAAGTCGGCCCACGGCTCGAGGCGGAACCAGGTGCCGGTCCAGTCGGCGTTCGGGTGGGCGAGCACGAATCGGCACAGCAACTGCAGATGAAGGTGACCAAGCGGGTCGTGATGGAGGTCGACGAGGGGGCGCAGCACGACGTCGACGACGCGGTCGATCGGGTCGATGCCCGGCTGCAGGGTGGCGAGTGGATCACGCCACAGCGGGCCGAGCCGATCCTGCAGGAGCGCGACGGTCAGGTCGGTCTTGGACCCGAAGTGATAGTGCACCGCGGCTGCGTTGGCGTCAGCGGCCGCGCAGATCGCGCGGACGGACACCTTGTCGTAGCCGTCGGCGAGGAACAGGCGCTCGGCGGCCGACAGCAACGCGGTGCGGGTGTCGGTGGTCGGCGGCGCGACCGGTTCGTTGACCATGCCGAGGATCGAAGCACAGTTCAATCACTGATTCAATCAGTGATTCAACTGAGTGGGATCAGTTGAAATCGAAGATCGAATGCGCGTCGTAAAAGTGCAGGACATAGCGGCAGCGCTGGCAGATCATCAGCGTCATCCGGTGGCTGGTGAATCCCCAACGGGAATCCTGACGTGCCTGTTCGCGCTGGAAGGTCGTGTTCTGGCACAGCGGGCAGGTCAATGTCGGTGCAGTCATGACCCGAGTTTAGGTTCGGGGCCGATGATCTTACTGCCGAGTAATCGGGACACCCTGCGCCACCGATGTGGGGCGAAGTAGGCTGAACGCCGTGGCTGAACACTTTCAAACAGTTGTATTGGGTGCAGGTCCAGGTGGGTACGTGGCCGCGATCCGGTCCGCCCAGTTGGGTATGAAAACCGCCGTCATCGAGGAGAAGTACTGGGGCGGTGTGTGTCTGAACGTTGGATGTATCCCATCCAAGGCGTTGCTGCGCAACGCCGAGCTCGCCCACATCTTCAACCACCAGGCGAAGACCTTCGGCATGTCCGGTGACGTGTCCTTCGACTTCGGCGCGGCATTCGACCGCAGCCGCAAGGTGTCGGACGGGATCGTCAAGGGCGTCCACTTCCTGATGAAGAAGAACAAGATCACGGAGATCGACGGGTACGGGGTGTTCACCGACGCCAAGACCATCAAGGTCGGCGACCGCGAGATCACCTTCGACAACGTCATCATCGACACCGGCTCCACCGTCAAGCTGCTGCCGGGCGTCGAACTCTCCGACAACGTCGTCACCTACGAGACCCAGATCCTCACCCGTGAGCTGCCCGAGTCGATCGTCATCGTCGGTGCCGGCGCCATCGGTATGGAGTTCGGCTACGTCCTCGCCAACTACGGCGTCGACGTCACCATCGTCGAGTTCCTCGACCGGGTGCTGCCCAACGAGGACGCCGACATCTCCAAGGAGATCGCCAAGCAGTACAAGAAGCTCGGCGTGAAGGTGCTCACCTCCACCAAGGTGCAGACCGTCACCGATAACGGTGACAACGTCACCGTCACCTACAAGGACGCCAAGGACAACGACGGCGAGATCACCGTCGACAAGGTCCTCATGTCCGTTGGCTTCGCCCCGCGCGTCGAGGGCTTCGGCCTCGAGAAGACCGGCGTCGAACTCACCGACCGCGGCGCCATCGCCATCGACGACTTCATGCGCACCAACGTCGACGGCATCTACGCCATCGGCGACGTCACCATGAAGCTGCAACTCGCACACGTCGCCGAGGCGCAGGGCGTGGTAGCGGCCGAGGTGATGGCCGGTGCCGAGACCATGACGCTCGGCGACTACCGGTTCATGCCGCGCGCCACCTTCTGCCAGCCGCAGGTCGCGTCGTTCGGCCTCACCGAGGCGCAGGCCAAGGATGAGGGTTACAACGTCAAGGCCACCACCTTCCCGTTCTCCGCGAACGGCAAGGCACAGGGCCTGGCCGAGACCGCAGGCTTCGCCAAGCTCGTCACCAACGCCGACACCGACGAACTCCTCGGCGGACACCTGGTGGGCGACAACGTTTCCGAGATGCTCCCGGAGATGACCCTGGCACACAAGTGGGATCTCACCGCCAAGGAACTCGCCCGCAATGTGCACACCCACCCGACCATGTCGGAGGCGCTGCAGGAGACGTTCCACGGCGCGATCGGGCACATGATCAACCTGTAGAAGGCGCGTTGCGTCGACCCGAAAGTTCTTCCCCCGCTTCTACGTTCGTCCGTCTGCTGCAACCGACGGACGAACGTGCAGGCGGGGGAAGAACTGTTTTGGACTTTGGTCGGTGATGTCGGAATCCGTGCGTAGGTGGACCCCGCAGGGGCCACTGAACATCCGTGCGACGGTCGGACTGCACCGACGCGGCAGCGGCGATCCCGCGTTCACCTACGGACGCGACGGGTCGGTGTGGCGTGCGGTGTACACGCCCGACGGCCCGGGCACGTTGACCATCGCCTCCGACGGCACGACGATCACCGGACGTGCGTGGGGTCCGGGCGCGGCCTGGCTGCTGGATCAGATGCCGGATTTCCTGGGCGCCCATGATGATCCGCAGCAACTCGAGCCCCGCGACCCGGTCGTGGAGCGGCTGCTGCAACGCTCCGGCCCATTGCGGATCGGCCGGACGGATCGGGTCTGGGAGGCCCTGGTGCCCGCAATTCTCGAGCAGAAGGTCGTCGGCAAGGAAGCATGGCGCGCGTGGCGATATCTGTTGCGGCGCTACGGAGAACGCGCACCCGGGCCGGTCCCGGACACCATGCGCGTGCCGCCGCCGCAGGCGAGTTGGACGCAGATCCCGTCGTGGGAGTGGCACCGCAGCGGCATCGAACCGGTCCGGATGCGCACCATCCGCGGCGCGACCGCGATGGACGTCGAACGTCACTCCGATCGACTCCGCCTTCTCCGCGGCGTCGGGCGCTGGACCGAAGCGGAGACGCGGGCCCGCGCGCTCGGGGACGCCGACGCCGTACCGGTCGGCGACTATCACATCCCGTCGCTGGTCGGACAGACTCTCGTCGGTGCACCGGTCGACGACGCGGGCATGCTCGAACTGTTGGAACCCTATGCCGGGCAACGCTATCGACTGATCAAGATGATCGAACTGTACGGGGAGTGGCCGGAGCGGCACGGAGCGCGGATGTCGGTGCGCGACTACCGGTCGTTCTGAGTGGTGGCGCTCTTGGTCGCGACGACGTACTGTCCGAGACCGGTGATGGTCTGCTCGACGTGGTCGGCGCCCGCGGCGCGCAGTCGAGCGACGATCTCCGATCGCTCGAAGATGTGATAGCCGGAACGTTCGGCCACCTCCCGCACACCGGGCAACGCGGTCAGGTGCGAGGTCACGGAGGTGAAGATGAACACCTCGCCGTCGGGTTTGGTGACCCGCAGCAACTCGTCGACCACCGGCAGCGGATCGGGGATGAGGTAGAGCGCAGCCAGACACGTCACCTCGTCGAAGGTGTTGTCCGCGAACGGAAGTGCGTGTGCATCGGCGCGGATGTAGGCGGCTCGTGGGGTCGCGTTGGTGCGTACCGCACGTTCGAGCATCGACGGCGAGAAGTCCACGCCGACACAGCGTCCGTCGCCGTCGAGTCCCTCGGCGAACCGTCGGGTGTAATTGCCCGGTCCGCACGCGACGTCGAGCATCATTCGCTCACCCGGACGCGACAGATACGCGGTCAGTGCCCGGTCGACGTCGGCGGTGCCGCTGCCGCCCAGACTGAACAGGCGGGTGAAGGTGGGGCGCCAAAGTCGTTCGTACACAGCGGAGAATACCGGATTGCGCATTGTCCGATGCACGATCGGGTCCATCGTCAGGCCTTGATGTGATCGCGCTGCACGCGCAGCGTGCCGATGGTGGTGGCCAACATGTCGTACTGCCCGACGAGGAGCACGAAAGCGACGAGCTTCGACTCGTCGAGGTGGTTGCTCAACGTGGCCCACGTGCCGTCGCTGATGTCCTTGGTGGCCACCAGTTCGTCGGTGGCGGTGAGCAGGGCCCGCTCGCGGTCGCCCCATCCCGCCTCGGGTCCGGCGATCACCTTCTCGAACAGATCGCCCTTGATGCCGGCGCGGGCGCCGAGCCGACGATGGTGGTCGAGCTCGTAAGCGCAGTCGCGTAGGTGGGCCACCCGGATGATGATCATCTCGGAGTCCTTGCGCGACAACGCCCCGAAGGGCATCAACCGGGCACCGAAATGCAGCCACCCCCGGAACAACCCCTTGGCGCGGCCCAGCGTGGAGAAGATGTGGGCGTCGTCGACCCCGATGGACATCGCCGCTCCGCGCGCCACGATCCAGTTGATCGGACCCAACTCGGAGAACCCGCCCGGTGATACGCGAGGTGTGCTCATGAGGGCAACGGTAGACTACCCGGACTATGACGAGCAGCACACAGCGAACGTTCACCAGTGTCGATGAATTGAAGGCCGCGATCGGCGAGGATCTCGGATCCGGCGAGTGGCTCGAGGTCACCCAGGAGCGGGTGAACCAGTTCGCCGAGGCGACCGGCGACCACCAGTGGATTCACGTCGATCCCGAACGCGCCAAGTCGGGCCCGTTCGGTGCCCCCATCGCCCATGGCTTCCTGACGCTGTCGCTGCTGCCGATGCTTGCCGGCAGCATCTTCACCGTCGAGGGACCGAAGCTGGTCATCAACTACGGGCTCAACAAGGTGCGGTTCCCCAACCCGGTGCCGGTCGGCTCGCGAATCCGCGCCAACGCCGTCATCGCGTCGATCGAGGAGACCAGCGCCGGTGTGTCGATGGTCGTCAAGAACACCGTCGAGATCGAGGGTGTGGCGAAGCCGGCCTGTGTCGCGGAGAACGTCCGCGTCATGGTGTTCTGACGGGAATCATCGTCGCGGGCAACCGCTGACGGGCACCTTCCCGGCCATGCGGTCGTGCAACCAGCTCATCGCATCGTTGAACGCGACGAACACCGTGGTCATGTGCTCGCCGGGGTACTCCTTGTAGGTGGCGTTCGCCCCGAGTGCGCATTGCTGCGCGAAGAGCGAACGCGCCTGGCTCGCCGGAATCCACCATTCCTGCGCCCCGTGGTAGATGAAGATCGGCATGGCCGCCTTGTGCCCGGACATCTCGGTGATGTCGAAGATGTGCTCGGCCACCGGTGAATGGAAGGGATCCGGATCGACCGACAGCAACTGGGTCGGACCGAAAGCCAGGCCCATGTAGCCCATCGTGCCGGTGCAGAGATTCTTCATGAACTCGTTGGTGGCCAGCGCCCGTGCCAGGTTGTTGGCCATCGGCAGGAGTTCCGGCCGTTCGCGCGCGATCCCGAGGATCGCCGCGTGGAACACCCCGGACGCCAGGTTGGCGTTCATCGCGCCGGCGAGTACGCGATAGTCGGCGGGGACACCGCCGATCGCGGCGCCGACGAACCGGGACGCGACGTCCGGGGCGTACGACGACGCGAGTTTCGCGGTCGCGTTGGTCGCGATCGCACCGCCCGAGTAGCCCAGCATGCCGATGGGTCCGGTCCCGAAGTTGCGGTGGTCGTAGGTGGCCGCGGCGCGGATGGAGTCGAGGACGACGTGGGCGGCGACGTACGGCTCGGCGTAGGCCATGCGGGCGCCGGTGTGGTCGGGCACGATGACCGCGTATCCGCGCTCGAGTGATTCCTGTGTCGTGCCGGGCTTCAGATCGGTGTTGTTGGTGTCCCCGCTCTTGCCGTGGGCGAAGGTGTAGCCGGTGGTGCAGCGGGTGCCGAGGGCAACGATCGGCGGGTTGTTCACCATCACCGGCCGCGCGCCGGGCCCTTTCCACGGCGTGGGCGGCACGAACAAGGTGGCGGTCGCGAAGAGCGGGCGATCGGCGGCATCGACGGTGCGGAACTTGATCTGCCGGGCAGTTCCGACCTTGACCTCGAGCAGCGGGGCGGCCACCTTCGCGACATCCCGGCTGGCCAGGATCTCGCCGGGACGATGATCGGCGAGGTCGGTCGGCCAGGAGTCGAAGAACGAATCGCCGGTCGGCGACGGCATCACGGCTTCACGTAACTCCTGCAATTCCTTGCTCGCGCCGGGAATCCGTGAGCGGGCCGGAATCCGCTTCAGCTGCGGGATCGCGGGTGCGGGCACCATGGCGTCGATGTCCTGCGGCACCTGGGTGGGGAACGGGGTCATGTTCATCGGATCGGCGGCTGCCGTCGATCCGATTGCGGTCGATCCGGTTGCGACGACGGTGATCGCCGCGGCGGCCACCATGAGGGTCCGCATCCATCGTCGTGTCACCGTGCGGCCGGGGCCACGTTGCGCAGGCATCGCCCACTCACTCCTTGCGTCTGGCAACCGGGCTCGGCCCCCGGACGGTCTGCACCGTCCACGACCCCTGTCTTGCGTGAACTCATTCTTTGGCGGAGTGTAGATTGCGCCCTGGAGGATCGCTGGATAAGGGTGAACTATCGTTCTTCGGTGCGAGCCTGGGCGGTCATGCGCTCACCGCTGACGCGGGCATTCATCGGGTGCGGCGATGCCGCGTAGGCGCTGATCGAGCCAGTCGAGCGCTTCTGGATAGCCCACCAGAATCGCGAGTACGTGCTCGCCGAAGACTTCGCGGTAGACCGCCCGCGCGCCCAGCGCACACTGTCCGCGGTACAGATTGCGGGCGCCGGCCGCCGGGATCCACCACTCGTAGGTCCCGTGGTAGATGTACAGCGGCACCTGCGATTTCCGATCCGCCATCCGGGTGATCCGGTAGATTCGTTCGGCCACCGGCGAATGGAATGGGTCGGGGTCGCTGGCCATCAGCTGCAGCGGCCAGAACGTCTGGCCGGTGAGGGTCGCCGGAATGGTGCACACGTTCTTCAGTGGTGAGGTGGCAAACCACTGGGCGAAGTTGTTGGCCATCGCCAACATGTCCGGGTGTTCGCGGGCGATCCCGAAGACTGCGGAGTGGAAGATGCCCGATGCGAGGTTGGCGTTCATCGAGCCGACCAACATCCGGAAGTCCGCGGGCACCCCGCCCAGCGCGGCACCGATCATCCGCGGTGCGAGTTCCGGTGCATAGCTGCCGAGAAGTTTCGCCGCGCCGTTGGTCGCGATGGCCCCACCCGAGTAGCCTGTCATCGCAACTCGACTGTCGCCGAACATCTTTCGGTCGAGGTTGGCCAACGCCCGGATCGCATCGAGCACCACATGACCGGCGACGACGGGTTCGGCGTAGGCCATCCGCGGTCCCTGATGATCCGGGATGAGCACCGCATATCCGCGCGCGAGCGCCAGCTGCGTGGTGGGCGGAATCAGGTCGGTGACGTTTGTCGCGATCGAGAAGCCATGGGCCAGAGTGTATCCCGGATCGCAGGCGGTGCCGAGGGAGTCGATCGGGAGGTTGTTCACCAGTACCGGTCGCGGTCCCCGGGAGGGGATGCGCGGGACGAGGATCGTCGCGGTCCCGAAAAACGGTGTGCCCGAGGCGTCGGTACTGCGGAACTTCAGCAACCGCGCCGACCGGATCGGGGTGGTCACCACCGGCGCGGCGGTCGCGGTGACGTCGCGAACCGCGATGAGTTCGCCCGGCGACATCGCCGCCAGGTCGGTGGGCCACCGATCGAACATGGGGTCGCCGGTGGGCGAGGGCAAGACCGCCTCCCGGAGTTCGAGGAGTCGATGGTCGAAGCCCTCCGCCCGTGCGCGCAACGGAATTCGGTTCAGTCGTGGGTAAGGTGGCGCCGGCAGCGTGCCGTTGATCGCCTGGGGGATCTGTCGTGGGATCCCCATCATGTTCGGCGGTTCGGCCGCGGCCGGGGTGGCGGTCAGGGTGCTCATGCCGATCGATAGTGCGACGACGATGGTCGAGATCATCCGCCTCATGCCGAGCCCCCTGTCGGGTGGCGACGGGATCGCCGGTGATCTCGTCACGTGATGCGAACCTACGACGACAACCGGGACAATCGACTGGGACAGGCGTCCTGAAAACAAGTGTTATCAGATCGATGCGCCTTTGAGATGATCGGTGGGGTGATGGCCGCGATCGGCGAAAGGTCGCTCAGTTCATCATGTATGGGGACACGGTGCTGCGGTGCTCGTCGATCCGCAGGGGCGCGCCGAGCGCCGGAAATGCCCGCTGTGCACAGTCGGGACGGTCGCATACCCGGCAGCCCGCGCCGATCGGGGTGACCCGCGCCTGCGGCCCGATCTCGAGGCCGTCGGAGTAGATGACCCGCGCCGCATGCCGCAGTTCGCATCCGAGGCCGATCGCGAAGGTCTTGCCGGGCTGCCCATATCGGGCGGCGCGACGTTCGACGGTGCGTGCCACCCAGAAGTACTCACGGCCGTCCGGCATCTCGGCGATCTGCGTCTGGATCTTGCCGGGGGAGGCGAAGGTCTCGTACACCGCCCACAGCGGACATGTGCCGCCGCTCGACGAGAAGTGGAAACCGGTGGCGGACTGCCGCTTCGACATGTTGCCCGCGCGGTCGACCCGCACGAACGACCACGGAATGCCCCGCAGGTTCGGGCGCTGCAGCGTCGAGAGTCGGTGGCAGATGGTCTCATACGACACCGCATAGAACGCCGAGAGTCGCTCGATGTCGTACCGGAAATCCTCGGCGGCACCGTGAAATTGGCTGTACGGCAGGACAACCGCCGCGGCGAAGTAGTTGGCCAGGCCGAGCAGGGCGAGTTTGCGGGCATCGTCGCTGGTGAAGTTGCCGTCGTCGACCAGTCCGTTGAGCAGATCGCTGTACTCCAGGTAGCCGAGTTCGGCGGCGAGTTTCATGGTGCGCTGACCGGCCGAGAGCGCCGCCGAGAACTCCAGCCGCCGCGTCTCCCGATCGAAGCGATGCAGGGTGGTGTCACCGAGGTCCACGCGCCGGACGATGGTCACGCCGTGTTTGATCTCGAGCCGATTGGAGATCTCCCGGCGGACGTCGGCCGAATGCATCCGCATCCGTGTGGTCATCTCTTCCGCCGCCACATCGAGCTCGTGTATGTAGTTGCGGCGCTGATAGAAGTAGTCGCGCACTTCTTCGTGCGGTGCGGTGATGGAGCCGCGCATGCTGCGATCGCCGCGTTCGTCGGTCGCGGCGGCCAGCTGATCGGTGGCGATCCGGTAGCGGCGGTGCAGGTTGACCATCGCCTGGGCCACCGCGGGATGGGCTGCGACGACCGAACTGATCTCATGCGCCTCGACTGCCGGCGACGGCGCCTCCACGTCGTCGTCGAGGAGAACCTCGCGCAGTTCGGCGACCAGGCGCACGTTGTCCTGGGAATCGAAGAAACCCTCGTCGATGCCGAAGACCTCGGTGATCTTGGACAGCACCGGCACGGTCAGCGGGCGGGCGTCGTGTTCGATCTGGTTGAGGTACGACGGTGAGATCGCCAGCGACTGGGCGAGCGCGACCTGCGAGAGTCCCCGTTCGGATCGGAGCTGGCGTAGCCGCGAACCCACGTAGGTCTTGGTCATGGCAACCTCCTGTCGCACCCCTCACGGTACGGTGACCGCGTGCGTCTGTTCCGCTCTCGCCGTGCGATCGCCGCAACCCTCCTGTTGTCGGCGATCATCACCCTCGGCGGATGCGGCAGTTCTCCGGCACCCACCACCCCCGTGGCACCCGCGGATCTGCTGCTGAATCCGGAACAGTTGCCCGACGGCTTCGAACCCGCGCAGCTGACCGTCGCTGATCTCGTCGGCAGCAACCGGGGCATGATCGAGCGGTCGGTGAAGGCGCAGGTGATTCCGCCGGATTGTCGACCCACCGCGGATGCGGACCTCAATACGCAGGTGTCACAGGCCAACTCGGCAGTGCTGGCGGCACGCAGTGATGCGTCGTCGCTGGTGGAACTGGTGACCACCGTGCGGCGCGACCTCGATGCCGACATCCGGGCGACCAGCGGCGGCTGCTCGACCACCACGACCGTCGTCGGCAGCGGCAATCTGCGTGGGGCGCGGGTCGTCACCCGATACACCGAGATCGCCCACCCGGACCTCGGGCCGCACGCGTCGTCGGTGCAACAGTCGTTGCTGCTGCGCTCGGAGTCCACCACGACGCTGCCCGACGGCACGGCCGGCGGCCAGATCGGGTACGCGGGGTATGCGATTGTCACGCGTGTCGGTGCCGCTCCGGTGACGGTGCAACTGACCGTCACCGGGGACGCTTCTCTGCCGGCCAACCCGCCCATGCCGGCGCGTGAACCGCTGTCCGTCGCCGGGTTCACCAACGTATTCCGCGACGCCGTCAGTGCCGCCGCCGCACCCTGATCGGGCGCCCCGGAGGCCATCTGGCACAGGTTCGACAGCGCCTCGCATATGATTGCTGTCACACATCGAGCGATGTCACATGGCGCCGACGCCGCCCAGGCGGGTCGCTCTGCCGCGTGACCGCCACCTGTCCGGTCGGGCGAAAACCCAGTACGCGCGTACTTTTTGGGGCGACACCGAACATTTTTCACAGGTGAAGATTTGCAAACTTTGCAAACTGGAGTCAAATGCTGGAGCAAGTTTGCATTCGTCAGGGGTTGGACCTGCATGTTTGTCCTGTGGCACTCTTGTCTCAGGCACCACCGGAGACCGCCGGATGATTCGCAAAGATACGGATCATGCGTCAGCCCCCGGACTGTCTGTCAGCACACCGGACCGGTCAGACCGCCGGTCCGAAGCAGGACAACGAAAGCGAAGTAGGCAATGAGCAACGTCGGAAAGCCACGTACCGCCGCCGAGATCCAGCAGGATTGGGACACCAACAACCGCTGGGACAACGTCAAGCGCGACTACACCGCCGAGCAGGTCGCCGCGCTCCAGGGATCGGTCGTCGAGGAGAACACCCTCGCCCGCCGCGGCGCGGAGATCCTCTGGGACGGCGTCACCAAGGGTGACGGCAGCTACATCAACGCGCTCGGCGCGCTGACCGGTAACCAGGCCGTGCAGCAGGTCCGCGCCGGCCTGAAGGCCGTGTACCTCTCCGGTTGGCAGGTCGCCGGCGACGCCAACCTGTCCGGCCACACCTACCCCGACCAGTCGCTCTACCCGGCCAACTCGGTGCCGAACGTGGTGCGTCGCATCAACAACGCGCTGCTGCGCGCCGACGAGATCGCCGCCGTCGAGGGTGACGACTCCGTCGACAACTGGGTCGTGCCGATCGTCGCCGACGGCGAAGCCGGCTTCGGTGGCGCCCTCAACGTCTACGAACTGCAGAAGGCCATGATCGCCGCGGGTGCCGCCGGTACCCACTGGGAGGACCAGCTCGCGTCGGAGAAGAAGTGCGGCCACCTCGGTGGCAAGGTGCTCATCCCCACCCAGCAGCACATCCGCACCCTGAACTCGGCGCGCCTGGCCGCCGACGTCGCCGGAGTCCCGACCGTCGTCATCGCTCGTACCGATGCCGAGGCCGCCACCCTGATCACCTCCGATGTCGATGACCGCGACAAGGAGTTCGTGACCGGCGAGCGCACCGCCGAGGGCTACTACCACGTGAAGAACGGCATCGAGCCGTGCATCGCGCGCGCCAAGTCCTACGCGCCGTACGCCGACATGATCTGGATGGAGACCGGTACCCCCGATCTCGAGCTGGCGCGTAAGTTCGCCGAGGCCGTCAAGAGCGAGTACCCCGACCAGCTGCTGTCCTACAACTGCAGCCCGTCGTTCAACTGGAGCAAGCACCTCGACGACAGCACCATCGCCAAGTTCCAGAACGAACTCGGCGCCATGGGCTTCACCTTCCAGTTCATCACCCTGGCCGGCTTCCACTCGCTCAACTACGGCATGTTCGATCTCGCCTACGGTTACGCCCGCGAGCAGATGACCGCCTTCGTTGACCTGCAGAACCGTGAGTTCAAGGCCGCCGACGAGCGTGGCTTCACCGCCGTCAAGCACCAGCGTGAGGTCGGCGCGGGCTACTTCGACAGCATCGCCACCACCGTTGACCCCAACACGTCCACCGCGGCGCTGAAGGGTTCGACGGAAGAGGGCCAGTTCCACTAGGAGCTGTACCCCCTCTCGGAGATACTTCTTCGCACCAGTCAGGCGGTCCGCAGCTTTCGTTGCGGGCCGCCTGTTGGCATTCTGAGGGCTGAGCCCGTACCCGGTGAGTTACCCATGTTCTTGCGAGATCTGTTCTTGCGAAATCTGTTGTTTGCGTTGTTGTTTGATCCGAGGAGTCGATGTGGCGAGTGTGAAGATCTCTCGGGTGGGGGTTGTGGGGGCGGGGCAGATGGGGGCCGGGATTGCGGAGGTGTGCGCTCGGGCGCACGTCGACGTCCTTGTCTATGAGGCCACCCGGGACCTGGCCGCTGCGGGCCGAACTCGGGTGCTGCGGTCGCTTGATCGGGGTGTCTCCAGCGGCAAGCTCACCGAACGGGAGCGCGACCAGGCCGCCGATCGCCTGCGGTTCACCTCGGATCTCGGCGACCTCGCCGACCGTCAGCTCGTCTGCGAGGCGATCGTCGAGGACGAGATCGTCAAGACACAACTCTTCGCCGACCTCGACAAGGTCGTCACCGACCCCACGGCAGTTCTCGCGTCCAACACCTCATCGATCCCGATCATGAAGCTGGGCATGGCGACCCAGGACGCATCGCGAGTGATCGGCATGCACTTCTTCAACCCGGTCCCCGTGCTGCCGCTCGTCGAACTCGTCACCACCCTCATGACCTCGCCGGAGGTCAGCGAACGTGCCGAGGGCTTTGCCCACGATGTGCTCGGCAAACAGGTCATCCACTCCGCGGACCGTTCCGGATTCATCGTCAACTCGCTACTCGTGCCGTACCTGCTGTCGTCAATTCGCATGGTGGAGAGCGGTTTTGCCTCTGTCGAGGATATCGATAAGGGGATGGTGCTCGGCTGTGCGCACCCGATGGGGCCGCTCAAACTCGCCGATCTGGTCGGCCTCGACACGGTCAAGGCGATCGCCGACAAGATGTACGAAGAGTTCAAGGAACCGCTGTACTCACCGCCGCCATTGCTGCTGCGCATGGTCGAGGCCGGTCGCCTCGGCAAGAAGACCGGTCGCGGCTTCTACGTCTACGACGCAGGCAAATAGTCGCGTTTGTCCTTTGTGTTGACAATAGATCAACAAAAAGTGACATCTACCACGTGCGTTAGCAGATCGCTTGCATTTGCTAGCAGAGCGTGGATACTGGGTTGTGGGTAATGAAAGACAAGGCCCGATGCGCCATCGAAAATACGGCATCAGCGGGCGGTACCGAGGGGTGACCGCTCAAAGCCCAGTGCCGCAGCGCAATTGGTGACCACACAACCTATTTGAGGAGATTGCTGTGAGTGAATCCACACGCACGCTGGCCAATCCGTTCTACGCTGCCGTCGGCGCCGGAGACCTGGCCGTCGCGCAGTTCAATGACATCGTCGCGCAGCTGCGCGAACGTACCGAATCGGTGAGCGAGACCGCTCAGACCCGGCTCGAAGAGACCCGTACCGCGGCCGAGGGCCGTTTCGAGAAGGCCGTCGAAGACGCCAAGACCTCCTTCGAGGACGCCAAGACCCGGCTGAACTCGCTGCCTGAGGACCTGCCCGGTGAGTTCGAAGAGCTCCGCGGCAAGCTGACCACCGACGAGATCCGCAAGGTCGCCGAGGGCTACCTCGAGGTCGCCACCGGCTTCTACAACTCGCTCGCCGAGCGCGGTGAAGAGGCTGTCGAGCGTCTGCGTCAGCAGCCGGTCGTGCAGGAGAACCTCGACCGTGCGGGCAAGGTCTACAACGACGCCGTCGACATCACCGAGGATGCTCTCGGAGTGGTCTCCTCGCAGACCCGCGTCGTCGGTGAGCGCGCCGCCAAGCTGGCCGGTCGCGTGAGCACCAAGGTCGAAGACGTGGCCGAGGATGCCGCCGTCGCACTCGAGGACGCTGCAGGCGAAGCCGCCGAGGCCATCGCCGACGCCGGTGAGTCCATCAAGGAGCAGTCGGCCGATGCCGCTCAGCAGATCGACGGCGCTGCCGGCACCGTCGAAGCCAAGGGACGTACCGCAAATGCGTCGCCGGCCAAGAAGATCGCGGCCGCCAAGAAGGCTCCGGCCAAGAAGGCTCCGGCGAAGAAGGCTGCACCGACGGCCGGTTCTGCCGACAGCTGAACATGATTCGACGCTGATCGTCGAGAACACTCACCCCCGAGGCGCTCGCCTCGGGGGTGAGTTGCGTCCGGGGGAGTGGATGGTCAGCACGGCCTCAGCACCGGCGTCGGTCCGGTAGGTGTGCGGCACGTCGCTGATCCACTGAAGCGAATCCCCCTGCGACGCATCGGCTTCATCGCCGACCCGACCTGCTCGGAGATTCCCGGCGACGACGTGGACATGTTCAACAACGCCCGGCCCGTGCGCCGGCGACGTGCGGATGCCGCCGGGCAGGACGCGCAGCCAGAACACCTCGGTGGTGGCACCATCGGAATGGTGCTCGACATGCAGGATCTGCGCGTGCAGGTATTCGCCGCTGCCCTCGGTGCCCGAGGTCTCGCCCAATAGACTGGTCAGTGGCACGCCGAGTGGCCCGGCCACTGCATAGAGGGTATCGAGCGTCGGGTTGCGTTGTCCCGATTCGATTTCCGACAACGAGCCTTTCCCGATGCCGGCCTGTCGAGCCAGCTCGGACAGCGAGAGGCCGGCCTCGGCGCGCAGCGCGGCAATCCGTTCGCCGACGATCCGTCGACGGTCCGCCGTGGTCATCGGATGTATGACATATCTACTCCCGGGTGTTCTGTTTACAGAACGATAGCGCTATTCTCTGCTCATGACCACCACCACCGAGCACGATCTGCAGCAACCCGTGGTCGCCGGGATCGTCACCGCTCTCGTCGGCTTCACGTCGTCGTTCGTCGTCGTGGTCGCCGGCTTGCGGGCGGTCGGCGCCGATGCGCACCAGGCTGCGTCCGGATTGCTGGTGCTCACCGCCCTCTTCGCGATCGGCATCATCGTGCTGTGTCTGCGGACGCGGATGCCGATCACCCTGGCCTGGTCGACACCCGGCGCGGCGATGCTGGTGGCGGCCGGGGCGTCGTATCACGCAGGCTGGGCGGCCGCGGTCGGCGCGTTTCTGGTGTGTGGCGTGCTCATCGTCGCGACCGGGCTGATTCCCGCTCTCGGTGAACTGATCGGACGTATCCCAACCCCCATCGCGCAGGCCATGCTCGCCGGCGTGCTGCTGACCCTGTGTCTGGCGCCGATGAAATCGCTTGCTGCACAGCCCTTGCTGACGCTGCCGATACTCCTCGTGTGGCTGGTGGCGATGCGCTGGTTGGCGCGGTGGGCCCTGCCGCTGGCGCTCATCGCGGCGCTCGCCGTGATCGGGATCTACCTCGTGATCCACGGCGTGCACGGCTGGGGTGAGACACCGTGGTGGCCGGAACTGACCTGGACGACACCGGCATTCGACGTCCGCGCCCTGGTCGGCATCGCGGTGCCGCTCTACATCGTGACCATGGCGTCGCAAAATGTGCCCGGTGTCGCGGTGCTGAATTCCTTTGGCTACCAGGCACCGTGGCGGTCGGCGATGACCGTGACGGGTGTCGGGACGATGATCGGCGCGCCGTTCGGCGGGCACGCGATCAACCTGGCGGCGCTCTCCGCGGCGCTGGCGGCCGGCCCCGAGGCCGGCCCGGACCGCTCTCGACGCTGGATCGCCGGCATCTCCGCCGGCGTGAGTTACCTTGTCCTCGCAGTGTTCTCCGGACTGCTCGTCGCCATCACCGCGGTCGCGCCGGCCGGACTGTTGGAAACCGTTGCGGGTCTGGCCTTGCTGGCCACTTTCGCCAACGCACTGCTCGGGGCGTTCGCGCACGAGGAGCACCGCATCCCGGCCGCTCTCACCTTCGTCACCGCGGCCTCTGGTGTCACGTTCGGCGGTATCAGTGGCGCCTTCTGGGCGCTGGTCGTGGGGTTGGTGGCACAGGCGGTGCTGCGGCGCGACACGTAGAACAGGCGCAAACGCTCAGATCGGGTGGTCAGGATTGCTCGATATCAAACATCCAGCGCCGCAACTCGTTTCTTCTCCACCTCGACATCGAAGTCGGCGGCCGGCCAATCGAGGTCGAGGCGTTGGAGGGCATCGATCAACAGCTCACACACGGCGAGTCGCGCGAACCACTTCTTGTCGGCGGGGATGAGGTACCAGGGGGCGGAGTCACTGTCGCAGCGGTCGAAGATGGCCTGGTAGGCCTCGAGATAGGCGTCCCAGTAACCGCGTTCGTCGATGTCACCGGGGTTGTACTTCCAGTACTTGTCGGGACGTTCGAGACGCTCGGTGAGTCGGGCCTTCTGCTCCGACTTGGAGACCACCATGGCGCACTTGATGATCGTGGTGCCGTTCGCCACGAGCTCACGCTCGAACTCGTTGATGATGTGGTAGCGCTTTTCCCACTCCGCTTGCGGGACCAGGTTGTGCACGCGCACCGGCAGGACGTCCTCGTAGTGTGAACGGTCGAAGATGCCGATCCGACCACCGGCCGGCAGTGCCCGGTGAACGCGCCAGAGGAAGTCGTGTGCGAGTTCCTCTTTGGTCGGTTTGCCGAATCCGGTGATGGCGAGGCCCTGCGGATCGACGAGGCCACCGACGTGGCGCACGATGCCGCCCTTGCCGGCGGTGTCCATTCCCTGCAAGACCAGGAGCACCGACCGATGATCTCCGGCGCGACCGTTGGCATACAACAGTTCCTGAAGGTCGGCGAGCACCTCGCCGCGCTCCAGCAGGAGCTTCTCGCCGAGAGCCTTGTCGCCGGTGAAACCTGGTGTGCTCGATGCGTCGAAGGTGGCGATGGGGCCGGTCGAAGTGATCCGCAGCGCCTCGGTCGCCGGTGACTCCCAGCCGGATCTGTCTTTCTTCTTGCTCATGAATCCTCCTCAGCGAGTGGATGAATCGACGGCCGGCGGGAACATCGGTCCGCCACCGAACGCGGTACGATGCGAATCCGGCGGAGTCCCATCGTTGTTGGTGATGCCCAGCGTCGACCCGAGCTCGGCGGTCACCAGGGTGTGGCCGTTGCGGTCGGACAGCGCAGGGTCGTCGGCAAGCGCGGCGATCACCCGCCCCACGAACTCCGGGTCCTCGGCGCGCTGCAGGGAGAAGCCTTCGAACTCGTCGATGCCGAGTGAGAGCATCAGCTCGGTGCGGATCAGGCCGAGCCACAATGACACCGCGGTGACACCGGTCCCGGCGAGCTCGTGCCCCATGTCGAAGGCCATCTTGTCCAGCGCCGCCTTGCTCATCCCATATAGCACCGAATGCAGATGGCCGCGGGTGCCGAACGACGAGATGGTCGCGATCAGTCCGCTGCCGCGGGGCACCATCGCTTGCGCCGCGTGTACCGACGCGACGTAGTGTGCGCGGACGCCGACACCGATCAGCGTGTCCCAGTCGTCGACGGGCCGCTCCCAGAACTTGTCCGAGAAGCCGCCGAAACCCGGTGGCGCGGCCCACGCATTGTTCACCAGGAGATCGAGCCCGTCGGTCTCGTCCGCGATGCGCGCGAACACTCCCGCGACCGCGTCGTCGTCGGTGTGGTCGCACGCAATCGGGATCGTGGTGTCGGGCCCCTCACCCTTGCGGGAGGTCACGTAGACCGTCCAGCCTGCGTCGGCCAGTGCGGTGGCCACCCCGCGGCCCACGCCGCGACTGCCTCCGGTGACCAGCGCGGTCCTGCTCATATGATCTGTCCTCGTCGTTGATGGCGGGTGTGGCAGCGTGACATGTTCCCCGAACAATAGAGCGCGACGGCCGAGGTCGTTGCGGACTCGGCGGGATCGCGCGCGTCGTGGGACGTGGCCGGTATCGGGCGCGGCGGGTAAAACTGATCCAATGACGCCAACAGTCATTTCGGACGTTCCCGGTGGGCGCCACCGCGCGCCGGGCGGGGACCCGCCGCCGCCGTCGCTGGGATTCGGTGAGAGCGGGGCGGGAGACGAGCAGCGTCGGAAAGACCTCCGCAAGATGAAGGTGGTGGCGACCGGATTCCTGGTCGTCGCCGCGCTCGTCTACCTGTTCACCCGCTACCTCGAACACCGCGACGGCCAAGACGTCGCGGCGTGGGTCGGGTATGTGCGAGCCGCTGCCGAAGCCGGGATGGTCGGTGCGCTCGCCGACTGGTTCGCGGTCACGGCACTCTTCCGGCATCCACTGGGACTGCCGATCCCGCACACCGCGCTGATTCGCAAGAAGAAGGACGACATCGGCGAACAACTCGGTGGCTTCATCGAAGACAACTTCATGACGCCCGACGTGATCGAGATGCGCGCCACCAGCCTGGAACTGCCGCGCCGCCTGTCGACCTGGCTCGCCGACCCCGCCAACGCGCCACGAGTGTCCGACGAGGCAGCCCGAATGATCGCACTCGCGGCCGAGATGCTGCGCGACGAAGACATCGAGAACCTCATCCAGCACGCCATCAAATGGGCGGGCGAACCGGAATGGGCTCAGCCGCTTGGCCGCATCCTCGAGCAGCTCATCGCCGAGGATCGTCTCGAGCCGGTGTTCCAGCTGGCCTGCGACCGCGCCCACGAATGGGCGCTGGGCAGCCAGGATCTCATCGACCGCGTCGTCGACCAGGACGTCGGCCCGTCGTGGAAACCGAAGTTCGTGAACAACCTGTTGGGCGACAAGATCTATCGGGAACTCGTCGACTTCACCTACAAGGTCCGTACGGATCCGAATCATCAACTGCGGCGGAACATGCACGAGTTCGTGCAGCAGTTCGCCGACGACCTGCAGCACGATCCGGTGATGATCGCCAAGTTCGAGGAGATCAAGCAGGAGCTGATCGGCCGCGACGAGGTGACCAATGCCGCGTCGACCGCATGGAAGACCGGTAAGGCCGTCATCGAACAGATGCTGTCGGACCCGAACAGCACGCTGCGGAACTCGTTGTCGAACTCCGCAATTCAGCTCGCCACGCGTATCCGGGACGATCGCGCGTTGCAGGAGAAGATGAACGGCTGGGTGGCGCGGGCCGCCCGACATATCGCGGCCAACTACTCGCAGGAGATCATCTCGGTCATCACCGAGACCGTGCGCGGCTGGGACGCCGACGAAACCAGTCGCAAGATCGAACTCCAGGTCGGCCGTGACCTCCAGTTCATCCGGATCAACGGCACCGTCGTCGGATCACTGGCGGGCCTGGCGATCTACACCATCTCCGTGCTGATCTTCCACTGACCGTCGACCGCGCCGTGCGAACAGTCTGCTTGCACCTGTTAGCACTCGTGTCGATACTGAGTGTCGGGGACCGAACGGAGACCGATGACACCGGACGACAGCAACGAGCATCAACACACCGAGGGCGAGCCGTCGGCCGACGACGACGGCGGGGCCAACAACCCGGTGGAGGCCGTCGCCAACGCGGCGCAGGACATCGGCGCGTTCATCCGGGCACAACGACTGTCTGCCGAAGTGTCGTTGCGGCAGTTGGCCGAACGGGCCGGCGTCAGCAATCCGTACCTCAGCCAGATCGAGCGTGGACTGCGGAAGCCGTCGGCCGATGTGCTGGCGCAGATCGCGAAGGGTCTGCGGTTGTCGGCCGAGGTGTTGTACGTTCGCGCCGGGATACTCGAGGAACGTCCGGCCAGCCCGGTGCGCGATGCACTGCTCGTCGACGACTCGATCAGCGAACGCCAGAAGCAGATGCTGCTCGAGATCTACGAGTCCTTCCGCCGAGAGAACAGCGACAACGAAGCCGCCGATAGCCGCACGACCACCGACGTCAAGGAGTGAAGCCATGCCGGAAAATCCGTTGACCACTGCGATCGGCCAAGTGAGTGCACTGCTGAACGACCTGCAGGAGCGTCGGGAAGCGGCGGGTGAGCAGGCGCAACAACGCATCGCCGAAACCGTTGGCACCGCGCAGGCGATGCTCGGCGAGGCGCGGGAGCAGGCGTCGAATCGGGTCGACGACACCCGGGAGACCGCGCTTGCGGTGTTCGAGGATGCCCGGACGAAATTGTCGTCGCTGCAGGTGGAGTTGCCGACCGAGATCGAGGATCTCCTCGCCCGCTTCAGCCCGGACGAACTACGCAAGGTTGCCGAGGCCTACCTCGCGGTGGCCGCCGGACTGTTGTCGGCCCTGTCCGAGCGCGGGGAAGAGGTCGTCGACAAGTTCCGGTCCCAGCCCCTCGTCGAACAGAACCTGCCCAAACTGGAGAGGGTCTACAACGACGCCGTCGGCCTCACCGAGGATGCACTCGGCACCATCTCCGGACAGACGCGGGCGGTCGGGGAGCGGGCGGTCGCACTGGCCGGTCTGACCACCGGCAAGGCCGACGAAGTGGTCCTCGAACCGGCCAAGAAGCCGGCGGCGAAGAAGGCACCGGCCAAGAAGGCGCCGGCCAAGAAGGCGCCGGCGAAGAAGGCTGCGGCCAAGAAGTCATCTGCGAAGAAGGCGCCGGCCAAGACTGCAACGCAGAAGGCGCCCGCGAAGAAGGCGGCCGCACAGAGGGCCGAGCCGACCAAAGCGCCCGCCAAGAAGACGGCAGCGAAGAAGACGACCCCGGCCAAGAAGACGACCCCGGCCAAGAAGACCACCCCGGCCAAGAAGACTGCGGCCAAGAAGGCGACCCCGGCCAAGAAGACTGCAGCCAAGAAGGCGCCGGCCAAGAAAACTCCGGCCAAGAAGGCGGGTCCGGCCCCGAGTTGACGATCGGTTGCGATCTTGATCGCTGACCGATGAAAACCACAACCGATTCGGCGACACGGCGGCGAATGCCAGAAATGTCTAGAGTGGTGGCGTGAATTTCCTCAGCGTGATGGCCTACGGGCAGAACCTCATCCTGTTGGCCCTGACCGTCATCGCCGGTGTCGCCTCCGCCGTCGCGTTGGTCCACGCCGCGATCCAGCGACCCGACGCCTTTCCGGCGGTCGACCGGCAGAGCAAGGTGATCTGGGTCGCGATCCTGGCGGTCGCGACCTTGTTCATCTGGTTGTTCGGCGCGGTCAACTTCCTCGGTCTGATCGGCGTGGTCGCGATGTTGGTCTACATCGTCGACGTCCGCCCGCGGGTCGACAGCATCCAGGGCAAGTCCTGGTTCAGCAAGAAAGGGTGATCGCCGCGAGGCTCGTTGGGTCGCGAATGCCTTCGCAATAGACTGGCCGGGTGGCTGAGTATCGGATCAACGACCTCGCGCAGGAGTCGGGGGTCAGCGTGCGCAACATCCGCGTCTATCAGGACCGCGGGTTGCTGCCGCCGCCGATCATCCGTGGGCGCACCGGGTGGTACTCCGACGAGCACCTCGTGCGGCTCAATCTGATCTCCCGCATGCTCGAACGCGGCTACACCTTCGCCACGATCAGTGAACTGTTGCAGGCCGCGCACCACGGCATGAAGGTCGAACACGTCCTCCGGGCCTCACCCAAGGGTGGACGGTTCCGCAACTTCAAACGCGCCGCCACGATCACCATCACCGAACTGCGCAAAACCCTCAATGCGTCGGATCGTTCCATCGCGTTGAGTCAGAAACTCGGGTTGCTCGCCAAGGACGGCGCGCACTACGCAATCCGTAACCCCGAGGTGCTCGAGGGTGCCGAAACGCTGGTCAAGGCCGGTATCGACATCGATGTGCTCCTCGACCGATGGGTGCGGGTGCAGGGTGACCTCGAGGATGTCGCGAAGAGTTTCGTCTCGATCATCACCGACAAGTACTTCGACGAGAACCTGCCCGACCTGGGTGAACAGGGCGTCAGCAAGATGGCCGAACTCATCGGAACGGTGCGCCCGATGGCGCACGAGATCGTCGAGACGACCTTCCGTAAGGCGCTGGATCAACAGATCTCCCAGGCGATCGGCGAGGCCAGCACCTACTTCGACGCGGCGCTTGCCGCGAGTGATGCAGAGCACGCCGGTGTCGCCGGCGACTCGGATGTCACCAGCCAGAACGGAACGACGGGTGGGGGCCCGATCGTTGACCAACCGAAGGTATTCGACAACGACGTCGATACCGACACACCGACCCGGGCCGAGCATCTCGACTGAGTTCGGTAGATCGGCATCGATCAGGGGGGACACATGAACAAGCGAGCACTGGCGATCGCCGGCGGCACTGTCGCGGCAGCCGGGGTCGGGGCGGCCGCACTCGGGCTCGGCACCATCGCCGTGGGCCTGGTCCGCGAGGCGCTGGGCGCCGACATCGCCGTCGACGACGGACCCGACGACCTGCTCACGGTGCCGACCAAGGCACCCGCCCGCAGGGCCGTCACCACACCGGACGCCACCCGACTCAACGTGGAACACTACGGCCCGGCGATCGAGGACACCGACGACGACGTCGTCGTGCTGGTCCACGGCTGGACCTGCAGCACCACGTTCTGGTACCCGCAGATCAACCATCTGGCCGACCGGCAACCCGTCGTCGCCTACGACCAGCGAGGCCACGGCGCCAGCGAACTCGGCCGCGCCCGGCCGACGATCGCGATGCTCGGCCAGGACCTCGACGCGGTGCTGCGCGAGGTCGTGCCGGACGGACGGCGCGCCGTGCTCGTCGGGCACAGCATGGGTGGCATGACCATCATGTCGTGGGCCGCACAGTTCCCCGACCGGGTGAGTTCGACCGTGTCCGGTGTGGCGCTGACCTCCACCGCGGCCAGCGCAGTGCTCAGCAATCACCTACTCATTCCGGTCGACCTGCCGCGCTACACGAAACCGTTCGAACCGACCGTGGCCAAACTGTTCACCTCGGCGCCGGTCCCGTTGCCGCGCAACGCCTACAGCTCAAAGCTCTCGCAGTACATCGCCCTCGGGCCGAACGCCCGCAAGGCCCACGTCGACTTCGTCGACGACCTCATCGGCACCTGCGCACCGCGCTCGCGGGCGGGCTGGGGATCGGCGATGGGCAAACTCGAGGTCACCGCCGGACTCGATGCACTGACCGTGCCGACCACCGTCATCGTCGGCACCGCGGACCGGCTTACCCCGCCGACGCACGCCGAACAGATGGCCGAGGTGTTGCGGCGCAACGGAAATCTGCGTGACCTCGTCGTCTACGACGGTGTGGGGCACATGTCGACGATCGAGGCCGCGGTCGAGTACAACAAGTTGCTCGACGCCATCATCGCCGACGTTGCGCGGGACCCGATCTCGGCGCGGTAGCAGGGGACGGTCAGAGCTCGCAGTTGACCAGTACCGGCTCTGGATGCAGCGACACGCCGAATGCGTCGCGGACCCCATCGCGGACGTCGCGGGCGAGGTCGAGGAGTTCGTCGGTGGTCGCGTCGCCCCGATTCGTCAGTGCCAGAGTGTGTTTGGTCGACAGCCGGACCGGTGACTCGGGACCGGGGTAGCCGCGGGCGAAGCCGGCTCGCTCGATCAACCAGCCCGCCGACAGCTTGACGCCATCCTCGGCGGGGTAGCTCGGCACGGTGATGTCGGAGCCCACCCGCTCCCGGATGCGCCGCAGGACGTCGTGCGCTTCCTCGGCGTCGATGATCGGGTTGGTGAAAAACGAACCGGCACTCCAGGTGTCGTGGTCGTCGGCGTCGAGGACCATGCCCTTGCCGCGGCGTAATGCCAGCACCTGCTCACGGACGGTCGCGGCCGGTGCCCGCTCGCCGGGTTCGACGTCGAGGGACGTCGCAAGTTCCCGATACCGCAGCGGCTGGCTCAGCCGATCGTCGTTGAGCCAGAACGACACCGCGACGACGAGGAAGTCGTCGCGGTACTTCAGCGTGCTGGTGCGGTAGCCGAGGCCGAGTTCGGACGGGGCCACCCACCGCAGGGTGCCGGCGCGGCGGTCGAGGACCTGCACGCTGCGCAACAGGTCGGACACCTCCACCCCATACGCGCCGACGTTCTGCACTGGTGTCGCACCCGCCGCGCCCGGAATCCCAGAAAGGCATTCCAGTCCGCCGAACCCGGCGTCGATGGTCGCGGCCACCAGCGTGTCCCAGTTGACGCCCGCGTCCGCGGTGACATGTGGCCGGCCCGACTCGCGCCCGGTGCCGAACTCGACGTGCGCACTCTCGATCACCAGTGCCGTGCCGTCGAAGCCCTCGTCGGCGACGACGAGGTTCGAGCCGCCGCCGATCACCAGGGTGGGCTCGGCGGCGCGGTCGAGGGCGCCGATCTCCTCGACGACGTCGCGGGTGGTGCCGCACCGCAGGACCGCGCGTGCCGGCCCGCCGAGACGGAGCGTGGTCAGGTCGGCGAGGAGGGGGATCGTCACCGAGGTAACGGTAGTCCTCACGCGAACGCCGTCGGTGCGGGCCGGTAACCTCCTCCCATGGCCACCTCGATGACCCACAGCGTCTCCTACCCCTTCTCGGCGCAGCGACTCTGGGAGATCATCTCGACCGACGAGTACTGGCGCGACCTGCTCGAGTCCATCAACTCCAGCCACGGCAAGCTCGAGTCCTTCGAGTCGTCGGGCGAAACCGTCACCGTCGTGATGCGCCAAGGTGTGCCAGAGGACAGACTGCCCTCCGCTGTGACCAAGATCCGGCCCGGCGACCTCCACATTCCTCGGCAATCCACCTTCACGCACGACGGCAATGCCATCCGCGGCACCATCGAGGCCAGCGTCGAAGGCGCCCCCGCAAAGATCCACGGCACCGTCGTGACCAGCGGAGATCCGGCGACGACGACGTATGAGGCCGAGGTGACGGTCAGCGTGCCGTTCGTCGGCGGCAAGATCGAGAAGGCCGTCATCGAGCAGCTCATCGACCTGCTCGACCGTGAGGCCGAACAGACGGTGACCTGGGAGGCAGCTCACCCCGCGTGACTTACCGATCGGTAAGGAACTTGGGTTGGCGGCAGGCGCTCACGTAACCTGTTCGTCATGGCACGACGGCTCAGCTACTCTGCACGCTTCACCGAACCTGTGGAGAAGCTCTACCAAGCGCAGAGCACCAAGCAATATTGGGACGACATGATGGCGGGATTCCAGATGATCTCCCCGCACTGCTCGGTCGACTCCTTCGTTTCCGACGAGACCGGCATGAAGGTCGTGCTCAAGCAGACCATCGGCCGCGATCAGCTGCCGGCCCTCGCGCAGACCGTGTTGATGAAGGACATGGTGATCACGCGCGAGGAGTCGTTCGGGGTGTTCGATCCGGACCTCACCAAGGGCAACTACAACGCCTCCATCCCGGCCGGCCCGGGCAGCCTCAACGGGTGGCAGGAACTGTTCCCCACCGACACCGGCTGCACCATCCGCAAGACCACCGAGGTCAAGGTGTACATCCCGTTCGTCAACGGGAAACTGGAGCAGCTCATGCTGGTCAATCTCGTCGATCTGTTCCGCGCCGAAGCCGAGTACGCGGCCGACTGGATCAAGAAGAACCTCTGACTCGGGGTAAGCCCAACGGCCGCATCACCCGCGGCACCACCAACCTGAACCGGCTGCGTCGCGTCGACCGGTGGATGACCACCAACCCGGGCATCCGGGGCGCGCTCGACAGCGTCGCGCGACCGCTGGTCGTCGACCTAGGGTACGGCGCCCGCCCCGACACCACCCTCGAGATGGCCACACGGTTGCGGACCGTCGTCCCCGACATCGACGTCGTCGGACTCGAGATCGACCCCGAGCGCATCGTCGACGCGCGCGACGGTGTCCGATTCGCCCTCGGCGGATTCGAATTGGCCGGTCTCACACCACAACTGGTACGTGCGTTCAACGTGCTGCGGCAGTACGACGAGACCGAGGTCGCGGCGGCCTGGGCACAGATGCAATCGGCGCTCGCGCCCGGCGGGCTCATCGTCGAGGGCACCTGCGACGAACTCGGCCGTCGCTGCTGCTGGGTGGTCCTCGACGCCGACGGGCCACGCACCCTCACCCTGTGCTGGGCGCCCGAACACACCGGCCCCCCGTCCGAACTCGCCGAACGACTCCCCAAGGCGCTGATCCACCGCAATGTACCCGGCGAGGCGATCCATCAACTCCTCGCCGACGCCGACCGGTGCTGGGACATCGCCGCCACCCACGCGGCCTTCGGGCCGCGCGTGCGCTGGCGACAGGCACTGACCCTGCTCCGTGACCGGGGCGTCGACTGCGTCGTGCCGCGCGGCCGTTCGGTGGACAACATCCTCACCGTGCCGTGGTCGGTGGTCGCACCCGGGACGTGATCGGTCCATCGAACGATCGACTTCCCCGCGCTCGTGGTTACCCTGAATCTCATGCGAATTGCCATGGCGCAGATCAGTTCGGGCACCGACCCGCAGGCCAATCTCGCGGCCGTTGCCGCGGCCACCGAGCGGGCGGCGGCCGACGGCGCCCGTCTCGTGGTGTTTCCGGAGGCGACGATGTGCCGATTCGGGGTACGGCTGGGCCCGATCGCCGAACCGCTCGACGGACCGTGGGCGACCGGCGTCTCGGAGATCGCCGCCCGCCATGACGTCACCGTCGTCGCCGGAATGTTCACCCCGGACGCGGACCGCGTCCGCAACACCCTGGTGATCGCCGGACCCGACGGCAGCCGGATCGGTTACGACAAGATCCACCTCTACGACGCCTTCGGGTTCGCCGAGTCGCGCACCGTGGCACCCGGCGACGAGCCGGTGACCTTCGACGTCGACGGAGTTACCGTCGGCGTGGCCACCTGCTACGACATCCGGTTTCCGGCGCTGTTCACCGAACTGGCCGCGCGTGGCGCCCAGTTGATCGTCGTACCGACCTCGTGGGGCGCCGGACCGGGCAAGCTACAGCAGTGGCAGACCCTGGCCACCGCCCGCGCGCTCGACACCGCATGCTTCGTCGCGGCCGTCGGTCAGGCGCTGCCCAGCGATCCCGAGCTCGCCACATCCTCAGCGCCGACCGGAATAGGTCACAGCCAACTCACAGACCCCTTCGGTAGCGTGGCCGCAGCATACGACGACGGCGAACACATCGGCGTCCACGACATCGACCCCGACGTCGTCGACAAGGCGCGTGCCGCGCTGGGCGTACTGGCCAATCGTCGGCCGATCGCGCAGTCCCCGGCACCCACGACGAACTGAGGACGTCCACCATGACCGACAGCGAGAACGACCGCACTCCGCCGCCGGGTCACGACGACGCGACGGCACAATTCGACGCGGCCTCGACCGATCCCGCCCCGCGGGCATGGTCGCAGGCCGGGCCGTCGGGGACTGCGCAATTCGGTGCGACTCCCGACACCACTCAGTTCGACGATTTCCAGCCGATCCCGGGGGCCGCGCCGCCGCCCGTTGTTGCCACCTCACCGGCCAAGCGCAACACCGGCAAGATCATCGCTGGGGTGTCGCTGGCGGTCATCCTGCTGGTGGTGATCGCCGGAGTCGGCACCGAACTCTACGTCCGCAACAAGACCAAGGACTGCCTGCAACAGGCCTTCACCCAACTGACCGGTACCGAGACCTCCGTGTCGCTCAGTTCGAAACCGGTGCTGCTGCAACGTATCAGCGGTGAGGTGCCGTTCGTGCAGGTGGACACCGCCGACAAGGCGGACGCCATCGGCCTGCACGCGCGGGCCGACGGCATCACCGGCCTCGACGGCACACCGACCGCCCGCTCGATCAGCGGTACCGGCTCCGCGCCGTTCGAACGGGTGATCACCATGAGCAAGGAGGCGTCGGCGGCGTCCACCGACGGCTCCGGCACCAATCCCGGTGGCACCAACCCGGATTCGGACTCACCGTTGTCGGGTCTGGTGCAGGGCGCGACCATCCAGTCGATAACCGGCAACCCGGCCGACGGCACCATCAAGGTCGAGTCCACCGTCCAGGTGGCGATCCTGCCGATCCCGGTGACCACGACCATCAAACCCGTCGTCAACGACGGTCACATCCACATCGAGGTCGTCGACGCACAGGCGTTCATCTTCGGTGTCCCCAAGGACTACGCGCAGGGCATCGTCGACAGCGTCAGCAAGTCGATGTTCGGGTCGCTGGCCGACGAACTCACGGTCACCAACCTGAAGGTCACCGACTCCGGCGTCGACTTCGCGTTCGACGGCACGGACGTGACGCTCGGCAACAACGCCCAGATGACCGGCAACTCCACCACCTGCTCCTGACCCGCGGGGTCGCCCGTCGATCTGCGGTGCCGACCTCGGTCGCCAAACCCCGGTACGCTCGATGATGTCCGATTTGCCGCTCCGGAGGAGAAGATGAGCGCCCTGATCCTGATCGCCCTCGTTGTTCTGATCGTCGTCGGCGTCGTCGTGATGTCGCAGCAGCGATCCGGCGCCAACGCCGCGCGATCGCTCGACGACGCCAAGGCCGATGCCCGCCAATCCATCGAACGACTCGGCGGGCAGGTCTTCATGCTCGTCGGTGACGGCCCCGCCTCCAAGCAGGCCCTGGCCGATGCGGGGGAGCGGTACAACGCCGCCGGTTCCCAGATCGAGCAGGCGAACTCCGTGGCGCAGGCCCGTCTGGCCAAGCAGACCGCGATCGAGGGGCTCTACTACGTCCGAGCGGCACGCGCCGCGATGAACCTCGACCCCGGACCTCCCGTCCCCGAACTCGAGGGTCAGCGCAGCGCCGGTGCGGTCACCGAGGATCGCACCGTGGACTACGACGGTCGCCAGATCGAGGCGTCGCCCGCACCGACCTCCCGTACCCCGAACTACTATCCGGGCGGTCGTGTCGCCGGTCGCCCGGTGCCGGCCGGCTGGTACTCCGAACCCTGGTGGAAACCGGCCCTGGTCGGCGGCGCCTGGGGTATCGGCTCGGCGTTGCTGTTCACCTCGTTGTTCTCCGGCATGCACGGAGTGCCGTACGACGCCAACGCCTTTGAGAGCGGTGCCGGCGACGGCGGCGACATGGGTGCGATCGATGGCGGCGACGGTGGCGGTGACTTCGGTGGTGACGCTGGAGACGGCGGCGGTGACTGGGGTGGCGGAGACTTCGGCGGTGGTGGAGATTTCGGTGGCGGCGGCGACTTCGGTGGGTTCGACTTCTAGGTGAAAACCACGGTCTTGCGACCGTGCACGAGCACCCGGTCCTCGAGGTGCCACCGCAGTCCGCGAGCCAGCACGAGTGTCTCGATGTCACGGCCCTGACGCACCATATCGGCGACGGTGTCGCCGTGATCGACGCGGATGACATCCTGTTCGATGATCGGCCCGGCATCGAGATCCGCGGTCACGTAGTGGCAGGTGGCGCCGATCAGTTTCACGCCGCGTGCAAACGCCTGATGGTAGGGGCGTGCTCCGATGAAACTGGGCAGGAAGCTGTGATGGATGTTGATCGCACGTCCCGCCCACGCGTCGCACAACTGCGGCGGCAGGATCTGCATGAACCGGGCGAGCACGACGGCGTCCGGCTCGTATCGGTCGACGACCTCGGCAACCTCGGCGAAGGCGGCGGCCTTGTTGGTTGCGGCGAACGGGACGTGATGGAACGGGACACCGAAGCGGGTGGAGAGTTCCTCGAGATCGCGATGGTTGCCCACCACCGCCGAGACCGTCGCCGGCAATTCGCCACGATGCGCCCGCCCGAGCAGATCCACGAGGCAGTGGCTCTCCTTGCTCACCAACAGCACCACCGACTTCGATGACCCGGTGTCGGTGAGGCGCCACTCGGTTGCCGGGCCCAGCTCCGCGGCGACGTCGGCGGCGAACCGGTCGCGCAGTTCGTCGAGACTCATCGACACCGAGTCCGCCCGGACGGTCTGGCGGGTGAAGAACCAGCCGGTCTCGGCGTCGGAGTGATAGCCGGCCTCGACGATCCACCCACCCACCTCGGCGAGGAACCCGGAGATGCGGGCCACGATGCCGGTCCGGTCCGGACAACCCAACGTCAGCACGTACTGTCGGTCGGCGTCGGATACAGCGGTTCGGGTCGTCTCGGGTGAAGTCACGACCCTCAGTGTGCCAAGCTCGATTGTGTGAGCACCACCGACCTGACCCGACGCGACGTAGCGGCCCTCATCGATCACACCCTCCTCAAACCCGAGGCCACCCGCGCCGCTGCCGAGGCCGCGGTGGCCGAGGCCGCCGAGCTGGGCGTCTACGCGGTGTGTCTGTCGCCATCGATGCTGCCGATCGACACCGGCGCCCAGAAGACCTGCGTCGTGGCCGGCTTCCCCTCCGGTAAGCACCACTCGCTCGTCAAGGCCGCGGAGGCGCGTCTCGCCGTCGACTCCGGCGCCGACGAGGTCGACATGGTCATCGACATCGGCGCCGCCGTCGATCAGCGGTTCGACGAGGTCTTCGCCGACGTGCTGGTCGTCCGCGAAGCCGTCGGCGAGGGCATCGTTCTCAAGGTGATCGTCGAATCCGCCGCGCTGCTCGAGCTCGCCGGACCCGACACGCTCACCGAGGTCTGCCGCCGCGCCGCCGCGGCGGGGGCATCAATGGTCAAGACCTCCACCGGGTTTCACCCCTCCGGCGGCGCGAGCGTGGACGCGGTGTCGATCATGAGGGCGGCCGTCGATGCGCGAGTCGGCGTCAAGGCCAGTGGCGGCATCCGGACTGCGGAGTTCGCCGCCGACCTCATCGCGGCAGGCGCCACCCGTCTCGGATTGTCCAACTCGAGAGCGGTTCTCGACGGGTTCCCCCTCACCGCACCCGGTCGCTGAGCAGCTCGCGAGCGCCGCTTTCTGTTGCCTGAGCCGTTGTTGATGTGGGTAGTTGAGTGGCGTCCTTTCCGTTCCCTGAGCCGTCGCCGAGGCGCTAGCCGAGGCGGCGTGTCGAAGGGTCGCGCGCGCCGATCACGAATTGTCGGACCCCCGAGGTAAGTTCTTGGTAGCAGGAAGAGGAAAGCAAACGAAGCGCCGCGACTCCGAGGTCAAGGGTCGTATCAGAGATGAATGTGGGTGTCCTGCAGCCATGTCCGCATCTCTGAAAGGCTCCCCGTGTCCGCGACTGCAGGGTCCCCGACGCCGTTGTGGTGTGGGTTGCCGGCTGGCTTCGTGGGTGGGATCGAGGCGGGCGAGGCCGATGAGGCGCCGCTCAACGAAGTGCTGCTCGCGATGAGCGATGTCGATCGTGGGCATGCGTATCTGGCGTATCGGGACTACCAGTTCGCTCAGGTGGTTTTCGACCGGATCGTGGCGCCGCGGGCCGAGTCGGATGGTTTCGTGGTCGACGGGTTCGCCGACGCGGCAACCCGTATTGCCCAGCAACGCACGATAACCCGTCATCAGGCCGAGACCCTGCTCAATGAGGCCATCGTGGTGCGGGACCGACTACCGGATGTGTTCGACTGCTTGCGCGATGGGGTGATCAGCCAACGTCAGATCCAGCAGATCATCACCGACACCGATCTGATCGACGGCCAATCGTATGCCCCGTATGTGGATGCGGAGATCGCGAAGCGGTTGCGGGCGGGTACGTATTCGTTGAAGCGGTTGCGTGACATGGTTGATCGCCTCATCTTCCGGCATGATCCGGATGCGGTGCGGGAACGTCGCAAGGATGCGGTGGACAACCGTGGTGTGTGGGTAGAGAAGCGCGCCGACGGGACCGCGGAGCTGACGGCAGTGATGTCGGCGGAGAACGCGCGCATCGCCTACGCCCAGATCGATGCTCTGGCCGATCGGGTGTGTGCCCATGATGGGCGCGCCAAGAACCAGCGGCGTTCCGATGCCGAGTTCGCGTTGCTGACCGGCAGCGAGTTCGGGTGTGAATGCGGGCACGCCGACTGCCCGATCACTGCCCTGACCCTCGACGACGCCGAAGGCGACACCGCGACCGAGGGGGAGGCCGGGCGGTCGACGGCGCTGGCTCCGACCGCACCGAAGTTCGTTATCCACGTGGTCTGCGACGAAGCCACCCTCGAAGGCCGGGCGAATAATCCGGGCTACCTCGACGGACACGGGGTCATCGACGATGAGCACGTCCGCGAACTCGCCGCCCGCCCCGATGCGCGGATCGCACCGCTCATCCCGGCGGGGACTCCGATGAACCCGGATGGCAGTGTCACCCTGCCCGGCTCCCAACCGTCGGACCCCTACCGGCCGACCACATCGTTGGATGCGTTCATCCGGATTCGGCACGGCGTGTGTAGTGAACCTGGCTGCACTCGCAGTGCGTGGGAGTGCGATGGCGACCATGTCGCCGAGTTCGACCACGATGATCCGGCTGCGGGTGGGCAGACGACGTCGGAGAACATGAATCCGAAGTGCCGGCCATGGCATTTGTTGAAAACGAACTCCGGGTGGCTGGATGACCAGTGGCGTGACGAGGACGGTCGGTTACGCACCGAGACAATCACTCCCGAAGGCCTCGTCATCCCGGGTGAGGCCGAAACCATGGAAGAACTGTTCCCTGGACTCCGCCGCATCCGCTACACCGCCCCACCCCAAGCGCCGCCAGCCGAGACCGGCCCGATCACCGAACGCCCGACCCGCACCCGCAGTCGGACGGCGAACAAACATGCCCGACGCCGGGCGGAGAGGAATCGGAACCGGAAGCGACACCACGACGGACCCGAGGCGCCGTTCTGAGGGTTTCGACGCGCTCGGCTCCTACGTCGCCGGGCTTGCTCAACCAGCGGTGGGGCGCTCGGCTCCTACGTCGCCGGGTTTGCTCAACCAGCGGTGGCGGCCGCCGAGTTCGCCAACGCCAGCCGCGCTTCCTCGGCGATGAGGTCGGCGTTGATCGCCGCACCGGCCATCACACCGGCGCCCATCGACACCGCGACCACGGCCGCCAGATCGGTGTTGTTGCCGGCCGCCCACACGCCGGGCAGGTCGGTGGCACCCATCGGATCGGTCGGAATGATCTGGCCTGCAGGATGTTCGGCGAGGGTCCCACCGAGTCGGGTGTAGAGCTCGGAGACGACGACGAAGCGGGGTGCGACGACGAGTGCGTCGCGGTCGATCGATGTGCCGTCGGCGAGCTCCACCGAGCGCAATGAGCCGTCGGCGATATCCAGTCGTGCAACCGGCCCGTCGACGATCTGCACCCCCAGTGCCGAAAGCTGTTGGCGCTCTTCCTCCGACAGCGGTGGCATGGTGTGGGTGAACAAGATGACGTCGTCGGACAGTTGCTGGAACAGCATGGTCTGGTGCACCGACATGGGGCTCGTGCCGAGCACGCCGATGCGCTTGCCCCGCACTTCAAATCCGTGGCAGTACGGGCAGTGCAGCACCGACGAACCCCAGAGTTCGGCGACGCCGGGCACATCGGGCAACTCGTCGACGAGTCCGGTGGCGAGCAGCAGACGTCGCGCGCTCACGCGCCGAGCATCGCTGGTCTGGATGTCGAAGTCGCCGTTGCTGTTCCGGGTGATGTCACGCACCTCGGTGGCGCGGATGTCCACACCGTAGCCGGCGGCCTCGGTGCGTCCCTTGGCCAGGAGATCCAACGGCGAGATGCCCTCATTGCCGAGCAGGTTGTGGGCGCCGTGCGCGGGTGCGTTGCGGGGGTGCCCGGCGTCGAGGACGACGACCGATCGCAACGAGCGGCCGAGCGCCAGAGCGGCACTCAGTCCGGCGGCGCCGCCACCGACGATGGCTACGTCGAAATTGTTGGTACTCATGGATTTCCTTCCGATAGTGGTCAGGCGGGGCGCCGGGCGATCCACGCGGTGCGACGCGACCGCACAGCGAGGTCATCACGATGGCGCAGCGACGACGGACCGTCGTCGGCCAGGAGGTCGTCGAGTAGTGCGCGATCCTGTCTCGACAGCGAGTCGGCGAGCCCCGAGCGAATGTGGGTCAACCAGGCGATGGCGTATTCGCGCGCCTTCGCGGGCAATTCCGCGGGTGAGGTGACGATCTGCACGGTGTCGATGGACTCGAATCCGGCGGCGGATATCGTTGGCGCCCAGTCGAGATCCTGATTCCAGCCGCCCGCGGACATCGCCGACTGTACGCGCTGCTCCATCTGTCCCTCAGGTGAGTCAGGTGGCAAGAACGTCGGTACCTCGGCGATCTCGAGTGCCGCGAGAATCCCGCCGGGCCGCAGTGCATCGAAGGCGGAGCGCAGCAAGGCTTTCGGGTCGGCGAAGTGATGCAGCGTCGATGACGCCCATGCGACGTCGATGTCGGTGAGATCGGCGGGCAGCGCCGAGTCGAGGTCGGCCACCACGGTCCGGACCCGGTCGCCGACGCCTGCGTCTCGGGCGCGGACGGCGACCCGATCGAGCATCTCCGCCGAACTGTCGAGCGAGACGACCTGCGACATCGGAAATTGTCGGGCGAGGGCGATGGTACCGACGCCGGTGCCGGCACCCAGATCGACGATGGTGGTCACCTCGGGCGCGAGTGTCGCGATCCGGTGGGGAACATCGGTCAGATATTCGCCGCAGATCTCGGCGTCGAGGTCGAGGACGGTGGCCATGGTGTCGGCATCCGGATGAGCGTGGTGACCGCCGTGATGCTGGTGATGATGATGAGCGTGATTGGTGTCGGTCATGACTCCACGGTAGCGCGCTAATGCGCTTGACGCATACACTCTTGCGTATGGAGCAAGAACTCGATGCAGTCGTCCGTCAGCGCATCCGCGGGCTGCGGATGGCCAAGGGGTGGACTCTGGACGCGCTGGCGGCCCGGTGCTACCTCAGTCCGTCGACACTGAGCCGCATCGAGACCGGCCATCGCCGCGTCGCACTCGACCAGCTCGTGCCGATCGCCCGGGCGCTGGGCACCACACTCGATCAATTGGTGGAACCGGCCAACGACGAGGACGTGGTGATCCGCCCGGAACCGCACACTGCGCCGGGCATGATCATCTGGAAACTGTCCCGGGATTCCACGCCCGGTGGGGTGACCGTCGCGAAGATGCGCATCACCGAAGAGCACGTCGTCGACCCGGCGAATCTGGGGGTTCACCCAGGTCGCGAGTGGTTCACGGTCCTGTCCGGCGCGGTGCGGATCCATCTCGGCGAGCGCACCATCGACGTACCGACCGGGGAGGCCGCGGAGTTCTCCACGATGATCCCGCACGGTATGGCTGCGTTGGGCGGCCCCGCCGAGGTCCTGTCGATCTTCGACCACGACGGTGAACGTGCCCACATGCCGGGTTGAACAAGCGTTTTCACAGGTCATCTCGGTAGGCTGGGTAACGTTATGAGCGCGAATCCCTCACTGAACCGACGCACCGTCCTGGCCACTGCAGGTCTCGGTGCCGTCGCGTTGGCCGTCGCAGCCTGCTCCAAGAACGAGCCGGCCGCGCAGGACGCCAAACCGAAGACGCCGACCGTGCAGGTGGTGTTCACCCCGGCACTCGACGCCGCGGCGCCGAACCCGACGACGACCTATTCGGTCAAGGCCGAGAACGGTGTCCTCAACCCCGACGTCAAGCTGCTCAACCCGGCGGGTAAGGCGGTCGCGGGCACGATCTCCGACGACCAGACCACCTTCACCGTCACCGAACCCCTCGGTTACGGCACGAAGTACACCTGGAGCGGTAGCGCGATGGGGTACGACCGCGTGAGCACGCCGATCGACGGCACCTTCAGCACCCTGGCGCCGCAGTCGCAACTCAACGTCGTGGTCAACATCGGGGATGGGCAGGAAGTCGGCATCGCCGCGCCCATCATCCTCAAGTTCGACGGCACAGTCGAGGACAAAGAGGCAGTCGAGAAGGCGTTGACCGTCACCACCGATCCGCCGACCGAGGGGTCATGGGCGTGGCTGGGCGAGGACAACGGGTCCCGGGTGCACTGGCGTTCCAAGGACTACTTCGTGCCCGGCACCAAGGTGCACATGGGCGCCAAACTCTACGGCGTCGATCACGGCGAGGGCGCCTACGGTGCGGCAGACGTGACCGTCGACTATGCGATCGGGCGGTCGCAGATCGTGAAGGCGGAGGCGTCGTCGCACCAGATCGTGGTGGTCCGCGACGGTGGCGTGCTGATGACTTTGCCGTGCAGTTATGGCGAGGGCGACCTCGATCGCAACGTCACGCGCTCGGGCATCCACGTGGTGACCGAGAAGTACGAAGACTTCTACATGAGCAACCCGGCCGCCGGCTACTTCAACGCGCACGAGCGGTTCGCGGTCCGCATCTCCAACAACGGCGAGTTCATCCATGCGAACCCGCAAACCGTTGGCGTGCAGGGGTCGTCGAACGTGACCAACGGCTGCATCAACCTCTCGCTGGCCAACGCCCAGCAGTACTACGCGACCGCGGTCTACGGTGACCCGGTCGAGGTCACTGGAACCCGCATCGCACTGTCGGAGGCCGACGGCGACATTTTCGACTGGGCCATCGACTGGCCGACGTGGAAGAGCATGTCGGCCATCAAGGGCGAACCGGCGAAGGTCAACGCGCCGGCCACGCCGTCGGACGCACCGACCCTGCACACCCCGACCTCGGCGCCGGCTCCCGCGGGCTGACGCGTCCTGGTCGGTATTGCCGTATTTCCGAGTCGCCAGGTGGCACGGATCTACGGCGCAGAGACCTCGGGCCCGCCGACGCACTGTGGGCACGAGGCCACCTCGCCCGGCCAACCATGGCGGTTCAATACCGTCCCGATCTTGACCGCCGTCGAGCACGCACGCGTGTACACCTGCCCCCAGCCGATGCGGAGCGTCTCTCGGTCGGCACCCGCGGCGGCGTCGAGGTCGCGCTCCATATCTCTGTCGCGGGCGAGACCATCGTCGTGACCCAGCCGCCCGTCCAGTTCCACCACCACGTTCCACTCGAGATAATCGACATCTCGAAAGCCGTTTCGCCCCACACGCGTGGGCGACTGCCGCTGCGGTGTCGGAAGACCATGGGCGCGTTCAACTTTGGTCAGGTATCCGTACTCGAGTACCGAGCACGTCCCGTCGCGGGCATCGCACAAAACCTGCTCGACAAATGCGCGCCACCGCATCCGCGGGCGGGTCTGCAACGCAGCGAGAAGTCGTTCGGCAGTGGTTTTTCGGGCTTGTACGACATCGGTCAGACACGCGACGGCACGCATCTCCGAGCTCACCAGCCCGACCATGTCGAGGGCCGCCTCCTCGAGCCGTTGGCGCGGTGGGTGAGCGCTACCGAGCACCTGCTCGTCGAATCTGGCGGCGTAGTGGACGACCACACCCGCGCGTCGAGTCACTCGACGACGACGTGCGACCGTGATGTGGATCGGGCCGGCGCCCTGATCGTCGGTGTCTCCGACAGCCGATGCGTGGCTCAACGCGGCCGGCCATGCATCGAGTACCGCCGCCCACGCCCGCTGCCGCCACGTCAGGGGGCCTGTGTGATTCACGTACGTCCCGGGGTAGACCGCGACCCACTCCCGACGGCGAATCCGACACCGAATGTAGGGCGCGGTGAAGCCGCAATCCATGACCTGTCGGCGCGCGATCACCCCGTCTTGGGCGTCGAGCAACTCGTGTAAGCGGGCGGCATCGGCCATGGCATCAGTCTCGCCCCGCAACCGGCCCAATATCCGTCCCCGTCAGCGCCCTGTGGATAACTATCTGTGCCGTATTTCCGAGTCGCCAGGTGGCACGGATCTACGGCACAGAGGAGCACTACCGGTGGCGAGCGGGGATCAGCCGGGGTTCTTGACGTTGCGTCGCGCCGACGCCTGATCGCGCGGCCGGATGATGATCTGATCCAGGTCCACATGGGGTGGGCGGGACGCGGCGAATCCGATGACCTCGGCGATGTCCTGCGCAACCAGCGGGGTCAGTCCCTGATAGACCGCGTCGGCCTTCGCCTGGTCGCCGTCGAATCGGACGAGTGAGAAGTCGGTCTCCACCATGCCGGGCGCGATCTCGGTGAGCCGCACCGGTTTTCCCAGCAACTCGTAGCGCAGGGTGCGATGCATGACGGCCTGCGCGTGCTTGGCCGAGGTGTAGCCTGCTCCGTTGTCGTACACCTCGAGGGCTGCGATCGACGTGACGGTGACGATCAGTCCGTCGCCCGACGCGATGAGTGCCGGGATCAGCGCCTTGGTCATCCGCAGCGTACCCAGGACGTTCGTCTCCCACATCCAGCGCCAGTCGTCGAGGTCGGAGGTAGCGACGGGGTCCAAACCCTTTGCGCCACCGGCGTTGTTCACCAGGACATGGACGCGGTCGAGTCCCGCGACGAACGCGTCCACCGAGGCCTCGTCGGTCACGTCGAGTTGTCGGCCGGTGCCGCCGATCTCGCTCGCCAATTCGTCGACGAGTTCGGTGCGACGCGCCCCGAGGACCACGTGGTACCCCTGCGACGCCAACTGCCGCGCGGTCGCTGCGCCGATGCCGGAACTGGCCCCGGTGACCACCGCGATCTTCTGATCGTCGGGGATCGACGACCCTGATACTGCCGATTCAGTGCTCATGAGCCCACCTTATTGGTTTTGCCTGCGCTAGATTCATCGCATGTCGCTGTCCGGAGTGGTGCCCGCCGCGCTGCAGGTGGGTGCGGTTCCCGCGTCGACGGTGCTGCAGGCGGTCCGGGTCAACGCGCCGGTGACCCGCGACCAGCTCGCGGCGGCGACCGCGCTGTCGCCCGCAACCATCAACCGACAGGTGACACTGCTGGTCAGCCGGGGCCTGATCCTCGAGCGGCCCGACCTCGTCGACCCGGGCGGGATCGGCCGGCCGAAGAATCCGCTGACCCTCGACCACGACAAGTTGTGCGTGGCCGGTATGCACATCGGTGCACGCCGCACCCTGCTGGCAATCGCCGACCTCGGTGGACGAACTCTCTACAGCCACGCCGTGCTCACCCAGAAGGATGGCACCTCGCCCGACGACCTGTGCGCCCAATTACGGGATCTGGCAGCGCGATTCAGCGGCAGGCGCCTGCTGTGGGCCGGGATCGCATCGGGCGGTGTGGTCGATGCCGACACCGGCATCGTGGACCACCCGGTGCTGGGCTGGCGCCGAACTCCGATTGGGCCCATGCTCGCCGACGCCCTCGGCGTTCCGGTGTCGGTGTGCGAACACGTGCAGGCCATGGCCGCAGCCGAACTCCTCCTGACCTCGCCACGTGAGTTCGACGGCACCGGGCTGTTCTTCTACGCCCGCGAAACCGTCGGCATGGCGATGACCATCGACGGCAAGGTCCACATGCCACGCCACGGGGCCGGGTCGATCGCGCATCTGCCGGTACGCGCACCGGTGCTGGCACCGACCGCGGCGGCCACCGTGCAGGACATCGTCGGCCGGGCCGCGGCCTGCCGCGCGGCCGAGCGACTCGGCGTCGCCGAGGACGCGTCGGCGATCACCGACGAGCGGGCGCAGGTGTTGGGCACAACCGTGGCGATGTTGCGTGATGTGCTCAACCCCGACGCCATCGTTGTGGCCGGCGACGCCTTCGCCGAGCATCCGCACGGACTCGCCCCGGTGCAGGCGGCGTTCGATGCGGCCTCCACCACCCGTCGACCCCTGGAACTCAGCCCGACCCGGTTCGGGGTCCGGGTGCAGGAGAGCGCGGCAATTGTGGTGGCGCTCAGCGTGATCTACGCGGATCCGGCCGCCGCCACCGGCGGCGGCTGACGCCCGCGCGATCGCGCGTTGGGAGAAGCGCCCGGTAATGCCCTACCGTGGGGGACATGACCACACCCCCACGCGACGTGAGCGCGAATCTCGAGGTCTTCGTCTCCGACGCCACCGAACTCGAGATGCAGATCGCCGTCGCTCAACTGCCGGGCCTCACGATGACCGAACAGCTCACGGTCACCGTCGACGGCACCGAGGTGGAGCCCGAAGAGATCATCGACGACCATGGTGCACGGATTCATCGACTCGACGTCGAGTCCGGACTCGTCGTCATCGACTACTCGGCCAGTATCGAGACGCCGGCCGACCCGATCCCGGTCGAGGTCACCGATCACTCGGTGTACCTACGACAAAGCCGATACGCCGAGAGTGACAAGTTCTTCGGATTTGCTGCCGGACAGTTCGATTCGAAGCTGCCGCCGGCCGAATTGCTCAATCAGGTCACCGCGTTCGTGGAGGACCGGCTCAACTACATCCCGGGCGCGAGCGACCCCATCGACGGTGCCGCCGACACGCTGCTCGCCGGTGCGGGCGTCTGCCGTGACTACGCACACCTCGTCGTCGCGCTGTTGCGGGCGTTGAACATTCCCGCGCGACTGGTCGCCGTCTACGCCCCCGGCTGTGACCCGATGGACTTTCATGCGGTGGCCGAAGCCATCATCGACGGCGAGTGGGTGGTCGTCGACGCCACCCGACTGGCACCCCGGCAGAGTCTGGTGCGCATCGCCACCGGCCGCGATGCCGCCGACACCGCATTCCTCGACAACCATCGCGGATCGATCAATCTGAACTACTACAAGGTGACCGCCACTGTGCGCGGCGATCTGCCTATCGACACCGGAGAAGACCGAATCCGCATAGGCTGACGCCATGCACGCACTCACCTGTCCGATCTGTAACGCGCTGTCGGGCTTCCTGAATCAGCAGTGTCCGAATTGTGGCACCACCGTCGGTATCCACCTTCCGTCGAGGTCGCTGGTGGTCGCCTCGGAGGAGGGCGTCGACATCGGGGGTGAGCGCTGGGTGCGGTGCTCGAACTGGGAGCATCCGGGGTGCAACTGGATGACCCTCGCCGAGGTCGACGACGACTCGGCCGGGTTGCGCGGCAGGTGCTTTCCCGACTCCCTGGTGCGTAAACGGCCGGACAACGAGGATACGATCGGGCTGGAGAAATTGCCCAGCACGCTGCCCGACCTGCGGATGCTCATCTACCAACTCGTCGACCTCGGCTTGCCGGTGGAACCGTTCTGGCGCAGCGAGGGTGGTCTCGCCTTCGACCTCCTGTCGAGCATGAGCACCGGCAAACCGGTCATGATCGGGCATGCGAACGGCGTCATCACCATCGACCTCGCGGAGACGATGGACGCCTACCGGGAACGTCTACGGGTGCAACTCGGCGAACCCTACCGGACGATGCTCGGGCATTTCCGGCACGAGGTCGGCCACTACTACGAGCACATCCTCGTCGAAACCGGTTCAGGTGCCGATGAATATCTCGACAAATGTCGGAAAATCTTCGGCGATGAGCGCGCCAGCTACAGCGACGCCCTCGACCGGCACTACAAGTCCGGGCCGCCCGCGGACTGGCACGCCTCCTACATCTCCGAGTACGCGACGATGCACCCGTGGGAGGATTTCGCCGAGTGCTTCGCGCACTACCTGCACATCACCGGCACCATCGACACCGCCCGCGAATCCGGGGTGATGCTGGAGAGCGATCAGGTACGTTTCGCCATGGACCGCGACATCGTGCCGCTGGAGTCCTACGCCGACCAACCCATCGAACGGCTGCTGTACGACTGGAAGTGGTTGTCCACCATGTTCAACCGGGTCAACACCTCGATGGGCCGGCGACCGCTGTACCCGTTCGAGATTGCGCAACCGGTCGTCCGCAAACTCGGCTTCGTGCATCGGGTGATCCGGGAAACCGCGAAACGGCGTGCAGGCGAGGGAGATCCGCTGGTCGATGCGGTGTCGCCCTCGGCTTCCTGACGGGGTTTCGACACGCTCGGCTCCTTCGTCGCCGGGCTGCTCAACCAGCGGGGAGAACGCTCAGCGCGACAACCACTCTCGTCGCTGAGCCGCCAGCACCTCCAACACCGACGCGACGTCGTCGGGGTCGCCGACGCGGAACTGCGCTGCGGTGTCACCCGATCCGACCTTGATGCCCACATCGCCGGACTCCGGGCGGAGGTGGGCGAAGGCCTTTTCGTCGGTGACGTCGTCGCCGAGGTAGATCACCGCGCCGGAGTCGGTGCGGTCGCGCAGGATGTCGAGTGCATGTCCCTTGCTGGTGTCGATGACCGCGAGTTCGATGATCGACTTGCCCTCGGTCACTTCGACTCCCGACCATGACGCCGGACCCGAGCGGACCCGTTCGAGCGCAGCTTCGGCATCACCGGTCACGTTCCGTACGTGCAGGGTGGTGCTGGCCGGCTTGGTCTCCACCATCGCGCCCGGATAATCGGCTGCGATGGACCGCAATTCGTCGATGATCCGGTTGAGCAACGCTTGCCGCTCGGGAGTGATCTCGATGACGAAACCCGTGTCGAACTCGCTACCGTGACTGCCCACCAGCGTGACCGGCGGTGTGAGGCCGGAGAGTTCGGACAGCACGGCGAGTTCTCGGCCGGACACCACGGCAACGGCCGTATCCCGAAGTCCGCCGAGCTCTTCGATCGCCGTGATCGATGCCGGGTTCGGCACGGCATCCTCGGGTCGCGACACGATCGGTGAGATGCAGCCGTCGTAATCGGAGGCGACCAGCAACCGTTCGGTCTGCGCCGCGGCGACCAGCGCCGCACGCAGATCGGCGGAAATTCCGGTGGGGCTCATTCGTCTTCGTCCATCTGGTCGCCGACCAGGTGGACGCCGCGGTTGGCATTGGTCTCGGTTTCGGTCGCCGAGGCGAGTGTGGACAGGAAACTGTCGGCCCACTTGGCGACGTCGTGGGTCAGGACCTGTCGACGCAGTGCCCGCATCCGTCGTCGGCCTTCTTCGGGTGCTTGCTCGGCGGCGGCCTGGATGGCGTCTTTCACGCCGTCCAGATCATAGGGATTGCACAAATAGGAATTGCGTAGTTCGGCTGCGGCGCCGGTGAATTCGCTCAGGACGAGGGCTCCGCCGAGGTCGCTGCGGCAGGCCACGTATTCCTTGGCGACGAGGTTCATCCCGTCGCGCATGGGGGTGACCAGCATGACGTCGGCGGCGACGAAGAACGCGATGAGTTCGTCGCGGGGGACCGGGCGATGCAGATACTGCACCACGGGCTGGCCGACGGCACCGTAGGTGCCGTTGATATTGCCGACCAACTGCTCGATGCCGGCCCGCATCTTGACGTAGGAATCGACACGCTCGCGGCTGGGCGTCGCCAGCTGCACCATCACGGTCTGTTCCGGGTCGACCCGCTTCTCCGCCAACAACTCCGAGAGCGCCTTGAGGCGGACGTCGATGCCTTTGGTGTAATCGAGGCGGTCGACGCCGAGCATGATCGTCTTGGGATTGCCGAGTTCCTTGCGGATCTCGGTGGCCCGCTTGCGGATCTCCCGGGAGCGCGCCTTGGTGTCGAGTTCGCCGGAGTCGATGGAGATCGGGAACGCGCCGACCCGGACGGTGCGGAAGCCGACCTGCACCACGCCGAATCGGGACCGCACACCGACGGTGCCCTTGCTGGTGGCCTGACCGGCCAACCGCCGCGCCAGGTACAGGAAGTTCTGTGCGCCACCGGGGAGATGGAAACCGATCAGGTCCGCGCCCAGCAGCCCCTCGACGATCTCGGTGCGCCACGGGTTCTGCATGAACAGCTCGACCGGCGGGAACGGGATGTGCAGGAAGAAACCGATCTTCAGATCGGGCCGCAACATCCGCAGCATCTTCGGGACCAACTGCAGCTGGTAGTCCTGCACCCACACCGTCGCCCCGGGACCGGCGGCGCGCGCGGTGGCCTCGGCGAAACGACGGTTCACCGTCACATACGTGTTCCACCACTCGCGGTGATATTCAGGTTTGACGATGACGTCGTGATACAGCGGCCAGAGGGTGGCGTTGGAGAAGCCTTCGTAGTATTCGGCGATCTCCTGCGTCGAGAGGGGTACGGCGAAGATCTCGATTCCGGGGATGTCCGGGTTGTCGTCGGAGTCGGCGATGCCCGACCAGCCGACCCACGCGCCGGTCTTGGTGCGCAGCAGCGGTTCCAGGGCGGTGACCAGGCCACCGGGGCTGCGTTTCCACTGCACCGTCCCGTCGGGCTGGACCGTCTTGTCGACCGGGAGACGATTGGCGACGACGACGAACTGCGCGTCGCCCTGGATGTCGGCGGTAGTCCCGCCGTTTGCAACGTGCCCGGACTCCGCCATGTGGTCAGGCGTTCTCGCCCGGCGCGATCCCCAGCATGGACAGCAACATCCGGCACTCGTCGGCGTCGGTGGCGTAGGCGGCGACGACGCGGCGCGCGGAGTTGGCGGTTTCGTCGGCTACCGGCTCCAGCTCTTCGTCGGTGATGTCGGTGGTCTTCGCAGGCATGGTGTCCTCTGGTGTTCGCTGGCGTCATCCGACGGCGGTGGCCGACGGAGAAGTCGTGCGCGTTATGGCGCGCGACCTCCGATTCTACCTGGTCGGTCCCTTGCGCCCGGGCAGGACCTGGCGACGCCGTTGCGCTGCCCGGACGGCATCGCGTCGTCGGTTGCGTCGCAACATGGCCATCCACTCCGGGCGATGGGGCAGTTGCGGTCGACGCAGCAGCCGGGCGATGAACTCGCCGAGCGTGACACCGGCGGCCAGCGCGCAGCCGATACCGAGCGCGCTGGTCATCCAGGTGAACCCGACCAGCGTCTGATCGTTGAGGATGCCGTACAACCCGCGATAGACCGCCAGACCGGGCAGCAGCGGAGTGATGCCCGCGACGGCCACGACCAGGGGTGGTGTGAGCGCCCGACGCGCGAGGAGACCGCCGACGAGACCGACCGCCGACGCCGCGATGCCGTTGGCGATGACGTCGCCGACCGGGACGAAGGTGCCGACGGCGACGATCGTCGCGCCGATGACCCCGCCCATGAACGCGACCGGGAGTGCCCGTCGTTCGGCGTAGCTGGCCAGCGCGTAGGCGGCTGCGGCCACGGCACCGGCGAAGACACGGACCGGCAGTTGGACAGCCGGGAATGTGGTGTCGGTGGTGATCGACGGCAGATAGATACCGAACTGCTGCAGCAGTTGGATCGCGATGCCGACGCCGGCGATCAGACCGCCGGTCATCAGCAGCAGCTCGAAGAATCGGGCGACACCGGTGATGGGGGCGCCGGTGATGGCGTCCTGCACCGAGCCGACCAGCGACAGACCCGACAACAGCACGACGATGCCCGCGGCGATGGTCAGCGACGGTGTCAGGTCGAGGTTCAGGTGCTGGGTGGCACCGAACACGACCGCGGCCGGCACCACCGCGATGAAGCCGCCGGTGACCTGCTGAAAGAACACCGGCGTGCCGATCCGGTTGAGCCTGCGGTTCACGATGATGATCACCGCGGTCGTGACGAACGCCAGCAGCGCGCCGATGACGCCGGCGCCGAGGAGCACCGCGATGCCCGACGCCATGAATCCCCAGGCCGTGGTGGCCACCCGATGCGGGTACGGGTGCGGCGCCGAGATGATCTCGTCGACCAGTCGGTGCGCGGTCTCCGGCGTGATCGCCATGTCGCGGATACGACGGACCAACCGGTCGATCTGCGCGAGCCGCGTGAAGTCCATCGAGCGGTAGTAGACCTGTTCCATCGTGGTGATGGGCGGCAGCGTGGCGCCGCGGCGGGCGCTGACCTGGATGGTGTTGTACGTGACGTCCACGTCGACGTCCTCGAGGCCGTAGACACCGCAGACGAACACGATCTGCCGTTGGGTGTCGATGGCCGCGGTACCGGAGTCGAGCAGCACCGCACCGACCTTGGTCGCCAGGTCGAGGACCTCGGTCATGGCACCGACGTCGAACCGGTCGATCGGTTTGCGCGGCGACACCATGATGCTGCCCGGCTCGATGGTGTCGATCGTCGCTTGGGAGTCACCGATCAGGCGGACGGGGTTCAGGTACCCCAATGCCCGGCCGATATACTCGCGCACGCAGGCCTCCTTAGCTCAGTGGTAGAGCACTCGCCTTGTAAGCGAGCGGTCGTCAGTTCAATCCTGACAGGGGGCTCCAACGATTCGCTTCCGACTCCCCGGGCCCATCGGTCAACGGGTGCCCGGCGTGGTGGTGTTCCGATATGTGACGCGACTCATTTCCGGGTCCGGCAACTCAACCGTTTTGCTATGCGCAGGATGCGTGCGTGTGGGGTCCGACGGGTGTCGAATAGATCGGTAGGCGTGACGACGTCGCGGTCACGCACCGTTTGCGAGAAGACGTGAGTCGATGCCTCCACACGTGACGCCGGCCCTCGAACTGCGTGCCGTCAGCAAGGCCTACCGCATCGGTGGCCGGCGAACGGACGTGCTCGTCGACTTCGATTTCTCGATGGATGCCGGCGAGTTCGTCGTGGTGACCGGGCCGTCGGGTGCCGGTAAGTCGACGTTGCTCCACCTCGCCGGTGGGCTGGATGCACCCGACCGCGGGACGGTTGCGGTGGCCGGCCGCGACGTCTGGTCGGTCGGTGCCGGGGCGCGTGCCGCATTCCGGCGGCGCAACCTCGGCTTCGTGTTCCAGTTCTTCAACCTGGTGCCGATGCTCAGCGCCGTCGAGAACGTCTCCCTGCCGCTGGTGCTCGACGGAGTGCCGGCCAGGTCGGCTGATGCGCGGGGCGTGGAACTGCTCGAGCGGGTCGGACTCGGTGATCATCTGCGGCATCGTCCCGCCGAACTGTCCGGCGGTCAGATGCAACGGGTCGCGGTCGCGCGGGCATTGGCCGCCCGGCCGTCCATCGTGCTGGCCGACGAGCCGACCGGAAATCTGGACAGTCACTCGTCCACCGAGGTCCTCGATCTGCTGCGGTCGCTTGCCGACGAGGAGCACACGGCCGTCGTGCTGGTCACCCACGATCGGGATGCGGTGCGCTACGGCACCCGCGAACTCCACCTCGTCGACGGTCGGACACGGCCCTCGACCGCGCCCGGCGGTGAGGTGTGATGCGGGCCGTGCGCGGGTGGTGGACCACGTTCCGGCGCGTCCACCTCGCGGGCTTGGCCGCCGACTGGCGGAGGACGCTGCTCAGCGCGATCGGGGTCGCGATCGGCGTGACCATCGTGCTCGGCGTCCTGATCCTCAAAGCCGAACTGGCTCGTCCCTTCGACGCGTTCGGTCCGGCGCTCACGCATGCCGCCGACACCGGAACCCTGGAGGTCAGCCCGATCATCGACGGCCGACTGCCCGATGACACGGTGGCGCGCATCGAGAATGACGTGCCCGGGGCTCGGGCCGTGGTCCCCGTGGTCGGTGCCCTGACTCCCGTTTCCGCCGCCACCGCCGACTCCCACGGCTTCTTCCTACTCGGCGGAACATGTCAGATCGAGTTGCTCATCGGACCATTCGAGTGCGCCCAACGTGCACTCGGGACCCGACCCGCGCCCGGTCCGGGTGTGCCGCTGGCGATGCCGGCCGCGATCGCGGCGCGTTACGGAGTGTCGCCGGGCGACGAACTGCGACTGCCCGGCCTGCCGCCGGGAGCGACACACCTCGGGTCGACGTTCGACGAACTCGACCTGGTCGCCGGCATCAACGACGGCTTCGTGCTGATCGCGCCGTCACCGGAGATCGCGGCCCGCCTGCTGTCCGCGCCGGGCTATGCCACCTCCGCGTTCGTCGTGCCGCGGACCGGTGCCGGCATCGCCGCCGATCTCACCCGTTCCGTCACCGGCATCGCCGAGGTGGGCCCACCGCGCCCGCACGCACCGGCCATCCTCGAAAATGGCACGCAGACACTCGATCTCGTCGCTCTGGCGGGAATCATCGTCGGTGTGCTGGTCGCGGTGAACACGATCCTGCTCGCAGTGGAGGACCGGCGTGCCGTGCTGGGCACCGTTGCCGCGATCGGTGCCCGACCGGCCGGCGTGTTCGGTGCCATGCTCGCCGAGGGTTCACTGGTGGGTCTCCTCGGCGGACTGCTGGCGGTGCCCAGCGGATATCTGCTCGGCATGTTTCTCGTCGAGAACTTCGAACGGTCCGTGCTGTCCGGGTCGGGTGCGAGCGTCAGTGCGCACTTCACCGCGACCGTGATCCCCTTGGGCGCGATAGTGGGAATCGTGTGCGGTGTGCTCGCGATGCTGGGTCCGGCGGTGCGGCTGATCCGTGACGGTGGGCTGGCGTCGATGGCGGTCGCCGGTGGGGTGCCGCGCGGGCGGCGAGTACCTTTGTGGCCGTTGCTCGTAGGCGTGGCGCTGTTGGTGGGGGCAGTCCTTCTGCTGCAGGTGGTTGCGCGGGGGGTCTTGCCGCTGGCGATGGGGATCAACGGTCTGACCGTCTGGTTGTTCGGGGTGGTGCTGGTGACCGTGTGGCTGGCGCCCCGGATCGCAGCGCTTCTGATCGGTGTATTTGCCAGGGGCCGTGCAGATATCGGACGGTTACTGGGGGCCGACATCCAACGCTATGCGTTGCTGTTCGCGCTGTCGGCCGCGTTGCTCACCGAGTCGGCCGGCCTGGTCATCGCCGCGCAGAGCATGCAGACGTTGGCGGCCGACCAGATTGCCGAGCAGCAGGCGGACCGTCTCCCATCCGCGTTATTGCTCTCTGCGCAAGCCGCATTCGATCAGCGGGACAGCGCGATCTCCGATCCCGTGATGCCCCTGGTGCACGAAGCTGCTGCCGGACAACCCGTGTCGTCGAGATGGCGGTCGACGATCGGCACGGGCGCAGCGACCCGACTGATCTTCGGCGTCACGCCGGGCGACTGGTATGCCGCCGCGATGTTCGAGCCGACAACCGACCGGGCACGGCTCTGGCAGGGGATGCGCGACGGCGAGGTCGCGGTCAGCCAACTCGCCGCAGGTCGGCTCGGGGTCGGTGTCGGCGACGTCGTCGACCTACCCACAGTCAACGGGAACCGGCAGTTTCGTGTTGCCGGGGTGGTTGCACCGCAGGTGGCCAACGATGCAGCGGTGGGTGACATCGTGGTGGTGTCCGACGCGCGGGCCCGGGCGGACTGGGCTGCGGTGCGTGATCAGGTCGCGGTGAACTACCCGACATCCGAGGCGGCGACCGCACATCGCGACGACTTCCTGCGTCTCGGTGCCGGTCTGCAGGTGTACGACACGCAACGGTGGCGGTCCGCGGCGACCGGGATCAGCCGATTCCTGCAACCGTTCACCATCGCGGGATTTCTGGTCATGGTGGCTGCCGGGCTCAGCGTGCTCAATGTCTTCATCCTCGGCCTGGTGCAGCGCCGCCGGGAACGGGCGGTGCTGCGGGCGATCGGGACGACAGCCGGCCAAGAGCAGGGCGTCATCGCGGCCAACGCCATGATCCTGTGGGTGGTGATCGGTGTGCTCGCCGCGCTGGGTGCGATCGGCCTCATCTACCTGTGGACGCTCGGATCACCGGTGTTCTACGGGATTACGTTGCATCCGGCGGTGCCGATCGGACCAGTGGTGAGCGGAATGGCCGTCGTCGGGCTGATCCTGCTCGTCTCGGCGGTGTATCCGATGCTGCATGCGCGTCGCCTCGAGCCGGCCGACCTCCTACGCGTCGGCTGACCCTTCGGTTCCCGGTCAGCCGTGAATGTCGCGGTGCAACTGCGGAATATCGTCGGACGGTCGCCGGAATTGGTGAATCCTCTCCCGCATTGCGGATTTACTCATCACATCGAACTCCCTGGGCGGCAACGACATCTGAAAGACCAGCCCGCGACCGCCGGTGCCGTCGAGCAGCGCGCCGAGCCCAGCGACCGGCAACGTGAGTACCTGGGTGCAGTAGTACGTGTCGGCGCCGCCGAATCGGATCCGGTAGACCCCGAAGCCACTGAGGTTGGTGATCAACGGATTCCACCGAACCGGATCAAAGGAAGTGGAAACACAGCGTGGCGCGGTCAGGCGGCCGGCCGCGTCCAGCATGCGCTGGTTGGTCCGGATGTCATGGCCTTCGTCGGCGAGGCGGTTCACCCGGTGACGGAGACGTTCGGCGATCGACCCGGCATCCTCGCCGCGGAACACGGGAACCTGCAGGGTCGTGATGATGTTTCCGACCAATGCCGGATCGAGGCCGCCACGCTCGCGCAGGTTGACCGCGATCGCGAGGGTGCGGTGGTCGACGGTCGGATCTACGTTCATCAGACTCGCGCAGATGTGGGCGCACACAACATCATTGGCGGACAGTCGGGTCTCGGCGCCGTAGGCGTTGCGCATGCGGGTGATCTCGTCGGCGCCGAAGTACAGGCCGAGTGTGCGTTGCCGGTGTGCTCCCCGCATCAGATACGCTGCGCTGCGCATGGTTTCGCCGACCGTCAAGAACCGGATTCCGGGCTCGTCGGTGCCGTCGGCGGGGAGCTGCTCGTCGAGGTAGGCGGCGCGGTCCTCGACGATCAGCGGCGGCGTGATCGGGTCGCCGGCGGCCGCCGCGGCCCACGCGTTCAGGAACAGCATCAAGGTCGCCATGTCACCGATCGCGTGGTGCCACGAGATGCCGATCGCGGTTGCGTCGTCGGCGAAGTGGGTGACGCGCACTCGACAGACGGGACCAACGCCCCACCGCGCCGTCGCGCCGTCGACCGGGTCGACGAGCCAGAGTCCGGTGTCGGTTGTGGTGGCCCGGATCGCCGTCGACAGTGTGTGCTCCGACGACATGGCGGTGAACGGGACACCACGACCGTTGCATCGAATGCGCATCCGGCCGTGGGTGAGGCCCATCCGCCCGGCAAACGGCGGGAACTGGTCGAGCGCCTCGGTAAACGACTGCGCAAGGGCGTCGGCATCGAGATGATGTTCGAAGAAGAACACGAAGTTGAGGGCAATGTTGGCGACCATTGCGTCGCCCACGTCACAGCGAATGTCGAAGGGTGGCGTAGCCGATGGTCGGAGCACGTGGGTCGTCACGTAACCGCCGGTGACCATGGCCGATTCTAAATCCGGACGAGCCCGGAATTCGGCGAACGAGCGAATGCGGCACCATCGACACCATGACCACCGACACGCTCGTCATCCACCCCACCACCGGCCCGATCCGCGGCACCTCCGGTGGCGGGGTCGACGTGTGGAAGGGCGTCCGGTATGCGGCGCCGCCGGTCGGCGACCTGCGCTGGCGGCGGGCACGACCACCGCACCCGCACGACGAGGTCGTCGATGCCGACGCCTACGGGGCCGTCGCGCCACAGGCGCAGATGCCCGGCTTCAACCTCGGTCCCGGGGTGGTGATGGACGAGGACTGCTTGTTCCTCAACATCTGGACCCCGTTGGGCGCTTCGACCGGCTCGCGCCCCCGACCGGTGATGGTCTGGATTCATGGCGGTGCGTACGTCCTGGGCAGCAGCAGTCAACCGCTTTACGACGCGGCGCGCCTCGTCGTCGACGGCGACGTGGTGGTGGTCAGTGTCAACTATCGGCTCGGGGCGTTCGGCTTCGGCGATTTCTCCTCCCTCAACGAGCACCTCGACGAGCCGCGGTTCGAATCGAACACCGCACTCAGTGACGTCCTGCTCGCGCTGACCTGGGTGCGTGACAACATCGGCGCGTTCGGTGGCAACCCGGACAACGTGACCGTCTTCGGCGAGTCAGCCGGCGCCGGTGTCGTCACCACGCTACTCACCATGCCGGCCGCAGAAGGACTGTTCCACAAGGCAATTGCCGAGAGTTCTCCCGCGACGTCGATGTACGACCACGCCCGTGCCGCCCGGGTGGCCGCACAGTTTCTCGAGGCGGCTGACGCGACACACGACGAACTCGTCGGCCTCGCCGTCGACCGGGTGGTCAAGGCCACGATGACGCTCATGGACCGGGTGCCCACCGACACCCCGGGAACCATCCCGTTCGCACCGGTCATCGACGGAGACCTGGTGCCCCGCAACCCGATGGATGTCTTTCGCGACGCCGAGTCGCTGCCGGTGCCGCTGCTGATCGGCACCAACAAGGACGAGGCCGCACTGTTCAAATGGATGCGTTCGCCGATGATGCCCATCGCGCCCGCCGACATCGAGCGGATGTTCGCCACGCTGGCCGCCGAATACCCGGAGGTGACGTTGCCGCCCCGCGCGCAGATCACCTCGGCCTACCAGGGGATGAAGCCGAAGGTGGTCGGACTCGGCGTCGCCCGCGACATCGCGTTCCGCATGCCGACCGTGTGGATCGCCCAGGCGCACAGTCAACGTGCACCCGTCTTCCTCTACCGATTCGACTGGGCCACCAGGATGTTGCGCGTCCTGACCCTCGGAGCCACCCACGCCACCGAGTTGCCGTACGTCTTCGGGAACCTCTCGATGGGTCCAGCCGACATCACCTTCCGGCTCGGTGGACGCAAGACCGGTGAGGCGGTGTCGCGCCGAATGCAGCGGCGGTGGACGTCCTTCGCGCATCGCGGCGATCCGGCCGCAGACCCGACGCTGCCCTGGCCGAGGTTCGACTCCGCCACCCGCGCAACGCTGGTCATCGACGCCGAGGATCGCGTCGTCGACGATCTCGACGCCGAGCTGCGTCAGGCGTGGGGCGACGAGGTCCTCGGTTTTCGGTAGCCCGTCAGCCGCACTCCGGCGGAATGTCGGTGTGCGGCAGATACATCTCGCGTTGCGCGGGGGTGAGTTCGGCGGTGGTACCGCAGATCCACCGTTGTGCAACAGCGGGATCGGTCGTCTGACGTTGAATGCTGCCGGTGGTGTCACCGCCGGTGACGATCTCGGCATCGGTCGACAGCCGTTGCGGTAGTTGCCAGGTCGTGGTGGTGTCGGTGGTGACGATGAGTTGGGAGATGGTCTGTTCGTCATGCAGCTCACCGGAATCGGTGAGGGTGTAGGTGATCAGCCGATGCGTCGCGGTACCGACCGCGAGTCCTGACGGTGTCAACGAGAGTGTGGCGGCATGGATATCGGGTTTGCGGTCCAATCGTCGCGGCGTTGCGGTGGTGATCTCCCAGGTGGTGAGATCTCGCGCGGCGACAATGAGTTTCGTTCCGTCGGCGCTGAAGATCGCTTTGACCGCGGGCGCGTCGACGGTGATCACCGTCGGCGGTAGGCCTGCGGTGGTGAGGTCGTAGAGGTAGACCCGCTTGTCGTCGGAGCTCACCGCGAGTCGAGTGCCGTCCGGACTGAACATGATCCCCCGGATCAGGTCGGTCGGCCCGGTCAGCGGAGCGCCGACGGGGGCCGGCTGCCGTGGGTCGGCGGTATTCCACAGCTGCACAGTGGTATCCGTCGCACCGGTCGCCAGCGTGTCGGCTGTCTGGGAGTAAGCGGTGGCGTTGGTGTACCGGGTGCCCACCGTCAGTTCGGCGGTCCGCACCGGCCGGTTCGGCGCGGCGATGTCCCACACCTCGACCAGTCCGCCGTTGTTGTTCGCGGTGGCCGCCTGAGTGCCGGCCGCGTTCATCGAGATCGTCGGATGGTCGTTGACCCGCCGCTGAATGGGTGTGCGCGCATGCTGAATCCACCCATCTCGTCGGTCGGTCCAGACATTGAGTGTGGTGTCGGTGCCGACCGATGCGACCACCTCGCCCTGCGCGCTGCGCGCGAGACCGGTGATGACGCCACCGCGGTCGGGTGTGACCGTCGGCGGCAGATGCCACAGGTCCACGGTGCCGTCGGAACGGCCGACCGCGAGGCTCGACCCGTCGGGGCTGAACGCGGTGGAGAACGCGCGGATCGACCCCTGCTCGGAGATCCCCTGAGCGCTGGCCGATTGCAGCGACCACATGGTGACCGGGTTGGCCGGGTCTACGGTGTTCCACACCGTCACGGCGCCGTCGGCGCGTGCCGACGCGACCTGATTGTCGTTGGGTCCGTAGACGATCGACCACGATCCCGCGGTGGTGGTGGGCATCGTCGTGGTGAACGGCACCGGTCGGGCCGGGTCCGCGACGTTCCACAACTGAGCGTTGGGGCTGTCACCGGTGACCGCCAGCGAGCGACTGTCGGCGCTGAAGGCCACCGAGTGCGCGATGCTCGGGAACCCGGTCAGTGGGGCACCGGCGGGGATGGGGCGATCGGGGGAACTGTTGTCCCACAGTCGAACCACTCGATCGTCGCCGCCCGTCGCGAGGAGGCGTCCGTCCGGACTGTAGTCGACGGTGCGGGCCGCGCCGGTGTGGCCGGCGAGTACTGCGGTCTCGGTCAGCGATCCGTCGTCACCCACCCGGTAGATGGTCACCGAGCCGTCGTCGGAGGAGGCGGCCAGATGACGTCCGTCTGGGGCGAAGCGCACCAGATACACGGTGCCGTGTCCGGGTGTCACCGACGTGACCTGGCTGGGTGCCGCAGGGCTGTCGATGTTCCACACGCGCACCGTACCGTCGCCGCTGCCGGTCGCCAGGAGTGGCCGGGTCGGGTGAAAGGCGGTGGAGGTCAGATAGTTTCCGTATCCGGTGAGGGTGGACACGGACCGGTAGGAGCCGTCGTCGGCGCGTTCCCACACCCGGGCGGTCCGGTCACCACTGGCGGTGGCCAGCAGCCGACCATCGGTGTCGAAGGCCACGTCGTATACCGGTCCGGTGTGCCCGGCCAGTGGCAACGCCAGGGGGCTGGTTGTGGCTCCGAGAACCCGTTGGCTCACCGACGGGTCGTTCGGATACAGACCCTGGGCCACCAGCAGCAACCGCGCGGCGACCGACGGATTGCTCTGCTGCAGGCTGTCGATGTGCGAGAGCAGCGCGGCGTGCTCGGCGTTGTTGCGCTGGCGGGTCAGGTCATGTGCCTGACGCAGCGCGATCGCCGCGGTGATCGACGAGGCGACCGCGAGCACCACCACCGTCGCGACCGACAGCAACCGGATGATGCGGCGTCGTCGTTGCTGGGTGACCGCCGCGTCGAGGAACGCCTCGTTCTCGGCGGAGAGGAGATGCTGATAGTTCTGGCGCAGCGCGGCTCGATGCGCGCGGGCGGTGTCCAGCCGCGAGCCGGTGTAGAGGAATGAGCGGCTGTGGTCGGTCTCGGTCCAGGAGACGGTGTCGGCGTCGAGTTGCTGCCGCCACAGGTGCACTCCTGAATCGGCGGCGATCCACTCGGCCAGGCGCGGCCACGAGGTGAGGATGACGTCGTGCACGAGCATCACCGAATCCGCCGACATGATCAGCAGGCGGGCCTGCGCGAAGATGTCGATGACCCGGGAGATGCGGTCGGGGAAACGGTCGGCGATCGTGTCGGTGGCCAGCGGGACGCGCAGCGCGATGCCTGCGGGCCCGACATGGACCAGCGCGAGCAACAGGGCGCGGGCCAGGTTGCGGTCGGCCGCGTCGACCGATGACCACGCCGCTTCGGCAGTGTCGGCGACGGCCCGCGCGATGCCGCCCGTCGCGCGATATCCGGAGATCGTCATGCGGTTGCCGGAGCGTCGGGACCAGGTCGCCGCGAGCACGTGCGCCAGCAGCGGCAGCCGGCCGGCACGATCGCCGATCGTGGAGGTGGCGTGCAGGTCGTTGATCATCACGTCGGCGAGCCCGGACTCGATGCGTCCGCCGGCGAGCCGGACCGGACCGGTGATCACCTCACGCAGTTGCGCGCCGGTCATCTCCGAAACGATCACGCAGCGCGTCTGCCAGGCCTGGGCGAGGATCGGGAACTCGACGCACTGGCCGAAGAAGTCGGCGCGCACCCCGAGCACGACCACCGCGTCGTGCGCCCACTCCTCGACCCAGCCGATCGCGGCGACGAGGTCGTCGTCGGGCAAGCCGAACACATCCTCGAACTGATCGACGACGATCACGCCGCAGTCCGCAGCCTCGTCGATGCGTGGACCGTCGACCTCGATGCCGTCCGACGTGACGACCGCACGCCGGGGCGCCGCGAGGCGACTGTCCCGGGCGAGTCCGGCACCGAGCAGCGACGACTTCCCGGACCCCGACACCCCGGCGACGATGATCAGCCGCGGCCCGCTGGGTGCAGCGGCGGTCTCCAGGATGGCATCGACAAGGGTCGTCACCAGATCGTCGCGACCGAAGTACAACGCCCTGTCGGCGGCGGTCAGCGTGGCCAGCCCCGCGTAGGGCCGGGTCACGGGCGCGCTCCCGACGGGGGCGGGATCTCCGTCGTGCTGCTCGGTCAGATGCTGATCCCACAGTTCTTTCCACTGCGGGATCGACAGCACATCTGCCTCGTGCGCGGCGACGGCCCGCGACGTGAGCCACACGAGCAGCGGCTCGACGGTCGCGAAGTCCCGCGGCAGATGCCGCCCGTTCCGCCAGTCACTGATCCGCTGCGCCGACACTGTTGACCGCGACGCTGCGGCGCGCAGCGTCGGCCGCCCGGCCTGCACGAACAACCGGGCCAAAGCCTCACCAAAGTCCACTCGTCCCCACCGACATCCCCGACCGACAAGTCCCGTCAATGATGCGCCGAACAGGGGCACGGCCGCCAATCGAGTCGTGTGACTGCCGAAACCGAAGCGGTCCGGACGGGTCCGGCGTCCGGTCCGGAAAGTCGGATCCGGTCCTGACCTGCTGCTACGCCACAATCCTGCGCTGGATGATGGATCCGCGTACGCGCGTCGGGTCAACTGGTTGCAGCGAGTTCGAGGGCCGGTCACCGGAGCGACGAACCCGCAACGCTGCCGCCGTTGCACGACATGTGGCGGTGCGACGGACACCGCCCGGTCGGGGGTCCATGTCGCGCAACGGCGCAGCAGTGTCAGACCTCAGCCGTAGGATCGGGCGCATGTCGCGAGTTCGCCTGAACGGATCGGCCGCCCTGCACGACGGGGGATACGCGTACAGCGCGACGGTCGCCCCGGGCCCGCTGTTGTTCACCGCCGGAATCAGTCCGCTCGACGCGGAAGGTGTCATCGTCAAACCCGGCGATGTCGTCGGCCAGATGCGTCGGTGTCTGGAGATCCTCGGGGTGGTGCTGTACGAGCAGGGCGCGTCGTTGACCGACGTCGTGAAGCTGACCATCTACGTCGCCGAGCATCTGCAGGCCGACCTGTATGTCGCGTGGCAGGAGGTCGTCGCCGAGTTCGGCGCCCCGGTGCCGCCGGCCATGATGCTCGGGGTCACCGTGCTCGGCTACGACGATCAACTCGTCGAGATCGAGGCGATCGCCGCACCGCCCGTCGCGTGACCGCACGCCCGTTCATCTCCGACGCCCAACGCCGGGCGCGGCTGCTGCGCCGGCACCGACTCACGGCCGATAGCCGCGCGGCGACGGTCACCGAGGTCGCCGACTCCGTGGTCGGCCTGCACGCGACGACGCCGTCCACCGTCTACCTGTCGGCCCGCGCCCGGGTGGTCGACCTCACCCCGGACGTGGTGGACGACGCCCTCTACGTCCGGCGCAGCGTCGTCAAACAGCTGGCGATGCGCCGCACCCTGTTCGTGATGACCCGGCCGGTGCTGGCCGAGGCGATCGGTGCCATCGGACCCCGGGTGACCGCCTCCGAACGCACCAACATGCTGCGTGACCTCCGGCGCAGTCCCGACTTCGACGACCCCGACACCTGGATCGACACCGCTCGGGCGGCGGTGCTCGGCGACCTGGCCGACGGGTCCTGCCGCACGTCCACCCAGCTCCGCGAGCGGCTGCCCGACCTGGACGGCTACGTGCAGATCGCCCCGGACAAGTCCTACGGCAGTCGGGTCCCGATGGGGCCACGGGTGCTGAACATGATGAGTGCCGCCGGCGACATCGTGCGCGGCCCCAACACCGCCGTGGCCTGGTCTCAGTCCCGACCGGCATGGGCCTCGATGACGGCATGGCTCGGCGAGGAGCTACCGCAGATCTCGGTGGCCGACGGGCACCGCGCGATGATCCAGCGCTGGCTGCGGTCCTTCGGCCCGGGCACCGAGACCGATCTGGTGTGGTGGCTGGGCAGCACCAAGACGGCCGTGCGCGCGGCGCTCGCCGAACTCGACGTCGTGGAGGTCGAGCTGGATCGCGATCAGACCGGCTACCTGCTCGCCGACGACCTTGCACCCGAGGATGACGCCGCACCCCAGGCGTCGCTGCTGCCCGAACTCGATCCCACCACGATGGGCTGGAAGCAACGCGACTTCTATCTCGGCGACCACGCAGCCCACATCTTCGACTCGACCGGCAACGGCGGGCAGACCGCCTGGTGGGGCGGACGCATCGTCGGCGGGTGGCGACAGAACCGCGACGACGGATCGATCGTCGTGCATCCGCTGGAGAAACTGCCCCGCGCCGCGACCCGGGCCCTCGCGGCCGAGGCGGAGCGACTCGCCGACTGGCTCGGCGACGTCCGACCGACGCCCGGCTACCCCGCGCCGTTCATGCGCAGCTGATGGACCGATGACTTCGGGACGGCGTCGCGGTCTACCCAGACACAGCACCTCGAAGGGAGCAATCAATGACCAACGGAATCGGCGACGTGGTGGACGAACACACCTGGCGCAGCGCCCTCGACGAACTACGCACCCGCGAGAAGGCGGCCACCCGCGAACTCGACGCGATCGCCGCGGCGCGACGACGGCTACCTGTCGTGGAGTTGCCCGACTACACCCTCATCGGCCCGGACGGCCCGATCCGGCTTGTCGACATCTTCGACGGCCGGCCCCAACTCATCGTCTACCACCACATGTGGAACGACGGCGCCGAGTTTCAGTGCGGCGGCTGCACGAGTTTCACCTCGCAATTCACCCGCCTCGACTTCCTCGACAACTACGACGCCCGGTTCGTCATCGTCACGAACGGCCCGATCGACGAAGCACTGGCCTACCGGCGAAAAGTCGGCAACCGGATGGAGTGGTACTCGTCGTCGGAGAGCAGCTTCGGCGCCGACATGGACGCCGCGCCCGGCGAGGGCTTCGGGCTCAACACCTTCGTGCGGGACGGCGACACCGTCTACCGCGCATGGCACACGAACGGGCGGGGAGTGGAACAACTTGCGCACACGTTCCCGCTCATCGACGCCCTCCCGTGGGGACGTCAGGAGGAGTGGCAGGATTCGCCCACCGGGTGGCCGCAAAGGCCCACCTACTCGGGTTGGCTCGACTCGCCGGATGTGGCGAACCTGTACGGTCCCGACTCCGACAGCTAGAAACCGCAGGTCACGGCTCACAGGTAGCTCCCAGACAATATCCAGAGAAAGGTGAGCTTCCTGGGAGATAGTGATGGCATGAGCGAAACTGCAAAGGGCAACGGTGCGAAGATCCTGGTCGTCGACGACGAGACCAACATCCGGGAACTGTTGTCGGTATCGCTCAAGTTCCAGGGCTACGAGGTCGAGACATCGGAGAACGGCCCGGCCGCCATCGACCGCTGCCGTACTTTCAAACCCGACGCCCTGATCCTCGACGTCATGATGCCCGGCATGGACGGGTTCGGTCTCCTGCGGCGGCTGCGCGCCGACGGCGTCGAGGCGCCCGCCCTGTTCCTCTCCGCCCGAGATTCGGTGGAGGACAAGATCAACGGACTCACCATCGGCGGCGACGACTACGTCACCAAACCGTTCTCCCTCGAAGAGGTCGTGGCCCGGCTGCAGGTGTTGTTGCGGCGCAGCGGTTTCGACGAGCAGGCCAAGGATTCGTCGCGACTGCGGTTCGCCGACATCGAACTCGACGACGAGACCCACGAGGTGTTCAAGGCCGAGAAGCTGGTTCCGCTCTCGCCCACCGAGTTCACCCTGCTGCGCTACTTCATGGTCAACGCGGGCACCGTGCTGTCCAAGCCGCGCATCCTCGATCACGTGTGGAACTACGATTTCGGCGGTGAGGTCAATGTCGTTGAATCGTATGTGTCCTACCTGCGCCGCAAGCTGGATTACGGTGAGAAGCCGCTCATCCACACCCTGCGCGGAGTCGGCTACGTGATGCGGGAGCCGCGCGGGTGACCACCACGCCGAAGACCACCGAGCAGGCCCCGAGTACATCCGGGCCTGCTCCGTTGTTGTCCCGTCTGGAAGATTCCCGCAAACGCGGAGTGCCGCTGCGTATCTCGCTGGTCGGGTTGACGCTCGTGCTGGTTGTGCTCGGACTGTTCGCGTCCGGCCTTGCCGTCACCTCGGCGATGAAACAGGACCTGATGTCGCGGGTCGATGCAGGTCTGATGAACGCCGTGCAGACCTGGGCCAAGCCGCGCGATCCCGCCCAGGCGCCGCAGCAGGGGCCACCGCCGGGGCCGCGACGCCCACCGTCGCAATACTATTCGATGATCACCATCGGCACGGGTGACACCATCACCAACAACGACTTCGCCGACGAACCCGACGTCGACGCCATCCCCGCGAACGATCCGGGCCCGGTCACTGTCGGATCCGCCGATGGCGACGGCCCGGACTGGCGCGTCGTGCGGACGGCCACCGAGTACGGCGAGTCGGTGGTGGCGACCCCGCTGACCGACGTGCAGGCGACGTTGCGCCGCCTGATGTGGCTGCAACTCGGTATCGGTGCCGTCGTGGTGCTCGCCATCGGGGCGCTCAGCTACTGGCTGGTGCGCAACAGCCTGAAACCGCTTCGGCGCGTGGAGGAAACCGCGCACGCCATTGCGGCAGGCAATCTCAACATGCGGGTGCCGCCGGCGCCGCTGAACACCGAGGTCGGCAGTTTGTCGTCGTCGCTCAACACGATGCTCGGGCAGATCCAGCGAGCGTTCGCGGCGACTGCCGCCTCCGAGCAGCAGGCGCGTACCTCCGAGGAGAAGATGCGCCGGTTCATCGCCGACGCCAGCCACGAGTTGCGTACCCCGCTGACCTCGATCAAGGGTTTCGCCGAACTCTACAAACAGGGTGCGGTGCCCGACGCGGCAGATGCCATGGGACGCATCGACACCGAGGCCGGCCGGATGGGGCTGCTCGTCGAGGATCTGCTGATGCTGGCGCGCCTCGACGCGCATCGACCGGTCGAAGAGCAACCGGTGGATGTTCTCGCGTTGGCCGCCGACGCGGTTCTGGGTGCGAGAGCCGCTGCGCCGCATCGAGAAATCGAGATCCAGATCGGCGACTCGGACGAACCACCGATGGTGTCCGGGGATGCGCCGCGCCTACTGCAGGTGTTGCGCAACCTGATCAACAATGCCATCGCCCACACCCCGGACGAGGCGTCCATCACCGTCGGTATCGGGTTGGATCGGACCGGCGGCCGCGACGACGTCGTGCTCACCGTCACCGACACCGGCCAAGGGCTCACCCCCGAGGAGGCCGCCCACGTGTTCGAGCGGTTCTACCGCGGCGACTCATCGCGCAGTCGGGGCGACAAGGGCGGCGGCAGTGGCCTCGGACTGTCGATCGTCGCCGCACTCGTCGACGCGCACGGCGGCACCGTCGGTGTCGACTCGACCCCCGGCCAGGGCGCGACCTTCTGGGTCCGCCTGCCCCGCTTGGCAAGCTGACACAAGAGCGGCGGCGGTGGCCTCGACTTCGACAAGCTCAGCCCGGCGGATGCGCTCGGCTCCTTCGTCGCCGGGCTGATCCGAAGAGGCCCCCCACACGCTGATCGAGTAGTGAGGAGCGCTAGCGACGAGCGTATCGAGATCATGTGCGCACCGAGGCCACTTACGTTGCAGCAGAGGCCCTCACAACAAACGCTGTAGCCGCGCGAACTCGGCGAGATCGTCGCGGAACACGTCGAGGGTGGCGAGGGTGTACATCCCGTCGATGAGATGATCGGCCCACAACTGGTGGATGCGTCGTAGGTCGGCTTGCCGTGACTTCCAACCGATTCCGTCGATCACCGCGAGCACCATCTGGCGCGGGAGCCGGACCTCGGCCATCTCCTCGATCTCCCGCACGGCGTCGGTCAGTTTGCTGCCGGTCGAGTCGAAACCCTTGGCGGCCACCACGATATCTGCGCCGCCGTCGCGGCCGACGATCAGATCCGCGGGCGCATCCCGACCACCCCGGCCGGTGAACCGGGAGCGGGTGACATACGGCAACCCGAGGTCCGAGGCGATCGCCTCGATCTCGTCCTCGATACGTCGGCCAGATTCGCCCGCGCGGGTGGCGGTGGCGCGGGTGCCGGATCGGGCGATGAGAATGTCGGCGAAGGTGTAGGTGCGGTCCATCTGGACCCGCAGTGTGCGCACCAGATCGAACTCCTCGTCCATCCAGCTGACGAGTTCGAAAGGCTGTGTGCGCGCGACCTTTCGCCACGACGACGTGCCGAACTTGTGATGCAGATTGTTGCGCAACTTCTCCTGCGAGAGTCCCACCGCCAACCGCAGGATCGAGTCCTCGTCGGCGTGATCCCTGGCCCACACCGCGAGGCCGGTGAGGTCGGTGTCGAGTACCTCGGTGAGCGTGTCGACCACCTCGACGATCTGCTCGGCCTCCGGTGTCGAGGCGGTCGGGTCGACGTGGGAGGTCAAGCGTCCCAACGTCTTCAGGTAGTCATCAAAATCGCCGGCATCACTCATTGCGGAATCTGTCTGCGGCTCAGTCGCGCCCGATGAACAGGAACTCGCTCACGTCGCGACGGGTGGCGGCGGCGTGGGTGCCGAAACTGTACTTGTGATCGATGGCGATCACCTCGACCGACGGTTTGACCTTACCCAGCAGGTCGACGATCCGATCCGCGCCGGGCAGTGCATTCGACGAGTACGACAGCACGATCGCCCCGGCGGACTCGAAATGCTCGAAGGTGCGAACCAGCGCATCCTCGATGCTGTGCTTGTACGCGAACGGCGTGTAGCGCTTGGTCAGCTTCTTGGTCTTGGTGTGCTCCATGATCGTCATGCCGCGCCAGTACGCGGAGAGCCCTTCGAGGAAGTGATAGCGCTTGATGTAGTCATTGTCGTCGGTCGGGGGCGCATACGGCGGGTCGAGATAGACCAGATCCGGCGGCGCGCCGAGCGCACTCACGTCGAGATCGAACACGTCGCCGCTGGTGCTGCGGCTGGTGCGGCCGTTGCTGAACACCGTCGCGTTGTACTCGCCGGCGGCGCGGAGCCGGAAATGGTCCCGCAGCGACATCGTCAGGTCGCGACGCCCGTCGGCGTAGCGCGACGAGTCGGTGAACGTGAACACCCCGCGCGGCTGCTTACGCGCCGCCGAAAGCACCAGCGCCGAGATCGCCAGATCGCGACGATAGCCGCGCAGCAGGTCGATGTGGGACCACGCCGAATCCAGGAACTCGCGATCCTCGGCGGTGAAGTAGAGGCCGTCGAAGGTGCTGCGGATGAAGTCGCGGTCGTCGGCGGGTGGCCCGCAGATCTCCTCGATCAGGTCGGACTCGAGTCGGACGCTGGAATTGGCGACGGTGGCCCGCGCGATGATGTGCGGAAAGGTCAGGAAATCGTTGCTGATCACCCCGAAACCCTGTGCCTTGAGGAGGTAGGACACCACGCCGGAACCGGAGAAGGCGTCGACCGCGGTGGTACCGCCGATCTCGGCGAAGGTCTGTTCGAGGTGGGGGAGCAGCCGGTACTTCGAGCCCATGTAGCGCAGCCGCGGGAACCGCTGTGCTTGTGCCACGACGTCACTCGAACTGACGATCCGGGCGGCGCGGGTGAACTCTGGTCGACTCACAGGGAAAGGATGTCATGGAGGTCCGACAACGCCGCGGCGTCCACGCCGGGGGACATACACTGACGCCCATGGCTTCCGTCTTCACCAAGATCATCAATGGAGAACTGCCCGGACGATTCGTGTGGAAGGACGGTCAGGCCGTCGCCTTCCTCACCATCGAGCCGGTGGCGCCGGGTCACGTCCTCGTCGTCCCGCGCAAAGAGGTCGACCACTGGGAGCAGATGGACACCGCGTCGTTCACCCATCTCGCCGACGTTGCGCAGAAGGTCGGACGCGCCATCAAGGAGGGACTCGACGCTCCCCGTATCGGCATGCTGATCGCGGGACTCGAGGTGCCCCACGTGCACGTCCACGTGTTCCCGGCGGCGAGCCCGGAAACCTTCGACCTCGGCAATGCGCGCAAGGACATCACGCCTGCGGAGCTCGACGCCGATGCCGAGCGCATCCGGGAGGCGCTGCGGGCCACCGGCTACGGCGAGTACGTCGCCGACGCCTGACCTAGTGGTCCTGTCCGTAAATTCGCCGGGGGTCTTCGGCGTTCGATGAACGACTGGCTGCGTTGTCGTCGATCACGATGACGCTGTCATCGCTCACTCCTCCGCCTTGCCAGTCGCCCATCGCTCCACCGAATACCCCGGACGAATTTACGAACAGCACCACTCATACCGTGCGGTGAATCAGCAACGGCAACACTGCGGTCGCCCCGGCCTTGCGTAACTCGGTCGCGGCCAGTGTGATCGCCCACCCGGAACGGGATTCGTCGACGACGAGCAGCACCACCTGACCGGCCACCTCGGGCACCTCGCCGAGATGGTCACGCCAGTACGTCGCCTCGGTCGCCCCGGTCGCGTCGCGGCCGGGGCCATCGCCGGAGCGCACCGGGAACCGCAGGCCCGGCCGGCGGCCGACCTCGCAGAGATGTTGCGCGACCTGCTCGGCGAGCACGGTGCCGGTCAGGCGCAGCGACAGGATCACGTCCGGACGGATGCCGGCCTCACGCACCCACGCCGACAGCGTCGCCACCGCCGCATCGCCGAGATCACGCAGTGCTTGCTCGTCGCCTCGGCGGGCATCGAGGAGCAGGTCCGCCCACTCGGGTGCGTCGGCATGGGCCAGTACTCGGCCTGGCTCGGCGGCCAGATCCGCGCCGATCCGGCCTCGGGTCCCGAAGTCGCCGCCGGGCCACATCTTTCGTGGCTCGAGGATCAGCGCTGACCGGCGCAGTGAACCGGTGATCGCGCGCACCGTGTCGGCGGGCACCTCCGCCGACAGCGGTTCGGTCAACCGGCCGCGACACACCGAACACCGACCACACGGCTCGGCGGCGGGATCGTCGAGTGACGATGTCAGCAACTGCATCAGGCATTCCCGCCCGGCGACGTAATCACGCATGATGTCGGCTTCGCGCCGGCGCACCGCGAGCACCCCGTCGTAGTGTTCGGCGTCGTAGGTCCACGCCTTGCCGGTCGACTCCCACCCGTCGGGTCCACGTTCGGTCACCCCATCGACGGCGAGTTGCTTCAGCATCAATTCGACGCGGCCCCGGCGGAATCCGGTCGACGACTCCAACTGCACCACCGACATCGGTCCGTCGGCGCTGCCCAGCGTGTCCAGCAGGCGACTCATCCGATCCGGATCGGGGATGGTGGCGGTCGCGAAATGTTCCCAGATCGCGTCGTCGGACGTCGCGGCCAACAGCATCACGACCGCCTCGTCGAGCGCGCGACCGGCACGACCCACCTGCTGGTAATAGGAGACCGGCGACGGCGGTGACCCGACGTGGACGACGAAGCCGAGGTCGGGTTTGTCGTACCCCATGCCGAGTGCCGAGGTCGCGACGAGTGCCTTGATCTCGTTGCGCAACAACGCATCCTCGAGGCGATGTCGGGTGTCGGCGTCGAGTTGGCCGGTGTAGGCGGCGACGGGATAATCCGCGCCCTGTACCGCGCGGATCGCGTCGACCAGGCGGTCGGCGTCGGCGACGGTCAGGACGTAGACGATGCCCGAGCCCGGCAGGGTCGGCAGGTACTGTGCCACCCAGCCGTACCGTTCGATCGGGGATAGCCCGTCGATAACGTTGAGATGCAATGACTTTCGGGCGAGCGGTCCGCGTAGGACCAGGGTGTTGGCGCCGAGCTGGGCGGCGACGTCGTCGGTGACGCGGGCGTTCGCGGTTGCCGTGGTCGCCAGCACGGGTGTCTGCGGGTTCAGCGTCTGCAGCACATCGGAGACGCGCCGATAGTCCGGCCGGAAGTCGTGGCCCCAGTCCGAGATCGCGTGCGCCTCGTCGATCACCAGCAACCCCAGTTGACCGGCCAGCGCATCGAGGACTCGCCGCCCGAATCCGGGGTTGGCCAGGCGTTCTGGCGACACCAGCAGCACATCGAGCTCCCCAGAGCGGAGTTCGCCTTCGATGACCGACCACTCGTCGAAGTTCGACGAGTTCAGCGTGGCCGCCCGCAGTCCAGCGCGCTCGGCGGCCGCGACCTGGTCGCGCATCAGTGAGAGCAGCGGCGACACGATCAAGGTCGGACCGCCGTGGGCGGACCGGATGATCGCCGTCGCCGTCCAGTAGACCGCGGACTTTCCCCACCCGGTGGCTTGCACGACGAGGACGCGTGCCGCCGGGTTGAGCAGCGCAGCCACCGCGGTGAGCTGGTCGTCCCGCAACCGTGCGTCGGCGCCGGCCAGACTCCCGATGACGCTGTCGGCGACCTGCTGCTGCTCGGCGGTCAGGTGTGCGATTTCGGCAGGCATGGTGCCAACCTAATCGCAGGGGCCGACAAGACGGTCCGCGGACGGTGAGTTGTTCACAGGAACCTGCCAGCGACGGCGCAGTGTGGACGAAGTTTGCGAACCGATATTTGACTCATGACAGCAGAAGCGCTCCCGATGGCCGCCTCGGCCATCACCACCGTGGCCGACAGCTCTGCACCGGCCCCCGTCCTCGACATCGTCGTTCCCGTCTACAACGAACAGGCCGACATCGTGCGGTCGGTGCGTCGACTACGCGAGCACTTGGACACCCACGTGCCCTACCCGTCGCGGATCACCGTCGCCGACAACGCCAGCACCGACTCCACGCTGGCGCTCGCGGCCGAGCTAGCCGGCGACCAGGACGGCCTGCGCGTCATCCACCTCGACGAGAAGGGGCGCGGTCGTGCACTCAACGCGGTGTGGCGGGCCAGCGACGCCGAGATCGTCGCCTACTGCGACGTCGACCTGTCGACCGACCTGAACGCGCTGATGCCGCTCATCGCGCCGCTGAAGTCGGGTCACTCCGACATCGCCATCGGCAGCCGCCTCTCGCGGGGCTCGCGGGTCGTGCGCGGACCCAAGCGTGAGTTCATCTCGCGCTCCTACAACCTGATCCTGCGCACGACGATGCGCGCCAAGTTCTCCGATGCCCAGTGCGGCTTCAAGGCCATGCGCACCGACGTCGCGCGACTGCTGCTGCCCTACGTCGAGGACACCGGCTGGTTCTTCGACACCGAACTCCTCGTCCTCGCCGAGCGGATCGGCCTGCGCATCGCGGAGGTGCCGGTCGACTGGGTCGACGACCCGAACAGCACCGTCGACATCGTCGCCACCGCGGTCGCCGACCTCAAGGGCTGCGCGCGCGTGGGCTACGCACTGGGTACCGGCCGCCTGCCGATCGCCGAATTGCGCACCACCATCGGCCGCGACCGGGCACCGGGACCTCAGCTCGACGGCGTGCCGCCGGGCCTGGTCGGGCAGCTCGCCCGATTCTGCGTGATCGGCGTCGCCTCGACCATCGCCTACGCGGTGCTCTACCTGATGCTTCACTCGATCCTGGGTGCGCAGGTGTCGAACTTCGTCGCCCTGGCCATCACCGCGGTCCTCAACACCGCCGCGAACCGCAAGTTCAGCTTCGGCATCTCCGGTCGGGAAGGTGCGGTCAAACACCAACTCTTCGGGCTCGGGGTGTTCGTATTCGGCTGGCTGGTCACCGCCGGCTCGCTCGCCGGCCTGCATGCCTTCGCGCCTGAGGCCTCCAAGCACGTCGAACTGTTCGTTCTGGTGGTCGCGAACCTCGTCGCCACCGCCACCCGATTCGTCGGCCTACGGTGGGTGTTCCGCGGCCATCTCGAGCGCACCGGCGCCCCCGCAACCGAAGGGACCGCTCAGTGAGCACCACCGTCGTCGAACCTCCATCGACCGCACCCGTTCCGCCCGGCGCTTCCGCGTCCGGGCGGAACGCCCGTGTGTGGGAGCCTCTTTCGCTGGCGTCGCTGCTCATCGGCACCGCCGTGCTCTACATCGTCAACCTGTCGGCGAACGGGTGGGCCAACTCGTTCTACTCCGCGGCGATTCAGGCGGGCTCGCAATCGTGGAAGGCCTGGTTCTTCGGGTCGTCGGACATGGCGAACTCCATCACCGTCGACAAACCGCCGATGTCCCTGTGGATTCCGGGCATCTCGGTGCGGATATTCGGTCTCAACTCGTGGGCGATCCTGATCCCGCAGGCGCTCATGGGTGTTGCGAGTGTGGCTCTGCTCTACCTCATCACCCGTAAGTACTTCGGCCACTGGCCCGGCATCCTCGCGGGACTCACCCTGGCCGTGACTCCCGTTGCGGCGCTGATGTTCCGGTTCAACAACCCCGACGCCCTGTTGGTCCTGCTGATGATCGCCGCGGTGTGGGCCACCCTCAAGGGCATCGAGGACGGCCGGCTGCGGTGGATGCTCCTGACCGGCATGTTCGTCGGATTCGGGTTCCTCACCAAGCAATTGCAGGTGATGCTGATCGTGCCGCCGTTGGCGATCACGTATCTGGCTTTCGGACAACACAACTGGATCAAGCGCCTCAGCCATCTGGTCGCCGCTTTGGGCGCGCTGATCGTCAGTGCCGGCTGGTGGATCCTCGCCGTCGAGCTGTGGCCGGCGGACAAGCGGCCGTGGATTGGTGGCTCGCAGAACAACTCGATCCTCGAACTGACCCTCGGCTACAACGGTTTCGGACGCCTCAACGGCAACGAGACGGGCAGCGTGATGCCCGGCGGTGGACGCATGGGTGAGATGTCCGGCTATGCCGGCGGATTCGGCGGGCCCCCCGGCGGAGGTCCCGGCGACCCGGGCGGCGGTGGCATGTGGGGCCAGACCGGTTGGCTCCGTATGTTCGAACCCGCGCAGGGCGGCCAGATCGCCTGGCTGATCCCGACCGGACTCGTTCTCGGTGTCGCGGCGCTGGTCATCATCGGCAAGGCCCGTCGCACAGATCCGCGTCGCGCGTATCTCGCGGTCTGGGGTCTCTGGCTGCTCGTCACCATGGCCGTGTTCAGCTTCATGGCCGGCATCTTCCACAGCTATTACACGATGGCACTCGCGCCTGCGGTCGCCGCGGTGGTCGCCGGTGGGGCTGCGGTGTGTTGGACTGCGCGCGAACGACTCTGGGTGCGCATCGTACTCGCGGTCGCGGTGTGGATCGCGGCGATCTGGGGCTTCGCGCTGCTGAACCGTTCGGCCGACTTCGTGCCGATGCTGCGATGGATGGTGTTGATCCTCGGCATCGTCAGCGGTCTGATCATGCTCGTCGCCCATCGGGCCTACCTGTCCACCCTGGCGCTGGCGACGGCGATCATCGCCGCCCTCGCCGGTCCCGTCGCGTACACCATCAACACCGTCGCCACCCCGAAGCAGGGATCGATCATCAGTGCCGGGCCGCGGGTCAACGGCGAATTCGGTCCCGGCGGGGGCGGATTCGGCGGACGACACGGCGGCATGCGCGGACCGGGTGGCCCCGGTGGCGGCATGTGGGGCCAGGGCGGGCAAGGTGGTCGCGGTGCCCAGGGTGGCCCCGGCGGGATGCCCACACCCGGCAGCACCCAAGGTGGCGCCGGGCAGGCCGGTGGTTTCGGGCCGGGTATGGCCGGTGGACCGGGCGGCGCAGGCGGTCCGGGTGGCATGAGCGGGGAAGGCGGCATGGGCGGCCCCGGCGGACTCCTCAACGGATCCAAGCCGAGCGAGCAGTTGGTGACAATGCTGCAGACCGACGCCGACAAGTACACGTGGGTCGGCGCATCCGTCGGCTCCAACGAGGCGTCGGGCTACCAGCTGGAATCGGGATACTCGGTGATGCCGATCGGTGGCTTCAACGGCACCGATCCGTCGCCGACCCTCGAGCAGTTCCAGAAGCTGGTCGCCGAGAAGAAGATCCATTACTTCCTCGGCGGAGGACGCGGGTTCGGCAACTCCGACACCTCGCGGCCCTCGGCGCAGATCGCCGAGTGGGTGAAGGCGAACTTCACTGCGCGGACGATCGACGGCACCACGGTGTACGACCTCACCGCGCCCACCAGCTGAGCCGATGCTGGGTAGCTGATGCGGCCAGCGCCTACAGTTCGACTGTGACGCTCTCGATCGGACACCCCCTGCGCCGGATGACCGGTCGCGACCCGCACGAGGACGGGCGGGTCGCGACCAGTCTCGAATTGTTCTACGACCTGGTCTTCGTCGTGGCCTTCTCGGTTGCCGGCACCCAGGTCGCGCACCAACTGGCCGAAGGCCACTACCAGGTGGCGACGGTCGGCTATTTGATCTGCACCTTCGCCGCGATCTGGGCGTGGATCAACTTCGCCTGGTTCGCCTCGGCCTTCGACACCGACGACTGGTTCTTCCGGCTCGTCACCCTGGTCCAGATGATCGGCGTGGCCATCATCGCCCTTGGCATCCCCGACATCTTCGTCTCGTTGAACGAGCACGAACACGTCGACAACCGCGTCCTGGTCATCGGCTACATCATCATGCGCGTTGGCATGGTGGCGCAGTGGCTGCGCGCCGCCGCGCAGAGTGCGGAATACCGTCAGGCGTGCCTCATCTACTCCGGCATGACACTCCTCGCCCAGATCGGGTGGGTGGCGGTGATGCTCGTCGACATGACGCCGTTGCCGACAGTGCTCGCCATGGTCGGGTGCGTCCTGATCGAGCTGCTCGGCCCGTGGATCGGGGAACGCGCCACATCCGGAACCCCGTGGCATGCCCATCACATCGCCGAACGCTATTCGCTGCTCACCATCATCACGCTCGGTGAAGGTGTGGTCGGCACCGTCGCGGTGCTCGGCGCACTCATCGAGGTCGAGGGGTGGTCGGTGGAGACCGCGGTCCTCGGTCTGGCCGCGATGGGCGCCACCTTCGCGATGTGGTGGATGTACTTCATCGTGCCGGTCGGTGACGCCCTGCACCGACACCGTGAGAAGAGTTTCGTCTGGGGCTACGGCCACATCATCATCTTCATGGCCGCCGCCGCAGTCGGTGCGGGCCTCCACGTCGCCGCGCTCTACATCGAGCACGAAACCCACATCGGGCCCGGGATGGTCGTTGCCACCTTCGCGCTTCCCCTCGGCATCTACTGCCTCGGGGTGCTGACCATGTACGACTACCTGCTGCCCTTCGACTCGCTCACCGTGTTCCTCGGCCTGGGCGTCATCGCGTTGCTGGTCGCCGCGGTCTGGATGGCCGCCGCCGGCGTGTCGGTGATCGTGGCCGTCGTCGTCGCGGCGTTCGCGCCCGTCCTGGTCGTGGTGCTCGACGAGGCGTTCGGCGTGCCGCGGCGGGCGCAGGCGTTGGCGTCGATGGGGGTGGAGGTGGCGAACTGAATATCGGAGCTGTGTCAACGCTAGAGTCATCACCGTGCGCGTACTCGTGATCGGCTCGGGCGGCCGCGAACATGCCCTGCTCCTCGGACTGTCCCAGGACCCCTCGGTGACCGAACTCCACGTCGGTCCCGGCAACGCCGGCACCTCGACGCTGGCCACCAATCATCCGGTCGATGTCGCGTCGTCGGAAGAGGTTGTGGCGCTGGCCAAGCGCGTCGCCGCCGACCTGGTCGTCATCGGCCCCGAGGTGCCCCTGGTACTCGGGGTCGCCGACGCGCTGCGCGACGCCGGTTTCGCCACCTTCGGCCCGAGTGCCGCCGCAGCCCAGATCGAGGGTTCCAAGGCGTTCGCCAAGGACGTGATGGCCGCCGCCGGTGTCCGGACCGCGCACAGCGAAGTCGTCGACAACCCCGCCAAACTCGATGCCGCACTGGATCGATTCGGCCCGACCTGGGTGGTCAAGGACGACGGCCTGGCGGCCGGGAAGGGCGTGGTGGTCACGCCCGATCGGGCCGTCGCCCGCGATCACGCCGCCGAATGCCTGGAGAGCGGTCACCCGGTGTTGCTCGAGAGTTTCCTCGACGGCCCGGAGGTCTCCCTGTTCAGCCTGGTCGACGGCACCACCGTGGTGCCGCTGATCCCGGCGCAGGACCACAAACGCGTCGGCGACGGCGACACCGGCCCCAACACCGGCGGCATGGGTGCCTACACGCCGCTGCCGTGGCTGCCCGACTCGGTGACGCAACAGATCGTCGACGACGTGGTCAAACCGGTCGCCGCCGAACTCGCCAAGCGCGGTACGCCGTTCTCCGGGTTGCTCTACGCCGGGTTGGCGATCGGCGCCGACGGGCCGTCGGTCGTCGAGTTCAACTGCCGCTTCGGTGATCCGGAGACCCAGGCGGTGCTCGCACTGCTGAAATCACCTCTGGGGCAAGCGCTCAACGCGACCGCCACCGGTACCCTCGACCAACTCCCGCCGCTGGAGTGGGCCGACGGCGCGGCCGTCACGGTCGTCGTCGCCGCCGAGAACTATCCCGGAAAGCCGCGCACCGGCGATGTCATCAGTGGTTCAGAAACCGACGGTGTCCTGCACGCCGGTACGGCACACGATGGCGACGGCGCGGTGGTGTCCGCGGGCGGTCGAGTGCTCGCCGTGGTCGGGACCGGTGCCGACCTGGCCGAGGCCCGAGCGCAGGCCTACGACCGCATCGCGAAGATCAAACTGCCTGGGGCACATCACCGTACCGACATCGGCAAGGCCGCGCTCGAGGGCCGGATCACCCTCTGATAGGTCATCGGGCCAGGTTGCGGCCCAAGAACTCCACGTGATCGGGTAGCACGCTGCGCCAGTAGCGGTTGGTGTGCCCGCCCGCCGACGTCCCGAAGGCGGCGGGCGGGTGCAGTCCGGCCGCCCATTGCCGGGTGTAGGTGAAGAACTGGTCACTGGAGCCGATGGCGATCAACAGCGGGATCTTCGCGAAGGCCTGCTGCTGCCCGAACAGCGAATTCGCTTCGTAGTCTTCATAAGAATCGAAGGCGCGAGGCGGGTAGTTGCGCGGGTCCGCCCACAGCGCCGGTGAGCTGACGGCGATCGCCGCCACCCGCGGCGACCCGAGGAGCGCCCCGATGCGTAGTGCCCCATAGCCACCCATCGACCAGCCGTACAGTCCGATCCGGTCGGTCGAGAGATTCAACGCCGAGTCCGACGCGAGCATCGGCATGAACTCGTCGAGAACCATTGCCGCAGCATCGGACCCGTCGACCCGGGCGTGGTAATAGTTGCGTCCGGCATCGGCCGCCGCGATGGCAAACGGTGGATTGCCCGCATCCACATAGGATTGCAGGACGTTCTGCATCTCCAGCTTCGACGAAAAGATCGACTTCTCATTCGTGTTCAGCGCATGCAGCACGATCACCACGGGCAGCTGCCCGGACACCCCATTCGGCCGCGCCACCGCCCACCTCGTTTCGCGACCGTTCATTTTCGCCGACACGAAACTTCCGGTGACCACCCGTGGCCCACCCGGGGTCTGGGCCGTGTCGGTCTCGGTCTCCGACGGCAATTCATCGTCGGCGGCATGGGTTTCGAGCTTGCGTGGCTCGACGGTCGTCGCCCCCGGCGACCCACAGGCGGCGAGTCCGCCCGCCACGGCGACACCGAGGCCGCCGACCAGCACGGAACGACGACTGACCCGTCGGTGCACGGTCGGATCAGCGGCTGTCAGGTCCGGCGCAGCGTCGGACGATCGGGGGTGTTCTGTGGTCATCGCTTCCACAGCGTACTGGCCCCGCGACGGCGGCACCGACACCAGCGCACCGCGCCCGGGCGCGTCTCACACCGGTGTCAGTGGCGGCGGCCGAACAGGCCGCGTTTGGGCTGCTCTGTGTGTCCCGGACACCACTGCTCGGGCGGCACCGACGCCTTCACGTCGTCGATGTGGTCACCACAGCCGGCCCACGTTGTCTTGCCGCACACACGGCAGGTGGTCGCGTAACACATATCAGGCAGCCTCCTCGAGTTTCGGTGGACCGACCCGCGGTCGTTCCATCTGGGCGAATGCGGGTGCATCGGACAACGCAACGAGTCCGTCGAACAACCGATCCGCTTCGTCCGTCGACGGTATCTCGGTGAGCACCGGCCCGAAGAAGGCGCGACCGGAGACGACGGTGATCGGGCACCCGCCGGTGCCGCCGAGCGCCTCCTGGCTGCGACGATGCGCCTCGGCGACCGCGTCATCCCATCGGTCGTCGTACATCGCCGTGGTCGACGCCGAGTCGAGACCGCACTCGGTGAGTGCCGCAGCCGCGACGTCGTCGGTCAGTGCCAAGCCCTCGGTGTGGAGTCGCCGCCCCAGGGCGAGGTAGAGGTCCTTCGCCGGAACGAGGTCGGCGGTGGCGGCGAGGAGTCGGCCGGCATGACGCGAGGTCACCATTCGCTCGGCGTGTGCGCCGTCCATCTCGCGGCCGTCGTTGAGGACCGCAAGGCTCATCTGATGCCAGGTCACCTCGACACCACGACGCTCGGCGACACCGGCGAGCCAGCGGGAGGTGACCCAGCCGAAGGGGCAGGCCGGATCGACATAGATGTCCACCGTCGGTGCGTGTTCGGTCATCGTCCCCACCTCACGACGCGACCGCGGCGGTCAGGTTGGCGATCGCTGCTTTGAGCTTCGTCGACGCGTCGGCCGCAACGGCCCGCAGATCCGGTTCATCGGTGACCGCGACCATGATGTCGGGATTCATCGCCTCGACGATCACCGTGCCGGGATTCTCGACGTCGTCGCGGACGACGACGTTGCACGGCAGCAGTAATCCGAGCTGTCGGTCCACGCCGAGCGCGCGGTGGGCCAGTTGTGGGTTGCACGCGCCGAGGATGAGGTAGTTCTCCAGTTCTTCGTCGAGCTTCTTCTTGAGTGTCGCGGTGACGTCGATCTCGGTGAGCACGCCGAACCCCTGCTCGGTCAACGCCTCTCGCGTGCGAGCGACCGCATCATCGAAAGTGGTTGGCAGGGTGGTGGTGTAGCCGAGTTCCATGATTGGTGTCCTTTCTCAAGCCAGGGCGAGAAACAGCTTCTCCAGCTGCTCCTCGGTCATGGGTTCACTGTTGTCCGCCTGCTCACCGGTCAGGCATTGCCGCAGTCCGGTGGCCACGATCTTGAAGCCGGCCCGGTCCAGCGCGCGGGATACCGCCGCCAGCTGGGTGACCACGTCCTTGCAGTCGCGGCCCTGCTCGATCATCGAGATCACGCCGGCCAGCTGTCCGTGTGCTCGACGTAACCGGTTGAGTACCACGGTGATCGATTCGTCGTCGCCAACCATCGTCTGTCCTTTCTGCCAGTTGATCCAAGTATACCCCATGGGGTATATGGTCAAGGGTGTTTCAGTGGCTGAACGAGATCTTCGGCAAGACCCGATCCAGCCACTGCGGCGCCCACCAGGCGCCGTGGCCGGTGAGGCGCAGCAGGACCGGCAGCAGGATCAGCCGGACCAAGGTGGCGTCGAGCAGTACCGCCACACCCAGTATGATGCCCATCTCCTTCGGCGGAAGCGGTTGTGCCAGAGCGAAAGTAAAGAACACTGCGACCATCACCGCGGCCGCGGCAAAGATGATGCGGCCCGAATACGCCAGGCCGTTGATCTGGGCGGTCGCCGGGTCCGCCGAATGTTCATAGTGTTCCTTGGCCGTCGCCAGCAGGAACACCGTGTAGTCCATCGCGATGGCGAAGATCATCGCGAAGAAGAACACCGGCCCCCAGCCATCGAGGAACCCTTGCGGCGTGAAGCCGAGGAGCCCGGCGCCGTGACCGTCCTGGAAGATCAGCGTGGCCACCCCGAATGCCGCGGCGGTCGACAGCAGACTCACCAGGGTACCGAGCAACGCGATGAGCGGCGCTCGCAGCGCGACGAGTAGCAGCAGGAAGCCCAGTGTCAGAATGACGCCCACCACCACCGGAAACCATGTGTTGAGGGCCTGCTGGAGGTCGAGATTCTCGGCCGGTGCGCCTCCGACGAGCGCCTCCGACTGCAGGTCCGCACGCAACGTCGCCAGGATCTCGCCCATCTGCGGGCTCGACGGATCGACGTTCGGGATCGCCTGCAGCATCACGTATCCCGATCCATCGGCAGCAGGTTGCGGTGGTGTCACCATGGCAACTCCGCTGCTTTTCGACGCGATCGTCACGGCCTGTGCGGCGTACTCGGCCGGGGTGATGATCTGCAGGGCGCCCGGTGCTCCGGGGCCCATCGCCTCCTGGACCACGCTGTAGCCCTGGCGAACCGGCGCGTCATCGGGCACCACGGTGATCGACGGCATGGCGACCTTGAGGCCGAGCACAGGCAGGGCGAGCAGGATCAGTATCGCCACCGAACCGATGGCGAACGGCCACGGATGCCGATGCAGCAGGCGTCCCCACTTCTCGAATAGCGGCGAATGATGTTGTTGCTTCTTGGCCCAGGGGAGCGAGCCGGCATTGACCTTCGGTCCGAGAGCGGCGAGCGCTGCAGGTAGCAGAGTCATGGTGGCGGCGAGCACGAACACCACCGCCAGCATGATGCCAATCGCCATGGTGCGCACCGCCGGCGCCGGCACCAGCAATACCGCCGACAGGCTCACGAGCACGGTCAGACCCGAGAGCAGTACGGCCTTGCCCGCGGTCTCCATCGTCTCGACGACCGCATGCCCTGGCTCGTTGCGCAGGATCATCGCCGCTCGGAATCGGGACACCATGAACAGCGCGTAGTCGATACCGAGTGCGAGCGCGAACATCATCGCAAAGTTCATGGCCCACACCGAGATCGGTGTGACCGAGTTCAGCAGCACCAGACCGCCGGCCGAGGCGACGAGTCCGGCGACGGTCAACAGCAACGGCAGGCCGGCGGCGACGAGCGAGCCGAATGCGACGACCATGATCGCGAGGGTGATCGGCCAGGAGAACATCTCGGCCTTGATCATCGCCTCGTGATTGGCTTTGTTGAAATCGCTCCACAGTGCCGATGCGCCGGTCGGATAGACCTCGATACCGTTGCCCGACAGTGCAACCAGGTCTTCCTTGTGATCGTCGACGGCCTTGACCATGTCGTCGGTGGAGCTGTTGGCGCCGATCAGAACGACGCCGGTGTGCCCGTCGGCGCTGACGGTCATCCCCGGTTGCGGTGCGACGACCGGTCCGAACCGTGAGTCCGACGCGGCGACGTGGTCGATCTCCGCGACGACACCCTGGACCCGGGGGTCAGCGATCTGCGCGGTGTCCGAGTGGATCACCACCTGTATGGCCGCCGACGAGTTGCCGCCGAAATGCTCTTGTGCCAGTTGGCGAACCGCGACCGACTCGGAGTTGTTGGCCTGCCACCCGGCGCCGGCGAGGGAGGAGAACACCGACGGTGCAACGGCGCCGAGGCCGATCACCATCAGTGTCCAGATGCCGAACACCCAGCGGCGATGAGTGGCGGCCCAGTGTCCGAGTCGACCCATCGGGCCAAGCCGTGCAGTGGACTCCGGACCGGTGGTTCCGGGTTGTGCGGTCGTTGTCACGAGGCCTCCTCAAATATACCCACTGGGGTATTCAACCAACGAGGCGAACATACCCCAGGGGGTATATGGAAGGCAAGCGTCGCCTGCTGATGGACCGGGGAGGATGCCGGTGGCGCGTCAGTCCGAGTGGTCACCCGAGACGGCGCGTAGGCGTCGGAAGGAGTCGCCGATGATGTCGGTCAGTTCGCTCGTGGTCTCCGATGCGACCCACTCTGTGAATGACACTTTGAACACGGTGACACCCGCCTCCGCGGCGAGTCGAGCGTCCACCGCCGCCGAGCCGCGCGCCTGTAATCGCGCCGCCAGAGCATCGCTGAGTGATGCCATTTTCAGCAGTTCGCGTTCCTGCAGTTCGGGATTCGCGTCGATGACGGTTTGTCGTCGACGGGACCAGGGGAGGCGATCGGCAAAGAACAGAGTTGCCGCGGCGCGGATCGCGGTATCTACGGCGGCAAGTGGCGGCAGGTCTGGCGGCGCCGCATCGAGTGCGTCGATCATTGCGTGCTCCAGGGCGTGGCCGCCGTCGAAGAGGACCTCACGCTTGTCGCCGAAATGGCGGTAAAAGGTGCGTTCGGTGACTCCGGCCCGAGCCGCGATATCGGCGACCGAGGTGCTCTCGTAACCGCGCTCGATGAACAGATCGAGCGCGGCCAATTGGAGGCGCTCTCGTGAACCCGTCGGCCATCGTCCCACTCGTCGAGGATACGTGATGACAGATACTGACATCAGGCGTACGGTTGTTGATGTCAGAACCTGACATCAACCGAGGAGTATCCATGCAGGTCTTCATCACCGGCGCGTCGGGCCACGTCGCATCGGCCGTCATCCCCGAATTGATCGACGAGGGACACCAGGTTGTCGGGTTGGCGCGGTCCGACGATGCGGCCGCAGTCGTGGCCGAGCGCGGCGCGGAGGTCGTCCGCGGCGATCTCACCGATCTCGACGTCCTGCGTAGCGCCGCCACCGACGCCGACGGTGTCATCCACCTGGCCTTTCGGCACGATCTGATGCAGGTGGGCGATATGGCCGGGGCCGCCGCGTCGGATCTGGACGCCGTCCGCGTTCTCGCGGAAGCGTTGGCGGGCACCGGCAAACCGATCGTCGGCACATCGGGAACGGCGATGATCGCGATGATGGGCATCACCGACCGGCCGGGTACCGAAGCCGACGTGTTCGAGGGTGGCTATCGGATCGATGCCGAGAACGTCATCCTCGCGTCCGCCGAGAGGGGCGTGCGGTCATCGGTCGTCCGGCTGCCGCCCTCGGTGCACAGCGACCTGGACCAGCACGGCTTCGTCCCCGGCCTCATCGGCTTCGCGCGCGACAACGGCTTCGCCGGCTACCTCGGCGACGGCACCAACCGGTGGCCCGCAGTGCATACGCGCGATGCGGCGCGGCTGTATCGCCTGGCCGTCGAATCGGCGCCGGCCGGCTCGGTCCTGCACGCGGTCGGCGACGAGGGTGTCGAGTTCCGGGAGATCGCGGCCGCAATCGGCAATGGTCTGGGAATCCCCACGGCGGCAGTCGAATCCGTCGACGCGCCGCAACGTTTCGGTTACCTCGCGCGCTTCGTCGGGGTCAACAACCCGACGTCGGCAGAACGCACCCGTGCACTCCTGACGTGGAAACCGGAGCAGCCAGGCCTCATCGAGGACATCGACGCCGGGCACTACTTCGCCTGAACGTCAGGGGTGCCAGAACCCGACGTGCACTTCGTGGGCGGCGGGGATGTCGAACGGCCCGCGCACCGTTGTCGGGTGCGCACCGCGCGCGAACACCTCGCGGCACGGCAACGCCAACGTGGGATTCTGTGGGTCGGCGCCGGTCAGCGTCCGCAGATCGGCCTCACCGAGTGCGAACACGACGGTGGGGACCCCGGCCCAATAGATGGCGCCGGCACACATCGCGCACGGTTCGGTACTGGTGTACAGGATCAGGTCCCGCCGCTCGGCGTCGGAGAACAGGCGTCCTGCCTCGCGCACGAGATTGGTCTCCGCATGCCCGGTCGGATCCGACTCGGTGTTCACCGTATTCAGCGCGGTCAGTACGGAGTTGCCGTCGGCGTCGACCAACAGTGAGCCGAACGGATGATCGCCGCGCGCGCGTGCAGCGGCGGCCAGATCGATCGACTCACGCAGATATCGTTCGTCATCCATAGACGACATGGTCGCATCAAGGATCGCCCAATTGGTGTCAGGACGGTCGCGTTTGGCAAAACCCAACACGAGGCGACCCGCGCCTTGGCAGCATGATTCCATGACATCGGCGGCGACCCCGAAAGGGCTGCGACGACGGTCGCGACTCATCGAGGCGGCCGGCGCTCTCCTGCTGGAGGGCGGGTTCGACGCGGTACGTCACCGGGCTGTCGCCGAGCGGGCCCAATTGCCGCTGGCGTCGACCACCTACTACTTCGGTTCGCTCGAAGACCTGATGGCCGAGGCGGCCGGGTACATCTGCCGCCACGACGAGGACGCGATCTCCGCGCGCTGCGAGGCGCTACCGCGTCGGCGTCGCGGCGGCTCGGCGACCGCCGACGCGCTCGCCGAAGTCTTCGTGGGCCCGGAGACGACGATCGAGGAACTCGCCGCCCGCTACGAGATGATCACCCTCGCGGCCCGATATCCGCGGCTGCGGGAGGTCGTCGTCGATCGGCAGATCATCTTGTCGTCGCGGCACTCCGATGTACTCGACAAGTCGGGGCGTCTCGCCGATCCGGTTCATGTCGGGCAGCTCATCGCGCTCGAGGACGGGGCCGTCGTCGGTGCGCTCGGATTGCCGCAGATCACGCCCTACGCGGCCGCCCGCGACGCGCTCCACGAGGTCATCGACGTTCTTGCGCCGCGGCAATAGGATCGCGGCAACGCCGATTCGCGTCGAGCAACCAGGGGGAGAAGATGTCGAAGGTGGGCAGCAGGAGTCTGTGGGCGATGACTGCCGCGGTCGCGCTCGGAGTGCTCGGAGCGCCGGGTCTCGCGCAGGCCGCGCCGGCAGGCACGGTCGACGCCGGGGTGCCGCTCTCGTCCGTCGTGTACGGCACCGGCTGCGTCTACACGCTGCGAGTACCGGTCAACTCGTCGGGCACGGTCACCTTCTGGGAGAAACGCCAGGGATCGCCCGAGCACCTCATCGGCTCCGATGTGCCCGACGGCGCGGCGGCCACCCTCGAGTGGTGGCCGCGCACCATCGGCGATCGACTGGTGTACGCCAAGCAGAACGGCGTCGTCGGACCGTCCACGGTGCTCCGGGTGCGGCAGGGTTACGGTTCGGGCGGCATGTGCTTCGCCGTCTGAGCTGATCGCCCGGCGCGGCCGCGTCAGGAGCGCGCACTACACTGGCTACGTGCCGAAGCCTGTCATCGCCAACGTTCTGGCCAGCCGCTATGCCTCCGCCGACCTCGCGGAGATCTGGTCACCACGCCACAAGATCGCTCTCGAGCGGCAACTCTGGATAGCTGTCCTCAAGGCGCAACGCGACCTGGGCATCGATGTGCCGGACGGCGCGATCGAGGACTACGAACGCGTGGTCGACCAGATCGACCTGGATTCCATCGCCGACCGCGAACGCATCACCCGCCACGACGTGAAGGCGCGGATCGAGGAGTTCAACGCGCTGGCCGGGCACGAACAGATCCACAAGGGCATGACCAGCCGTGACCTCACCGAGAACGTCGAGCAACTGCAGATCCTGCGGTCGCTCGAGTATGTCCACGGCCACGGTGTCGCGGTGCTCGCCCGCGTCGTCGACTTGGCCGCCCAGTATTCGTCGACCGTGATGGCCGGCCGCAGCCACAACGTCGCCGCGCAGGCGACCACGCTGGGCAAACGCTTCGCCAGCGCCGCCGACGAACTGATGATCGCGATCACCCGGCTGCGGGAGCTGATCGACCGGTACCCGCTGCGTGGCATCAAGGGCCCGATGGGCACCTCCCAGGACATGCTCGACCTGCTCGGCGGCGACGCCGTCAAGCTCGCCGATCTCGAATCGCGTGTCGCCGAGCACCTCGGCTTTGCCCGCTCGCTGACCTCGGTCGGCCAGATCTACCCGCGGTCGCTCGACCACGACGTGGTGTCCGCGCTGGTGCAGGTCGCAGCCGGACCGTCGTCGCTGGCCCACACCATCCGGCTGATGGCCGGCCACGAGCTGGTCACCGAGGGCTTCCAGCCCGGGCAGGTCGGTAGTTCGGCGATGCCGCACAAGATGAACACCCGCAGCTGTGAACGCGTCAACGGCCTGCAGGTGATCCTGCGCGGATACGGCTCGATGGCCGCCGAACTCGCCGGTGCCCAGTGGAACGAGGGCGACGTCTTCTGCTCGGTGGTGCGGCGCGTCGCGCTGCCCGACGCGTTCTTCGCGATCGATGGGCTGATGGAGACGTTCCTGACCGTGCTCGCCGAGTTCGGTGCCTACCCGGCGGTCATTGCCAACGAACTCGACCGCTACCTGCCGTTCCTGGCCACCACCAAGGTGCTGATGGCGTCGGTGCGCGCCGGGGTCGGTCGCGAGGCCGCCCACGAGGCCATCAAGGAGAACGCCGTCGCCGTTGCCCTCGCGATGCGTGAGGAGGGCCGCGAACCCGACCTGCTGGACCGGTTGGCCGCCGACGACCGCATCCCGCTCGATCGCGCCCAGCTCGACGACGCCCTCGCCAACAAGAAGGCGTTCATCGGCGCGGCCGAACAACAGGTGACCGACGTCATCGCCGCCGCGGAGCAAATCATCGAGCAGTACCCCGACGCCGCCAAGTACACGCCTGCGCCGATTCTCTGAGAATGTCCTATTGCCGCTGGTTGAGCAGCCCGCGAGGCGCTAGCCGAGTGGGCGTCCGTCGAAACCGGCCCTCACTGCTCACTCGTCGGTGGCCACCCGATCCGCATGCCCCAGGTTCCAGTCGGGGAGTGCGGCATCGCGGATCAGGCGCTTGAGCGTGACCACATCCGGAAACCCGCCGTCCCGTTTGCGTTCCCACACCTGCTCGCCGTCGACGTCGATGTGGAAGATGCCACCGGTGCCGGGCACCAGGGTCACCGCGCCCAGCTCGGTACCGAAGGTGTTGAGCAGCTCACCGGCCATCCAGGACGCCCGCAGCAGCCAGTTACATTGCGTGCAATAGGTGATGCTGATCTGCGGCCCGGTCATGCGATGCAGCCTGTCATATGTCTAGGCTCGATGCCATGCGTCCCGAACTGGCCACGTATCGGCATCTGACCTCCGGCAAGGTGCGCGAGATCTACGAAATCGACGACGACACCCTGCTGATGGTCGCGTCCGATCGCATCTCCGCGTACGACCACATCCTCACTCCGGAGATCCCCGACAAGGGGCGCATCCTCACGGCGATGAGCTTCTTCTGGTTCGACGTGCTCGGCGTGCCCAACCATCTCGCCGGCGGCCCGACCGACCACCGCATTCCTGCCGACTGTGTGGGACGCTCGATGGTCGTGCGACGCCTGCCGATGGTGCAGGTGGAATGCGTCGCCCGGGGGTACCTCACCGGCTCCGGCCTGATCGACTACCGCAAGACCGGTGCGGTGTGTGGCGTCGAGTTGCCCACCGGCCTCGATGAGGCGAGCAAACTCCCGCAGCCGATCTTCACCCCCGCGACCAAGGCGGAACTCGGTGATCATGACGAGAACATCAGCTTCGATGCCGTCGTCGACCTCGCCGGCGCCGATCTTGCGGAGAACCTGCGCTCGACCACCCTCGACATCTATGGGCGCGGCGCGCAGCTCGCCGCCGATCGCGGAATCATTCTGGCCGACACCAAGTTCGAGTTCGGTCTCGGTGAGGACGGCGAACTCGTGCTGGCCGACGAAGTACTCACCCCCGATTCGTCGCGCTACTGGGAATCGGCGACCTACCGCCCCGGGGAGGTGCAACCCAGCTTCGACAAGCAGATCGTCCGAAACTGGTTGACCGGCCCCGATTCCGGCTGGGACCGTGCCGTCGACAATCCACCCCCGTCGTTGCCCGACACCGTGGTTCAACGAACACGGCAACGTTATATCGAGGCTTACGAATGGATTTCGCAGTTGTCCTTCGCTGATTGGCCCACCGACGAGCAGGAGACCCACCAGTGAGTGACGACACCACGACCACTTCTGCGGTACCCGCAGCACCAGTCGCCAAGAAGGTCCCGACCGACCGAACGCATCATGGTGACACCTTCGTCGACGATTATGAATGGTTGCGGGACAAGGACGATCCCGAGGTCATCGCCTACCTCGAAGGTCAGAACGCCTTCACCGAAGCGCACACCGCGCAACTCGACGGGCTGCGCAAACAGATCTTCACCGAGATCAAGAACCGCACACAGGAAACCGACATGTCGGTGCCGAGTCGACGTGGGCAGTACTGGTATTACGCGCGCACCGTCGAGGGCAAGCAGTACGCCATCCGGTGCCGCTGCCCGATCCGCGCCGACGACGACTGGACTCCGCCTGAGGTGACCGACGACGCACTGCCCGGCGAGGAGATCCTCCTCGACGCCAACGCCGAAGCCGAAGGACACGACTTCTTCAGCCTCGGTGCCCTCACCGTCAGCGACAGCGGTGAGTGGCTGGCCTACAGCACCGACGTCGTCGGCAATGAGCGATACACGTTGCGGTTCAAGAACCTTCGCACCGGCGAGTTGCTGACCGAGGAGATCGCCGACACCGCGGGTGGGGCGGTGTGGTCGGCCGACGCGAAACACGTCTTCTACCAAACCGTCGACGAGGCGTGGCGCCCGGATACCGTGTGGCGCCACGACATCGGCGCCGGAACCGACGACATCAAGGTCTTCCACGAACCCGACGAACGGTACTGGGTGGGGATGGGTTCCACTCGCAGCGACAAATACCTGATGATCGGCGTCGGCTCGAAGATCACCTCCGAGTGCTACGTCCTGGCCGCCGACAACCCGACCGGCGAGTTCCGCAGCATCGCACCGCGGGTCGAAGGCGTCGAGTACAACGTCGAGCACGTGGTGATCGGCGGCGACGACTATTTCGTCATCGTGCACAACGACATTCGGGACGGAGCGAAGGCCGAGAACTTCGCCATCGACATCGCCCCCGTCGACGACCCCACCGCCCGTCGTGAACTCGTCGGTCACGACACCGCACGACGCATCGAGGATCTCGACGCGTTCCGTGACTATCTGGTGCTGTCCTATCGGCGCGATGCGCTCCCCAAGATCGCCATCGCCGACCTCCGCCAGATCGACGGAATGCCCACGCCCGCAGAGTTTCACGAGGTCACCTTCGACCAGGAGCTGTACTCGGCGGGGCTCGGCGGCAACCCTGAGTGGGTCACCCCGCGCCTGCGGATCGGGTACACCAGCTTTATCGAACCCACCGAGATCCTCGAACTCGACGTCGCAACCGGCGAGCGGGTTCTGCTCAAACGCCAACCGGTGCTCGGAGGCTACGACCCGGACGACTATGTGCAGACCCGCGAATGGGCGGTCGCCGGCGACGGCACCCGGATTCCGCTGTCCATCGTGCGCCGTAAGGGCGTCGACGACAGCAGGCCCGCCGCACTGCTGCTCTACGGATACGGCTCCTATGAGGCGAGCATCGATCCGTCGTTCTCGGTGTCGCGGTTGTCGATGCTCGACCGGGGAGTCGTGTTCGTGCTCGCCCACATCCGCGGCGGCGGGGAGATGGGCCGCTACTGGTACGAGAACGGCAAGACCCTCACCAAGAAGAACACCTTCACCGACTTCGTCGACGCCGCACGCTATCTCGTCGATGCCGGATGGACGACGCCGCAGCAGATGGTCGCCGAGGGCGGCTCGGCCGGTGGGCTGCTGATGGGTGCGGTGGCCAATCTGGCCCCGGAACTCTTCAACGGCATCCTCGCGTCGGTGCCGTTCGTCGACGCCCTCACCTCGATCCTCGATCCGTCGTTGCCGCTCACCGTCATCGAATGGGACGAGTGGGGTAACCCGCTGCACGACCCCGAGGTATACGCCTACATGAGGTCCTACTCGCCGTACGAGAACGTCGACGCCAAACCGTACCCACCGATCCTGGCCCAGACGTCCCTCAACGACACCCGAGTGCTGTTCACCGAGGCTGCCAAATGGGTTGCGCGACTCCAAGAGAAGAGCACCTCGGACCACCCGATCCTGCTCAAGACCGAGATGTCCGCCGGTCACGGCGGCGTCAGCGGCCGCTACAAGCAGTGGGAAGAGATAGCCTTCGAGTTGGCCTGGATCCTGCAGCAAACAGGCGCGTACGGGTCGTAACGTCCCCCACGTCGTAACGCACCCCACGTCGTAACGCACCCCCAAAACGTCACCAGCACTCACGTCGAGAGCAACTGAAAAACCGCCGACAGCAACCGGTTTAACGCCGACAGCAACCGGACATTTGGATGTCCGGTTGCTGTCGACGATTTTTCAATTGCTCTCGACGTTCGTGCTGGGCGCGTAAGTGCGAACGTTACGTTCGTGCTGGGCGCGTGAGAGGGGAACTTGCGTCAGTGCATGATGATCGGTGCTCGATCCATGTCTTCCTCGACCAGCGGCGAGGCGATCTTTTTGCGCGGCAGGAAGAGTGCCGGGATGAAGGTCACCGCGACCAGGATGGCGGCCACCACGAAGGTGTGACCGAAAGCCTCGGCGGCGTGTTCGAATGCGCTTGCCGGAACCGGCATGCCACCCAGTTTGGCGGGATCGGTGTTGGACACGATCGCCAGGCCGGCGTCGGGGGAGGACTTCAGGTTCGAAGCCAGGATGACCGCGATGATGGCGGTACCGATCGAGGATGCGGTCTGCTGGACCACGTTCATCATGGTCGAACCGTCCGGCACCTGCTTGTTGTTCAGCGTCGCGAGGGCGGCGGACATGATCGGCATCATCGTCATACCCATGCCGAGACCCTGGACGAACAGCGCACCGCAGAGCAGCCAGTACGAGGTGTCCGCACCGAGGAAGACGAAGGTGCCCATGCCCAGGAAGATCAGGATGATGCCGCCCAGCACGAACTTGCCGGGACCGATCTTGTCGGTCATTTTGCCGGCGATCGGCATGGTCAGCATCGCGCCGATACCCTGCGGCGCCAACAGCAGACCGGCCGAGAGGGTGGTCTCGCCGCGCACGCCGATGAAGTACTGCGGGTAGAGCAGCGACGCACCGAAGAACGCGATCATGAACAGCGTCATCGCGATCACCGCGATCGACAGCGTGCGGTTACGGAACAGCCGCAGGTCGAGCAGCGGGTTCTTGGCGCGCAGAGCGTGCCAGATGAAGGTGCCGATCAGCACGGCGCCGACGATGGCCGGGATGAGAACCTTGGCGGAGACGAACGTACCCGCCTCGGCGCTCGACGAGATGCCGTACAAGAACAGCGCCAGACCCGGTGAGAGCAACAACAATCCGATGATGTCGAACGATGGCCGGGTGGTTTCCTCGTCGTCGCGCAGCGCGAACCACGAGTAGATGATCGCGACGATGCCGATCGGCACGTTGATCAGGAACACCCAGTGCCACGACGCCTTTTCGATGAGCAGACCGCCGAGGATGGGGCCGCCGATGGGGCCGAGCAGCATCGGGATGCCGAGCACCGCCATGACCGAACCGACGCGCTCGGGACCGGCCGCCTTGGTCAGGATCATCATGCCGATGGGCATGAGCATGCCGCCGCCGAGACCCTGGATCACCCGGAACGCCACCAGTGAACCGATGTTCCAGGCCAGCGCGCACAGTGCCGAACCCAGGACGAACAGCACCAGGGAGGTCAGGTACACCTTCTTGGTGCCGAAACGTGCTGCGGCCCAGGAGGACAGCGGGATCACCGCGGCCAGCGCCAGGGTATAGCCGGTCATCGTCCACGCGGCGCCTGCCGCGTCGGTGCCGAACTCCTGCTGGAAGGTGTTCTGCGCCACCGAGACAACGGTGACGTCGAGGATCGACATGATGGCGCCGAGCACGACGACGCCGGCGACGATCAGCACATGCCGATCGAGTTTGGTGTCTGGTGGCCCCGCGTGAGCATGGGCCGGCGTTGACGAGGAGGTCATATCCGACTTTCTTGGTTGGAGAGTTATACGGCAGTGGTGGTTTCGGGGTGGCCGAGGCCGGCGAAATAGTCGACCGCGCTGTCGACGATGGGATCGAGCGCCGCACACAGCCGGGCGCGGACGTCTTCGGGGAGACCGCCGACGAAAGCGTGGATCAGGTCCTGCTTGACGGTGAGATGCGAGTCGACGATCGTCTGACCGTCCGCGGTCAGCGTGACCCGCTTGACCCGACGATCCGCGGTGTCCTCGCGCCGATCGACCAGTCCGGCACCGACGAGTTTGTCGACGGTGCGTCCGGCCGCGGCCAAGGACAGGTGGATCTGTTCGGCGATCTCATTCACCGACAGAGACTCGGAGCTCGACTCGTGGGCGGCGAGCGTGAACAGCACCCGCAATTGGGTGAAGGTCAGATCGGTGTTCGCCAGCGACTCCATCGTGTGCGGCTTGCCGAGGCAGGCGAGGCGATCCAGGAAGTCGATCAGTGTCGTGCAGGTTGCCTCGACCGACCCGGCGTCCACACCGGACGACGGCAGGGTTGATGGCTCGAGAACTGACACGCAGATAAAGCTAACGCATACGCAACTATTACGACGACGCAAGTAATGGTGAGATCGGACATACCGTTCCGTGGGTCGTGATCGTGGTCACCACCCACGGATGTCGAGCGAGCACTACATCATGTGCTTCGGATGCACCTTCGACGGCATCAACTGCAGCAACGCCATGTCGAACACCATGCGCTTGAGATTGACGACCGGCTCGGAATAGAGGTCCTCGAGTGCGGCCTCGCCGCGACTGTGCGGTCCGACGATGCGGTAACCGGCCTGGTTGAACGTGCCGAACCACAACTGGATGAACAGCTTGGGGTTGAGCAGCATCCTGCGCATCGGTACGAGGCAGCCGATCTCTTTGGCGAGCGAGTCGAGGTAGACGACCTGCGACGGGATGGATTCGGTGTGCCGCGGACTCAGCGCGGTCCAGTATTCCTCCCACTCCTTCTCCTGCGCGATCCGTTCGTCGACGTCTGCGGGAAGCCGCAACGTGCCGCTGCACAGCTGGGCGAAATAGCGGGCCTGCATTTCGGCACAGATCGGGATTCCGCCGGAGAACGGGCGGACGAAGCCGATGAAGGCGGCGGTGCCGTCATGTTCGGCCGGCAGGAAGTGTTTGTACAGATTGCGAACGTTGCCGTCCTTGACCCGCAGGTCGCCGACCGACAGCTCCGACTTCGAGAAGCCGGTGCAGAGGACGACGGTGTCGAACTCCGCGGACGTGGCGTCGGAGAAGAAGACCTTCTTGCCGTCGGTGCGTTCGATCCCCGCGTCGTTGAGCTGGACCTGTCCGGAGACCAGGCTCGGGATGAAGGTGACGTTCTTCGAGAAGATGGCCCGCTGGGTCCAGCTGCCGTCGGGATGTGATCGACGGTTCCACGTCCGCAGCATGTCCCAGTTCTCCGGCGAGTCAGCGGTTCCGATGTCCATCTTGAACGGATATACCGGCTCGCCCATCGGATTGGGATCCGGGAGTGGGGCCGCGCGCCCGGTGCGCCTGGCGAGCTCGCCGCGGAATCCCGAGGTGATCGACTTGCCGAAGCCGAGCGCCACCGACGTGGTCAGGAACGCCGCCTTGGAAATCGGGTTCTGGCCCCAGAAGGTCTGCAGCGGAAAGGGTTTGTCGGTGGCCCGGCGGAGCATCTCGTGGTGATGTGCGCGCACGGTGCCCCGGTCGGTGGTTTGGTTGCCGTTGAAGATGCGCGGCAGCAACCAGCTGTACGACCGGATCGACAGCGTGCACGCTTCGGCGACATCACCGATCTCACGGACGATGTCGGCGCCGGATTCGGCAAGTCCGACCACCAGGACCCGCTTGCCGCGGAACCGCTCATTGTTGCGGTAGTGGGCCGAGTGCACGATCTCGCCGGAGAAGTCCGCGAGTTCCGGGATGTCCATATTGGGGGTCTTGAACGGGCCGGAGCAGATGGCGACGGCCCCGAACTCCTCGGTCGTCTCGATGCCGTCGCGACGGACCGTCACCGTCCAGGTTCGTCCGCGGCGTCGAACATCGGTGACTTCGCTGCCGAAGCGGATGTGGTCGCGCAACCGAAAGCGTTCGGCATACTCCCGCAGGTAGCCGTAGTACTGCTGGCGAGAGACGAACATTCGGCCGCCGGTGAACGGATGGTCTGAGTAGGCCATCAGCTTCATCGAGATGGTCAGCATCAGGTTGTCGAATGCCTTCATCTCGGTGTCGTCGCCGTCGTGTCGCAACCAGATGCCGCCGACGTCGGGGTTCTTGTCGAAGCAGACGACCTCGTGGCCCTCGTCGCGCAACTGCTTGATGGTGGTGAGCCCACATGGACCGGCCCCGACGACGCACACCCGCATGACAACCATCCTTCGATTTCGACGCGGGGACGGGTGCCATCACCGGCCCGCGTAATTAGGTGAGGCTAACATGGCCGCAACATCTGCGGAGAGATAGCCAGTGTAGGCTACCCTAACGATGTCCAGTCTCTTCTCGCCCAGTCCTGCTCACACTCCTCCGCCGACCGCGCAGACGGCGGTGGCGCGCTGGCGTGCGGTGGCCGACATGCGGTCGGATGCGATCGCGGTGCGGACGCCCGAGGAGTCGATCACCTTCGGGCAGGCCGGCGAGCGCGTGGACGCGTGGTCGCGCGCGCTGGCTGCGACGATCACCGAACCGGGACGGCCGATCGCGGTCGACGTCGAATCCGACGTGGCGTCGGTGGTGTCGATCCTCGCCGTGCTCGGCTCGGGCCACCCGGTCATCCTGCTCGACCCCCTGCTGCCCGACGACCGGCGTGACCACATCCTCGGACTGTCCGGCGCTCATCGGCTCGACCCGGCGGCGATCGCAGCGCTGACGCCGTCGGACACTCCGGTGCCCGACCCGGACCCCGGCGACCCGGCGGTCATCATCTTCACCTCCGGCTCCACCGGCAAGCCCAAAGGTGTTGTGCACGCCCAACGAACCTGGGTGAACCAGGCGCTCGACGGCAACCTCTTCATGGGTCTCGGCCCCACCGACCGGGCCGCAGTGCTGTTGCCACTCAGCTTCGGCGCCGGCTTCGACTGTCTGGTCATGACTCTGCTCAACGGTGCAACCCTCACCCTGTGGGACGTGCGGCGCCGCACCACCACCGGGCTGCGGGAATGGCTGACCGGTGAACAGATCACCACCGCGCACTGCACGCCGTCGCTGGTGCGATCCTGGCTGCCCGAACTGGATTCGGCCGACGCCATACCCACCCTTCGGCTTCTCTCGACCTGCGGTGAACCGGTCCACAGCGCGGACGTCGCGCTGATTCGGTCGACGCTGATGCCGACCGGCGTCTTCTGTAGCTGGTCGGGCTCCTCGGAAATGGGCGACCTCGCGTTCAACGTGTTCGGCCCGGACCGTCCGCTCCCCGCCGGGGCGATCCCGGTCGGGACACCCGCCTCGGACAAACACGTCCGTATCCTCGACGACGACGGAACCGACCTCCCGGTCGGCGTCGCCGGCGAGATCGTCGTCGAATCGGCACATCTCGCGCTCGGGTATCACGGCGACCCGGAACAGACCGCACGCAAGTTCACCCCGCTCGCCGACGGACGGACGCGACTGCACACCGGAGACCTCGGCCGCTTCGATGAGGAGGGGCAACTCCACCTATTGGGACGGCGTGACGACGCGATCAAGGTACGTGGCTATCTCGTGGAACCCATCGAGGTGGAGGCCGCGCTCCGCGCGCAGCGCTGGACCGTCGACGCCGTGGTCACCGCTGATCGAGCCGCGGGCCAGCTGACCGCTCACGTCGCGGTGGACCCCGACAAATGGGCGCCGTCGGCCGCCGAGGTGCGCACCGCACTTGCCAAAACCCTTGCACCATGGATGATTCCGCGCGACGTGATCATCATGACCGAGTTACCACGCAACGAGCGTGGCAAGGTCGACCGGGCGGCGCTCCCGCCGCCGCCTCCGCGTCGCTCAGATCCGGTACGCGGCTCCACCGAGGTGGCCCTGATGCACATCTGGTGCGAGCTGCTCGGCCTCGAAACGATCGGCCGCACCGAGGATTTCATCTCCCTGGGCGGCGACTCGCTGGCCGCGGCACGCATGCTGGCCGCGATCAGCGAGCGCTGGCTGGTCGACATCTCCACGGCGGACTTCGCGCAGACACCCACCATCGGCGCGCTCGCCACGCAGGTGGACCGCGGTCATCGGCGCCGCGCGCGACACGTCGACGGCGATGCGCCATCCGAATTGCGTTCCGGCACTGGCAATCCACTGTTCATCGCGGCCGGTGCGGGTGGTCCCGCCGCGAGCCTGCTACCCCTTGCCCGCGCGCTCGACGGCGACTTCCCCGTCTACGGTCTGCAGGCGCACGGACTCGAGGGGCGGGGTCGAGCCGATCGCTCCATCCACGCCGCAGCACGCCGAGCGGTGAAACAGATCCGCGCGCTCGCGCCCGCCGGGCCGTATCGCCTGTGCGGCTACTCCTTCGGTGCCTTCGTGATGCTCGAGGCCGCATCGATCCTGCGGCGCCAGGGCGCCGACTGCGAGGCCGTGGTGCTGATCGACGCGCTCTTCGAGCCCGAACTGAGGCAGCGGGTGATGGTGGATCATTCGTCGCATCCGGACCTGCGCAGTGAACGGGCCGCCCTACCCCAACGAGGTAGCGAGGTGGTCGAAGTGCTACCGCCGCAACGACGTCTGCTGGTGTGGTGGAACCAGACCGCCATGCGCTTCCTGGTGGCCACCGCGGGGCTCTTCCGGTTGCCGACCACCCTGCAATGGACCGTGTTCTGGGATCTGGGTCGACAGCTGCTGCGCAACCATCGGCCGACCCCGTATGCCGGTGCTGCACGGATGATCCTGGCTGCGGAGAACCCCGACGACGCCGAGGTCTGGTCTCGACTGGTGGACGGCAGACTCGACGTCGTCCGTGTCCCCGGCGATCACCACTCGATGATGCGGGCACCGCTCGTCGCGGCCACCGCGGCCGAGATCGGCGTGGCCCTCGCCGGTCACGACGACTACCGCACAGGCGTGGACGCATGACCTCCGTGGTGGCCGTCATCGCCTCGTACGAGCCGGGCGACGAAATCGTCGACGTCGTGAAAAGGGTTTCCGAACAGGTCGATTCGGTGATCATCGTCGACGACGGATCATCGTCGCTGCTCGATGGCGCCACCGGCCCGGTGCGTCAAGCGCTGGACAACTGCGCAGCAATCGGGGCGACGATTCTCGAGAACCCGACCAACCTCGGTATCGCCCACGCACTGAACTGCGGCGTTCGGCTCGCCCTCGAGCGCGGGGCCGACGCGGTGCTGACGCTGGATCAGGACACCCATGTCGGCGACGACTTCATCGCGCGTACCCTCGACCACCTCGCGTTGGCATCGTCGCTCGGATTGACCCGAATCATGCTCTCGCCGAGCGTGATCAACGGTGAAGTCGCGCAATTCTGGTACGCCGAAAAGGGTTTGACGCTGGCGTATGAACCCATCCAGTCCGGGCTGGTCGTGACCCGCGAGGTCTTCGATACGGTGGGACTCTTCGACGAGGATCTGTTCATCGACTGCGTGGACACCGAGTTCTACCTACGTGTGCGGGCCGCCGGCGGGCACGCCCTGGTCGTGCCGGGCGCGCAGATCCGGCACAGCTTCGGTCGTCCGGCACGCTGGACGCCACCCGGCCTGCTGAAGCGGCTGTTCAGTGGAACCGGCGGTGCGGGTGTCGAATTCACCGAGGACGCGCCATTCCGCCACTACTACATCGCTCGCAACCGGCTGGCGCTCTACCTGCGGTACGCGCGGAGCGAGCCACTGTGGTGCGCGTCGTCGATCTACAAGGACACCACGACCCGGGGCCGCGCGATGATCATCGGGTCGCGCCGTCGGTCGCGCATCTATCTGACGAGTGCGGGAATCGGGGCGGCACTCCGCGGTGAGATGGGGCGCATTCCCGACCGCACACTGCGGCGGGCAGGGGCGTGGTCGCGTGCCGACCGGTGAGACCGGGGCCAAGCGGTACACCGACGTCGAACGTGGCGTGCCGGACCTGGTCTCGGTGGTGATCCCGGTGCACAACGGGGTGGCGCTCATCGACGATCAGCTCGAAGCGCTTGCAGTGCAATCCTATCCACGTCCGTTCGAGGTGATCATCGCGGACAACGGATCGACCGACGGCCTGTGCGAGCACCTCGACGGCCATCGGCTCGCCGACCGACTGCACCTGCGGTGGATCGACGCATCCGCCCGACTCGGCAGCGCATACGCCCGTAACGCGGGCGTGGCAGCGGCGAACGGTGACTTCATCGCCTTCTGCGACGGCGACGACCGCGTCTACCCGGACTGGCTCGCGGAGTTGACGGCGGCCGCGGTCCGCAGTTCGGCGGTGGGCGGAGCACTCGAGACCCACACCCTGAACTCGGCTGCCGTGCAGAGTTGGCGGCACATGGAGCCGCCCGAGAAACCCTATGAGATACACGGTTTCCTGCAGGTCTCGCCGAGCTGCAACCTCGGTATCTGGACGGATGTGTTTCACGACGTGGGCGGTTTCGACGTCACCTACGATCGCGGCGGCGAGGATTCGGACCTGACCATGCGTGTCCAGCTGGCAGGCGGCGTCCTCGGCTACGCCCCGAAGGCACTCGTCGCATATCGGTTGCGCGACACCCTGTCCGGTATCTGGGCGCAGTCGGTGATGTGCGGGGAAGGCGATGCCCGGCTCTACTCCGATTACCGGCGCTACGGCATGCCGCAGCGTCCGCGAGGCGTGCTGGTCGCCGTGACCCTGTATCTCATCTTCCGTAATCCGTTGTTGCCGAAGAGATTGACACGTGTGCCCACGGGGCTGTGGCTGTTCCAGGCCGGCAACCTCTTGGGGCGGTTCACCGGAAGTGTCCGACACCGATGCTTCTACCTGTGAACGCCGCCGAACGGAGAGTGCCCGACCTGGTCTCGGTGGTGATCCCGGTCCGCAACTGTCTGGGCACCCTCGACAACCAGCTCGAAGCGCTTGCCGCACAGACCTATCCGCGTCCATTCGAAGTCATCATCGCCGACAACGGGTCGACCGACGGCCTGCGAGAGCACCTCGACGGGCATCCACTCACCGACCGGTTACGCCTGCGATGCGTCGACGCCTCGGCTCGCGTCGGTGCCTCGCATGCGCGCAACACCGGGATCGCCGCCGCGCGAGGCGACTTCATCGCGCTCTGCGACGGCGACGATCGCGTCTATCCCGACTGGCTGACGGCGATGACCGCTGCGGCGCAACGGTGCGCACTGGTCAGCGGCGCGGTCGAGACGCATTCACTGAACTCCGTGGAGGTGCAGGCGTGGCGTCCGATGCAGCCCGCCGAGACGCCCTATGAGTTCCCGGGTTTCCTGCCCTTTGCGATCAGCTGCAACGCCGGATTCTGGCGCGACGTGTTCGACCGGGTCGGTGGCTACGACGAGGAGTACGACCGGGGAGCTGAAGACGTGGACTTCTCCTTCCGGGTGCAGCTCGCCGGCGGCGTCCATGCTCACGTCCCGGAAAGTCTTGTCGCCTACCGGCTTCGTGACACCCGACGCGGCGTCTGGGACCAGGCACTGGTGTACGGCACCGGCGATGCCCGGATCTACTCCGACTACCGCCAATACGGGATGTCGCGTATGCCGTGGTATCTCGCCGTCGATCAGGCGCTCTATCTGCTGCTGCGCAATCCGATGGTGCCGGTGAAGTGGACCGGTATCCCGGCCGGCGAGTGGCTCTTCCGAATGGGCAACATCATCGGACGCGCGAAAGGCAGTCTGCGCTATCGCTGTTTCTACCTATGACACGGTCGCGCCGGCCAACTCTTCCGGGTATCAGCGTTCCATCGCGGCGAGCCGATAACCGCGCAGCGTAGGGCGCGTGAAGGCCACGAGGAGTGCCGCCGACCATCCGGCCGTGAGTAGCAACGGCACCAGCAGCGGACCCGCGTCGGCGATCGCGCGGATCGCGTCGACGGCACAGCTGAGCGGCTGATAGCGCACGATGGGCTGCAGCCACGCCGGATAGGCGTCGGCCGGGACGAAACCGGTGTTGAAGAACATCGCGAGATTCGTTCCGATGGCCACCCATTCGACGATGTGCGAATCGCGGCTACGTAACGCCAATGCCGTCACCATCATCGAGAACGACAATCCGAACATGAGGGTGACCCCGAGGATTGCGAGATAGCCGACGATGCCGGTGTGGATACGGAATCCGATCACCGTACCCATCAGCAGCACGGCGGTGACCGTCGCGCCGATGCGAATCGCCTCGGCCGTCAGTCGTCCCGTCATCGCCGTCGCGCGGTGGGCGGGCAGCGTCCACATCTTGCTCAGCAAGCCGCTCGTTCGTTCCCGGCGCAACCCCACGCCACTGATCGACGCACCCGACATCGCCCCGACCAACGCCAGCATCGGCACCATGCCGAACACGCTCGACGACCCGGAATGGGCACTCACCGAGCGATCGAGCACGAGCCAGAACAGCAGCAACATCAGGGCGGGGAACAACAGTGACTGCAGCAACGTCGCCGGATCCTTGACCCAACGGGTCACGATCCGTTCGGCCTGCAGTGCCGTGCCCCGCAGCAGCGCGTAGCCGCCGGTCTCGGGGGTGAACGCATCGCGGTCCGGGAAGTGGAGGTGGCCGTCGGCCGGCGTCGCCACCGACGACGACGCGTGCTCGGATGTCATGGATACAACCGCCGATGGGTCTGGGTGTGATGCGCGAACGCGATGAACAGCACCGTCAGGGCACCGAGCCAGATCAGCGCGGGCAGTGCCGTCTGCATGGTTGGATTCCCGGCGGCCAGTTCACGCATCGTGCCGGCGAAATGTGAGATCGGCTGATTACGGGCGAACGGTTGCGCCCACTCGGGAAACCCGGACTCGGGGACGAACCCGGTCGAGAGCAAACCCAACACCAGCTGGGGGAGGACGAGCAGCTGTGAGGTGGCTTCCACACCCTTGGTGATCAGGCCCAGCGAGTCCGCGCCCATCGACAGCACGAAGCTCACCGCCAACGCGAAACCCAGGAATCCGAGAGTGTCGAGCAGGCCTCCGCCGAAGGAGAATCCGAGGAGTGTGCCGACGATGAGGGCGGCGACCAGCGAGATCACCGACCGGATCATCGACGCACTCATCCGGGCGAACAACGGGACGAGCGGACGGACCGGCATGGACGCCAGCCGTCGACTCATCCCGCGCAGCTTGTCGAGGGTGGCTCGCTGGGCGGCGGCGATCGCGGTGAAGGCCATCGACTGCAGCACGATGATCGGCATGAGGAACTGCGCGTAGTCGATGCCCTGGTCGGCCATGACCAGCCGCAGCGGGAGGTAGAAACCGAGCGCGAAGACGATCGGCATGACGATGGCGATGACGAACTCGTTCTGCCGGTGCGCCGAACGCGCCGCCCGGCCGGTCATGATCAGCCACTGACGCAGGAACGTCGCACCGTGCGCGCCGACGGACGGGTCGGCGAGGTCGGGCCAGTCGATGGATTGCCCGGATCGCTCGGCGGGTTCTACCGACGCGGTCACGGCGCGCTGTTCGTCGTCGCGGGGTCGCCGGTCAGGGTCATGAACACGTCGTCGAGGGACGGACTCCGCAAGCCGACATCGGTGAGTGCGATCCCGGCGTCCTGCGCGATGGCGATCACCGCCGCCATCGTGTCCACGCCGTCGAGTGCCTGCAGGGTCACCACCGAATCCAGGCCGACCGCCACCCGATGGTCGGGACCCATTCCCTCGCGCAGCCGAGAGCACAGGGCGGTGGCCTGCGCGGGGTCGGCGAGGGTCGCCGCACAATACGTGCCGCCCACCCGCTGCTTGAGTTCCTCGGCGCTGCCCTCCGCGACGATCCGGCCCCGATCCAGCACGATGATGTTGTCGCTGAGCCGGTCGGCCTCTTCCAGATATTGGGTGGTCAGCAGCGTGGTGATGCCGTCGGCCTTGAGGGACTCCACCAGATTCCAGACGGCTTGCCTGCTGCGCGGATCCAGGCCGGTGGTGGGTTCGTCGAGGAACACGATCGAAGGTGCCACCACCAGGCCGCAGGCGATGTCCAAGCGCCGACGCATTCCGCCGGAATAGGCGTACACCGGTCGATTACCCGCGTGGGTGAGATCGAAACGCTCGAGCAGCTGCTCGGCCCGGCGAACCGCGGATTTGCGGCGCAGGCCCTGCATGCGGCCGAAGAAGATGAGGTTGTCGCGGCCGCAGAGGGTCTCGTCGAGTGCGGCATACTGCCCGGTCATCGAGATGGCGGAGCGTACCGCGGCGCCGTCGGTCACCACGTCGTGGCCGGCGACCTCGGCGGTGCCGCCGTCGGGTGGGAGCAGGGTGCAGAGGATGTCGATCAGGGTCGTCTTCCCGGCGCCGTTCGGGCCGAGGATGCCCAGCACGGTACCGCTCGGGACGGAGAACGAGACACCGCCGAGCGCGTGCACATCGTCGAAGGTCTTGGTGACGTCCCGGACGCGGACTGCGAGGTCGACGCGGTTGACCGACGACACGAGGGTGTCAGTGTTCATCGGTGTCATCGGCTCTCCGTCGTGCTGATCTGGTGCGGTCTCGTCCTGCGAGGACCCTACTCACCTGTACCCCATCGGGGCTCCGGGAACCAGGTTAGCCTGTGCTAACTTAGCGTAGCCAATCCAACTCCTTGGAGCGGCGTGCTCACTGTAGTCGACAGCCTCCGCACTGAGCGAGTCGCAGCGACCCGGCTGCGCTCGGATCGGCGGTGTCGATACTCGCGAGCGCACACGGTTCGGTCGTCGGGGTCCGAAGGCGGGCGACACGTTCGCTTCGGTGCTTCCACGACCAGTGAGAAGAGTTGAAGCACTGTGACGGTCAACGAAGTTGGTATCGCGCGAGGCAGCGCGGCGACGGATGAAGTCGAGGTCGACGATCTCGTCGTACCGCTGTCGGCCGCCCAACGCAGCATCTGGTTTGCCCAGCAACTCACCCCGGACACGCCGTTCTCCATCGCGCAGTACGTGGACCTTCATGGTGACCTCGACATCGAACTGTTGACCGACGTCGGCCGACAGACCGCGCGGGAGTTCGGTACCGCGATGGTGCGCCTCATCCCGGGAACCGACCCCTCGGCTGCCCCGGCGCAGTTCTTCGACGACTCGCTGCGCGACGAGATGATGTACCTCGACTTCCGCAGCTACCCCGACCCGGAAGCCGCGGCCCGGCAATGGATGGACGAGGAGTTCCGGCGGCCGCTGGACATGTTCGCCGACCGACTCATGGAGTCGGCCACGCTACGCATCGCCGATCAGCGCTACTTCGCCTATACCCGCGCACATCACATCCTTCTCGACGGTTACGGCGCGGCGGCGTTCGCCGAACGAATCGTCGAGGTCTACAACGCTCGCGCCGCCGGCGAGACCGTGCCGACATGCCGCGCCGGAACCCTGGGCGACATGCACGCCGACGACGCGGCCTACCGCGCCTCGACACGGTTCGAACGGGACCGCGCGCACTGGGCGGAACGTCTGCGAAGCCTGCCCGAACCGGTCCGTCTCGCCGATCCGGTCCGCGACGAGGGCGTGTACACGCAGACCGTGGGAGCCGAACTCGACCCGCAACTCGCCGCGGACATCGACGCGTTCTGCACACAGCACCGCGTGCTGGTGGCCCCGCTCATCAGTGCGGCCGCGGCGCTCTACGTCGCCCGCATGAGCGGCGTCGACGACGTGGTGCTGAGCCTGCCCGTGTCCGCACGCACCAACGCGCTGCTGCGCCGCTCCGGCGGCATGGTGTCCAACGTGGTGCCGATCCGCGGCCGCATCACCCCGGATACGACCACCTCCGACCTGATCGGTCAGCTGACCACGGAACTGAGCGGTGCCCTGCGCCACCAGCGCTATCGCTTCGAGGACATGCGCGGCCTCGTCGAGAACTCCGGCGAACTCATGGGTGCCGGGCGGGGCTTCTTCGGCCCGGCGATCAACGTGATGATGTTCCGCGACGAGGTCCGGTTCGGCGACTGCATCGGGCACAACTACATCCTGAGCACGGGCCCGACCGAGGACCTGGCGTTCACCATCTACACCGGCACCGGCACCCTGCGTATCGATCTCGAGGGCAACGCGGCGGCCTATTCCGTGAACGAACTCCGTGCGCATCACCGTCGATTCCGGACCGTCCTGGGCGCCCTGGTGCGATCCGGGTCGGACGCGAGAGTCGCCGAACTCGACGTGCTGGAGGACGCTGACCGCGCGCGCTTCGTGCCGGCCCGCGGCGAGGCGGCCGCCGCCGCCGAACCGCTTCCGGATCTATTGGCCCGGGTGGCCTGCGCACATGCGAGCGCCACCGCACTGGTCGCCGGCGACGACGACCTGCGCTACGACGAACTCTGGCATCGGGTCAATCGCATCGCGCGCGTCCTGATCGCCCACGGCGTGGGTCCCGGCGTCGCGGTGGCGACACTGCTGCCGCGCGGCGCAGCGTCGGTGCTCACCGAGTTGGCCGTGCTCCTGGCCGGCGGCGCGTTCGTCCCGATCGACCCCGCCCTGCCCGACGAACGCATCGCCTATCTGCTCGACGACAGTGCCGTGCGCTTCGGTGTCACCGGACCGGGCGGTCGGCACCGTCTGGACGCGGCAGCGGCCGCAGACTCCGATCGCTGGTTGCTCATCGACGATCCCGCGGTGCTCGCCGACTACCGCGCTGCGTCGCCCGAGCCTGTCGGTGACCGTGACCGCATCCGGCCGCTGCGAGTCGACGACCCCGCCTATGTGATCTACACCTCGGGATCCACGGGCACCCCGAAGGGTGTCGTGATCTCTCACCGCGGATTGACATCGTTTGTGGCCGAACAGAATCGGCGCTACGGAGTCGGTCCGGGCGCGCGCACTCTGCATTTCGCCTCGCCGAGTTTCGATGCGGCGGTGCTCGAACTGCTGCTGGCGTTCGCGTCCGGCGCAGCGCTCGTCGTGGTGCCCCCGGATGTCTACGGTGGCGCGGAGCTGGCACGGATTCTCCGCTCGGAGAGGATCACTCACGCATTCCTGACGCCCGCCGCGCTGGCGTCGGTGCCGCTCGCCGAACTCGACGACCTCGGCACGGTCATCGTCGGTGGGGAGGCATGCCCGACCGAACTCGTCGCCCGGTGGGGCGTCGGTCGACGGATGTTCAACGCCTACGGCCCGACCGAGGCCACGGTGATGGCGACGCTCGCGGGACCGTTGCGGCCGGACGACGAGGTCCCGATCGGCACACCCATCACCGGCAGCACCGCCATCGTGCTGGACCACCGACTGCAGCCGGTTCCGGCCGGCGCGACCGGCGAACTCTACATCGGCGGCGCCGGCGTGGGCATCGGCTACCACCGGCGGCCGGCGCTGACCGCGACCCGGTTCATCCCGGATCCCTTCGGCGCCTCCGGAACCCGCCTGTATCGCACTGGAGATCTGGTGCGGTGGAACGATTCCGGCGCTCTGATGTATCGGGGGCGCGTCGACCGGCAGGTCAAGATCCGGGGCTTCCGGATCGAACTGGGCGAAATCGACTCGATCATGGCGGCGGTACCCGGCGTCGACTTCGCGATCACCGAGCCGCAGACGACCTCGGTCGGGCAGCGAATCCTGGTCGGCTACTTCACCGGCACCGCCGATGCCGATGCGGTGCGCACCCGGTTGCGTGCCGAACTCCCGGCGCACATGGTCCCCGGCGCGATCCGGCACCTCGACACGGTGCCGATGACCACGTCGGGGAAGCTGGACCGCGCCGCGTTGCCGGTGCCCGAGATGCTGGCCGCCGCGGCCTATGTCGAACCGTTGGCCGGCCCGGAGTCCACGGTGGCCCAGGCATTTTCCGATGCCACCGGAGTCGACCGCGTGGGACGCGACGATGACTTCTTCGCGCTCGGCGGCAACTCGCTGATGGCGACGCAATTGGTGGCCGCCCTCAATCAAGAACTCGGCGTGGATATTCCGGTGCGGTGGGTGTTCGAATCGCCGACGGTCCGGACGCTCGCCTGTCGACTCGGCGAGGCGCGGGACGGAAACCTGCCGGAATTGCGCCACGTCGGTGACGACATGCTGCCCGTCGGGGGCGTGCCGGTGTCCCCGCAGCAGAAGCGGATGTGGATCATCAACCAGTTCGACGCGTCGTCGGCGATGTTTAACATCCCGTTGGCACTGCGGATTGGGGGAGAACGGGCGGTGCCGGCCCTAGCGGCGCCTGTCGCGGATGTGATCGACCGACACGAGACCCTCCGGACCGTCTATCCCGACGGTCCGGAGGGGCCGACGCAGCAGGTGCTGCCCGCCGATGCGGTGGATCTGTCCGGTGTCGCCGAGCCGGAGACGATCGATCTCGAGAATCTCCGATCGCACGTGATATCCCTCGCCACAACAGGTTTTGACGTCGCGAGTGCAGTGCCACTGGTCGTCCGGTCCTACCGGCTCGCCACCGACGACCACATCGTCGTATGCGTGGCGCACCACATCGCGGCGGACGGGTCGTCGACGCTGCCGCTGGCGCGCGACCTCGCCGTCGCCTACCACGCCCGACGCCGCGACAGCACCCCGAACTGGCCGCCGCTGCCGGTCACCTACCGCGACTACACGCTCTGGCATCACCAGGTGATGGGCAGCGAGAGCGACGCGCAGTCGGTGTCGTCGGTGCAGTTGGCGTACTGGCGGCACCGGCTGCAAGGACTTCCCGAACTCCTGCCGTTGCCCACCGATCGACCCCGGCCGGCGCAGGCCCGGCATCGCGGCGGCGAGCTGCGCACCACGCTGGATACCGATCAGGTCGCGCGTCTGCGCGGGCTGGCCGCCGCGTCGGGTACCACGCCGTTCATGGTGGCGCACAGCGTGTTGGCGCTGACGCTGGCCCGCCTCGCCGGCACCGGCGACATCGTCGTCGGTACCCCGGTCGCCGGTCGCGGACACCGTGATCTCGCCGACCTCGTCGGCATGTTCGTGGGTACCGTGGTCCTGCGTACCGACGTGCGCCTTGATCAACCGTTCAGCGATCTCCTCGCGTCGGTGCGCACCACCGATCTCGAGGCGTTCGAGAACGCGGACATCCCCTTCGACCGCCTCGTCGATCTGATGCGGCCGCGCCGATCAACCGCCTACCATCCGCTGTTCCAGGTCGGTTTCTCCTACCAGAACCTCCCGCAGACCGACTTCACCCTCGACGGCGCGGACATCGAGATCCTCGAGCCGCCACTGGGTGTCGCCAAATCAGATCTGCACCTGACCCTGGTCGAGTCGGGTTCGGCGACCGCCGGCGACGGCGCGACGATGCGGGTGCAGTGGGACTACGATCGCGACCTGTTCGACCACGACACCATCGAACGCTGGCACCGGATCTGGCTCCGACTGCTGTCGCTGGTCTCGGCGACCGACGACACACCGGTCGGCGACCTGCCGGTCGGGTCGGCCACCAGTGCGCTCGTCGGTCCGGTGAGCTGCCGGTCCGACGCCACCCTGACCGAACTGCTCGCGGCGTCCTACCGGCGGCACGCCGAGGAGATCGCCGTCGCGGTCGACGACCCTGTCACGGGTCTGACCGGTCCCGGGTTGACCTACGCCGACCTCGCCGATCGGGTACATCGGTTGGCGCGCACCCTCATTGCGTCCGGCGTCGGGCCCGAGGTGCGGGTGGCGATCGCCATCGAGCGGTCCGCGCATCTGCTCGAGGCGATTCTCGCGGTGCTGCACGCCGGTGGCGCCTACGTGCCCATCGACCCCGGCGCCCCCGCCGAGCGCAACCAGCGAGTGTTGTCCTCGTGTTCGCCCGCGGTGGTGCTCGTCGCCGGCAATCCGGCAGCGGTCAATCAGGCAGCGGTCACCCAGGCAGCGGTGACCGGCGCTGAGGCTGTCGGCGCCCGGGTGATCGATGTGACCACCCTGGACACCACCTCGGTCGTCGAACCGATCACCGACCCGCAGCGCAGCAGCCCGCTGCGCCCGCACCACACCGCCTACGTCATCTACACCTCCGGTTCCACCGGAGCACCGAAAGGTGTTGCGGTGTCGCACCGCGCCATCGCTGCCCAATTCGGTTGGAAGTCGACGACATTCCCGGTCGGACCGGGGGACACCCTGCTGCTCAAGACGCCGGTGACGTTCGACCTGTCGGTGTGGGAACTGTTCTGGCCGTTGCTCAATGGTGCCCGGCTGGTGCTCGCCACCCCCGACGGGCATCTCGACCCGCGGTACCTGGCCGACCTGCTGCCCCGTGCCAAGGCGACCGCCGCGCACTTCGTGCCCTCCCTGCTCGATGCCCATCTCGACGCCGTCGAGGACAGCGGGCTGCCGCCGCACCCGTTGACGCGCGTCCTGTGCATCGGCGAGGCACTCACCCCGACCACCGCGGAACGCGCAGCAAAGATGTTGGGCGCGCAGGTGTTCAACCTGTACGGACCCACCGAGGCGGCGGTCGGCATCACCGCGCACGAGTGGACCGCCGACGCACCGCCCACCGCGACCGTGCCGATCGGCGTGCCGGCCGACGACTCCGCGACGGTCATCCTGGACGCACGGTTGCATCAGGTTCCCGCCGGAGTCGTGGGCGAGCTCTATCTGCAGGGCATTCAATTGGCCACGGCGTACGAGGCACGTGCCGATCTGACCGCCGACCGCTTCATCGCTGACCCGGCCGGGGGCGGTGGACGCCTGTACCGGACCGGGGATCTCGCCCGCATCGATTCCCACGGAACGCTGGAATATCTGGGACGCAATGACTTCCAGGTGAAGATCCGCGGGCAACGGATCGAACTCGGCGAGATCGAGGCGGCCGTCACCCGGGATCCGAGGATCGCCGCGGCAGCCGTTGCCGCACACGGTGAAACCCTCACTCTCTACCTGGTGCCGATGAAATCGCAGGCCGCCGTGCTCGACACCGACGCGGTGAACCGCGATCTCCGCGATCGCATACCCGGATACATGGTGCCCACGTCCGTGGTCGTACTCGACGAACTCCCGCGCGGCATCCACGGCAAGATCGATCGCGGGGCGCTCCCGGAACCGCCACGCGCGCACCGCACGTACGTTGCCCCGCAGACGCCGACCGAGAAAGCTCTGGTCGCACTGCTCGACGATCTGATCGGTCACCACAACGGTCTGCAGTCTGCGGACGGGCCGATCGGTCTGACCGACGACTTCTTCGACCTCGGTGGGAATTCGCTACTGGCCGCACGACTCTCGGCCCGGATCGCCGACACGCTGGGCGTCGCGGTACCGGTGCGCATCGTGTTCGACGCGCCCGTCGTCGGCGAACTCGCCCGACGCGTCGACGAGGCCGCGGCCACCGACCGACCACCACTGGTCGCCGGTGCACGGCCCGACCTCCTCCCGTTGTCCCGCCCGCAACGCCGCATGTGGCTGCTCGACCAGATCACCCCGGGCACCGGACTCTACAATCTGCCCTTCGTCCTGCGGGTCGAAGGGAAACTGGATGCGGGACAACTCACCTCGGCCGTGCGCGATGTCCTTGCACGGCACGAGGTACTCCGCACCACCTACGCCGCCGTCGACGGTCTGCCCCGACAGATCATCCACTCCACCGACGACGCCATGGCCACCGCCGACGTCAACCTGACCGCCCTCGACGGCGCCGAGGCGGTGGCCGAGGGCGACCTGCCGAGCCTCGTCGCCGACGTGGCGAACCGCGGGTTCGACCTCTCGGCGCAGATCCCGCTGCGGCTCAGAATCTTCCGGGTGGCCGACGATGTGCACGTGGTGGTCGTCGTGGTGCATCACATCGCGGCCGACGGCTGGTCCATCCGTGTACTGATCGCCGATCTCTTCGCGGCCTACAGCGGTATGTCGGTGTCGGACGCTTCGTCGCTGCAGTATGCCGACTTCGCGATCTGGCAGACCGCGCTGCTCGGTGGGGACGGGGTGCCGCGGCATCCGAGCCTCACCCGGCAGTCCGAGTACTGGCGGGAGACACTGACGGAACTGCCCGGACCGCTCGCCCTCCCGGTGGACCGCACGCGGTCCGCGCACCCGACACTGCACGGCAATACCCTCGAATTCGGTATCGAACCAGACCTTTTCGCGGTCATCGATGCGGTCGCCCGCGCCCGTCGCGCATCGGTCTTCCATGTGGTCCACGCGGCGCTCGCTGTCGTGTTGTCGCGACTGTCCGGCTCCTCCGACATCGTCGTCGGCACACCGGTGTCGGGTCGACCGAGCGGACAGCTCGACGCGGTCGTCGGCATGTTCGTCGAGACCGTCGTGCTGCGCACAAAGATCGACGACGACCGGAGCGTCGGCGAGTTCATCGATGCGGTGCGGGAGATCGACCTTGCCGCCCAGGCCAACTCGGAGATCCCGTTCGACGAGATCGCCGACGAGTTCGAGCCCGACCCCGGTGCCGGGCACCACCCGGTCTTCCAGGTGATGCTCGCCTTCGGTGACCCGACTCCCGCACCCGCGCGCGTCGGTGACCTGACTGCCACGCCGATGGCCCTCGACATCCCGATGGCCCGCTTCGACCTGCACGTCACCGTGGACGCACCGACCGACGCCGACACTCTGGACGCGCCGGTGCGGGTGCGCTGGACCTACGCCACGGACCTGTTCGACCAGGCGACGGTCGCCGGATTCGGTGACATGCTGCTGCACGTCTTGCACGCATTCGTCGACGCGCCGGCATCATCCGTCGGCGACGTGGATGTGATCACGCAGGAAACCGCCCGCGTCGTCGAGGGATGGAGTACCGGGACACCGGAGCCGGCCGGGCACGGTGCCGAGACGCTACCGGCTCTCCTCGCTGCCGGGGCAGCAGGTCAGGTCGTGGTGGACGCCTCGGGCGAGCTGGACGCGACCGAGTTCTGGAGCCGGGTCGCGCGCACCGCGCGCATCCTGATCGCTGCCGGCGTGGGTCCCGAACGCAGTGTGGCCGTGGCCGTCCCCCGATCCACCGACATGCTGGTGGCCATCCATGCCGTGATCGCGGCGGGCGGCGCGTACGTGCCGATCGACCCCACCCAACCACCGACGCGGACCGCCACGATGCTGGCCGCCACCGACCCCGTCGTCGTCTTGGGCGACGCCGATTTCGCGGCCACCATCCCGCCGGTCTTCGCCGCGCGGATGATCGATCCCCGCGACCGGCACCTCGACCAGAGCGGCGCCGCGATCTCCGACGCCGACCGGTGTGGTGCGCTGTTGCCGTCGCACGCGGCGTACGTCATCTTCACCTCCGGATCCACCGGTGTGCCCAAGGCGGTCACCGTATCCCACGAGGCGGTCGTCAACCGGCTGCGATGGATGCAGTCCCGCCGGCCCATCGGTCCCGGCGACACCGTGCTGCACAAGACGCCGATCACCTTCGACGTGTCCGTACCGGAATTGTTCGGGCCAATGGCATTCGGAGCGCGACTGGTCCTCGCCTCGCCCGACGCGCACCGTGACCCGACGGCTCTGGCCAACCTGATCGTGCAGCACCACATCTCGGTGGTCCACTTCGTGCCGGCCATGCTCGACGCGTTCCTGACGACCGTCGACGACGACACAGATCTGAGTTCGTTGCGGGTGGTCTTCACCAGCGGCGAGGCGCTCGGCGCGACCGCAGCCCGAGAGCTGTTGGCCCGCACCGATGCCGTACTCGACAACCTGTACGGACCCACCGAAGCGGCCGTGGAGGTGACGGCCGCCGAGGTCGGTGCCGAGGACCTCGAAGGTCGCCCGATTCCGATCGGGCGGCCGACCGCGGGTAACCGGACCTTCGTCCTCGACCGACGCCTGCGGCCCGTCCCGCCCGGCGTCACCGGCGAACTCTATCTCGGTGGGGTGCAACTGGCGCGTGGCTACCACGGCCGGACCGACCTCACCGCCGCCCGATTCGTCGCATCCCCGTGGGGTGGGGGTGAACGGCTCTATCGCACCGGTGATCTGGTGCGGTGGCGCGGCACAGAAACCAGTCCGGTGCTGGAGTACCTGGGACGCATCGACTTTCAGGTCAAGATCCGTGGTCAGCGGGTCGAACTCGGCGAGATCGAGGCCAGCCTGCTGACCCATCCGGCGGTGGCAGCCGCGGTCGTGGTGGTGCACGAGGACCCGCACGCGGGTGCGCATCTGGTCGCCCACGTGGTGCCGGCGGATCCGGCCGCAACACCGAGTTCGGCGCGGCTGCGTGCTCACGTGGGCGAGCGGCTGCCCAATCACATGGTGCCGACCCACGTGATGGTGCTCGACGCGTTGCCGGTCACCAGCAGCGGCAAGGTCGATCACCGCGCGTTGCCCGCACCGACCTTTGACCTCGCCGCCTACCTCGCGCCGACGTCCATCACCGAGGTGCAGGTCACCGACGTTCTCGCCGAGGTGCTACATCGCCCCCGAATGGGGTTGGCCGACAACTTCTTCGATGCCGGCGGCAACTCCCTGTCGGCAGCACAGGCGGTGGCGCGCATCCGTTCCCGGACCGGGCGTGAGCTCTCGGTCCGCGACCTGTTCGACGCGCCGACCGCTGCCGAGCTCGTTGGTCGTCTCCGTGACTCGTCGGCGGTGCGCGGTCCGATCCTCGGCGAACTGCCACGACCGGAACGGATTCCGCTGTCACCCGCGCAACAGCGGATGTGGTTCCTCAACCGTTTTGACTCCAGCGCACTCACCGAGAACATCCCGGTCATCGTCCGGCTCACCGGCTCCCTCGACGTCGAGGCCTTCGCGTCGGCGCTCGAGCATCTCGTCGTGCGGCACGAGGCGTTGCGCACCGTGTATCCCGACTCGGCCGACGGTCCGCACCAGATCGTGCTGCCCGCCGCCGAGTTCCCGGTGCGTCCCGAGATCACCCCGGTGTCGCGCGACCGTGTGTCCGAGGCAGTACGGACCATCACCCACGCACCCTTCGACGTCACGGCCGAACCGCCGATCCGGGCTTCGCTGCTCCGCGTGACCGACTCGCCGGAGGACCGCCGTGAGTATGTGTTTGCGCTTGTTCTGCACCACATCTGCGCCGACGGACTCTCGATCGTGACGCTCGGTGCGGAACTGGCGGCCGCCTACTCGGCGCTGACCGCCGGCGATCACCTCGATACGACACCGCCGCCGGTGCAGTACGCGGACTTCGCGATCTGGCAGCGAGCGCTGCTCGACGGACCGGACTCGACATCGTCTGCGGAACTGGATGACTGGCGTGCACGCCTGACCGACGCACCACGAGTGATCGACCTCCCCACCGACCATCCGCGACCGGCGCGGCCCAGCGGACAGGGAGCGCGTGTCGACTTCCGAATCACCCCGGAACTACAGGAACGCATGGCGGCGTTCGCCGCGCGGCGTGGCGCCACACCATTCATGGTGGCCCACACCGCCCTTGCCGTGCTGCTCGGACGCCTCGGCACCAACACCGACGTGGTGATCGGCACCCCGGTCGCCGGACGCGGCGAACAGCACCTCGACGGTGTGGTTGGCATGTTCGTCAACATGCTGGCCCTGCGCACCGCGATCGATCCAGGAGCGACCGGGGATGAGGCACTGGCCGTGGCCAGGGCCGCCGCCATGCACGGCTTCGCCCACTCGACGGTTCCGTTCGACCGCGTCGTCGAGGCACTCGACCTGCCACGCTCGGTGGCGCATCACCCGGTATTCCAGGTGGCGTTGTCTTTTCAGAATCTGGGACGCATGGAGATGTCCCTGCCTGGCCTCGACATCAAGGTGGTCGACGACGAGCAACGCAGCGCCGAATTCGATCTGCACCTGACGCTGTCGGACACGTGGACTCCGGACGGTTCGCCCGACGGACTCGCCGGCCATCTGGTCTATGCCACCGATCTTTTCGAGGACGCGACCGCCGACGAGTTCGTCGCCCGCTACGTACGTATCCTGACCGCACTGATCGACGAGCCGACCCGCGCGGTCGGGGATCTCCCATTGCTCGCCGCCGACGAATACGCTCGGCTCACCGAGACCGGGACCCCACCCGCACAGCGGTCCCCCGGACTCGCGGTCGGCTTTGCCGCACAGGCAGATCGGACACCCGATGCCGACGCGGTCGTATGCGGCGACCAGGTGCTGAGCTACCGACAGTTCGCCGACCACGTCCGCGCCGTGGCAACGCTCCTGGCTGGTCGCGGGGTCACCCCCGAGGACCGGGTGGCGATCACCGCGCCCCGCGGGCTGACCCAACTGACTGCGATGTACGCGGTCGCCACCATCGGCGCCGCCTACGTGCCGGTGGATCCGAGTGCGCCACACCGCGCAACGATGATCCTGGACGCGGCCGAGCCGGTGCTGGTGCTCGGCGAGGGAGCGGCGCCGGGAGGCGCGGCACTCGCGCATCGACAGTACTTGGATCTGGCAGCGGTGGACCTCGACGAGGCCGTTCGAAATGCCGCCCCCGCAGCGGAATTCGCCGGACCACATCCCGACAATCCGGCCTACGTGCTCTTCACGTCGGGCTCCACCGGAGTTCCCAAGGGCGTCAGCATCTCGCATGCGGCGGTCGGGGAGCAGCTGCGATGGATGCAGGAACGCTACCCGATGGGACCCGCGGACTCGGTCCTGGTCAAGACCTCCGCCGGATTCGACCTCTCGGTGTGGGAATACTGGTGGGCGTTGTCGGTCGGTGCGCGAATCATCCTCGCCGACAACGGCGTCGAACGAGACGGCAGCGAGATGTCGCGGGTGCTGGCGCGCCACCGGATCACCGCGCTGCCCACGGTGCCGTCCGCATTGTCGATGCTGCTCGACGTCGGCGGCCTGCCGGAGTCGATGCGCACCATCCTGTGCATCGGCGAGGAACTGCCGCCCGAGTTGGTGAAACGGTTGCGGGACAGCGGCTCCGATGCGGCATTGCACAACCTGTACGGACCGACGGAGGCCGCGGTCAGCGCCACCGGTCACGAGGTCACCACCGTCGACGACGGCCGCGTACCGATCGGCGGTCCCCAACCGTCGGTGACCACGCGCGTGCTCGACGCCCGGTTGCAGCCGGTCCCGGCGGGCGTGGCCGGCGAACTGTATCTCGGTGGCGTGCAACTCGCCCGGGGCTATCACGCGGATCCGCGCCGTACCGCGGCGGCGTTCGTCGCCGATCCGATGGACGGATCGCGCATGTATCGCACCGGAGACCTGGTGCGATACAACCGAGATGGCAACCTGGTGTACCTGGGCCGGACCGACCATCAACTCAAGGTGCGCGGCTTCAGGATCGAGCCCGGTGAGATCGAGGCCGCGTTACGACGGTGCCCCGACGTCACCGATGCCGTGGTCACCGCGATCCCCGGACCCGACGGCGAGAGCCGCCTGGTCGGGTTCATCACCGGGGACGAGGCATCCGCCGACACCACCGCGCGTGCGATGAGCGAGATGCTGCCCGCCTACCTGCGACCGGAACTGCACGTACTCGAGGCGTTGCCCTACAACGACAATGGCAAGGTCGACCGCGCCCGGCTCCCGCGACCGGCGCCCATCAAGCGGGCCTACCACGCACCCGAGACCGACCTGGAACGGCGGATCGTCTCCGTCATCGCCGATGTCACCGGGGCGCCCCGGGTCGGGATGGCCGACGGATTCTTCGCCATCGGCGGCAACTCGCTGTCGGCGACACGGGTCACGGCACGACTGGAAGCCGAACTTCAGCAACGGATTCCGGTCCGGCTGCTGTTCGAGAGCATCGACATCGGCGACTTCGCCCGCCGCGTCGCGGATGCGACGGATACCGACACCGTCGGTCCGGCGTTGACGCGGGGTGCCGACGACGCGGCCGACCACGATCCCCTGCTCCCGCTGCCGGCGGCCGCTGCGCTCGCGCCCGCCCAGCGGCGGATCTGGGAGGCGGTTCGCACCCGCCGCGGACGCGACTGGAATGTGCCCACCGCGGTGCGATTCACCGGCGACCTCGACGTCGAGGTCGTGGCGCTGTCGATCCTCGACGTACTCGACCGGCACGAGGCCCTCCGCACGTGTCATCGACTCGGCGACGCCGGACCCGAATTGGTGGTGCTGCCGACCGATGCGCTCACCGAGACGGTGCATCGCGGGCTCGAACCGATCATCGTCGACGAATCGGATGTCGCGCACACCGCTGCGACGCTGGCCTGGGCCCCGCTCGACATCGAGCACTGGGCACCGATCAGAATCCATCTGTTGCAGGTGGATCCGGTCACCCACGTGCTGCTCCTGGTGAGTCATCACCTGAGCGTCGATGGCGCGTCGATGGCGATCCTGGCCCGGGACATGGTGATGGCGTTCGCCGCTCGGAGTGCCGGCGTCGTCCCGGAACTGCCGGTGCCGGAGGTGCGGTATCGCGACTACGCGATGTGGCGCACCGACATCCTGGGGGCCGCGCACTCGCGGACCGAGGAACACCGCCGGCAGTTGGACTACTGGACGCAGCGCTTCGGGCCCGCCCCGGATGCAACGAAATCCGACACTCCGCCGGTGACCGCCGGTTCGCGGCCACGGATCGACAATCCACGCCCACCGGCCTGGGATTCACGCGGTGGTGCAGTCGAATTCGAGATCGACGAAGATCTACATGCGGCGGTGGACGCGGTGGCGCGTGCCGCGTCGGTGGGGGTGTTCGCCGTGCTACAGGCGGCATTCTCGGTGCTGTTGGCCGACCGCGCCGGCGATCCGGACGTCCGGGTGGCGACCGCCAACGCGAACCGAACGCATCCGGCACTCGACGGCGTCATCGGCAACTTCGCCGAGGACCTGCCGATGCGGTTGAATGTTACCGACACCCGTGCCTTCGCCGATCTCGTCCGCGACGTGGCCGACCAGTTGATCGGGGGGCTTGCCCATCCTGACATCTCGGGTCCGGAACTGAGCGCCGCGCTCGGGCTGGTCGCCGATCCCGCAGGCCCCGTGGGGCATCCGATCTTCGGTGCCACTCTGATCCTGCAGCAGACCACACCGGGAGCCACCACCCCCGCGGCACTCGATCTCGGCGGTGTCACGATCAGCAGCGAACCGCTCGCCGCGACCGTGGCCAAGCACGAACTCGAGTTCAGTCTTCTCGAGATGCGGCACCAGGTGGACGGAAACGGTGAACGCCCCGGCGGTATCCGGGGCACGCTGCTCTATCCGACGGCGCTGTTCTCGCGTGCGACGGCCGAGGACATCGCGCGCGGACTGGTGACCGTGCTGCGTGCAGTGGCTACCGCTGACGGCGCGTCGCGCACCGTCGCCGAACTCCGGAGGCAGCTGTGACCGCATCGGTCGTGATCGCCTATCACCGCGGCCTGCCGGGGCTGGAAACCCAGCTCGATGCCCTGGCGCGGCAGGACTATCCGGGCGAGTTCGAGGTGATCGTCAGCGACAACGAAGGCAGCGAGGTGCTGCGTCGGTTCGTGGATTCCCACCCGGCGCGGCACCGGCTGGGGCTGCGATGGGTGGATTCCTCCGGGGTGGCCGGCACCTCACATGCGCGTAATGTCGGAACCCGCAGTGCAGTGCACGATTTCATCGTGTACTGCGATCAGGACGACGCGGTCCATCCCGGCTGGCTCTCCGCCATGGTCGCCGCCGGCGCAGACTACGATCTGGTCGGCGGGCCGCTGGAGGCCGAGTCACTCAACGATCCGGTGGTCGCCGCCTGGCGTCCGTTGACCGACCCGGCCGAGGCCGTGGTGCTCGCCCGATTCCTGCCCATCACGTTCGGCTGCAACCTCGGTGTGCGCCGCGCGGTGTTCGATGCCGTGGATGGCTGGGATGAGACCTATCCGACCGCGGGCAGCGACGTCGAATTCTGTTGGCGGGTACAGACTGCGGGATACACCTTCGGCCACGTCCCGGAGGCGATGGTCGCCTACCGATACCGGACGGGTTTGCGCGAGAGCTTCGACCAGGTCGTCGACTACGCCGTCGCCGAGGCGCGGGTGGCCAAACAGTATGGTGCACCCGGCCGGCAGTGGTGGTGGTTACCGATCCACGCAGCAGTCGTCGTCGGGCTCTGCCCCGTCTGGCCTTGGGCATGGTCTCGACGGCAACGCGGTAAATGGGTGTGGCTCACCGGTAATCTCATCGGCCGGCTGCGGGGGAGCGTCCGATACCGGGTCGTCTACCTCTGAGGTGTCACCCGGGTCGGGCGGGAAGATGTTGTGCTGTCGGACTTGTCGACACTGACGGGCGCCTTCTTGCCTTGCGCACCTACCCCGGATCCGGTCGTGTCGTCCTCGCGTAGGCACATGCTGCGCAGCACGTGGTGGTAGGTGACCAGACCGAAGGTCAGCGGTAATCCGAGTAGTGCCGACGCGATACCGACCGGACTGAACTTCGTCTCGATGCCCGCAGCCGAGAGGATCTGACCTTGGGCCAACCCGCCGATGGTGCTGAACAGATACTGCGACAGGTGGTAGGCGTAGTAGGCGGCGGTCAACGATTTGGTCACCGTCAGATCGGCCAGTGGCACTGTTGCGGCGAGGTTATCGCCCTGGGTGATGTTGTGTGACAGGCCGATCGCGATGTTCAGCGGTGCGCCACCGAGGTAGTAGGGGATCTGACCGCCGATCAACGCCGCCCAGCTCTCCGCGGAGGTGAGATCCGACGGGTCGGCGGGAATCAGATTGAGCGGGATGGCAACCGACCGCATGCCGGCCAGCAGCCGCCCTGTTTCGGCCCGAATGCGGGACTTGGTCGCGGCGTCGTTGACGGTGCTCTGCGCATAGTCGGACGTCCGTTGCACGATGCGCTGCAACGACAATGACCCGACCGGCGTACAGGACTTGCCGTCCGCCAAGGCGAGTTGCCCGGCGATGTCGGCGATGATCGGCGCGATGGGGATGTGCAGTGCCGCGTTGGCGTCGGCTTTCCCCGCCTGATCGCGCTGTGCGTCGGAAACCTGTGCGACGCACCGGTTGAGCAGCGCGCCGGCGGTCTGACTGTAGAGCTGTTGCAGACCGAGATTCGACAGCAACAGGAAGATCTGCAGGATGCTGTTGTAGGTCACGTACCCGGACAGCGAGGACAACGTGGTGTCGTCAAAGGGGCTGCCCAGGGCCGGCGTCATGCCGAGTCCGACCTGTAGCGGCGCCAGCACGCCCGCGAAAATGTAGAGCCACGCGGTCTCGACCGCCTGCACGAGGGTGAGATTCCCGACCGGGATCGCCTCGTCCTGCTTGCCGTCGCGGATCTTGAGGAGTTGCACGACCAGCCACTGCGAGATCGGTGTCCGATACTTCACGGCCGGGTCGTCGGCGTCGGCCCCCAACGCGAAGGGGCTGTCGCTGACGGCGAGCGTGGAGACGTTCAGTCGGCTCATATCTCGATGCGCCGCGGCCCGCTGCTGCTCGGCGGCGGGGCGCAGCGAGGCAGGGATCGACGGCAGAAGCGACTCGAAGATCGAGTCGTAGACCACCGTCAGAGTGACGAATTCGCCGCTGACACAAGTGATCTGTTTGCCACGGTTCTCGTCGAGCGGGCGCAGCAGCGGTCGCTTCGACTTGGCGATCCGGTCCTGCCGTTCGGTATAGCTCTCGGGCCCGGATTTCTTCGAGGAGGTGGTGCTCGTGGCCGGCCGGTCGGGCGCGGCCGTGGCCGCGGGGGTGCCGATCGTGGCGAAACCGACGATGCACAGGGTGATCACGGTCAGCGTGCGCAGCGACCGCGGGGCCATTCGACGTGACGTATGGGGTTGTCCGGGTCGCACCAGTGATGCCTGCACTCTCGATCGATTCGTCCGGACGAAAGGTAGCATAGCCTTACTTAACTTCCGGGCGCGGTGTCGCGATGGTCGAATCACCACTAACGTCGTGTGGCATGAGCAACGTCAAGGACATCCCCGTCAACGCACTCGACGGCAGCGCACTCAACCTCGCCGACTTCACCGGCCCACTGCTGGTGGTCAACGTCGCCAGCAAATGCGGGCTCACCCCGCAGTACACGGGTCTCGAAGAACTCGCGAAGACCTACGGCGACCGCGGCCTCACCGTCGTCGGCATGCCCTGCAACCAGTTCATGGGTCAGGAGCCCGGCACCGCCGAGGAGATCGCCACCTTCTGCTCGACCAGCTACGGCGTCACCTTCCCGCTGTTGGAGAAGGCCGACGTCAACGGCTCCGACCAGCATCCGCTCTACACCGAGCTGACCGCGGCCACCGATGCCGACGGCGAGGCCGGCGACGTGCAGTGGAACTTCGAGAAGTTCCTGGTCAACGCCGACGGCACCGTCGTCAACCGGTTCCGTCCCCGCACCGAGCCCACCGATCCCGCGGTCATCTCCGCCATCGAGGCGATCCTCTGACGCTTCCGGTCCATCGATCCCTGAGGTGCGAGGCGCTGGCCGAGCCACGAAGGGCCGTCACCTCGCTCGTCGCTCCTCAGCCGGCGAGAAGGAGCCGGTGCACCACGTGGGTCGCGAGAGCGGAGACGCGCCACCCGGTAAGGTGGGCGTGCAACAGCGCACCAGTGAGAACGGAGCATGTGCCCATGGCGCGAGTGGTGGTCGAAGTGATGCCCAAGGCCGAGATCCTCGACCCGCAAGGGCAGGCGATCGTCGGCGCGTTGGGCCGACTCGGGTTCTCCGGGATCGGCGACGTCCGGCAGGGCAAGCGCTTCGAACTCGAGGTCGACGACTCCGTCGACGATGTCACGCTCGAGCGCATCGCGGAGGAACTCCTCACCAACACGGTGATCGAGAACTTCAACGTCTCCCGCGTCGCCGAGTAGGACGACGCAGATGACAGCACGCATCGGGGTCATCACCTTCCCCGGCACCCTCGACGACGTCGACGCCTCCCGCGCGGTCCGCATCGCCGGTGCCGAAGCCGTCGAACTCTGGCACGGCGACGCCGACCTCAAGGGCGTCGACGCGGTGATCGTGCCCGGCGGTTTCTCCTACGGTGACTACCTCCGCGCCGGCGCGATCGCCAAGTTCGCGCCCGTCATGGAATCGGTCGTGGACGCCGCAGGCAAGGGCATGCCGGTCCTGGGTATCTGCAACGGCTTTCAGATCCTCTGCGAAGCCGGACTCCTGCCCGGCGCGCTGACCCGCAACGAGGGACTGCATTTCGTCTGCCGCGACGAATGGCTGAAGGTGGAGAGCAACACCACCGCCTGGACCACCCGGTTCGAGCGGGGTGCGGAGATCCTCATCCCGCTGAAGTCCGGTGAAGGCCGTTACGTTGCCCCGCAACGCAAACTCGAAGAACTCGAGGGCGAAGGCCTGATCGTGTTCACCTACGCCGGCGGCAACCCCAACGGCTCGGCCCTCGACATCGCCGGCATCTCCAGCCCCGACGGCCGCGTCGTCGGACTGATGCCGCACCCCGAGCACGCCACCGAAGCACTCACCGGCCCCAGCGACGACGGACTCGGATTGTTCTACTCGGCCATCGATTCCGTGCTGGCCAACGCCTGATCCCAGAGGAACTCCGATGACCTCGATCCTCGCGGCGCTCATCGGTATCGCGCTGCTCGTGGTGGCCGCGTGGGCGGTCCGACTGCAATGGCGCGTCGGTCCCATCGCACTGGCGGCCGCCGCATTGTGCGTCGCTTTCGCCTACGACAGCCTTGTCCTCGGAGCTGGTCGGCTGATCGGTTACGGGTCCACCCTGGAGGCACTCAGTGTGCCGCGCTTCTGGATTCACGCGATAGCAATCCCACTGCTGATCCCGGTTGTCGGAGTGCTGGTCGCGCGCCTGGGTGTCGAGCAGGCGCGGAGCCGGAACCTGGCGCTCGGGTTGGCCGCACTCGTCGCGATGCTGATCCTCATCGGTGTCATCGTCGACGGGGTGCGCCTGGACCTCGCCCCCAAGGACGCCGGCGACATGGAGCGGTACATCAACGCTGCGGCCGACGGGGTTTCGCTGCCGGTGATCATCACGGTGCTGGCCCTGATCGTCCTCGGCATGGCCGCTCTGCGATACGCCCAGTTCTACCTGCTGATGCCCGCGGCGATTCTGTTCCTGGCGACCTCGGCCACCGCAAGCCTCATCCCGTGGGTGGGCTGCGCCGGCTTCCTGGTGATGATGGCGGCGATCGTCTACGCCATGAAGACCGTCGCCGACCGGGAGGCCAGAGATCTCGAGAGACAGGAGACCTAGCGTGCCGGTCACCACCACGGCCACCGCGTCCGGACTCGGCGAGTTCATCGACGCATCACCCTCCCCGTTCCACGTCTGCGCCACCGTGGCAGGCGAACTCGAGGCCGCAGGCTATACGCGCCGGCACGAGGACCAGGAATGGGTGGAGGCCACCGGACGCAACTACGTGATCCGCGGTGGATCGATCATCGCCTGGGATGCCGGTGACGGCAACGCCTTCCGCATCGTCGGCGGGCACACCGACAGCCCCAACCTGCGGTTCAAGCAACATCCGGATCGCACCTCGGCCGGTGTCGGCATGGTGGCCTTGGAACCCTACGGCGGGGCGTGGCTGAACTCCTGGCTCGACCGCGACCTCGGGCTGTCCGGCAGACTCGCGTTCCGCGTCGGCACCGGTGTCGACCACGTCCTCGTGCACGTCACCGAACCGGTTGTCCGGGTGCCGCAGTTGGCGATCCACCTGTCCGAGGACCGCAAGGGGGTGTCACCGGATCCGCAACGGCACGTCGACGCCATCTGGTCCCTCGATCCCACCGCCCCCGCGGTGCTCGATTGGGTCGCGGAATACGCCGGGATCGATCCGACGATGCTGCTCGGCTGGGAACTGATGACCCACGACGTGGCGCCGTGCCGACTCATCGGGCCGGAGAATGAACTCCTCAGTGCCCCACGGCTGGACAACCAGGGCACCTGCTACGCCGGCCTGCGCGCACTCCTTGACGGCGCACCCTCGATCCACACCCGAGTGCTGGCGCTGTTCGACCACGAGGAGGTCGGCAGCGGCTCCGAACGCGGCGCCGCCTCGGATTTCCTCGCGGCGATCATCGAACGAATCGTGCTGGCGCGCGGTGGTTCCCGCGCTGACTATCTGCAAGCGATGGCCGCCAGCGTCTGCGTGTCCGGCGACATGGCACATGCCACGCACCCCAACTATCCCGAGCGCCACGAACCGTCGCACCGCATCACCATCAACGGCGGCCCGGTGCTCAAGGTCAACCAGAACCTGCGCTACGCCTCAGATGCGGTGGGCGAAGCCATCTTCGCCGTCGCCTGCGACACCGCCGGCGTCCCGATGCAGCGCTACACCCATCGCGCGGACCTGCCCTGCGGGTCGACGATCGGACCGATCACCGCCGCCCGCACCGGACTGACGACGATCGATGTCGGTGCTCCGCAACTGGCGATGCACAGTGCACGGGAGATGATGGGCGCCGCCGACGTGGGCATGTATTCGGCTGCGCTGCAGGCGTTCCTCTCCGCCGACTGACTCAGACCGCGGCCGGGGTCAATTCGGCGCGAGAACGGTCATCGATGTGCCCTCGTGGACGACGATGAAACCGTCGGTCACCGTGGTGGGGCCGATCACCGAGCGACTCCACGCGATGTCTCCGTGGGTCGTGTCGTAGGCGGTGATCTGGTTGTTGTTGGCGAAGACCAGCGTCGACTCCGACGATCCCACGCACGACAATTGGTCGATGTTGGCGTCCGGATTGTCGAGTGCCGGCGGGCCCAGAGTACCGAGACGCTTGCCGTCGGCGAGGCGATAGAAGACGCGTGATCGGTCCTTGAGCGCCAGGGCCACCTGTTCGCCGCACGGTCGGGTGTTCGCCTTGGAGAGCTCGGAATCGGTGATCTGCCACAGTGCGCCGGACTGCGCGGGATCACGGATCTCGTAGCGCCCCTGGGTCGCATCGATCTGCCCGACACCCGTGCCGGTCAGCACCGGGAGAGTCGACGGCCCGGCCAGCACCCGCAGGCTCGGCGACTGCGACGTCGGACGTTCGTCGACGGCGCCATTCTCGATCGCGTGCGTGGCGACCCGCTCCCGGCCGGACTCGTTGTACTGCACCGTGATTCCGGTAGCGAACACGGTGATGGTGCACTGTGTACAGGCCAGCCGATCCCGCCCGGTGGTGGGGTTGACGATGAATCGGGCGCCGTCCACGGTCTGGATCGTGAGCACGCCCTCATGCCGCCAGGACGCCTTGGCCGCCGCCGCGAAGGTGCGCGACCAGATCTCCCGCCCGCCGGCGTCGTGCATCGCCACCCGATACCCGGCCTGATCGATCCGCAGGAAGTCGCGGCCCACACCGACGACCTGCGCGGTGTCGTCCAGGCTGCTCGCGTCGGTGGGGGTGCCGTCGTCGTCGATGAGATAGAAGCCGTCGGGCACCCCACCCAGCTTGATCGCACAGCCCACCCGGCCGTCGTCGGTGATCGCACACCCGCCGAGACCGACGACCACCGGCTGCGACCAGAGGTGCTCGCCGGATGTGCGTTTGACCAGCAGGAAAGCGCGGCCGAGGCCGGACGGATAGGAGAGCAGCCATCGGTCCTGCCACGAGTCGACGACATCGATGCCCGCATCCGAGCGGTAACCGGGCAGGTTGTCACTCGACACCGACCAGGCGACGGCCGGCTCGCCGGGGTACGGCCGCAGCCGGCCGTTGTCGAAGGTGGCCGGTTCATCGGAGCCGCCGAACGCCAACACCGCGCCCACCGATCCGACCATGACGGCGATCAGGATGATGGTCACGGTGCCGATGCCGAAGGGCAGTCGCCGCAGGTGGCCGGCCGGCGAGGTACGAGCGGACATGGCACTCAGTGAATCATGCGCGCCGCTTGGTCGATTCGAGGGCGTCGCCGGACGCGGCCGCCCGATAGGCGGCCGGGCTGACCCCGCGTTGGCGTTTGAACGCGGCACTGAACGCGAACGGGGTCGCGTATCCGACCTGATGGGCGATGGCGCCGAGTGAGTGAGTCCGATCCGACAGCAGGTCGGCGGCCACCGACATCCGCCAGGCGGTGAGGTAGGTCATGGGCGGCTCGCCGACCAGCTCGGTGAACCGGCGCGCCAGCACCGCCCGCGACACCCCGGTGGCGGTGGCCAGCGAGGCGACGGTCCAGGCGCGTGCCGTGTCGTTGTGGAGCAGCCGAAGTGCTTGGCCGACAACCGGGTCCGAATGGGCCCGGTACCAGTCAGCGGCGCGTACCGCCCCAGACTCCATCGATCGGCGCAGCCCGGTGATCAGCAGCAGATCCAGCAGGCGGTTCAGCACCGCCTCCTGCCCGGGTGCGTCGCGGACGATCTCGGTCTCCATCACCCCGACCAACGGGTCGTCGCGCATGGGTACCACGACGATGCGGTCGAGCGCATCGAGCAGTCGGGCACTGACCTCACCGCTGGAGTAGGTGCCGACGAGGAGGATTGCGTCGGCGGTGCTGTCGTCGGGACAGTTTCCCCAGGAACGCACCCCGAAGCACATGTCCTCGGCGACACTGTGCGTACCGGTCGGATCGAAACAGCCGCCGTCGGCATCGATACGCGCCACCCAGTCGTGCGCCGGATCGTCGGCGACGGTGTAGGGATGGGTGCCGCGAATGATCGCCACATCACCCGGCCGCAGTGTGTGGCAGGTGCCGTCGTCGTAGGTCAGGGTCGAGATGCCTCGGGTCACCGTCACCACCGTGATCGGCGCGGTGTCCTCGATCCGCACCGACCACGGGGAGCGCATGACCATGCGCAACAACAGCGGGGTGCGGGCACGGGGACCGTCGAGCAGGCTGCCGAGAGCGTCCATACGCCGAGCCTACCCCCGATCGAGACGATTGCGTATGAAATCAAGTGATCTACTCATGGATCGTCTCTTGAGAGTCGTGTGAACTGAACTGCATGACCACACACAGAGATCCCCGCCCCGTCCTCATCATCGGCGCGACCGGCAAGACGGGCCGCCGCGTCGCCGACCTCCTCGCGCCGGCCGACGTTCCAGTCCGCCGCGCAAGTCGCACGAGCGCAACACCTTTCGACTGGACCGACCGATCCACCTGGGCTCCCGCCCTCGACGGCACCGCCGCGGCCTACATCACCTACCAACCCGACCTCATCGTGCCGGGTGCCCTCGACGACATCACCGAACTGGTGACCCACGCCGATCGGGCCGGCGTCGAACGGCTGGTCCTGCTCGCCGGCCGCGGCGAACCCGAAGCCGTCGAAGCCGGCCGAATTCTGCATACGGCACAAGCGGATTCGACGGTGCTCGACTGCGCCTGGTTCAACCAGAACTTCTCCGAGGGCGGCTTCGCCGACGAGATCGCGGCCGGGGTGCTCACCTTGCCGGTGGGGGAGGTCGGCGAGCCCTTCCTCGACGTGCACGACATCGCGGCCGTCGCCGCCGCAGCGTTGTGCGAGACGGCTGCGGATGGCCGAAACCCGCACGCCGGCCGGACCTATGAACTCACCGGACCCCGACTGCTGACCTTCGCCGACGTCGTTCGCGAACTCGCTGCGGCCCGCGGCACGGCGGTGACACTCACTTCGGTGGGCTCGCAGGAATACCGCGAGTATCTCGGTGCGTTCGGCACGCCCAACGAGGAGGTCGACATGGTGAGCAACCTGTTCGGCACCCTGTTCGACGGCCGCAACGCGCACGTCACCGACGATGTCGAGCGCGTTTTGGGCCGTCCGCCCATCGATTTCGCCGACTTCGCGGCGTCCGTCTTCGGCGTCGGAGCCACCCGATGACCGCCGTACGTGACACCGTGTTGCTGGTCGCCCTGACCACGGTCGGACTCATCGCCGGCCTGCTCTCGGCGTTCGCCTATTCGGTGATGCCGGGCCTGAATCGGGCCGGTGCCCAGGTCGCGGTACCGGCGATGCAGCGCATCAACGTCGCGATCCAGAACCCACTCTTCGGCCTCATCCTGTTCTGCAGCATCGTCTTCAGCATCCTGGCCGTCCTGCTCTGGTGGCGCGAGCCGGTCCGCTGGTGGCTGCTGGCCGGACTGGTTCTCTACCTGGTCGCCGTGCTGATCACCGGGCTCATCAACGTCCCGCTCAACGACCGGCTCGACGCTGCCGGCGCGGTGACGCCGTCCAACGCACCCACGGTGTGGACGGACTTCGTCGAACCGTGGGTGCGTTGGAACATCATTCGGGCCGTCGCCGCGGTGGCGGCGTTCGTCACGATGATCGCCGGCCTACTGCAACTGCTGCGATGAGCCGGGGATCAGTTGGCGGCCAGTCCGGCGCGCACGACCTCGGCGACCGGCGTCGCCGGCCGTCCGAGGAGGTCGGCGAGATCGGTCGTGTCTGCGTCGAGCGCGCCGACGGCGACGCCCGCATCGGAATCGGCGAGGATCTCGGCCATCGGCCCGGGGATGCCGGTCTGGGCGAGTGCCGAAGCGTAGTCGGCCTCCGGAAGATCCTGGTAGCGAACGGGTTTCCTGCTGATCTCGGCGATCACGCCCGCGAGTTCGGCATAGGTCAGATGCTCGGCACCCGCGAGCTCGAAGACGCCACTCGTCTGGCCCGAGATCAGTGCGGCGGCAGCAGCTTCGGCGTAGTCGGCACGCGCGGCAGGCGCGATCTTGCCGTCCTTCGCAGCGCCGTAGAGCACGCCACTCGCGATCGCGGCGGGCGCCGACGCCAGGTAGTTCTCGGTGTACCACCCGTTGCGCAGCAACAGAAACGGAATGCCGCTGTCGGCGAGCAACTTCTCGGTGGCGACGTGTTCGGTGGCCAGCGCCAGCGGCGACGAGTCGGCGCGCAGCAGACTGGTGTACGCGATGAGGCCGACTCCGGCCGTTGCGGCGGCCTCGATCACGTTGGTGTGCTGCGGAACTCGCTGGCCGACCGTCGGGCTCGACACCAGCAGGAGCCGATCGACACCGGCGAAGGCCTCGGCAAGTGCGGTGCGATCGCCGTAATCGGCCACCCGGACCGATACGCCGGCAGCGCTGAGATCCCGCGCCTTCTCCTGGTCCCGGACAACGGCGACGATGTCGCCGGCCGCGACACCCCGCTTGATCAGCGCGTGCACTGCGCTGCCCCCGAGTCCGCCGGTGGCGCCGGTTACCGCATAGGTGATCATGTCTGCTCCTTCGTGTCAGCGAAACGGTTCCCCGACAGCATGCACTTACTTTTAGTACAGTGCAACTCTCTCGGTAAGTACCATCGTCGACGTTCGCCTAGAATGGCTGCATGCCTGCTGCACGTTCCGCCCCGACGCCCCCCGGTGAGACCGCTGACCCCGGACTCGAGGCCGACGTCTTCGCCCGCGATTGCCAGTCTCGGGACGTGCTACAGAACGTCACCAGTCGCTGGGGTCTGCTCGCGCTGGTCGCGCTGGGGGAGGGGGATAAGCGATTCAACGCCCTGCGGCGCAGGGTTGATGGCGTCAGCGAACGGATGCTGTCGGTCACGCTGCAGCAGCTGGAGCGGGATGGTTTCGTCAATCGAACTGTGTTACAGGCAATTCCGCCTAGAGTGGAGTACTCTCTCACCGATCTCGGGGCCACGGTGGCCCGGCGTCTGACGGAGGTCATCGAGCTCGTCGAGGCCAGCGTGCCCGACGTCGCGCAGGCGCGCGCCGCCTACGACGACACGCACCCCGCCAAGTAGCTCAGAACAACTGCCCCAGGTAGAACTCCGCACCCTGATCATCTGCGCACAGCGCCATGATCCCGTAGGCCTGCGAATCCGGCTCGGTGATGACCCGACCCCCCGCCGCCCGAACCCGCTCGACGGCGCCGTCCATGTCCGCGACATTCCACATCGGCACGGCCACCGGCGTTTCCGCGCCCCCGGCGACACCGACCTGCGGTCGCACATCGTCGACCTCCCACCCGTCGTCGATACGGCCGGCGCGGAATGTCCAGCCCAGTGCCGTCCCGTAGAACGCACGGAAGCGGGCGCTGTCCGCGGTGTGCACGGTCAGATACGACATCTCGCCGACTCCCCGGGCATGCTGATCCGGTCGGGGCGTCCCGGGCTCGGGGACATGCACCGAGAACTTCACTCCCTGATCATCGACACAGTCCAGCACCTGCACGGCATCGCGCGCCACCGAACTCACTTCTCCCGCTTCGCCTCCCGCGGCGATCACCGCGTCGCGGGCGGTCACGAAATCGTCGACGGCGTACACGCAGTAGATGGTGCCGGATTCGCCGTAGCCGGGGATCTCCGAGAGACCCATGCGGTGACCGAGATTGGTGACCTGCCGGGTCTCCCGGTCGACCTCCCAGCCGAGGACCGCGCCGTAAAAGCGTGCTGCGCGTTCGATGCTCGGTGTCTGCAGCGACATATAGGCGACGTCGCCACGCTGGATGAGATTCGCGACGCTCGCGCCGGTCTTCGATGGCCCGGTCAGCATCCACCGATGGCCGAACGGATCGACGATGGTGCCGGTGCGATTCCCGTAGCCCTCAAAGGGTTCGCGCGTCACCGCGGCTCCGCCCCGTTCGGCGGCCGCGACCGCGCGATCGGTGTCGTCGACCGGCAGCATCAGGCTCACCGACACGCGTCCCGGCGCCGGCGCTGTCAGGCCGAGGTCGGGGAACTCGTCGGCGAGATAGATGACTCCGCTGCCCATCTCGAGTTCGGCGTGACCGATGCGCCCGTCGTCCATGAGGATCGGTTCGCCACGCAAGGTGGCATCGAGATGTTCGACGTACCAGTCGATGGCCTCGCGCGCTCCGGCGATCGCGAGATAGGGGAGCGCTCCGGGACGTTCCACCGTGGGTGTGTCGGTCTCGGGTGCGCTGGCAATTGTGGTGTCGCTCATGACAACTCCTTGAGGTAGGGTCGCGCCGCGCTCGAGTCGATCACGCAGCGCGCGGGCGAACTCGGGTTCCGGGGCGACCGGATCGGACCAGCCGGGCATGTCGACGGCCCGCAGGGCAGTGAACGGATCGGGCGGCGTTGTGCCGCTCCCGAACTCGGTTGCGTTGTGCTCGCTCATGCGTGACCTCCCTTCCCGGCGGGCTGGCTTTCGGTTTCCGGGTAGGCGGCACGAAAGGCCCGCTTGGCCCGGGTGAGTAGCGCCTCGGTGGCGCCGACGGTGCGGTCCAGGATCGCCGCGCAGTCGCCGACCGGAAGGTCGTCGACGTAGCGCAACGTCAACACCGCGCGATGCGTCGGCGACAGCTGGGCCAGCGTGTAATGGGCCACCATGCGATCCAGGTGCTTGTCCCAGTCGTCGTCGACCGACTCCGGTACGTCCTCGACCGGCTCGGGAGTCCGTTGCATCGAACGCCAATGGTCGGCCAACTTGTGTCGTGCCACCCCGATCAGCCACGGCGTCGTCGGCCGCGCTTCCTCGTCGCGACGCACGGTGTCCATCGCGGCCAGGAACGTCTCCGACGTCACATCCTCGGCGACCCGACGATCGGCACATCTGCGCAGCACATAGCCGTACACCGCGGGCAGTGCATCGTCGTACACCGCCAGCAAGGCCGCTGGTCCGCCACCGGGCGGAGAGGACTGGTCGCCACTCACACCTACATCGTCGTTCGGCAACCCGGTTTTCCGACGCCCCTTCGCGAGATTCTTTTCGGCGGTCAGCCGACCTGCACCGGACGTCGGCTGATGTCGACGATCGCGTCGGCCAGCGCGCGCGGTTGATCCATGGCGACAAAGGTCCGCGAATCCGGTACTTCGGTGAATGTGGCCTGCTCGAAGACCGCCGCCAGCCGTCGACCCAGCTTCGGCCGGAACGCCCGATCGGACATGCCCCACACCACCGAGATCGGTGCGGGCACCGTCGACAATCGCGGCGTGATGGCCGCCAGCTCGGCGGGATCGACGGCACGCAAGAACGCCGCGAGGTCGTCGCGGACGGCGGGATCGCTGCGCAACGGCTCGAAGATCGACTCGGTCAGCTCTGGGTCCGGGTCGCTGACCAGCAGACCGACCCCCAGCGGTGAATGCCGGAGGGCGCGGATACGCATCGGTCCGGCCATGAGTGCGTGCGTCAGCCACGGATACTTCAGCAACGTGAAGACGACCGGAAAGGGTTGCGGCGGAAACTGATCGAAGCAGTCGCAGTTGGTGAACACGACCCGGGAGGCGAACGTCGGGTCCTGGTCGAGGGCGAACTGGCAGAGCGCACCGCCGGTGTCGCAGCCCACCAGCGTGACCTGTTCGAGGCCCAGTTCGGCCACGAACTCGCGGATCGCCCGCGCCACACCGCCCGGCGATCGGTCGCCTGCGCCGCCCCACGGGATGCGATGCGCGCCGAGCGGCAGCGTGGGCGCATAGCTGCGGTATCCGGCGTCGGCGAGGAGATCCGCGACGTCGGCCCACATGCGGTTGTCGACGCCGACGCCATGGATGAAGACGACTGGCGGCTGCGACGACTCCTGCGGCCCACGCACCGTGTATTCGACGGTTCCGGAACGCAGCGCGACAGTGGTGGAGAGCGAATCGGACGAAGCCATGATCGTGTCCTCGGGTCGACGGTCATTGTGAACTTCTGAAACTGACGACCACTCTAATGACCGCAACATCACCCACCCGGGGCACCCAATCAGACATTCCGGACGCGGGATACGATGCCGACGGCCGCACTGCGGCACCGATCGGTCGAGGGAATCCGGTGTGAATCCGGAACTGACGCGCAACGGTAAGTGACCTGCCATCAGGTGGGGCACGAGTCCGATCGCTTGCCCGATCGGGTCAGGTCCACCCCTGGCCCCGCGAGCGGGCCATGACCCGAAAGAACGTCATATGCGCATGTCAGCGATCCGCTGCGCCTCCATCCTCGCCGCCGCGACCCTCGTGGTCGCCGGTTGCGGCAGCGCCGAATCCGAGAACGCCGATACGGGTACTTCAGCCGGCGGCTACCCGATGACCATCGAGAACTGCGGCCGCACCGTCACCGTGGCCGCACCACCCGAGCGCGTGGTCTCCCTCAACCAGGCCTCCACCGAGATCCTGCTCTCCCTCGGCCTGGCCGACCGGATGGTCGGCACCGCGACCTGGACCGACCCGGTCCGCGCGAACCTTGCCGCCGCCAACGAAACGGTACCGCGACTGGCCGACAACAAGCCGTCGCTCGAGACCGTGCTGAACGCCGAACCCGACTTCGTGACCGCGTCCTTTGGCTCGTCGATCGGCGACGGCGCCGCCGCCGGCCGCGATCAGTACGAAAAGCTCGGCGTGCCAACATATCTCTCGCCCACCGACAACGGATGTGCCGGTGAGGTGTCGTCGGCGTCGAACGCCGACGGAGCGCGCACCACCCCGTTCACCCTCGACAGCGTTTATCAGGAGATCCGGGAACTCGCCGCGATCTTCGGCGTCACCGACCGCGGCGACGAGTTCATCGCCGAACTGCAGGAACGCTACCGGGCGGCGTCGGAGTCGGTGCAGGCGAAGGATGCGTCGCTGGCCTTCTGGTTCGCCGACACCAACACCCCGTACCTGGCGGGGTGCTGTGGTTCCTCCGGCGTGATCACGAAATCCGTTGGCGCTACCAATGTTTTCGCCGATACCACCGACGAGTGGCCGCAGGTCTCGTGGGAGACGGTCGCCGACCGCAACCCCACCGCTCTGGTCCTGGCGGATCTGAGCCGACGCAGCATCGACGGTGATGCGCTGGAGAGCAAGATCGCGTTCCTCGAGTCCAACCCGGTGACCGCACGGATGCAAGCGGTGCGCGACAAGCGCTACATCACCGTGAACGGCGCCGACATGAACCCGACCATCCGCACCATCGACGGGGTGGAGAAAGTTGCTGCGGCACTGCAACAGTGGAATCTCGCGACGCCCGCATCGTGAACGCGCCCACGACAACGGCACCCGCCGCCACCGGAGCGCGGGTGCCACGAACCGAATCGAGGCCGGTGTTCGCCGGACTGCTCGTCGGCGGTGCGGTGCTGCTGGTGGTGTCGATCGCGGTGACGGTCACGATCGGGCCGGCCGATCTGTCGGTGCGCGACGTGTACGCATCGATCCTCGACCACTGGGGGATCGGATCGTCGGGCCTCACCCCGCTGCGCGACGGCATCGTCTGGGAACTGCGACTGCCACGCACCCTGCTCGCCGCAGTGTGCGGCGCGGGTCTCGCGTTGTGCGGCGCGATCATGCAATCCCTGCTGCGCAATCCGCTCGCGGACCCATTCGTCCTCGGCATCTCCTCCGGCGCGTCGACCGGTGCCGTGCTCGTCGCGGTCCTCGGCTTCGGCGGCGGGCTGCTGTCATTGTCCACCGGTGCGTTCCTCGGGGCGGTCATCGCCTTCGTTTCCGTGCTCGCCCTGGCCGCCGGGGCCGGCGGCGGCACCGCCAAGGTCATCCTCGCCGGAGTTGCCGCCACGCAAATGTTTTCCGCGCTGACCTCGTTCATCGTCATGTCATCGGCCGACGCCGAGCAGACCCGCGGGGTGCTGTTCTGGTTGTTGGGATCCCTCAGCGGCGCCGACTGGACCGACGTCATGCTCTGTGGTGCAGTCACCCTGCTCGGCATCGTCGTCTGCCTGACGGTGTCGTCGTCGCTCGACGCCTTCACCTTCGGCAACGCGGCGGCATCGTCGTTGGGGGTGTCCGTGCGCCGCACCCGTTTCCTGCTGCTGACGGTGACCGCGCTGATCACCGCGTCGCTGGTCAGTGCTGCGGGCGCCATCGGTTTCGTCGGCCTCGTATTGCCGCACGCCGCCCGGTTCCTCGTCGGCCCACGCCATGGACGGCTGCTGCCCGCCACCGCGCTGATCGGCGCCATCTTCCTGGTCTGGGTGGACGCGATCGCCCGCACCCTGTTCGCCCCGCAGGAGATTCCGGTGGGCGTCGTCACCGCGCTGATCGGCGTGCCGGCCTTCGCCGTCATCCTCTTCCGGATGCGAGGTACGACGTGACCGCGACCAACCGCCGGGAGGTCCGCTGATGCCGCTGCACGCCAAACACCTCGGCTGGAGTCGCGGCGGACGCCTCGTCCTCGACGGCGTGACCATCGAGCCCATGCCGGGTGAAACCATCGGACTGCTCGGCCCCAACGGCTCGGGAAAATCGTCACTGCTCGGCGTGCTGGCCGGCGTCCACCGGCCCGACACCGGGCAGGTATTGCTCGACGACACCGACGTCCGCTCGCTGCGGCGCCGGCAGATCGCCCGTCGCGTCGCCACCGTCGAACAACACGCGGAGACCGAAGTCGACATCACCGTCATCGACGTCGTGCGACTCGGCCGCATCCCGCATCGCGGCACCTTTGGGGGTGACGACGCCGCCGACAACACCGCGATCGACGGCGCACTGCGCCACACCGGCATGCTCGAACACCGGCACCGCCGGTGGCACACGCTCTCCGGCGGTGAGCGTCAGCGCGTCCAGATCGCCCGGGCACTCGCCCAGGAACCCGATGAGCTCCTCCTCGACGAACCGACCAACCATCTCGACATCGCGCACCAACTCGACCTGCTCACCCTGGTAACCGAGCTCCCGATGACCAGCTACGTCGCGCTGCACGACCTGAACCTGGCCGCGATCTTCTGCGATCGGGTCGTCGTGCTCGCCCGCGGCTCGATCATCGCGGCGGGCACACCGGCGGACGTGATCACCCGAGAACTCGTCGAGCGCGTCTACCAGGTGCGCGCCGAGGTCATCGTCGAGGACGGCATCCCGCAGGTCAGCTACCGGCGCGCGGCCCAGACCCGCGCCCCGTCGCGGACCGCCCACCCCGGACAAACGCTATCGCCGTAGATCCGAGCCACTATTTGGCTCGGATCTACGGCGATAATGTCACCCAATCGGCCGTCGGGCCCTCGTTCGCTCTCGGCGTAGCAATGCCGGAACACCGCGCCGACGTGCGCGGTTGTACCCCGCAGACCCCCACCGTCGTCGCCGGAGAATTCGATTCGGGCGACTATTAACTGCAGGTGCACAGACGGCGACCACTACAGTGGAAGCAAGGCTGGTCGTCACATCCGACACCGCTGCAGCTGTCTCGACGGCCGGGGCGCTAGCAATGTGAGGGAGAACAATGTTCGAACGGTTCACCGACCGCGCACGCCGGGTTGTCGTCCTGGCGCAAGAAGAAGCGCGGATGCTCAATCACAACTACATCGGCACCGAGCACATCCTCCTGGGTCTGATCCACGAGGGTGAGGGTGTCGCCGCCAAGGCGCTCGAGTCACTGGGAATCTCGCTCGAGGGTGTCCGCAGCCAGGTCGAGGAGATCATCGGCCAAGGCCAGCAGGCCCCGTCGGGACACATCCCGTTCACCCCGCGCGCCAAGAAGGTCCTCGAGCTGTCGCTGCGTGAGGCGCTGCAGCTCGGCCACAACTACATCGGCACCGAGCACATCCTGCTCGGCCTCATCCGCGAGGGTGAGGGTGTCGCGGCGCAGGTGCTGGTCAAGCTCGGCGCCGACCTCAACCGGGTCCGTCAGCAGGTCATCCAGCTGCTGAGCGGCTACCAGGGCAAGGAGCCGCAGGAAGCCGGCACCGGCGGACGCAGCACCGAGGCCGGTACCCCGTCGACCTCGCTGGTGCTCGACCAGTTCGGCAGAAACCTGACCGCTGCGGCCGGCGAGGGCAAACTCGACCCGGTCATCGGCCGGGAAAAGGAAATCGAGCGGGTCATGCAGGTGCTGAGCCGTCGCACCAAGAACAACCCGGTTCTGATCGGCGAGCCCGGCGTCGGCAAGACCGCCGTCGTCGAGGGCCTCGCGCAGGCCATCGTCAACGGTCAGGTGCCCGAGACGCTCAAGGACAAGCAGCTCTACACCCTCGACCTCGGTTCGCTGGTCGCCGGCAGCCGCTACCGCGGTGACTTCGAGGAACGCCTCAAGAAGGTGCTCAAGGAGATCAACACCCGCGGTGACATCATCCTGTTCATCGACGAGCTGCACACCCTCGTCGGCGCGGGTGCCGCCGAGGGCGCGATCGACGCCGCCAGCATCCTCAAGCCGAAGCTGGCCCGCGGTGAGCTGCAGACCATCGGTGCCACCACCCTCGACGAGTACCGCAAGTACATCGAGAAGGACGCCGCCCTCGAGCGCCGCTTCCAGCCGGTGCAGGTCGGGGAGCCGTCGGTGGAGCACACCATCGAGATCCTCAAGGGCCTGCGCGACCGCTACGAGAGCCACCACCGGGTGTCCATCACCGACGGTGCCCTCGTCGCCGCCGCGACGCTGGCCGACCGCTACATCAACGACCGGTTCCTGCCGGACAAGGCGATCGACCTCATCGACGAGGCGGGCGCGCGCATGCGCATCCGCCGGATGACCGCGCCGCCAGACCTGCGGGAGTTCGACGAGCGCATCGCCGACGCCCGCAAGGAGAAGGAAAGCGCGATCGACGCGCAGGACTTCGAGAAGGCCGCCAGCCTCCGCGACAAGGAGAAGACCCTCGTCGCCGAGCGTGCTGAGCGCGAAAAGCAGTGGCGCAGTGGCGATATGGACGTCGTGGCCGAGGTCGACGACGAGCAGATCGCCGAGGTGCTGGGCAACTGGACCGGTATCCCCGTCTTCAAGCTCACCGAGGAGGAGACCACCCGTCTGCTCCGCATGGAGGACGAGCTGCACAAGCGGATCATCGGCCAGGAGGATGCGGTCAAGGCCGTCTCCAAGGCGATCCGTCGTACCCGCGCCGGCCTGAAGGATCCGAAGCGTCCGTCGGGCTCGTTCATCTTCGCCGGTCCGTCCGGTGTCGGTAAGACCGAGCTCTCCAAGGCCCTCGCCAACTTCCTGTTCGGCGAGGACGACGCGCTCATCCAGATCGACATGGGAGAGTTCCACGACCGCTTCACCGCGTCGCGGCTGTTCGGTGCCCCTCCCGGTTACGTCGGCTACGAAGAGGGCGGCCAGCTCACCGAGAAGGTGCGCCGCAAGCCGTTCTCCGTCGTCCTGTTCGACGAGATCGAGAAGGCGCACTCGGAGATCTACAACACGCTGCTGCAGGTCCTCGAGGACGGGCGTCTCACCGACGGCCAGGGACGCACGGTCGACTTCAAGAACACCGTGCTGATCTTCACCTCGAACCTCGGTACGTCTGACATCTCCAAGGCGGTCGGCCTCGGCTTCACCAAGGGCGACGACTCGAAGTCGAACTACGAGCGGATGAAGCTCAAGGTCAACGACGAGCTCAAGAAGCACTTCCGTCCCGAGTTCCTCAACCGTATCGACGACGTCATCGTGTTCCACCAGCTGACGCAGCAGGAGATCATCGAGATGGTCGATCTCATGATCAACCGCGTCGAAACCCAGCTGCGGAACAAGGACATGGCTCTCGAGCTGACCGACCGGGCGAAGAAACTGCTCGCCCGCCGTGGCTTCGATCCCGTTCTCGGTGCCCGCCCGCTGCGTCGCACCATCCAGCGCGAGATCGAGGACCAGCTCTCGGAGAAGATCCTCTTCAACGAGATCACCGCAGGTCAGATCGTGCTGGTCGACGTCGAGGGCTGGGACGGCGAAGGCGACGGCGAGGACGCCAAGTTCACCTTCAAGGGCGAAGAAAAGCCGCGTGCGCTGCCGGACAGCCCGGTCGTGCTCAGCAAGGCCGGAGAGGCCGACGCCGGCTGATCCCGGATAGCTCTACCGACAACGGCGGCGCCACCCTCGGGTGGTGCCGCCGTTGCTGTGCTCACCTCCGCCGGTTGAGCGCGACGAGCGAACGAAGTGAGCCCGACGCTGGTCGAAACCCGTACACATCCCACCTTTCGCGAGCGTTCGCTCGGTCATCGGGTAGGTTCAACCCATGCCATCGCTCGACGAGACCACCACCGACGCGACCATCGTCATCGACCGCGACGACGAGATCGCCATCCTGCGGCTCAACCGCCCCGACCGGCTCAACGCCTTCACCTTCGAGATGGGCGAGGCGCTCAAGGCGGCACTCGACGCCACCGACGCCGACGACACGGTACGAGCAGTGGTGATCACCGGCACCGGGCGCGCGTACTGCGCGGGCGCGGATCTCGGCAGCGGCGCCGACACCTTCGTGCTCGAGGAATCCGAACCCGGCCAGGTGCCGCCGGATTCGGGCGGTCAGCTCGCGTTGCGCATCTTCGAGTCGCTCAAACCGGTCGTCATCGCCGTCAACGGCCCGTCGGCCGGCGTCGGCGTCACCATGACGCTGCCCGCCGACGCCCGCATCGCCTCCGACGACGCCAAGTTCGGGTTCGTGTTCACCAAACGCGGCCTGGTGCCCGAGGCCTGCTCGACGTGGTTCCTGCCGCGTCTGGTCGGACTGCCGACCGCCCTGCGGTGGACATTGGGCGCCAAGATGGTCAGCGCCACCGAGGCGCTCGAGGCCGGACTCGTCCAGCAGGTGGTGCCCAAGGCTGCTGTCGTCGACACCGCCATCGCGGTCGCCCGCGAGATGACGGAGGGCGCGCCGGTATCGGTGGCGCTGACCCGACAACTGTTGTGGCAGATGGCCGGGGCGCCCAGTCCGCGCGTCGCACACGAAGCGGATTCCAAGGCCATCTACCACCGCGGCACCATGCCCGACGTCGCCGAGGGCGTCACCGCGTTCCTGGAGAAGCGGCAGCCGGTCTTCACCGACACCGTGTCGGCTGATCTGCCGGAGATCTTCTGATCGCACCCCGCACACCGGGGGTGGGCCACACGACACCGTCCGCTACGACGATGTGCCACTGAGTATGTGAGACTTGCTGGGTGACTCGCGCCTTGTGGACCCGTGCCGCCACTCTGGTGGCGTCTCTGGTGGCGGTTGCCGCGATCGTCGGTCCGGGTGTGGCGGTGACCGAGGTCGTCACCCCGCCGGTCAAGGCCGCCGCCGCCAAACCCTCGATCAAGTATGTGGCGCTGGGCAGTTCGTACGCGGCCGGCCCGGACACCGAAGATGTGGACAATCTCCGCTGTCTGCGCACCTCGGACAATTACCCACATCAGGTGGCCGCCGCCCGCGGTTACGCGTTGACCGATGTGTCGTGCTCGAGTTCCACCACCGCCAACATCCTGCGGGTCGCGCAACGCCCCTTCGCCGACCGCCCGCAGATCGACGCCGTCACCCCGGACACCCGACTGGTCACCGTCACCACCGGCGGCAACGACATCGACTACATCGGCCGGTTGATCGCCGAGAGTTGTACCAATGTCATTCCGGAGGCGGTGCGCGCCATCGGTATTCGTGGCTGCCACGCCGGCCGTACACCTCGGCCGGAACCTGGTCCGGACCGCTACGTCGCGGTGGAGCGGTCGATGATCGAGGTGGCGCACGCCGTGCACGCCCGCGCTCCGCACGCGAAGGTCGTCTTCGTCGACTACCCGCCGGTCCTCGGCGCGGACGGAGCGACCTGCCCGCTGGTTCCACTCAACCCGGAGCAGGCCGCTGAAACCGTCCGCATCTTCAACGGACTCGCGGCGGCCACCGCACGCGCCGCGCACGCGACCGGTTCGATCCTGGTGACGGCGTCGAAAGCCGGTGCGGCACACACTGCCTGCTCGGTCTCGCCGTGGCTGCTCGGATTCGAGTTGCCGGTGCCATATCATCCCACCGAACTCGGCAAAACCGGTGTGGCGCAGCTTGTTCTGGAGAAGCTACCGCACCAGGCGTGACCCGCGGTTGAGGCGCCAGAACTCGGTCGACAGCGCGGTCGCGAATGCGCACCACAGCGGATAGGGCGCGAGGGCGGCACCGGCCGGAGCGTTCGCCTGCGCGGTACGACGGGTCAGGTCGGCACTGCTGACCGCGAGAGCGCCCGCGGTGACCGCGGCGGCACCGAGTCGATGCGCCCCGAAGAACAACCAGCTCCACCCGGCATTCAGCACGAGATTCGCGGCGAGTGCGGCGGCGTAGGCGGCCGCCTCGTCGTCGCGTCCCTGCTCACGCAGGTCATCGATGGCGACCGCGGAGGTGACGGCGATGTCGGCGTACAACGTCGTCCACACGATCGGGATCACCGGGGTCGGTGGGGTGAATCCCGGCTTGCGGAGTCGCGGATACCAGGTTTCGAGAGAGGATCGGGTGGTGACGGTGCCCGCAACGGAGGCGGCCGCGGTGGCCAGGCCGGTGGCGATCAGGGTTGTCGGTCGCATACCTGCCAACGTACGCGTGTTCAGCTCTTGAGGAATTCGAGGACGAGCGGGCTTGCTGCCTCCCGGCATTCGTCGAAGTACGCATGTCGGGCACCGCCGAAGATGTGGGTGCGGCTGTCCGGGACGGCGTCGGCGATGATCTCGGCGTTGACGGCCGGGGCGAACTGGTCGTCGGAGCCGTGCAGGATCAGCGTCGGCGCGGAGATGGTCGGCAGTTCCGCCCAGGCGTCGTGGGAGTTGCTCGCGATCAGATGCTGCCGTCGGGCCCGGTCGGAGATCTTCGGATCGCCGAGCACCTGATACGGCCCCGGATGCGTCGACTGCCATTCCGGCGTGTACATGAGGTCGATGATCGTGCGGGTCGACTGCGGACCGGCCAGTGCCTTGCGGATCTCCGAACTCCGCTCCACCGCATGCGATCCGCCCGGTGTCGTGCAGCCGAGCACCAATCGCCGCACCCGCTGCGGCGCCCGGATCGCCACCCACTGCGCGGTGCGCCCGCCCATGGACGCGCCGTACACGTCGAACTGCTCGATGGACAGCGAATCCATCACGGCCAGAGCATCATCGGCGAACAGCTGGGTGCTGTAGGTGCCGTCGGGGGAGCCGCTGCCGCCGGTGCCGCGATAGTCGAAGGTGATGGTGGTGTACTCACGGTCGAAGTCCGGGCGGACGTAGTCCCACCAATGGTGATTGTTGGCCTGCCCCGGCAGGAGCAGCAGCGCCGGGCCGGTGCCGCGCACCTGCACGGCCAGCCGGGTGCGGTCGGCCGTCCGGGCGATCTCGTGATACTCGTGAATAGGCATGAGAACTCTATCTTTTCATCGGCTACAGGAGGCGGGCCGACGGCCATCGACCAGAGGTGACGGCGTGGGCAACCGTCTCGCGGAGTAGCTGGGTCACGGCGATAGAAGCACGCGACGATTCCGGTTGCCGAGCTGTGGCGGTGCCGATCGAGCGGGTCAGTGACGGATTCGCGACGGGCGCACTGGACAACGCCGGGCCGACCGCGCACGCGAGGACGGACGGCAGCACCGTCCAGCCGTAGCCTTCCTCAACCAGACGCAGCTGCACCGCGGAGTCGTTGGTCTCCACCGGGATCGACAGCGCTTGCCCGACGGAGGCGGCGGCCGCGTCGACGATGGACCGCAGACCATGCGGCGCATTGGGCAGGATCATCGGATGCGACAGCGCATCGGTCAGCGAGATGGGTTCGCCCGCAGTCAGTTCCGCCGATGCGGGACCTACTACCCAGAGATCCTCCAGCAGCAACGCACGTACCTCGAAGGCGGCCGCGATCGGTTGCTCGAACAATAGCGCGACGTCGACGTCCCCTGCTTCCAGCCACTGCGCCAGATGCCCCGCGTAGCCGACCGACAACCGTAACCGGATGCCGGGATGCGCGTCGGCCACCGCACTGACGAGCAGGGGAGCGAGCAGCGTCGCCGCCGACGGCAACAGTCCCACGGTGACCAGGCCGACGATATCGCCGCCGGCCGAGCGCACATCTTCGGCGGCGCGATCGAGTTCGGCCAGTGCGCGGCGGGCACGTTCGAGAACCTGGCGTCCAGAGGCGTTGAGCCGCATGCCGGATCGGCTGCGTTCGAACAGATCAACGCCCAACTCGGTTTCCAGCATGCGGATCTGTTTGGTGACCGCCGGTTGCACGACATGTAGGTGCGCCGCGGCCTTGGTGACGCTGCCGGTGTCGGCCACGGCGACCAAGGCACGCAGTTGCCGGATCTCCATCGCCCACCTCCATTCCCTGTTGTGATGCCTGGCATGCCGATAAGCTATTAACAGTTAGTTGTCATCACGATACAGAATGAAAGGCGTTCCGAGCAACGAAAGGTCCCCCATGACGAGCTCCATCGCGCAGGCCCCTTCCTGGCAGCGCGACGTCTACGACGTCCTCAAATCCGGTGGTATTCAACAGATCGCCTACGTGCCCGACGCCGGCCACTCCTTCACGATCAACGCCGCCATCGCCGACCCCGACATCACCGACGTCGTCCTCACCACCGAGGAAGAAGGCGTCGGGGTGGTCGCGGGCGCCTGGCTCGGCGGACAGCGCGCCGCCCTGCTCATGCAGAGCAGCGGAGTAGGCAACTGCGTCAACATGTTCTCGCTGCTCGAGATGTGCCGCTTCCCGTTCCTCACCCTCGTGACCATGCGCGGCGAGTACGCCGAGTTCAACCCGTGGCAGATCCCGATGGGATCGAAAACCCAAGCAGCGCTGGAACTGATGGGTATCACCGTGCTGCGCGCCGACAAACCCGAGGACGTCAAAGAAGTCGTCGAAGCCGCCTTTGACGCCACGTTCCTGGCCGGGGAACGCACCGCGGTGCTGCTCGGCCAAAGCCTCATCGGACGTAAGAAGTGGGAGCGCAACTGATATGAGCACCATCCTCGAGAACACTCCAGCAGCGAATACTCAAGAAGCCCTGCGGCGCACCGTCGACCGCCGCGAGTTCGTCAGCGCACTGTTGGCCCGCGTCCCCGACGCGCTGGTGGTCACCGGCCTCGGCTCCGCGTCCTACGACGTCTACGCTGCCGGCGAGCGGGACCGCACCTTCTACCTCTGGGGCGCGATGGGCGGCGCCGTCCCGGTCGCCCTCGGCCTCGCGCTCGCGCGCCCCGACGACCCGGTCGTCGTCATCACCGGCGACGGCGAAATGCTCATGGGTATCGGCACATTGGGGTCGGTCGCGGTGCAGGCGCCACCGAACCTGACCATCGTCGTCCTCGACAACCAGCACTTCGGCGAAACCGGCATGCAGCGCAGTCACTCCGGGCTCGGCGCACGCCTGTCCGGGGTGGCCGCCGGATTCGGCATCCAGCAGGTCCGTGAGGTCGACGACCTCGCCGACGTCGAGGACATCGCCGCCATCGTGAACGGTCGCGCCGCCACCACCTTCGTGCAGGTACACATCGACACCGGCGAACCCCCGCGCGCCCTGCCACCCCGCGACGGCGTCGCGGTGAAGAACAAGGTCCGCGCCGCCCTCGGATTCGATACGTTCTAGATGACGCCGCGTTCGATGACCACCACACTCGATCAGGAAGGCGAGATGATGCATCGCTACCACCTGCGCATCAACGGCAAGGACGTCGACCCGGCGGGCGGCGACTGGTTCGACTCCTACGACCCGTTCCGCGGACAACCCTGGGCGCAGATCCCGCGCGGTACCGCCGACGACGTCGACGCGGCGGTGCAGGCGGCGCACACCGCGTTCACCACCGGCGACTGGGCCGAACTCACTCCGAGCGCCCGGGGAAAACTGTTGCACGACATCGGTTCCCATCTCGCCTCCCACAGCGAGGAGCTGGCCCGCACCGAGGTCCGGGACAACGGAAAACTGTTCGCCGAGATGTCGGCGCAAACCGCGTACATCCCGCAGTGGTTCTACTACTACGGCGGTCTGACGGACAAGCTCGAGGGCACCGTGATCCCCATCGACAAGAAGGGCTACTTCACCTTCACCCGCACCTCACCGGTGGGCGTCGTCGGCATCATCACCCCGTGGAACTCGCCGCTGCTGCTGCTGACCTGGAAGCTCGCCGCCGCCCTGGCCGCAGGCTGCACCGTCGTCATCAAACCGTCCGAACACACCAGCGCCTCGACCCTCGAGTTCGTCGCGCTGCTGGAAGAGGCGGGGCTGCCGGCCGGCGTGGTCAACGTCGTCACCGGCTTCGGTGCCGACGTCGGATCACCGCTCGTCGACCATCCGCTGGTCCGCAAGATCAGTTTCACCGGCTCCGACAACACCGGTCGTCGCATCAACGAGCAGGCCGCAGGCCAGTTCAAGCACGTCGGACTCGAACTCGGCGGTAAATCCCCGAACATCATCTTCGCCGACGCCGACCTCGACGCCGCGGTCAACGGCGCCATCTCCGGCATCTTCGCCGCCACCGGACAGACCTGCATCGCCGGGTCCCGGCTGCTGGTCCAGCGATCCGTGCACGACGACGTCGTTCAGCGGGTCGTCGAGTTGGCTCAGACCGCCCGGATGGGCGACCCTGCCGACCCGAACACCCAGGTCGGTCCGGTCACCACCCGCGATCAGTACGAGAAGGTGTTGTCCTACATCGACATCGCGGCCGGCGAGGGCGCGCAACTCCGACTCGGCGGACGCCCCGCCGACCGTCCGGAATGCGGTGACGGCTGGTTCGTCGAACCGACCATCTTCACCGGCGTCGACAATTCGTCGCGTCTCGCGCAGGAGGAGGTCTTCGGTCCGGTGCTCGCGGTCATCCCGTTCGACGACGAGGCCGACGCGATCGCCATCGCCAATGACTCCCGCTACGGCCTCGGCGCCGGCGTGTGGACCTCCGACATCGGCCGGGCGTTCCGCATGTCGGAGGCGATCCAGTCGGGCACGGTGTGGGTCAACACCTATCGTGCGGTCAGCTACATGGTGCCGTTCGGTGGGGTGAAGGACTCCGGCATCGGTCGCGAGAACGGAATCGGTGCGGTCGGGGAGTACCTCGACACCAAGAGCGTGTGGATCAACACCGGCGCACCCACCGGCAATCCGTTCGTGATCAGGTAGCCGGCGTCAGCCGCCGCGCGCGCTGCTGCTTCGACGCGACGATCGCCGCGGAGATGATCAGCAGCACACCGAGCGCGGTGACGAGGTCACCGACCACCACACCGAATGCCAGCCGCAGCACGACGCCGAGAACGACGGCCGCTGCGCCGACGATCGCCGAGCGCATCGCGTTCTGTTCGTGGAAGTCGATGGTGCTGCGGCCCGTCGTGATCAGGCTGATCGGGCTGCGCCGCAACACCTCGACGATGAACACGGTCAGCAGGCAGGTCGCGATGTAGGCGCACAGGATCACCAGCCACGACGCATGGTTGAGGTGTCGGTCGATGATCTGTTGCAGCTCCGAGAGCGCCAGCGCGTGTGCGAGGTAGATGCCGAAGGAACGGTCGGCGGCGGTGCGCATGAAGCGGTCGGGGATCGAGCCCTTGGTCCGCCGGTTCTGCCAGATGGTGCCGAGGCAGTAGAGGATCACGATGATCGCGATGTAGGCGAACACGTTGTGCAGCATGAAGACGTTGCTCGCCCGGACGATGGTGGTGCCGCGGTCCACGTCCCACGTGTAGTACCAGAGCGTGCCCGCGATCGTGATGAGTCCCACCACGATCAGCGGCCATCGCCAGCGAATCATGAACGCCTGGAACGCCTCGTAGTGCATGGCCGCGACACAGCCGGCGAGAATGAAGAACACGTACGGGAAGATCGTCACCACCAGGTGGGTGGCGAGCACATGCTGCGGGCCGTGCGAGAAGAACGCCAGCGGCGGCCGCACCATGATGTACATGACCGCGCCCTGGAACACCGCGGCCGATGCCAGCAGGTAGCGGTGATAGCCCCAGGTGCGACGCAGCACCCAGAGCACGCCCGGGAACACGGCGTAGATCTGCATGCTCACCGACAGGAAGTACAGGTGATACCAGGCCGACCCGGTGATGAGGTCGTAGGTGATGGACTTGAGCGCCAGCTCCACCGACGACCACGAACTGACGATGTTCTCCAACGCCGTGAACCCGCCGGCGCGGTAGCGGCCGTAGACCCAATAGAACAGGCTCCACGCCACGAACGGCAGGCCGATCAGCTTGTAGCGGCGACGCCAGAACTGCACCGCGTGGAGTTCGCGGTTGCGGTACTGGTAGGTGAGGACGAACCCGGTGAGCGCGAAGAACGAGTACCGCGTGTAGCGCAGCAGCAGCCCGAGACCACCGGCGGCGACCGCGGTGGTGGCGGCGATGCCGAGGATGACGTGATCGAGGATGACGCCGGCGAAGGTGACCAGCCGGACGAAGTCGATCTGATACAGATGCTTGTCGCGCTTCGGGGCGGGCACCGGAGTCGTGTCGGGTTCGTCCGGTTCCGTCGACGGGGGGCTCGGAGTGCGCTCAGTGGTGATGGTGATGACCTCCCGTTCGCATCCGATCGTCGACCGATTCTCTGCTGGTGGACGACGTGCGCGGGAGAGGCTACTCCATGAATCTGTGAGGATCCTGCCCGGCGTGTCGGGTGCGGGGGTCGACCACCAGCCCAGAAGCAGTATCCCCTGTCACCCGCACCCGATACGTTCGTATCCGACGACACCCGCCGAACCAAGGGAGCACCCACCATGTCCGACACCTTCACCGTCACCTCCCCGGACGGCGCGCAACTCGCCGGACTTCGGTGGCTGCCGTCCGGTGACCCGAAGGCGGTCATCGTGATCGTCCACGGCATGGGGGAACACTCCAAGCGATACGCCGAATCCGCGGAGGTGTTCACCGACGCCGGGTACGCGGTGTACGCCTACGACCATCGCGGCCACGGCGGCTCGGTGCTCCCCGACCGTGAACCCGGCGACCTCGGCGACGACGGCTGGCAGCGACTCGTCGGCGACATCGGCTCCGTGGTGGACCACGCCCGCAGCGAACACCCGGGTCTCAAGGTTGCACTGATCGCGCACAGCATGGGCTCGTTCGCGGCCCAACAGTTCATCCTGGACAACAGTGACCGGGTGGACGCCGTCGTCCTGTCCGGCACCGCTGCCCTCGACGGTCTCGAAGCCGCACTCGACCTCGACGCCGAGATCGACCTCTCCGCATTCAACGCCCCGTTCGAGCCGGCCCGCACCGAGTACGACTGGCTGACCCGCGACGAAGCCATCGTCGACCTCTATGTCGCCGACGAACTGTGCGGGTTCGGTCTCGACGCGGCGTCGGGCAAGGATATGTTCGTGCAGGCCCGCCCGGTCGCCGATCCGGCGCGGATCAAAGCCATGACCTCCACGCTGCCGATCCTGATCGCGGTCGGCGACCAGGACCCGGTCAACGGTGGTCTGGCATTGGCCAATCTGCTGCTCGACCACTACATCGCCGGCGACCTGAAGGACGTCGAGTTCAAGGCTTACGAGGGTGCGCGGCACGAGATCCTCAACGAGACCAACCGCGACGAGGTGCGCGCCGATCTGATCGCGTGGATCGACTCCAAGGTGAGCTGAGCCGCAGCCCTAGGGGGTTTCCAGTCGCGGCGGATGCGGGCGTCGTCGACGCCACGCGACGACGCCCAGCGCCGCGGCCACGAAACACGCGACGGCACCTACCGCCAGGCCGACGCGCGCGCCGTGCTGCTCGGAGATCCAGCCGATGATCGGGCCGCCGATCGGCGTCGACCCCATGAATGCCACCGACCACAGTGACATCACGCGGCCCCGCATCTGCGGTTCGGAATTGAGCTGCAATGTCGCGTTGCCGGTGGACATGAAGGTCACCGACAGCCAGCCGACGAAGAACAGCGCGCCGATCGCCACCGGCAGGGAGGGCGCAATCGCGGTGATCGCGATCGTCACGCCGAAGCCGGCGGCCGCGATCGTCAACGGTCGCAGACCGGTGGTGCCGCGGGCCGCAACGATCAACCCGCCGACCACCGCACCCACGCCCATCGCCGAGGTCATGAACCCCAACGCCTCGGGACCACCGACGAAGGTTTCCTTGGCCGCAGCCGGCAGCGACACCTGGAACTCGTAGGCGAGTGTGCCCACGAGTGCCATCATCACCAGCGGAAGCCACAGGGTCGGGATGCCCGCGACGTAGCGGAGTCCTTCGCGCAGTTGGCCTTTGGCGCGGCGGACGGGCTCCTCGTAGTGGATTGCCGCGGTGTTCATGAACACCAGCGACGCCACCACCGCGGCGAAACTCGCGGCGTTGATGGCAAAACACCAGCCGGCGCCCACCGCGGCGAGCACCAGGCCGGCGACCGCCGGGCCGACCGCCCGCGCGGCGTTGACCATCACCGAGTTCAGGGTGACGGCATTGCGGATCAGTCCCTCGCCGACGATCTGGTGGATGAACGCCTGCCGGGCCGGATTCTCGAACGCGTTGTTGAGGCCGAGCAGCACCGCCAGCACCCCGACCTGCCATACCTGCACCCAGCCGCCGAGGGCCAGTACCGCGAGTACCGCCGCCAGTACGCCCATCACCGACTGCAGGATGATCATCAGCTTGCGGCGATCCACCCGGTCGGCGATCACCCCGGCATACGGACCGAGCAGCAGGATCGGCAGCGCCTGCAACGCGACGATGATGCCCAGCACCGACGCCGAACCGCTCAGCGTCAGCACCAGCCAGGCCTGCGCCGTCGCCTGCATCCAGGTGCCGGTCAACGACAGCGCCTGCCCGCAGAAGTAGAGGCGGTAGTTCGGATTCGACAGCGACGCGAACGCGCCGGACGGCGGTGCCGGAGCGGGTTCGGGTTCAGAGATATGCACGCGCCCCGAGTCGCACACTTCGGGCATTCGGTCTTCGGTCATCGACTATCCACTCTAGGCCGGGCTTCCGACGACCCGGCCGTGCGAACGGGGTGGAATGCGAGAAAAGCCCAGTTTGTCCGCGTTGCTGTCAGCTACTTCACATGGCTAACGTGTCGCGGAGTCGCGACCGAACGTCCGGTCGGGATCGCTGACCGACGAGAAGCGCTTACCCCTCGATCCCTGAGGTGCGAGGCGCTAGCCGAGCCACGAAGGGCCCCTTCCCGCAGAAGGAGAACCACACCGATGACCACCATGGCCGGATACTCGATCGCCGCACGCATGGATCGACTGCCGATCACCCCATTGCACCGGCGGGCCACCGTCGTCATCGGATTCGGTCTGTTCTTCGACCTCTACGAGGTGTTCCTCGCCGGCACCCTCAGCAGCGTGCTCAAGAAGCAGTTCGACCTCAGCGGCACCGGTCTCACCCTGCTGCTGGCATCGGCCTTCGTCGGCATGTTCCTCGGCGCGATCACCCTCGGCCGGATGGCCGACCGACTCGGTCGTCGTCGTGCATTCCTGCTGAGCATGAGCATCTACTCGGTGTTCACCCTGCTGGCCGCGTTCAGTCCGAACGCGACGATGCTGGTGATCTGCCGGTTCTTCGCGGGCATCGGCATCGGCGCGGAGCTGCCGGTCAGCGACACCTACCTCGGCGACATCCTGCCGCCCAAAGATCGTGGGCGGTTCACGGCGTGGGCCTACACCCTGTCGTTCCTCGGCGTCCCACTCGCCGGACTGCTCGGGCACTGGCTGGTGCCGCTGCAACCGCTCGGTCTCGACGGCTGGCGGTGGCTGTTCATCATCGGCGCGCTGGGTGCGGTGATCATCTTCGCGCTTCGTCGCGGGTTGCCGGAATCGCCGCGATGGCTCTCCGCGGTGGGACGCGACGACGAGGCAGACGCCATCGTCGACCGATTCGAGACGCAGGCCCGCGAGCGGAATCTGCCGCTACCCGAGCCGGCCGCGTCCACCCCGACCACACAGCAGGGCGGCAAGGTCTCGGATCTGTTCGGACCCGGCGTGCGGTCGCGCACGCTGATGATGGCGGTCTTCCAGTTCTTCCAGACGTGGGGCTACTACGGATTCGGCACCCTCGCACCAATCATCCTGGCCGCCAAGGGGTACGACATCGTCGAGAGCCTCGGCTTCCTCACCATGACCTACCTCGGGTATCCGATCGGCTCGTTGCTGTCGATCCCCCTCATCGAACGATTCGAGCGCAAGTACCTGATCATCGCCGCAGCCGGCGCCATGGCGGTATTCGGCATCCTGTTCGGCGTCTCGAGCGGTTCGACGATGATCGTGGTGTTCGGCTTCCTCTACACCGCGGTCAGCAACATCTTCTCGAACAGCTATCACGTGTATCAGGCAGAGATCTTCCCGACGCGACTGCGCGGCACCGCGACGAGCTGGACGTACTCGCTGTCACGATTGTCGAGCGCACTGATGCCGTTCGTGCTGCTCCCGCTGTTCCATCACACCAACACGGCGGTGCTGTTCCTGGTCGTCGCGGCCGCAATGTTGTTGGTGGCCACGGTGATCCTGATCTTCGGTCCGCGAACCACCGGACGCACCCTCACCGATGTGAACCTGGTGTCCGCGAACTGACCCTCCTGGTCATGGCCGCCACTAGACTTGCGACACCGCACCGACGCGGAGGAGCACCATGGCTACCGGCACCGCACTCGAGACGACCACGCCGTCATTGCTGGTCGTCGACGACGACAGCCGCGTCCGCACAGTGGTGTCCTGGCAGCTCGAATCCGAGGGCTACCAGGTGTTCGAGGCGGGCGACGGTAACGCCGCCTGGCAGCGCATTCTCGACCTGCGACCCGATCTGGTGGTCCTCGATATCTCCCTGCCCGGTGTGTCGGGACTTGATCTGTTGCGGCGACTCCGCGAGGCCGGTGACTCCACACCCGTGGTGATCCTGTCCGGGCGCAGCGGCGAGGGGGATCGGATACTCGGTCTGGATCTGGGTGCCGACGACTATCTGGTCAAGCCCTTCTCGCCCGGTGAACTCGCGGCCCGGGTCCGGTCGGTGCTGCGCCGCAGCGGTGGCCAGGCCATGTCGCCGCCGGCGACCGCGGATCAGCCCGGGCTACACCTCGACCCCGCGACCCGCGACGTGACGCTCGACGGTCAACCCGTGCCGCTCACCGCCCGCGAGTTCGACCTGCTGGCATTCCTGGCCGGCCACCCGCAACAAGTCTTCACCCGCGCTCAGCTCCTCGAACAGGTCTGGGTCAGCTCGTCGGGATGGCAGAGCGAAGCGACGGTCACCGAACACGTCCACCGCCTGCGCGCCAAACTCGGTGCCCGCTACCTGGTCACGGTCCGCGGCGTCGGCTACCGGTGGAAGCCGTGACCTCCGTCGATCGCGGAGTCGACCACGCAGACTCGGTCGTCTTGGTGCAGCGCCAAACCGAACTCCTCGAGCAGATCGCAACCGGCACCCCGCTGCCGCAGGTACTGACCGGGATCGCCACCACGTTGGAGGAACTGCTGCCCGGCTCGAGCTGTTCGGTGCTGCTGCTCGACCCCGACACCGCGACCCTGCGCCACGGTGCCGCCCCCTCGTTGCCGACCGCGTACTCCGCAGGCATCGACGGTCTGCCCATCGGCGTCGGCGCGGGATCCTGCGGGACCGCCGCATACTGCGGTGAATCGGTGGTGGCCGCCGACATTCACCTCGACCCGCGATGGGACCGATATCGCAACCTCGCCGACCGCTTCGGTCTGCGGGCCTGTTGGTCGACGCCGATCCGCGGTCGCGACCGCATCACCGGCACCTTCGCGGTGTATCACCTTGTACCCCATGAACCCACGTCTCGCGAAGAACATCTCGTCGAGCGGCTCACCCACCTCGCCTCGATCGCCATCGACCACGACGGCCTGCTCGGTGCGCTGTCGGAGAGTGAGGAGCGCTTCCGGCGCGCGTTCGAGGACAACGCCGTCGGGATGGCACTGGCCACCGTGTCGGGTGTGCTGACCCGGGTCAATCGTCCGCTGCGGACCCTCCTCGGCCGATCCGAGGTGGAGTTGCTCGGCAGCAGCCTCGACGACCTGTTCGCCGACCGAATCCCCCGAACACGCGACGCCGGCCACGAAGAGTACGAGGCGACCACCCGCACCGCCGATGGCCTTGTCCTCGACGTCGTCGTGACCGTGTCGCAGATCCAGGACGCCGGGGGAGACGCGCGGGCGTTGTCGGTGAACGTCCTCGACGTGACCGGGCGGCGGGCAGCCGAGGAGGAACGACGACGACGCGTCGACGCCGAACTCGCCCAACACGCCGCCGAAGCCGCCAACCGAGCCAAGACCGACTTCGTGTCCGCCCTCGCCCACGAGCTGCGCACGCCGCTACAGGCGATCACCGGATTCGCCGAACTGCTCGGCACCCTCGACCTCGACGGCGAACGACGAACGGCCGCACTCGATCACATCACTGCGGCGGCTGGGCACATCCTTTCCATGGTCGACGACATACTCGACGTCGCCCGCATCGAGGTGAACGCCCTACCGCTCACCCTCGCCGATGTTCCGCTCGCGCAGACGGTCACCGAGGTGCTCGAGATGCTCGACCCGCTCGCCGTCGCCGAGCGTGTCTCTCTGAAAGCCGCGACCGACACCCCACTCAGTGTGTACGCCAACGACCGTCGCGTGCGGCAGGTCCTGCTGAACCTGGTGGCCAACGCGATCCGCTACAACCAACCCGGCGGGACCGTCACCGTCGACTGGGTCGCCGACGGACCGGACGTGCGAATCACCGTGCACGACAACGGTTCCGGCATCCCAACCGAACTCCTCGATCGACTCTTCACCCCCTTCGACCGCCTCGGCGCCGACCGTGAGGAAGGCGTCGGTCTGGGCCTCCCGCTCGCCCGCGGCCTCACCGAAGCGATGGGCGGCACCCTTGCCGTGCGCAGCGTGGTCGACACCGGCACCACAGTGACCGTCCTTCTGCCGCAGTCGCCCATTTCGCTGGTCGAGTAAGGGAGGAGCTCGCGACGACCGCATCGAGACCGACGCGCACATTCCCAAATCAGCGCACAGTCCGCTCCTCGGCAAACCGCGCATACCAACGCAATACGTCCGGATCGTCGACGGACGCCAGGTTGGCGGCCTGCTCGAGTGGCCGACCGAGCAGGAGCTTCTTGACCGGAACCTCGAGTCGCTTGCCGTTCAACGTATGCGGTACGGCCGGTGCCGCGACGATGTCGTCGGGCACATGGCGTGGCGTCAGTCGGCTCCGAAGCGTCTCCACGATCTTCCGTTCGAGGTCCTCGTCGACCGTGTGCCCGGGCGACGGAACGACGAAGAGTCCCAACCAGTATCCGTCGTCGGGCTGCTCCACTCCGATCACCAGCGTCTCGGCGATCTCCGGCATACCGTCGAGCACATCGTAGAAGTCGCTGCTACCCAAGCGAACACCCTGACGGTTCAGCGTCGAGTCCGAGCGACCGTGAATCGTGACACTCCCGTCGGAATGCAGTGTCACCCAGTCACCGTGCCGCCACACACCGGGCCAGGTGTCGAAGTATGAACTGGTGTAGCGTGCGTGATCCGGGTCGTTCCAGAGGAACACCGGCATTGACGGCATCGGTTGAGTGACAACGAGATCGCCCACCTCGTCGACGACCGGGTTACCGTCATCGCTCCAGGCGGCGCAGTCGACGCCGGCGAGACGGCCGCCGATCCGCCCGACCTGGACGGGCGCGTATTCGTTGCCCCCGACAAATGACCCGGAGATGTCGGTGCCGCCACTGGTCGAATCGACACGGAGATCAGGATTGACGTGCTCCATCAGCCAGCGGTAGCCGGCCGACGGCAGCGCGGACCCGCTGACCATGACATGCCGCAGCCGACTCAGGTCGTACCGCTCGCGAGGCGAAAACCCCAGGCCGGCAGAGGCGGTCACGACGGCGGCACCGAGCAGCAGCGCGTCGGCCTGGGTGCGCGCCGCGACCTCCCATACCGCGCCGGGCGGATGGCCTGGACTGCCTTCGTACAACACGATGCTCGCACCCTGGGTCAGCGCGCCGAGTTCGATGTTCCACAGCGCCCACCCGGTCGAGGTGTAGGTGAACAGCCGTGTGCCCGGCCGGAAACCGCCATACAGCCCCGACCATTTCAGTCCTTCCAGGGTGATCCCGCCGTGACCGTGCACCAGTCCCTTGGGCACGCCGGTGGTGCCGGAGGTGAACAACACCCACAGCGGATGGGAGAACTCGACCTGTTCGAACTCCAACGGCGTGTCCTGTGTCAGCAACTCCTCCCACGGCGTCGAGCCGTCGGGAGCAGGTCTGTCGAACACATAGCCCACATGCACGAAATGCTCTACTGTCGGCAGATTCTCGCGCAGCTGCGCGACGACGTCGCTGCGATCGACCTCCTTTCCGTTCCAGTGGTAGCCGTCGGTGGCGATCAGAACGGTCGGCTCGAGTTGCGCCAGGCGGCCGATGGTGCCTGCGGGCCCGAAATCCGGTGAGCAGCAGGCCCACACCGCGCCGACCGCGGCACACGCAAGCACACCGATCACGGCATGCTCGGTGTTGGGCAGATAGGTGGTCACGCGGTCGCCGGGGCGCACGCCCGCTCGCCGCAGCCATCCCGCGGCGGCCCCGACGGATCGACGCAGCTCGCCGAACGTCATCTCCCGGGCGGGCACGCCGCCCTCCTGCACACAGAGCAGCGCCGGTGCATCGTCGCTGCCCCGACGCAACACGTGCTGCGCCCAGTTCAGTCGCCCGTCGACGAACCAGCGTGCGTGCGGCATCGGTTCGTCGGTGAGTACCTGGGTCCAAGGCGTCGAGAACTCGACACCGAAGTAGTCGACGATCGATGTCCAGAACCGGGCGACATCGGCCACCGACCATTCCCACAGTGCATCGTGATCCGGAAACGCTTGTCCTTCACGTTGTTCCAACCAGTCCAGGTATGCGCGCAGGCCGGACTTCGCGATCCGGTCCGACGACGGTCTCCACAACACGTCATCCATCACTCGACCATAGAGTCGTCGACGGCGTGACGTGCGCAGTTGATGAACTGTTGAGATGCGGTTGAGCACGTATTGAGAAGCGGTGCCTACCGTCGGTGGCAGTGTCCGCGTGTGGCCACCCGGACATGACCGGAATCTGCTGGAACCACCGAGGAGCCCGACCGATGAAGCTCGCCCTCTACCTCCCCAACTTCCGCGACCATGTGACCATCGCCGAACTCGAGGATCTCACCGCACTCGCCGAGGACCTCGACTTCGACTCCGTGTGGACCCTGGACCGGATTGTCGTGCCCGAGGCCTCCGACCACGAACAACTCGAGTATCCCTTCGGCATGATGACCGACCTCCCCAAAGCGCTGCCGGTCGTCTCGCGCGGCAAGTGGTTCCAGGGCATGCCGCTGATCCCATGGCTGGCCGCGAAGACCGAGAAGCTCCGCATCGGTATGAGCATCATCGACACCCCGTACCGCTCGCCCGGCGTGCTCGCCGCTGAACTCGCCACTCAGGACCACCTGTCCAACGGCCGACTCAATGTCGGCGTCGGATCCGGTTGGATGCCCGAGGAGTTCGCTGCCGCCAGCGTCACAAACCTGTTTCCGCGGCGACACGGCCACGTGCGCGAGACGATCGAGATCATGCAGGGCATCTGGTCCAACGAACTCTTCGAATACCACGGCGAGTTCGCCGATTTCCCGCTCTGCGGATTCGGTCACCAGCCTCTCCAGAAGCCCGGGCCGCCCATCTACTTCTCCGGCCTCAAAGATCCGAAGCGGTCGGCCAGGCGCATCGCGAAGTACGGCCTGCAGGGCTGGATCGGCATCCAGGACTCGCCCGAGGACATCAAGCGCTGGAAGGGCGAGATGGAGCGCGAACTCGGTGAACTCGGCCGCGGCTTCCCCGACGGCTTCGACATGTGCAGCATGATCTGGTTCGTCATCACCGACGAACCCATGGATCAGACCCCGGCCGGTAAGGCGTCGAACCTGTTGGCCGGCAACGCCCAGCAGATCGAGGACATCCTCAAGCGGTACAAGGAAGCGGGTATGACGATGCCGCTGCTGTGGCCGCCGTTCCGCGATGTGCCCACGTCGAAGACCATCGACGACCTCAAGCGTCTGACCGAGGAGATCATGCCGAAGGTCAACGCGAGCTGACCCACTGCTCGGAGGACCGACCGCTCCAATTCGCCAGGCGCTCAGTCGCTCCCGCACCAGGTCGAGGTTCGACGACAGGGGAGAAGGGCACGGCGTCGTCGGCGCGGATCTCGGCCGGGATGAATTGCTTCGCGATCACCAGGGTGGCCTCGGCGAGAGCAGCGTCGGGCTCACTGTCCTGGCCGGTCGCCACGGCCAGATCCCAGCCGTGTACCAGGGTTTCGTTCACATAACCCCACAATGCGCCGGCTCCGGGTACCTCGCCCCACGGAACACGCACCGGCGCAGAAAGTTTCGCATCATCGGACCACAGTTCGATGGCACGGTCGGTGAGTTTCTCATAGGTAGTGGCATCGTAACGGTCATCGCGGCTGGACACTGCCAGCACGTCGCCGGCTTCGCCGAGTGCGACGGCACGTCCGGCAGTGCCGATCAGATGTCCGGCCAGGGCGCGGACGTCGAACTCGTCGCAGGGCGTGAGGGAGTCGAGTTGGTCCTCGCGGACATTCGTGAGGAGATCGGTGACCCATCGGGTCGCGGCAGAGTAGACGGGGCGCGGATCGGCGGGCTGGGTGGTGGTCATTTCGTGGCCTTCTTCGGTGGGTTTGGCTGACAACATCCAGTGAACACTCGATACCTGACACCTTCTGTCATGATTTCGTGACACGCTTGGACGATGCGCGCGGAACGGTTGTTGTCTGTACTGATGATGCTGCGGTCCCGTGGACAGATGACCGCGGCCGCCCTGGCGGCTGAGTTGGAAGTGTCGGAACGGACGGTGCTGCGCGATATCGAAGCGCTTTCGCTATCAGGCGTACCGGTCTATGCCGAGCGCGGCCGCAACGGTGGCTTCGCGTTGGTTGAGGGCTACCGCACCGATCTGACCGGCTTGACCCTCGACGAAGCGATCGCGCTGTTGTCGGGCAACGGGCGCATCGACTCGCCGGCCGCGGCGAGTGCGTTCCGTAAGCTCGAGGCCGCCCTCCCGGAAGTTCATCGCGGCCGGGTCGCCGAGGCCAGTCAGCGGATCCTGGTGCGTCCGGAAGGCTTTGTGCGCTCGGCACAGACGATGGATGCGTTGGCGCCGGTGCAGCAAGCAGTGTTCGAGGGTCGGCGGATTCGGGTGATGTATCAGGCTCGTGGCCGTGAACCCCGCGAGCGGGTGCTCGATCCGATCGGTCTGATCGTCGCCGGTGACACGTGGTACCTCGTGGCCAACTCGTCTGGGCAGGAACGGATGTACCGGGTGTCGCGGATCTCGGAGATCACGGTTCTCGACGAGCCGGCGGATCGTTCCGACCAGGTGGATCTCGATGATGTGTGGGAGCGGAGTCGCGTCGCCTTTCGCTCCCAGTTCACTCCGCTGGATGTGGTGATCGACTGCAGGAGAGACGATGTCCCACGAATCGATGGACCGATCACGACGCTGTCCGTCGTCGAGATAGGGACCGATGGCGATCGTGTGCGCGCGACGTTGCGATTCGGTGACGGGGGAAGAGCGGTTGGCATCCTGTGGGCGGTATCGTTTCAGCTCGATCTCGAGGTCGTCGAACCGGCGTGGGTGGCCGACGAACTGATCGCCCGGGCATCATCGATGCTCGAACGACAGCGACGCGGGTGAGGTCACGACACCATCGTGCCGGTGCGACCTCACCCGCTCCGTAGCTTGCGCTGAACATCCAGTGCCAAAACAGATTTCGACGATCAGCCGTCGGCGCCGACCTCGATCAGTTTCGTGCTCTCCGTGCCGTCGTCACCGGTGTTCGCGCGTGCCCGCAACCCCACCACCGAGTGTCGCCGTCCGTAGACCAAGTAGACGACGATGCCGATCGCCATCCACACCAGGAACCGAATCCAGGTCTCCACCGACAGATTGATCATCAGCCAGCCACAGGCGAGGATCGCGAGCACCGGCACGACCGGGCTGCCCGGGACACGGAAGCCGCGCTTGAGATCGGGTCGGGTCTTGCGCAACACGATCACCCCGGCGCAGACCAGGACGAAGGCGAACAGGGTGCCGATGTTGACCATCTCCTCGAGGGTGCCCATCGGGAAGACCGCGGCGATGACTGCGACGATGATGCCCACCATCAGGGTGATCCGCACCGGATTGCCGGACCTATTGGTGCTACCCCAGCTACGTGGGACGAGTCCGTCGCGCGACATCGCGAAGAGTACTCGGGTCTGTCCGAGGAGCATGACCATGATCACCGTGGTGAGGCCCGCCAGGGCGCCGACGTTGATCACCGTCTGTGCCCACGTGATGCCATGAGCCTTGAATGCCGTTGCCAACGTCGCACTTCCGTCACCCACCAGTGGGCTACCGGTGCTCAACTGTTGGTAGCTGACCATGCCGGTCAGCACCACGGTAACGGCGACGTACAAGACGGTGACAATGGCGAGTGACCCGAGAATGCCACGGGGGAGCGATTTCTGGGGGTTCTTGGTCTCCTCGGCGGTGGTCGCCACGACGTCGAAGCCGATGAAGGCGAAGAACAACATGCTCGCCGCGGCCAGCATGCCGTACCAGCCGAAGCTGCTGCCCGTCGCGCCGGTCATCGCCGAGAACAGGGTCTGGTGCAGGCCCGCGGCCGCATCGGTGTTGGGCACGGACTCGGGAATGAACGGCCGGTAGTTGTCGGTGTTGATATAGAACGCACCCACCACGATCACCAGGAGCACCACCGCCACCTTGATCGCGGTGATGACCGCCGAGACCCGCGAGGACAGCTTCACGCCGAACGCCAGGGTGAGTGTCAGCGCACCGACGACAAGTACTGCGCCCCAGTCGAATTGGATACCCCCGAGATGGACCGTTGTCGAAGCGCCGATGAAGTCGGCCAGGTACAGCGACCAGCCTTTCGCGACAACCGAACCGGCCAAGGCGAACTCGAGGATGAGGTCCCAGCCGATGATCCAGGCGATGAACTCACCGAACGTCGCGTAGGAGAAGGTGTACGCGCTACCGGCCACCGGGACCGTCGACGCGAACTCGGCGTAGCAGAGCGCCGCCAAGCCGCAGGCCACCGCAGCGATCACGAACGCCAGTGAGACCGACGGCCCGGCCATATCGCCGGCGGTGCGGGCGGTCAGCGTGAAGATGCCGGCGCCGATCACCACCGCCACACCGAAGGTCGTCAGGTCTTTGGTCGTCAAATCTTTGCGCAGCTTGCTGCGCGGTTCATCGGTCTCGGCGATGGATTGCTCGACCGACTTCGTCCGCCATATGCCTGTTCCGGGCATAGATGTATCTCCTCAGTCTGCCGTTCAGGTAGAACAGCGAGTTCGCAACGCGCAGAGCGCATCTGGCTACCGCACTCGAAACCTTGTGGGCGCTGTCGCAATTACTAGGACAGACGAGTAACGGCAGTACTGCTATGCAAGCAGTGTGACCTGGAACACGCCAGGGGGAACGTCAAACTCGGTCGCGATACGCAAAGTTCGTATCGATGTCGCCGGTTTTGGTTAGAAACTTTGCGTGCCGCCGACGTTCTCGAGCGCCGTCACCGATGCCACGAACCGAGAACGATCATCGTCTTCGTCCCAGTGGCCTTGCCGCCCCGGCGGAGGTGATTGATGACGCTCTGCAGATGGGCGTGGTCGCGGGCGCGGACCCGAACCAGCATGTCGGGATCGCCCGCGATGGTGTAGACGGACTCGACTTCGGGGATCTGCGTCATCTCCTGGATCATCTCGTCTGGTTGCGAGGTCCCGACATAACGCACCTCGGTAAAGGCTTCGACGGGCCGGCCGAGCGCCGCCTGGTCGACCGTCGCGGTGAACCCGGTGATGACCCGCTGCGCGCGCAGGCGATCGACGCGCCGTTTGGTGGCCGCCACTGACAGGTTCACGTGGGTGGCCAGTTCGGAGAACGTTGCACGCCCATCGGTTGCGAGCAGGGAAAGCAACGCAAGATCAGTGTCATCAAGCTCGACCATGCGCAATAATCTATCGTGAAGTACCCGCTGGCGACAAAGAATTGCGTCGTTGATGCGATCTCTCCGTAAGACCTTGTGCGCGGCATCACACCCCAATAACGTCCTGCGGCATGACGACAGCAAGCTCCACCATCGACTTCCTCGCCGACGTCCACGACCGCGACTTCGAACAGATCGTGTTGTGCCGTGATCCCGAAGTGGGTCTCGAATCGGTTATTGCCGTGCATGATACGACGCTCGGCCCGTCGCTTGGCGGGGTGCGAATGCGGCAGTATCAGTCTTCGGTAGCGGCGTTGGCGGACGCGATGAATCTTGCGCAGGCAATGACCTACAAGGCTGCGCTTGCGGGCGTTTCGCTCGGCGGCGGAAAGAGTGTGATCAACGCCGATCCCCGGGTGGCCAACCGCGACGAAGTCCTGGTTGCCCACGCTAAATACATTGCATCCCTCGGCGGCCGATACATCCCGGGCGTCGACATGGGCACGTCGGTCCGTGACCTCGAACTCATCGGTCGGCACGTCGAGGTGGTGTCGAGTCAACGCGGCGACCCCTCGTACTTCACCGCACGGGGAGTGGTGCGCAGCATCGAGGTTGCCCTCGACGCCTGTGGCCGGAGCGTCGACGGATCCAGGGTGGCAATCCAGGGCCTGGGTAACGTTGGGCTGCACGTGGCGCGGATGCTGACCGATGCCGGTGCCGACGTGTTCGGTGCCGACATCGATGAGGCTCGAGTGCACCGTGCTGTCAACGAGATCGGCGTTATCGCCATGGATCTCGACGACATTCTGCTCGCCGACGTCGACGTCGTCGCCCCGTGCGCCGGCGGCGGGGTGGTCGACGAGCAGGTGGTCGCCGGCCTGCGGGCGTCGGTTCTCGTCGGCGCCGCCAACAACATGCTCAGCCACAACGCGCTCGCGCAGGACCTCCGCGAGCGTGGCATCGTGCACGTCCCCGACTTCGTCGCCAACGCGGGCGGGCTGCTCGCCGTGGACGCCGAGGTGCGCGATGACGATAGCGAACTCGAGGCCCGGGTCGACGCCATCGCCGACACCGCCCGCGACATTCTGCACCGATCGGAGTCGGGTGGGCAAGACTCGGTCAGCGTGGCATTGACGATGGCGCAGGAGCTCGTGGCGGTCAATCGCAAGTACCGGCCATACTTCCGGTCCTGACTGCCGCCTGGTTGCCTGCCGGACCGCCCCTGGTCCGGCAGGCAACCCGCATGCGCGCCGGTTGTTCACACTATGGAGTTGTCAAAGATCGTGCGCGGTCCCGACTTTCGACGGGTGCGCGGGAAATGTGCTGAGCTCTCCGCTGGTTGAGCCGTCCCGTGGGCGTGCCCCTACCGCTGGTTGAGCCGTCCCGAGCCGATAGGCGAGGGGCGTGTCGAAACCATCACGCGGCACTCCGGTCGTCGAGGGTCATGGTGCGGCGGTTGTAGGCGGGGATGGGTTGTCGGCGTGGATCTCTTGAGGCGGGCGGGATCAACCAGGGGTGCCCATCAGCACCCATGATGATGTCCCACCCGAGGTGATGCACGTCGGCGTGACACGACGGGCAGAGGAGGCATCCGTTGTCGAGGTCGGTCGGACCTCCCTCACTCCAGAACAGCCGATGATGCGCGTGGCCCCAGCGGGCGGGTGCCCCGCACTTGATGCAGCACTGGTCGCGGATGATGATCGCCTTGCGGATGTGGGCAGGGAAGTAGCGGGTTTCCTTGCCCATCTTCAGCGGCACGGTCTGGTCGTCGATGATCAGCGCGGTGATCCCGGCATCACACGCCAGTAAGGCGGCGGTGGCGGCGGTGACCGGCCCGTTGGATTGCAGGTAGGACATGGTCGGGTCGGCGGCAGGCAGCATCAGATTCACATGATTGTTCGGGCGGGTGACGAACGGACTCGTGGTGGCCGCAGCCGCATCCACGATCAGGTCGAGCGCATCGCTCTGACGCCGGGCGGTCGACCGTGAATCCTCCGACCCGTCGGGCTCGGGCCGTTTCTTCGACAGCGAGCTGATGGCGCCCATCAACTTCTCCCCGGTCACGATGTCGACGTCCCCCCGAATGTGCACCCGCCCGTCGACCTTGATCAACGTGAGTTCGTTGAGGGTGTGGTCCTCGGCCGCGGGCAGCCCACCGGTCTCGGTGGCGTACTCGTTGCCCAGCGCCCGTGCCTTGTCGGTGATCTCGGTCGGCGTGGCCCCGGAGGCCGCTTGGGCGATCAGCGCCGATTCCACCTCGCGCTTCTCCTCGTCGCACAATCCGTCCAGCGCACGGCGCTCGACGTGGCCCAGTCCGGCGACGATGGCATCGAGGTGCTCGATCGGGAACACCCCGTCCTCGGCATACCCGGGTAGCAACTGCATGGCCGGCAGTCCGCGGCCGATGCGGAGGACTCGGTCGGCCACCGAGGGTGCCAGCCCCATCTCGATGAGCAAGGGTTTGATCTTGCCGCCGGATTGGGTGGCCACCCCGAGGCGGTCCATCTCCGCGGCACACACACTCAGCAGGTGTCCGAGGGTGTTGGACAGGTCGATGATCGTGCGGGTGGTGTCGAAGGCTTGACGTCGGGTCAGTCCGGTGACGGTGAGGTCTCGGGCAGCGGCGAGCAGGTCTGCGGGCGTGGGAGCGGTGGTGGAGGGCATACCTCAATCGTACTCGCACAAACGTTCGAGTCAAGGGTTCGACATCGACAGAATCAACTGTGCACCAGTGGGTTTCGATTCGATGAGTTACTCGCAAGCGTCCAGTGTATCGCGGGCCTCCGACAAGTTCGGGTGGCTCCGATCGGGCCGTCTGAGCGCGATCAGAATTGTCGGTGGCGGGGGTTATGGTGTGTTCGGGTCAAGAAGGAAAGCCAGACAGAGAGATAGTCCTACTCAGCACATTTCTCGCGCAACCGACGAAAGTCGGTACCGCGCAAGATCTTTGAGAACTCCACAGTGAGACAGCCGGAAGAGGGGCTGCCTGTCCCGACCGGGGTGACGGTCGGGACAGGCAACCCCCGTGGGATCGGGCTACCTACTCGGGGGTGCGGCGCCGATGCCCACGAGCACGGTGCGGCAGCCGACGACGGTGTCATCGTCGAGTTCCACGCCGGTGACATCTGCGCCGTCGGCGACCAGTCGGCGCACGGCTGCGAACAACGCTTTTGCCGAGGCGCTGCGGTTTTCGTCGCCGGACTGCGAGCAGGTCGCGGCGATGGTGCTACATCGTGAGCAAGCACCTCGCCGGTTCAACCCGACTGCCGCATAACGGGATTTGATTGCAACGTCGCCGAAGTGGTTGAGTCACTGGCCAAATCACCGGCCATCAACGGTCACGTGGCCCAACGTGCTGGTGCGACGGAACCATAGCTCACCGTCGGGCGAACGTCCCCAACGGTCGAAGGCACATCTCCGCGATGAGCGCGCCGACCTTGATGCCGATGCACAGGCTGGCGAAGATCGCCGGCGTGGTCTGCAGTGAATTCGTGTCGAGCGCCGCCAACGCCACCAAACCGACGGTGCCTGGCACCAGCAGGAGGTAGGCGGGCTGGAACGACACGGTGGCCGGGACCGCGACCGTGAGCCCCTCGATGACCCGGGCCCCGATGAAGAGCACCGCTGCGGTCACGCCGGTCGCGACAATGCTGCCGACCAGCACGGTCGACACGGTGAGCACACCGTAGGTGCACAACATCACGATGACGGTGAGGATGGTCAATCGCGGCCCGGACCCGAAAGCGAGGCCCAGCCCGACCGCGATGACGATCACCCCGACCCACGACATCCACACCGGGGGCAACGCCTGCCAGCCGGCGCTACCGGCAACGGATCGGATCTGACCGACGAGTGCGGCCGAGGAGGGATCAATCCGCAGACCGGTCACCGCCGCCCCGGCACTGATGCCGGCGGCCATGAACCCGAGCATGATCACGCCGTAGAGCAGTCGCGACGCACCCGTCACGATGTCGGTGGAAGTCAGCTCGAGCAGCGCGTTGGTGATGACGAGACCGGGCACCAGGATCGCTACCGGTGCACACACCCCGAACAACGGCACCGAACCGAAATCACCGGCACCGGCGACGGCACCGACGATCAGCGTCGAGGTGAAAGCGGCAACGAACGGGGTGATCGCGGTGCCCTCCCGAACCCGACCCAACAACAGCATCAGCACTCCGACGAGGGTGCCGACGGCCGCCGCGACCAGAATCGACCACCACGGACACCGGAAGACGATGGCCAGCCCGCCTGCGATGAGCGCGTTACCCACCGTCGCCGACACGACGGGGTGTGGACGGGTTTGCGCCCGGATCTGCGCGATTCGTCGAGAGATCTCGGCCGCCGGGACTGTCGCCGAGATCGCTTGCTGAGCAAGGCGCGTCGCTGCCGCGGCCTGTCGGAAGGAGAGCTCGGTCCGACCGCCGTAGACCATGATCGACTCGCCAGAGTTGTCCCGGGTGACCCACACGGCCTCCGGCAGCACAGCAAACGACACCGGTTGCGCGGCGATCACGGTGCCGGACACCGCTTCCAGCGAGGTACGTACATCGGTCACCGACATACCGGCATCGAGCAGCAGTGCGCCCAACTCGCCGAGATCTTGTTCGATGGTCGGTTCGTCGCGCCCGAAATACGGCGATGGATCTGGGCTACGTCCGGTCACGATGTTGCCGTACCGTCATCCGGCCTGTGCCACGATGTCCCTGAGCTTGATCGTCGGATCGGCCAGCGCCTCGACGTCGACGCGAGATCCGTTGCTGATCAACTTCTTTCCGGTGGAGAAGTCCGACGGGGCGCTGACCGCCTCGACGGCGACGACATTGCCCGCGGGCTGCACGTGGTAGAACGCCACCGCGTTCTTGCCCGGCGTGCGGCGGGTGATGATTCGGGCGTCCGGTGTCGTGAGGCCGGCGATCTTGAGCTTGAGGTCGAACTGGTCCGACCAGAACCACGGCACCTCGTGGTCGTCGGGTTCTTGACCCAGAATCGCCGCCGCGGCGCGCTTGGCGTGTTCGGTTGCGGCGGGGATGGATTCGAGTCGACGCAGGCCGTGGTGGTTCTTGACGGGTCGTCGGGCGACGTCGCCGATGGCGAAGATGTGCGGATCGCTGGTGCGGCCGTCCTCGTCGGTGATGACGCCGTCGTCGTACTCGAGCTCGGCGCTGCGGGGGAGTTGCTCGTCGGGTGCGGCGCCGATGCCCACGAGGACGGTGCGGCAGCCGACGACGGTGCCGTCGTCGAGTTCCACGCCGGTGACATCCGCGCCGTCGGCGACCAGGCGAGCCACCGATCTGCCGGTCAGCACTGTCGTGCCGCGCTCGCGGTGATAGTCGGTGAGCATCGTCGAGAGCTCGGGGCTGGCGACGCGGGCCAGGATGCGGTCTTCGCGCTCGATGACGGTCACCCGGATGTCGCGGCTGCGGGCGACGGCGGCGACCTCCATGCCGACGTATCCGCCGCCGACGATCGCGAGGTCTCCGCCACGGCCCAGCGACTGGTTGAGCGCATCGGCGTCGTCGATCGTCCGAAGTGTCACGACCGACGAGGTGCCCTCAGGGGTCCCGGGGAGTGGGCGCGGAGTGGAACCGGTGGCCAACACGAGGGTGTCGTAGGCGATCTCGGTGCCGTCGGCGAGCACCACCGTCGTGTCCGCGGTCCGGATCGCGACCGCCCGCGACTGCGTCCGCAGATCGATCCGATTGTCGGCGTAGAACTCTGCCGGGCGCAGTGGCTGCTGCACCGTCGGGCCGTCGAACTTCTTCGACAGTGGAGGTCGGTGGTACGGCAGGTGCTGCTCATCGCCCACCATGGTGAGGTGGCCGGTGTGCCCGGACTGCCGTAGTAGTGCAGCGACGCTGGACCCGGCATGGCCGGCGCCGATGATGACCACGGACTGATCGGTATTTGGTGTCACGTTCCTACGGTAGGCCGTCGATGGTCAGCGCCGACAGTGGTGGGTAGCGTCACGCACCATGAGTGATCAGTGTGTGTTCTGCGGAATCGTCAACGGAGTCGTCCCCAACACGAAGGTCGCCGAGGACGACGCCACCTACGCGTTCATGGACATCAACCCGGCCTCCGACGGGCATCTCCTGGTGATCCCCAAGCGGCACAGCACCGACCTGCTCGAGATCCCGGCCGACGACCTGACCGCGGTCACCCTGTCGGCGCAGCGCATTGCGAAAGCCGTCGTCGAGGAGCTCGGCGCCGACGGTGTCAACCTGCTCAACTGCTGCGGAGCCGACGCATGGCAGACGGTGTTCCACTTCCACATCCACGTGATCCCGCGCTACCGCGACAAGACCAAGGACCGGCTCGGTCTGCCGTGGAAGCCCGGTGTGCCCGGGGACGCGGAGACGATTTCCACGATCGGTGGTCGATTGTCGTCCGTGTTGTCCTGACCGCAGGCAAAGCCGGTCCGTCCGGCACCGTCGCACTCCGCGATTGACGGATTCGCCAAATCCGCTGATCAGTCGGCGCGATTGACGGTGAGTGACTCCCCACACTTCGCTATCCCACGATTTGATCGTGTGCTACTAATATGGGGGAGGTCGCCGACGGACCCGAGACGAATCAGGTGAGACATGAGCAAGGACGATTCCCGCCCGCACGGGTGGCAGTACGTCAAGTACGCCTACGGCGCGAAGATGCCGGCGTCGATGATCGACTGGGTCCGCAACGATCTCGCCGGTCCCGGCGCTACGGTCCGGATGGTGCTCCGCTGGTCGATCCCTTGCATCATTCTGCTGATTCCGATGCTGTTCACCCCGGCGGATTGGCTGATCCGCGCCAACATGACCATCCCGATCCTGCTGCCGTATCTGTTCTTCTCGATCGCACTCAACAAGGTGTACCGCCGCTACCGACTGACCCAGCACGGACTCGATCCGAACCTCGTCAATCAGCAGGAACGGGTGAAGAACGCCGACATGTATGAGGAGTACAACCGCAAATACCGCGGGCGTGCCTGACATTCGGAAACCACACCCTAACGAGCGTTCGAGCGGTTAGTCTGCGGGTGGCCGTGGACGAACTCGGGGTGCATTCCCAGGTTCGGGTTCGTGACATGGTCTCGACGAACCCACGAAGGGAACTTGATGACCACCCTCACCCCCACTGACAACGCCATCGCTCCGGTGTCGCGCGACGATCTGATGGGCCTGCTCGAACGTCAGCGGAAGGCCTACCTCGCCGAGGGGGTCGCCTCGGCCGAGACGCGCATCAGCAGAATCGACCGGTTGTTGTTGGCCGTGGTCGAAGCGGCGGACGCGCTTGCGGAGAGCCTGGGCGGCGAATACGGGAGTCGCCCACCCGCACTCACCAAGGCGCTGGACATCCTGGGGTGTGTCGGCGCAGCGCAGGAACTGCGCGACAACATCTCCAAGTGGATGGAGCCGGAAGTCCTGGCGGGCGGCTTCATCCAGCGCAAGCCGCTCGGCGTGGTCGGCATCATCGGAGCGTGGAACTTCCCGATCGAGCTGACCATCCATCCGGCGATCAACGCCCTCGCGGCGGGCAATCGGGTGATGATCAAGTTCCCCGATTTCCATCCCAAGACCGGAGCGATCCTTGCGGCCGCCGTCGCCGAACATCTGTCGCCCGAGGAAGTGACCGTCGTCATCGGCGATCTCGAGACCGCACAGGCGTTTTCGGATCTGCCGTTCGATCACATCGTGTTCACCGGATCTCCGGCCATCGGCCGGCGGGTCGCGGAGGCCGCCGGCCGAAACCTGGTGCCCACCACACTGGAACTCGGTGGCAAGAATCCCGTCGTGGTCGCCGAGGATGCAGACATCGACCTCGCCGCACACCGCATCGCGGGAACCCGAATGCTCAACGGCGGCCAGGTCTGTCTGTGCCCTGACTACGTTTTCGTGCCCCGATCGCAGCGGGAAGGGTTCGTCGACAAACTCGTCGGCGAATTGCAGACGCTGTATCCCGACTACGCCACTGACGGCGGCGTGGTGTCGATCGTCAACGACCGAAACTTCGACCGGGTGAGCGCTCTGGTCGAGGATGCGGTGGGCAAGGGAGCCCAGAAGGTCACGGTGACAACCTCACAGGAGCCCAACGACGGCGAGCGCCGGATCGTGCCGACCGTCCTGGTTGACGTACCGGAAGACGCCACCATCGCCGAGGAGGAAGTCTTCGGTCCGGTCGTCTCGATTCACGTCTACGACGAACTCGACGAGGTCATCGGATACATCAATTCGCGGCCATCTCCGCTCGCCGCCTATTGGTTCGGTGGGCAGGGTGACGAGTTCCAACGTTTCCTGGCGCATGCGACGAGCGGGGGTGTTACGGCGAACGACATCATGACCCATCAGATGCTCGGTGGCGCACCATTCGGCGGGGTGGGCAACTCCGGAACCGGTGCCTACCACGGAAAGTCGGGCTTCGACCGCTTCACGCACATGCGAACCGTCGCCATCGCCGAAGGAGACGCCGGGGTTTCGGACGGGCTTGTCGGGCCCGTTCTCGAGACCGACGAATTCAGCGCAGTCATCGATGCCACCGTGGCCGGTGCGCGCGACGATCTACGGGCCCGGGTGGCCGGCGGCGGCGGTTCCTGACCGAGTCCACTGTCGACGAGGCTGGGCGACAAGCGGTTACGTCACGAAGTCGTCCCAGTTCGTCGAGAGGTAATCGATGAACTTGGGTCCCACGGACTCGCCGACGAGGTGCTCGGCGGGCACGGGTTGCGGTGTCGACACGTAGCCCGGGTCCGCCAGCACGCTGCGGGCGAAGTCGTGGTGAATGATCCCGGCGGTGCCGATGAGCACGAAATCCGCACCGCGGTCTAAGCATTCGTGGATGCCTGCACCGTCGAGGATCTTTCCCGCGACACCCAGACGGGTGTCACCGCGTGGCAGGTCGGTGAAGAACTCGATCAGCCGCTGACCCTGATGCTGTTCCTCGTGGGGCTCCTTGAACGCATCCCACAGCGACATGTCGAGATAGTCGAGAGTGCCCTCGGCCAGCACCTGGCGGGCCAGTTCGCGTCCCTCGTCGAGGGCGATGCCGTACCGCTCCGGTGACAACCGCAGTCCCACTTGGAAATTCGACGACGTCGCCGCACGCACGCCGGCGATGATCTCGTGGATGAAGCGGAACCGGTTGTCGGCGGAGCCGCCGTAGCGGTCGGTACGGTCGTTATGGCGGGCATCGAGGAACTGGGCAAGTAGATAGCCGTGCGCCCCATGGATTTCCGCGCCGTCGAAGCCGGCCCGCTCGGCGCGGGCGGCGGCATCGACGAAGTCCTGCACCACCTGCTCGACGGCCTCGGTCGTGAGTGCGGAGGCACCCTTGGCCGGGTCGTCCCACACGCCGACGACGGATTCGCCCGACAGTTGCGCACTCGCTCGTCGACCGCCGTGCTGGAGTTGCACCGTCGCGACGCTGCCCGCGGCATGGAGGCCGTCGGCGAGGCGCGTGAGACCGGACAGATGCTTGTCGTCACTGATGCCGAGTTGACCGGGGAAGGAGAGTCCGGCCTGGCTGACGAACGCCGCGCAGGTCATGACCATCGCGAATCCGCCTTCGGCGCGCCGCACCAGCCAGTGGTACTCGTCGTCGTGCAGGGTGCCGTCGGGATTGCTCTGCAGATTGGTCAGCGGGGCGAGCGCCAGACGGTTGGCCCACGCGGGACCGTGAGTGAAGGTCAGCGGCGACGACAGCTCGGTCATGAACAGTTCCTCCTGCGGATCGACCCCTCGTTGTATACCAGCCGAGCGGGGCTACCCTCACGTCCGTGGATACCCAGCCCGCCGTGGCCTACGCCGACGATCTCGTCGTTGGTCACCGCTATCAACTCGACTCGTACACCCTCGACGAGGCCGAACTCGTCGAGTTCGCCCGGCAGTGGGATCCGCAGGGATTCCATATCGACGCGGCCGTCGCCGACGCCGGTGCGTACGGCGGGCTGATCGCCAGCGGCATCCACACCATCGCCATCTACCAGCGGCTGTCGGTCACCGGGGTGTTCGACCACTGGAGTGTGATCGCCGGGCGGACCCTGAACGACGTGCGGTTTCTGCGGCCCGTGCGCCCCGGCGACACCCTGACCGGAACCGTCTTGATCGACGCCATCGAGTTCGACGACCGCGGCCGCGCCCTGGTCACCACCTCCGCCGAGATCGTCAACCAGGACGGTTCGGCAGTGTTGACTCTGGTCGTCGACGCGTATGTGCGGGCGCGACCTGCCGCTGCCGGCAGCTGATCGGGTTTCGACCAGCGTCGGACTCGCTACGCTCGTTCGTCGCGCTCAACCAGCGAGGCTGGTTTCGACCAGCGTCGGACTCGCTACGCTCGTTCGTCGCGCTCAACCAGCGAGGCTGCCTGGACTCCGATACTAGGATATGCAACTATTCTTGGTGACGTCGAACGCAAGGAGTGGTCATGGTGGATGAGCCGTCGGTGCTCTCGGAGGTTGTCGGGTCGGTGGCGACCCTGACGCTCAACCGGCCGAAGTCGATCAACGCGCTGGACCATCCGATGGTCACCGCCATGGACGAACTGCTGCGCGCGTGGGCGATCGATGACGCCATCTCGGCGGTGGTCGTGCGTGGCGCGGGGGAGCGTGGCTTGTGCGCCGGGGGCGACATCGTCGCGATCCACCGCGACGCCGCTTCGCTGAGCGGCAATCCGGCGGCCGGGGACGCTGAAGCCGTGGCCTGCCCGTCGGCCGCGTTCTGGCGTGACGAGTACCAACTCAACGCCGACATCGCCCGTTACCCGAAGCCCTACGTCGCGATCATGGACGGCATCGTCATGGGCGGCGGGGTCGGTATCTCCGCGCACGCCAACACGCGCATCGTCACCGACCGCACGCGCCTCGCGATGCCCGAGGTGGGCATCGGCTTCGTGCCCGACGTCGGCGGCACCCACATTCTGGCCCGCGTCCCCGACAACCTCGGCATCTACGCCGGCCTCACCGCGAACTCGCTGTTCGGGGCGGACGCCATCGAACTCGGCCTTGCCGACCACTTCGTCCCCGCCGACACGCTCGACGACTTCATCGCCGCCATCGCGACAACGTCCCTGGACGACGCCCTCACCAGGTACGCGCAAGACCCGCCTGAGTCCCGGATCGCCGCACAACGCAACTGGATTCGCGATGCCTTCGCCGCGCCCACGGTGCCCGAGATCATTGACCGCTGCCGCGCCGTCGGCACCGAGGATGCGACGAAGGTCGCTGACGCCATCGCCGCGAAAAGCCCCACCACACTCGCGGTGACGCTGCGCGCCCTGCGTGAAGAGTTACCGACCCTCGAGGCCACACTGCACCGCGAATACCGCGTCTCGATGCGCAGCCTGCTGCACCCCGATATGGCCGAGGGCATTCGGGCGCAGGTCATCGACAAGGACCGTAACCCGTCCTGGCAGCCACCCACCTTCGACGACGTCACCGCCCCGTCGGTCGACGCCTACTTCGCGCCGCTACCCGACGCGCTCGAACTGACCATCACCGAAGTCGCACAGGAGGATTCGAGTGTCTGATCTGCAGACCATCACCGTTGCCCGCGAAGGCCGAGTCGGCGTCATCACGCTGAACCGCCCGAAGGCGCTGAACGCGCTCAACACCGAGCTCATGCGGGAAGTCGTCACGGCGGCAACCGAATTCGACACCGATCCAGAGATCGGCGCCATCGTCCTCACCGGCTCCGAGCGGGCCTTCGCGGCCGGCGCGGACATCAAGGAGATGTCGTCGAAGTCCTACAGCGACGTCATCGGCGAGCAGTTCTTCGGCGCCTGGGATGACCTGTCCCGCCTGCGCACCCCGATCATCGCCGCGGTCACCGGCTACGCACTCGGCGGTGGTTGCGAACTCGCGATGCTCTGCGACTTCATCATCGCCGGCGAGAACGCCGTCTTCGGGCAGCCCGAGATCAACCTCGGTGTCATCCCGGGAATCGGTGGCTCCCAGCGACTTACCCGCGCCGTCGGTAAGTCCAAGGCCATGGACATGATCCTCACCGGCCGCCAGATGAAGGTCGACGAGGCCGAACGAATCGGACTTGTGTCCCGCGTGGTGCCCACCGACGAGTGCCTGACCGTTGCGAAAGAGGCTGCGGCCACGATCGCCTCGAAGTCGTTCATCGCCGCCTCGCTCGCCAAGGACGCGGTCAATCGGGCCTTCGAATCCAGCCTCGTCGAGGGTGTGCGCGCCGAACGGGCGCTGTTCTACTCGACATTCGCCACCGACGACCAGACCGAGGGCATGGCAGCGTTCGTGGAGAAGCGGGAACCAGAGTTCAAGCACCGCTGAAGACGCTCACGTCGTGAACATTTTCCGCAACGCCGCGGCGACCCCGTGGTGATCCCGGATAGGCACACAGTGCCCGTGCCCGAGGAGCGCGAGATCGCGGCCGAGGTCGGTGTCGTGTTCACCCGAAACATCCAGCAGCACATCGAGACGCGGTAGATCTGCGACGACGGTCCGCGGGTCGGGGCCGGCGTTGTGGACGCAGTCGCTGAGCAGGAGCACACGGGCGTCGGCGCGCGGGACGCCGCGGAGTTGGTCGGCGGCGGTCTCGAGTGCAAACGTCACATTGGTCAACCCCTGGGTGGGGAGGGTGAGCAACTGGTCGATGATCCGATCCGGTTCCATCGGATCGCCGAGTCGCGAGATGAGTGCGGCGTCGGACCAGAACGCGACAACCGCCACCGCATCCCGACTCAGCTCACCCACCAGCGCACCGACAGTGGCCGCGGCGGTCCGAACCTGTTCGCCGCGTGCCGAACCCGAGATGTCGGCGACGAGCACGACAGAACGGCGTCGTCGAATCCGTTGCCGCACCAGGATGTCGTCGTCGGTCGGTAGGGGATTGGCGGCGATCGCCTCCAATGTCGCATCGAGGTCGATCTCGTCGGAATCCCCGCGCCACCGTCGGGTGACGAGCGTTCCGGTCGCTGACCGCGGTGCTCGAGGTGTCCGAAGGACCTGTGCGAGAGCGAGTTTGCGAGCTATCTGCCGGGCCCGCAGCCGCGCGGCCTCGTCGGGCACGAGTGCTTGATCGGTGTCGCCGAGCTCACCGGACTCGTCGGTTTCGCCCGGCTGTGTCGAGCCCGGCGGCGCCCCCGGCGGTTTGCCGTCGGGACCACGCTTGCCCGCGATGATCAACCCACCGCCACCCGAGGACGGCACGAGCAGGTCCGGCGACGTCTCGAGCTGCTTGGGCTTGCGGCGCAACGGCTTGAGCATCTGCCGTCCGCCGGGCCGCGGCGACTCCGCCCGCCGAGTGAGCGGGGAGTCGGCCGCGATCGCTCTTCAACCCGGTTCGGCAGCAGCGGGTTTGAGCACGAAGTGGTCCTGCCAGATCTCGGTCAGCACACCCTCGGCGGTCGTGAATGCGGTGTCGTCGAGGTGGATTCGACCCGACAGCGCCACGAACATCGCATCCAGGAACGCGCCCGTGTAGTCGGTCGGCAGGTTACGGGGCGGATCGATCGCGTCGTCGATGGGCACGTCGATGCCGCGCATGGCGCACAACTGCGTCGCCACCAACGCCAGATCGATGGCGCCGCGCACACTGCTGCCCTGACGGATATCGTCGCGCTCCCGGGTCGCCCGGGTGACCGCCACGGCGTCGGCGGCAATCCGCAACGCCGGGAATTCGGCACGGCGCGAGACAATTTCGCGTTCGGCATCCGCATCCTGATAGTCGACGACGAGCCGGCACATCCGGTCGTGGACCGACGTCGAGAGCCGAGTGGTGCCGATGTTGTCGTACGGATTCATCGACGCGACGATCCGGAAACTCGGTGCCGCGGTGACCGATCCGACGCGCGGGACGGTGACGACGCGTTCGGCCATCGCAGTGAGCAATGTGTCGATGGTGTCCTCGGGGGCGCGGTTGAACTCCTCGACATAGAGGAAGCCGCCCACCCGCATCGCCTCCAGCAGTGGACCGTCGACGAAGTTGTCGGCGCTGTAGTCCTCTTTCAGTACCCGCGACGGATTATGGTGTCCGACAAGTCGGCTCGGGGTGAGGTCGGCGTTGCCCTCGACCAGGATGAGCGGGATACCCCATTCCGCGGTGATCGCACGCAGCAGGGTGCTCTTCGACGTGCCGGGTGGACCTTCGAGGATCAGGTCGCGTCCGGCGGCCACCGCGGCGAGAACCAGATCGAGCTCTCGGTCGCGGCCGACGATCCGACCGGCTATCGCGGCGCGGACCGCGGCCAGGTCGCGGCCGCGGTCCGTCGTCGGAGTTGGTGCAGACGTCACTTCACGGGTTCCGGGTTTGAGCCGGTGAGCAGCATGTGTCCGGCGTCGACAGGAATGGTCACACCCGTCACCGTAGCCGCCAGCCCAGAGTTCAGGTAGAGCGCGGTGTTCGCGATGACCTCCGGCGGCATGAACGTGGTGCCCTTGAGCGCGTGGAAGCTGTAACCGCCTTCGATGAGATCCTCCTTGGTGCCGCCCTCGTGACCGGCGAACATGTCCCACGCACCTTGCTGGTTGGTCATCGGCGTCAGGATGGCACCCGGATTGATGGAGTTGCAGCGGATTCCGTGCGGCGCCAGCTCCAGCGCGATGTTCTTCATCAACCCGATGACGCCGTGCTTGGTGGCGACGTAGTGCGCGTAGTTCATGCCCGGTTCCAGGCCGTTCACCGACGACGTGATGACGATCGAGCCGGTCTGCCGCTCGATCATGTGCGGCGCAACCGCTTTCGCCGACTTCCAGACCCCGGTGAGGTTGACGTCCATCATGTCGGCCCACGACTGTTCGGTCATCTCCCAGAAGGGCGCACGTGTCCAGATGCCGGCGTTGGCGATCAGGATGTCGATCTTGCCGAACTCGGCAATGCCGCCGGCGACCGCCGCATCGAGTTGCTCCTGGTTACGGACGTCGGCGTCGAAGGTCAGCGCGCGGCGGTCGAGCGCTTCAACCTGGCGGACCGTCTCGGCCATGTCCTCGGCGGTCGCGAGGGGATAGTCGACGCTGTCGAGGACCTGCGAGGTGATGTCGAGCAGGATGACGTCGGCACCTTCGCGCGCCGAGGTGACCGCGTGCGCGCGTCCCTGCCCGCGGGCGCCGCCGGTGATGAGCGCGGTCTTGCCGTCCAATAGACCCATGATGAGACTCCTTTGTCGAGGGCTACAGCGAAAGAGGTTGTGTTACAGACGCCCACCGGCGTCGATGACATGGGTGGTACCGGTGACGTACCGGCCGTCGTCGGACACGAGGTAGAGGATGGCGTTGGAGATGTCGATCGGCTCGACCATCGGCACCGGCAACTTGTTCATCTCTCGAGCCGCCTCTTCGAAGTCGGCCAGTGTCGGGTTCTCCAGGTCGGGACGGAACAGGCGATAGGTCGGTTCGTTGAGGATCATGTCCGTCGCGACGGTCGTCGGATGCACGGTGTTGACCCGAATGCTCTGCGGACCGAGCTCTTTCGCCAGCACCCGCATCAGGCCGACCAGGCCGTGTTTGGCCGCGGTGTAGTGCGCGATGTTCTCGTTGACCGTGATCGCGGCCAGCGAGCTGGTCAGCACCACCGAACCACCTCGCCCTCCGGCGACGATGTGCGGAACCGCGGCTCGCACGGTCTTCCACACACCGCTGAGGTTGATCTCGATCATGGTGTCCCACATCTCCTCATCCATCTCGAGAGTGGGTGCCATCGTGCTGATGCCCGCATTGCCGAGGACGATGTCGAGTCGGCCCAGTGCGGCCACCCCGTCGTCGGCGGCTTTGGTCAGGGCGGCGAGATCGCGAACATCGACCTCCGAGGCGATGATCCGGCGATCGAGCGCCTCCACCTGCCGGACGGTTTCCTCCATGTCGCCGGGACGGGCCGTCGCGTAGGGGACCGTCTCCACCTGCTCGGTGACGTCGACCGCGATGATGTCGGCACCCTCCTTGGCCAGCGTGATCGCATGACTGCGGCCCTGTCCTCGCGCTGCGCCGGTGATGAAGGCGACCTTCCCGTCGAGTTTGCCCACGATGCATGACTCCCTTCCGCCCACGTCGATGTGAGCTGCGTCTCATGACCGAGGATATGTCACACGATGCCATAACGCTAGGGCGGTTTGTCTGCGATCTGTGGTTGGTAGATGAGACGATGGGCGCATGCGTCAGCAGTCCGAACGTGTCGACAACTCAGCTGACCGTGTCGATGTGGTGGATCGGGGTGGCCGTCCGGCGAGTACCAGCGCGCACGAACTGGCTGCCGCGGCGCAGCGACTGTTCCTGCGCAACGGATTCGAGCAGACCAGTGTGGAGGACATCGCCGCGGAGGTCGGGGTGAGCCGTCGGACCTTCTTCCGGTACTTCCCGACGAAGGCGGACGTCGTCTGGGTGGAGTCGGATGCGGAACTCGAGGTTTTTCGTGAACGCCTCTATGCCTCGGACCCGGCCGATGACCCCGCGGATTGTATTGCCGCGGCGTTCATCTCGGCCCTCGATCACGGTCGGAACGAGGACGAGTGGGCACGCCACCGGGCGCAGCTGATCCTGGAGGTGCCGGCTGTGCAGGCGCACGCCAGCATGGTCTACCGGCAGTGGCGCACGGTGGTCGCGGAATTCGTTGCCGAGCGTACTGATTCGGCTGCGGACGCGGAGTATCCGATCGCCGTCGCGCATTCGACGATCGCGGCGTCGGCGGCAGGTCACGAGCGATGGACCGCTGATCCCGATGCCGTGTTCGCCGACTGTCTGCGGTCGATGTTCGGGCTCATGCTCCCGCGACTGGAATCAGGACGGTAGCAGTAGTAACTGCCCGGAGGTGAGCAACGACGGCTCGGGAATCCGATTGGCGGCGGCCACGATTCCCGCCCACAAGTCGACTTCGCCGGGGCCATATTCCTCGAGGCAGATCTCGCGGAGCGTGTTGCCGGTGATGAACCGCCGGCGGTTGAACCCGGGGACCTGGAGGATCTGCCCGACGGTGATGTTCTCGTCGGGTAGCTGATTGGCGGCAACCACCATGGTCGCCAGATGCTCATCGCCGTACCAGCGTTCGGCAAGGATGCGGAGGGTCTCGTTGTCGACGACGGTGTGGTGGCCGGCGTGGGTGCCGACGTCCGGAATTCGGAGCCACGCTCCGGTGACGATCTCTCGCTGGGCAACGCCGTTGGCGACCTCCCACATCAACTGCGTTGTGCTGTTGGTGGTTCCGTAGAAGGTCTGGGTGAGCTGCTTGCGCATCGTGCCGGTATCGGCGGTGACGACGTGGTGACGGAAGGTCACGTACGGGACCAGCAGTTCCTGCCCCGCCTGGATGAAATCGGGATTGACGAGATGATTGGCGGCGGCGATGACGGTGAACAGGCTCCCGTCGCCATACTCGCGCAGAGCGAGGCCCCAGAGGGTGTCGCCCTGGGCGACCGTGTACTTCTTCATATCTGTCTCCTCGCTGGTCAACCGGTACCGGTGGCTGTCATCGTGTGTCCGATCCGCGCTGAAGGCGCGAGTAGTGCACTACCCGGATCTGCGTGTGAGGAGCGAGGTTGCGAGTCACAACTGCCTAACAACCCAGCGCCACGACTTGGGGAGCGGAGAACCGGCCGCTAGCATCTGTTACGTCTGTGATAGATGTGGCTAAAGGGGCTAATGGTGCGCGAATCGTGGAAGCGTCGATCGGTGATGGCTGCCGGGGCGGCGGTTGCGGCGGCGGTCACGCTTACGGCGGGGGCCTCGATGGCGTCGGCCGCACCGACGCCGAATCCCGCGGTTTCGCGGATCGATACGGTGATCCATGAAGCGAATCAGCACATGACGGCGGTCGTCTGGTCGGCGTCGATGCAACGGATGATCCCGGTTTCGATCCTGCGACCGCGTGACACCAGCAAGCCGCGCCCGACGCTGTATCTGCTCAACGGTGCCGGCGGCGGCGAGGACTCGGCCACCTGGTCGGCGAAGACCGACTACGACAAGTACTTCGCCGACAAGAACGTCAACGTGGTGACGCCCATCGGCGGCGCGTTCTCGTACTACACCGATTGGCAGCACGACGACCCGATGCTCGGCCGCAACAAGTGGACGACCTTCTTCACCAAGGAACTGCCGCCGCTCATCGACAAGGAACTCAAGACCACCAAAGTCAATGCCATCGCGGGCATTTCGATGGCCGGTACCTCGGTGCTCAACCTCGCGATCGCCGCGCCGAAGCTGTACCGTGCGGTCGCGGCCTACAGTGGCTGCGCCCGGACCAGCGATCCGTTGGGGCAGGCCTACATTCGGATGGTCGTCGCCGACCGCGGGCAGGGCAACGTCAACAACATGTGGGGACCGCCGGGCAGTCCCGGCTGGGCAGCCAACGATCCGTACCTCAACGCCGCCAAACTCCGCGGCACCAAGGTGTATATGACCAGCGGCACCGGCCTGCCCGGCCCCTATGACCGGATCGACTCACCGTTGATCGCCGGCAATCCGTTGACGCTGGCGAATCAGGTTGTGCTGGGCGGTCTCATCGAGGCTGCGGTCAACCAGTGCACTCAGGACATGGCCAGCCGTTTGCGGCACCTGCGCATCCCGCTGACGATGGTGTCGCGGCCGACGGGCACCCACTCGTGGAGCTACTGGGAGAGCGACTTGCACCGCACCTGGCCGATGATCAGCAAGGACCTGAATCCCGCGCCGGCACCCAAACCCAAATCGCGCGCCGGCAACTGACGGAGTGCGTAGGTCTAGCTGAGGCGATCCTTCAGCAGCAGACGCACAGTCAGCTCGAGGCGGTTGGTGACGTCGGTGGCCGAGGCGCGTCGCGTCAGCCATTGCACCAGATTCGACATCCACACGTCCGAGATCACGCGTGCGATGGCGAGATCCTCTTCGCTCGGCTCACCGGTGTTGCCGACGATGGCGCCGGCGAGCAGTCGGTCGATGATGCCGGCGACCTGATCGACCTCGGCGGTCGCGGACGCGTCGGCGAACATGAACGCACGGGTCATGGCCTCGGTGAGCAGCGGATCGCGCTGCATCGCATAGGTGATCATGTCGAGGACGTGTCGGAGCCGTTCGACGCCGTTCTCGCCGCGCAGCTGCGACCGATCGACGCGCGACTCCACGCGTTCGAACTCGCGGGCCAGCGCGGTGACCAGTAGGTGGACCTTCGACGGGAAGTAGCGGTAGAGCGTGCCGACGGCGACGTCGGCCTTGTCGGCGACGGTCCGCATCTGGACGGCGTCGTATCCGCCCTTGGAGGCGAGGGCGAGTGTGGCGTCGAGGATGCGACGGCGGCGCTCGCGCTGTGCAGTTGATCCGGTTTCGGCCCCCGCCGACGACGACGCAGAGTCCCCGGTCGACTCGACCGAGGCATTTGCCGGTGCGGAACGTGCCATTTTTGCTCGGACATCCTCACGTTGTCGTCTACGTTGGGTAGTGGCTACCGGTTGGCAACCTCCCATCGCATATTAGAACAGGTTCTAATTGTCCGTCACAACTCAACATTCAGAACAATTACGTGACAATCAACACGAATTCGGACACGGAACGCCATGACTCACCACGACGAAACCCGTAAGGACGTCTACACCCACGGTCACGCCGGCGTGGTCGTTCGCAGTCACGCCGCCCGCACCGCCGAGAACTCCGCGGCATATCTCTTGCCGCTGCTGGAGCCGGGACTGACCCTGCTCGACGTCGGGTGCGGGCCGGGGAGCATCACCATTGACCTCGCGGCCCTCGTCGCACCCGGGCGGGTGCGCGGCATCGAGATCACCGACGCACCGCTGGCTGCGGCGCGGGAGAGTGCCGCCAAGCGCGGGGTCTCGGTCGAGTTCGCCGTCGACGACGCCTATGGGTTGTCCGACGCCGACGACACCTACGACGTCACCCATGCCCACCAGGTGCTGCAGCATCTGTCGGACCCGGTCGCGGCGCTGCGGGAGATGCGACGAGTGACGCGGCCCGGTGGCGCTGTCGCCGTCCGCGACGCCGACTACGCCGCCTTCACCTGGTGGCCGCACGACGAACGACTTGACCGCTGGCTCGAGATCTATCGCGCGGTCGCGCAGGGCAACGATGCCGAACCCGACGCCGGTCGACGACTCCTCGCGTGGGCGCACGCGGCCGGGTTCACCGAGGTCACGCCGTCGGCGTCGGTGTGGTGCTACGCGACGCCGGAGGATCGCGCGGCGTGGGGCGGGATGTGGGCCGAACGGATCTACTCGGCGATGGGACAGATGGCGCTCGAACGTGGACTCGCCACAGAAGCCGAACTCGACGACATCTCGGCGGCCTGGCGGGCGTGGGCCGAGCATCCGGACGGATGGATCGTGATCCCGCACGGCGAACTACTGGCTCGGGCCTGACCCAAAGGCGTGTCCCGACGTTCGGGACCTCTGCCTACCGGACAACCCTTCGGCGTGGCATATTAGAACACGTTCTAGTTAGCCCGGTCACACGACAGCAGAGGAATCACGTGCCCATCGCCACGTCCGGAGAACAAGTCGCGGTTTGCGACGCGATCGCCTCGTGGGCGCGCGGCGTCCACACCACCGACCTTGTCCGCGCCGACATCGACAAACCAGCCGATCAGTGGACCGGCCTCTTCGGCCAGCTCGCGGAGTTCGGCGTCTTCGCCGGCGCAGTCCCCGAAGAGTGCGGCGGACTGGGTGCGACCTTCATCGACGTCGCCGCGATGGTCGAGCAGTGCGGCACCAGTCTCGTCCCCGGACCGCTTGGCGCGACCATCGCCGCCGCGGTCGCCCTCTCCCGCTGCGACGACGGCCGGTCCACCGACCTGCTCGCCGCCATCGTCGCAGGCGACCTGCCGGTGGCGGTCCCCGCATCCGCCTACACACGGCAGAATGTCCCACAACTCCGCGACGGTGGCATCGACTTGGGACTGGTGCCCGGATACGTCGAGGCCGGCGCACTGCTGGTGTTCCTCGGGGAGGGAACCCCTCCGGTCCCTGAGGTGCGAGGCGCTGGCCGAGATGTGCCTCCGGTCCCTGAGGTGCGAGGCGCTAGCCGAGCCACGAAGGGCCACTGGCACCTTATCCCCCCAACAACGGGCATCGTCGACGCCACCCCGCACGCCCCGATCAGCGGCACCGAATCGGTCCTGCGGGTACAGATTTCCGGCCTCGACCCCGAGGCTCTCATCCCCCTCGACGACGACGCACTGATCGCCGGAGTCCTCTCGGCCACACTGGCCGCCTACCAAAGTGGCGTTGCGCGTTGGGCACTCGACACCGCCGTCGACTACGCCAAGGTGCGCACGCAATTCGGGTCGCCGATCGGATCATTCCAGGCGATCAAACACATCTGTGCCGACATGCTCTGCCGGAGCGAGGAACTCGCCGCCGTCGCGTGGGATGCCGCGCGGGCCATCGACGAACTGCTCCACGGCGCCGAACCCGACCGGGCCCGAACACAACTCGAGATCGCGCGTCTCGCTGCCGAAGTCGTGACCGCCGACGCCGCCGTCGCCAACGCCAAGGATTGTGTCCAGGTGCTCGGTGGGATCGGCTTCACCTTCGAGCATGACGCCCACCTCTATCTGCGGTCAGCGACGACCGCCCGCGCCCTCCTCGCACAGTCGACCGGTTCCCGTCGAGATCTCGCCAAGCTCGGATCAGACGGTGCGCGAAGGGACTTCGAGCTCGACCTGTCCGCGGTGGAAGATCGTCGCTCGGCGGTTCGGGACGCCATCGCGGCGATCGCCGCGACCGACCCCGATCATCGACGCCAGGCGATGGCCGACTCCGGATACCTGATGCCGCACTGGCCCGCCCCGCACGGCCTCGACGCCGAACCCGCGCTGCAACTCCTCATCGACAGCGAGTTCGACCGCGCCGGCATCATTCGGCCCGATCTGGTGATCGGCGCCTGGGCGATCCCCACCATCCTCGAGCACGGTACCGACGCACAGCGCGAGCGGTTCGTGGCACCGACACTGACCGGTGACCTCGTCTGGTGCCAGCTGTTCAGTGAACCCGAAGCCGGCTCCGACTTGGCGGCCCTGCGTACCAAGGCAACCCGCATCGACGGCGGCTGGAAACTCCAGGGCCAGAAGATCTGGACGTCCCAGGCGCACAACGCCACGTGGGGCATCTGCCTCGCCCGCACCGACCCGGACGCGCCGAAACACAAAGGCATCACCTACTTCCTGGTCGACATGTCATCGGACGGCATCGACATCCGGCCGCTGCGCGAACTGACCGGTCGCGCCAACTTCAACGAGGTGTTCCTCGACGGTGTGTTCGTGCCAGACGATTGCGTCGTCGGCGAGGTCGACGGCGGCTGGCGGCTGGCCCGCACCACGCTGTCCAATGAACGCGTCGCCATGGGCGGATCCGGGCTCGGCAAGGAGATGGAGGCGTTGCTGCGAGAGGTCGAGACGCTGGGCCGCAGCCTCGATCCGGCCGAATCGGCGACGCTCGGCAGCTTGGTTGCCGAAGCGCACGTCGGCCGCGTCATCGACGCGCGCACGGTGACCCAGCGTCTTGCCGGCCACGATCCGGGTGCGCTCTCCAGTGTCCGAAAACTCATCGGCGTCCGACACCGCCAAGCCGTGCCGGAGTTCGCGATGGACATCCTCGGCATCGACGGCGTGGCAGCCACCGAGGCGTCGGATCTGTTCTTACAGAACCGATGCCTTTCCATCGCCGGCGGCACCACGCAGATACTGCGGACCGCCGCGGCGGAACGCATTCTCGGATTGCCCCGCGGCTGATGCCGCCGAGACGTGCTGTCTGATACAACTAGAACAGGTTCTAAAAATGAGTAGTGACGGAACGCAGGGAGGCAGTGGGGTGGATTTCGCCCTCGACGACACAGCGGTCGCCGTCCGCGACGCCGCCGCGGAGGTCTTCGCGCGGCACGACGCCGACTGGGAGACCAAATTCGGGTGGCGCGGCTTCGGTGCCGCCACACCGGGGGCGTTCGACGACACCCTGTGGCGAGCGCTGGTCGACGCAGGCCTCATGGCGTTGCCGCTACCCGCCGCTCTCGACGGCGACGACATCGATGTGCTCGGACTCCAACCCCTGCTACGGAAGCTCGGTGAGACCGCCGCGGTGGTCCCGGCGATCGGCACCCTCACCTCGGCCCTCACCCTGCGGCAGGCACCGGCCGATGTCGCCGACAAGTGGGGGCGGACACTGACCGGCGGGGCGTGGCACGCGGTCGCGCTCGGCGAACTCGGCGACACCCTCACCTCGACACCGCACACCAGCATCCGCGGGGGGCGACTCACCGGAACCAAAACCGGTGTGCTGCATGCCGAGGGTGCGGCCGCGTTGGTGGTCGCGACCGATGGCGGTACGGTGGTGGTCGCCACCGACGCACCCGGCGTCACAATCGACCGGACCCCCGCGTCCAGCGGTTGGGGCGAATACACCGTGCGGTTCGACGACGTCCGGGTCGACGACGCCGACATCGTCGGCACCGACATCTCAGTACTTCGCGATCACTATCGACTTGCCTTGTGCGCCTACGCCGATGGGCTCGTCGCCGGTGCGACGCGACTCACCGCCGACCATGTCACCCATCGCGAGCAGTTCGGCAAACCCATCGCGCTGTTCCAGGCCGTGGGTCAGCAACTCGCCGACATCTACGTCGTCGGCCGCTCGATGAACCTGGCGACCACCGCAGCCGCGTGGCGCACCTCCGAAAATCTGGACGCCACACAGGATCTCGACATCGCCACCTACTGGCTCGCGGCGGAGATCCCGGCCACCATGCGCACCATGACCCACCTGCACGGCGGCATCGGTGTCGACGTGACCTATCCGCTGCACCGCTACTTCTCCATCACCAAAGACCTGGCCCGGCTCGTCGGCGGATCGGACGCGCGCCTCGACGAGATCGCCGACGGCACCGAGACCCGGCTCGAAGCGAAAGCGTAGGCGGCACATGTTCATCGACTTCACACCCGAACAGAAAGCACTGCGCGCCGAACTGCGCGAGTACTTCGCCGACCTCATCAGTCCCGGCGACGCGGAGACCATGCTCACCGAACGGCACGGCGAAACCTATCGCAAGGTCATCCGGCAGATGGGCACCGACGGATGGCTCGGCGTCGGATGGCCGAAAGAGTATGGCGGCAAAGGTTTCGGCGAGATCGAACAGCAGATCTTCACCAACGAGGCGGTCCGCGCCGACGTCCCGCTACCGGCTGTCACGCTGCAGACCGTCGGCCCGACGCTGCAGGTGCACGGCACCGACGAACAGAAACGACAGTTCCTGCCCGCAATCCTCGCCGGCGAGGTGCACTTCGCGATCGGCTATACCGAACCGGAGGCCGGCACCGATCTGGCGTCGTTGACCACCAGTGCAGTGCTCGACGGCGACCACTACGTGGTCAACGGGCAGAAGATCTTCACCACTGGTGGCCACGACGCCGACTACATCTGGCTCGCGGTCCGCACCGACAAGGATGCCCCGAAACACAAAGGCATCTCGATCCTCATCGTCGACACCACCGACCCGGGATTCAGCTGGACCCCGATCATCACCGCCGACGGCGCCCATCACGTCAACGCGACCTACTACAACGACGTCCGGGTACCGGTATCGATGCGCGTCGGCAACGAGGGTGACGGCTGGAAACTGATCACCACCCAGCTCAACCACGAACGCGTCATGCTCGGCCCGGCCGGCCGCATCGACGGACTCGCCTCTCGCATCCGCGACTGGGCGCAGCGCCCCGGACCCGACGGCACGGTGATTGCCAAGCACCCCGATGTGCGACGCGCCCTCGCCGAGATCGACGCGCACACCCGCATCAACGAACTCCTCAACTGGCAGGTCGCCTCCACCGGCGAGGCCATCTCCATGGCCGATGCCGCTGCCACCAAGGTGTTCGCCACCGAACGGCTGCAACACATCTGCCTGCTCATCAACGACATCGTCGGCCGCTACGGCGACTTCACCGACCCCGACACCGCAGCGCTCGTCGACTGGCTCGACGTCCAGCAGAAGCGTCATGTCGTCATCACCTTCGGCGGCGGTGTCAACGAGGTGATGCGCGACATGATCGCCACCGCCGGACTGGGATTGCCGAGGGCCAAGCGATGACGACCACCCCGCAGGTCGACTCAAGGAGCGAGCGATGACTGTTTCCGCTGGTCGAGTAGCCCCGAGGAACGAGGGGCGTATCGAGACCACCATCCGCACCGCCGCCGACGCGATCAAAGCCGACGGACTCAGCGCCCCCAAAGCCGGTCGCGACCCCATCAACCAGCCCATGATCAACAACTGGGTCGAGGCGATGGGCGACGAAAACCCCATCTATGTCGACGAATCCGCCGCCCGCGCGGCCGGTCACCCGGGCATCGTCGCGCCGCCGGCGATGGCCCAGGTCTGGACCATGCGCGGGCTCCATGGCCAACGCACCGACGACGACCCACTCGGCCGAGCCACCGAGATGTTCGACGACGCCGGCTACACCTCCGTCGTCGCGACCAACTGCGACACCGTCTATCACCGCTACACCCAACCCGGTGAAGAGGTCGCGCTCCGCGCCGAACTCCTCGACATCGTCGGACCCAAGACCACCGCACTCGGAGAGGGCTGGTTCTTCACCACCCGCAACGTATGGTCGGTCGGCGACGAGGTCGTCGCCGAAATGTCCTTCCGCATCCTGAAATTCCGCCCACCTGGCGACACCGAGGCAGCGCAGGCGCCGACTGCCGAGGTGCCCGACGACCTCGACCCAACCCGCATGCTCAAGCCGAGCGTCTCCCGCGATACCGCATTCTTCTGGGACGGCATCGCCGCCCACGAACTCCGCATCCAGCAGGTCGCCGACGGTTCGCTGCGCCATCCGCCCATCCCGGCGACATGGAAACCACGAACCGCAGACGGTGTTGTGCCGCAGACGGATTACGTCGTCTCCACGGGACACGGCACGGTGTTCAGCTATGTCGTGCACCACGCACCCAAAGTGCCCGGACGCCAATTGCCGTTCGTCGTCGCGCTCGTCGAAATCGACGAGGGCGTACGGCTATTGGGCGAACTCCGCGACATCGATCCGGCCGAGGTCCGGATCGGTCTGCCCGTCGAGGTGACCTATCTCGACTTCCCGGCCGACCCCGACACCGGTGCCGACGCATGGACGCTCTATGCCTGGACCCCGCGACAGGAGGCGCAACAGTGACAAGCCTTGCACCGCAACCGGTTCAGGTCACCGACACGCTACCGCCGTTGACCATCGACGCCAGCCCGACCTTCGTCGTGGCCACCGCGCTCGCCACCCGCGACTTCCAGGACGTCCACCACGACCGGGACCTGGCACAGGCCAAGGGCTCCAAGGACATCTTCGTCAACATCCTCACCGACACCGGCCTCGTCGAGCGTTTTGTCACCGACTGGGCTGGGCCGTCCGCCCGGATCCGCTCCATCAACCTCAAACTCGGCGTGCCGTGGTACGCCTACGACTCGGTGACCTTCACCGGCGAGGTCACCGACATCACCGACGGCGTCATCACCGTGGCGGTCACCGGCACCAACTCACTCGGAAAGCACGTGATCTCCACGGTCACACTGGAACTCGACGCAGCAGGGGAGGCGTGATGGGCAAGCTGTCCGGACAGGCGGCGATCGCCGGCATCGGCGCCACCGAGTTCTCCAAGGACTCCGGTCGCAGCGAACTAAGGCTGGCCGCCGAAGCCGTCAACGCCGCGATTGCCGACGCCGGCCTGACACCCGCCGACGTCGACGGCCTGGTCTCGTTCACCATGGACACCAACGCCGAGATCGCGGTCGCCCGTGCGGTCGGGATCAAGGAGATGACCTACTTCTCCCGCATTCACTACGGTGGCGGCGCCGCATGTGCGACGGTGCAGCAGGCAGCGATGGCCGTGGCCACCGGGGTGGCCGACGTCGTTGTCGCCTACCGCGCCTTCAACGAGCGATCCGGGTTGCGCTTCGGCCAGGTCAACAGCGCGGTGGCCAACCAGGAGAACTCGTCGGGCACCGACAATGCGTTCTCCTACCCACACGGCTTGTCGACCCCTGCGGCGTTCGTCGCGATGGTCGCCCAACGCTATATGCACGAATACGGCGTCACCAGTGAAGATTTCGGCCGGATTGCGGTCGTTGACCGCAAACATGCGGCGGTCAATCCAAACGCCTTCTTCTACGGCAAGCCGATCACCCTGGACGACCACCAGGCGTCTCGGTACATCGCCGAGCCGCTGCATCTGCTCGACTGCTGCCAGGAATCCGACGGCGGTGTGGCGATTGTTGTCGTATCCGCCGAGCGGGCAAAGGATCTGTTGCACACCCCAGCTGTCATCGCCGCCGCGGCCGCGGGCAGCGCCGACGACCAGTTCATCATGTCCAGCTACTACCGCGAGGACCTCGCCGGACTACCCGAGATGGGCCTCGTCGGCCGTCAGCTCTGGCAGCAGTCAGGGTTGGGGCCCTCAGACATGGACATGGCGATCCTCTACGACCACTTCACCCCGTACACCCTCATGCAACTCGAAGAGCTCGGATTCTGCGGTCGGGGAGAAGCGAAAGAATTTGTGCGCCAACCAGGTGCACTGGAAGTCGGGGGTCAGCTTCCGCTGAACACCCATGGGGGACAACTCGGCGAGGCCTACATCCACGGGATGAACGGCATCGCGGAGGCAGTCCGGCAGATTCGCGGCGACTCGGTGAATCAGGTCACCGATGCCGAGAAAATCGTGGTCACCGCGGGTACCGGCGTACCCACCAGCGGCCTGGTCCTGACACGTTCCTAGTTGCAGCACAAGGGGAGTAGACATGAAGTTCAATCTGGCCGACGTGTTCGAGACGGTCGCCGACGCGGTACCCGAGCGCATCGCGCTGAGCTATGAGGGTCGGCAGATCAGCTACCCCGAACTCGACGGGCTGGCCAACCAGGTCGCACATCTGCTGGCCGAGCACGGGATCGGTGCCTTCGACAACGTATCGCTGTTCCTCAAGAACAGCGTCGAACACGTCACCAGCCTGCTCGGTTTGCTGAAGATCCGCGCGGTGCCGGTCAACGTGAACTACCGCTACACCAACACGGAACTGCAGTACATCTTCGACAACTCCGACTCGCGCGCGATCATCGTCGAGATGCCGGAGCACCAGCGCAGTGTCGCCACTCTGCTGGCGGAAACACCCACGGTGCGAACCGTCTTCGTGATCGGTGAGGTCGTCGATGAGCTCACCGGGGCGGCAGCCAACCTCCCGGATGGGCGGACCGTCGAGATCGTGTCGTTCGGCGACTCCGAGTCCAAGCCCACGAACCGTGACTTCGAGCCGCGCACCGGAGAAGAGCTGTACCTGCTCTACACCGGCGGCACCACCGGGTACCCCAAGGGCGTCATGTGGCAGCACGACGACTTCTTCCGCAAGCCACTCTCCGGCGGCAACCCGTACGGCGAAGCCCGCAAAGATCTGGACGAGATCTCCACCGCGGTCAAGGATTTCCCGTCGATCGCCTTCCTGCTCGCGGCACCTCTGATGCACGGTGCCGCGTCGTACTCCCTGTTCACCTTCTTCACCCTCGGCGGGCGTCTGGTCATCCAGCGCGACTTCGATCCGGCGAAGATCGTGTCAGGTGTCGAGTCCGATCAGGTCAACATCATTCTCATCGTCGGCGACGCGATGGGTATGCCGCTCGTCGAAGAGTTTGAACGACGCGCCGGCACAGCCGATCTCACCTCACTGTTCTCGGTGACCTCGGGCGGTGCGATTTGGTCGCACCACAACCGTGAACGCTTCCTCAAGGTCAAGCCGGAACTCGTGCTCCGCGACAACTTCGGCGCCTCGGAGTCGGGCAACGACGGCGAGATCATGATGGACGACAACGGCAACCTCAGGGTGCCGCCGACCGACAAGATGATGGTCGTCGACGACCGACTCAACAAGATCGAACCGGGCTCCGGCGACGTCGGCTACATCGCGCGGATCGGCAACGTTCCGCTCGGCTATTACAAGGATGAAGAGAAGTCCGCCAAGACCTTTCCGACCTTGCCCGACGGCACCCGGATCTCCATCCTGGGTGACATGGGCACGGTGGAGGCCGACGGCACCATCGTCTTCCTCGGCCGTGGCTCCCAATGCATCAACAGCGGAGGCGAGAAGGTCTACGCCGAAGAAGTGGAAGCGACGCTGCACGCGCATCAGGCCGTCGGCGACGCCCTGGTGGTGCCGGTGCCCGACGAGAAGTACGGGCAGCGGGTCGCTGCGGTGGTCTCCGTCGCCGACGGTGCGGCCGAGCCGACGCTCGAAGAATTGCAGGAACACTGCCGTGCCTCACTCGCCGGTTACAAAGTCCCGCGCACAGTCGTTTTCGTGGACGAGGTCAAACGGACCCCGGCCGGCAAGGCCGACTACCGCTGGGCCAAGAACACCGCCGCCTCCGCATCCAGTGAGCCGGCACCGGCCTGACCCTACTCACTGTTGGTTGAGCAGCCTCCGGGCGCTAGCCGAGGCGGCGTCCGTCGAAACCAGCACCACTGCTTGGCAACTCGTTTCGACCAGCGTCGGGCTCGCTACGCTCGCTCGTCGCGCTCAACGAGCGGTAGGCGGGTGCTCGCTGTACCGCTGGTTGAGCACGGAACTCAACTGACCTGCAACGCCACCCATAACGCCACCACAGCGGCGACGAGGGTGGGCGGCACCGTCACCAACCCGAGCAGCACGTAGCGCCGCGATGGCGTGGCCACGGACTGTCGGTGCATCACGTCGCGCCACAACAGGTTTGCCAGCGACCCGAACCAGGCGAGGTTCGGTCCGATGTTGACGCCCAACAGCACCGCGAGAATCAGCGCGGGCTGATGGGCAACCAGCGGCACCAGCAACAGGGTGGCGGGCAGGTTGTTGAGCAGGTTCGCGACCACCGCGGCCAGCGCGGCCACCGCCAGCAAGCCCAAAAGTCCGGTACCGGAGGGAATCAGCCGACCGACAGCGTCACCGAGCGGCCCCTCACGCACCGGCAGGATGATGACCCCCAACGCCGCAACGAACGCGAGAAACGGGACGTTGATCGCGTGCACCGTGCTACGGACAGTCTCCGCGGGAGCACGAAAGAGGCCGGGCAGCACCATGATCACTGCACCCGCGGTCGCGACCACCACCAGTGGAACACCGAGCGGCTCGGCCACCACGAAGGCGACCAACAACACGGCCAAACACACGAGAATCGCGACCGGCGCTGGCTGCCGGTCCCCGGTATCGGACTGGACTGCAGGGGAAGGTCGTGTCGTCGCCAGATCCCGCGCAAAGAACAGGCGAAAGATCACATACTCCACCACGATTGCCGCCACCCACGGCCCCACCATGTAGCCGGTGAACCCGAGGAAGCTGAGCCCGGTGGCGCTGAACGCCAACAGGTTGGTCAGGTTCGACACCGGAAACAATGTCGACGCACTGTTGGCCAGATGGTTACTCGCATAACCCACCGGTGCAATGCGTGCTCCCACCCGTCGTGCGGTGGCGATCGCGACCGGCGTCAGCAACACGATGGTGGTGTCGATGGACAGAACGGCGGTGGTCAGTGCCGCCACCACGAACACGATGCGCAACAACCGATTCGGTGACCCACGACTCCACTGGGCGAGCACCGATCCGACCCACTCGAATACCCCCGTGCGCGCACACACGTCCGCGACCACCAACATCGCCGCGAGAAAACCGATGGTCGGCGCCATGAATCTGATCTCGTCGGCTGCGTCCGTCCAGTCGGTGAGCCCGAGAACGATCATCAACAGCGCGGCCGGCAGTGCGACCACCGCTGGTGGCCATCGACGAAGACCGATCGTCGCTGCGATCACCACCACGAGAATCGCGACGGCGACCACGGTCCCGACGCCGCTGTCCGGCGAGAGCATCACTCCGAGCGCGGCACGTCAGGAGAAGTGCCCACACCGGCATCCACATCGTCGGCGGCTGCGGGCCACTGGTTCTCGTCGAACGACTCACTGACGCGTCGCGGAGCGATCCACAGCAGGACGAACGCACTGCCCATCAGAATGGCACCAAGGATGATGTACGCGAGATTGGCCGGTGCCTGGAAGGCGTCCTGCGCACCGTGCAGAATCTGTTGCGCGAGTTGCGGTGCCTGGCCGGCCAACCGGTCGGCAACCGCCGACGCCTCGGCAAGCGACCGCGAAATATGGTCGGCGACGACGTCGGCCTGACCGATCATCATCTGTCCACCGGCTTGATCACCCGCAGCCGCTCGCTGCTGACCCGCCTCGGTCAGCGCTGTGCGCGCAGAGTCGGCGACCGGCGCAATCCGCGACGAATATCCGGCAGCCGCAATACTTCCGGCGAGCGCGATACCGATCGCGGCACCCAGTTCACGGGCGGTGTCGTTGACCGCCGAGCCGATGCCCTGGTTGTCGAGCGGGGTGTTGGCCATGATCGCCGTCGTCGATGGAGCGGTCGCCAGGCCGACGCCGGCCGCCGACAGACTGATCCACCACACCAGGGACCAATAGTTGTCATGATGAATCGCGCCGAGCAGCACAATCCCCAGTCCGGCGAACAGGATTCCGCCGGCAAGGACGAATCGCAAGGAATGGAAACGCACGGCGACCCAGTTGCCGAGTAACGCGAAGATCGCGGTGCAGGCCACCATCGGCATCAACGCAAACGCCGACTGCAGCGGTGAATACCCGAACACCAACTGAAACTGCTGCAGTAGAAGGTAGAACGTGCCGAACGTAGCGAAGAACTGCATCGTCACCGACAATGCGCCGGCACCGAACGCGCGGTTGCGGAACAGTCGGACGTCCAACAGCGGCGAACCGATGCGCAGTTCCAGAACGCAGAACGCCGCCGCGAGCACCACGCCACCGATGAGCGTGCCCAGTACGAGCGCATCGGACCAACCGCGGTGCGGCGCCTCGAGCAACCCGAAAACGATGCCGACGACCGCAAGGATCGACAATGCCGAGCCGACTACGTCGAAGCGCCCGGGGTTGCGGTCCTTGGAACTGCCGATGGTGAAACACAACAACGTCGTCAGCACCGCCGACGCGGCGAAGGTGATGAACAGCGAGTGCCAACTGAAGAACTCGAGCAGCAGACCGGACACCAGGAAGCCCGCTATGGCTCCCGCTCCGGCGACCGCCGCCCACACGCTCACCCCGATCGCCCGTTTGTCCTCGGGGACACCCGAGGTGATCAGCGACAGCGTCGTCGGCATGATCAGCGCTGCCGCCGCACCGGCCAGCACCCGTGTGGCGATCAGCTGGGTCGGGTCGCTGATCCAGATGGCCACCAGCGAGGCGATGGCGAACACGATGAGCCCCACGATGAGGACCCCGCGTCGGCCCAACCGGTCACCGATGGCGCCCGCGGGCAGCAGCAGGGCAGCGAGAGCGAGGGTGTACCCGTCGACGATCCAGGTCATCTGGCCGGAGTCGGCGCCGGTGTCCTTGGCGATGTCGGGCAGCGCGGTGTTGAGCGCGGCCATCGCGGCGACGACCATGCTCACCGCCGCGCAGGCGATCAGGATCAGCCACGCCGAGCGGAGGTCCAGTCCTCCGATGGTTCGACCACGTGCTTCAGTCGGTACTTCGGTCATGGATCCCTCCCTGCCTCGACACGATGTTTCCTCTTCGTGATCGCGACACGCCCGTGTTGTGATCCACATTACTTCGCAACATGTGGAACATTAGTCACAGCAGTAACACCCCCCGGTGATCGTGCATTTCGCGATCGACACTGCACCGGACAACCGAAAGTGAGAGATCATGGCCTCACCCCAGGTCGCGTCTTCACAAGGTACCGAGTATTCACCCGCCCGCGTGCATGTTTGGCGCGTGCTGTCGATGCTGGCCGCACTGATCGCGGTCGTCGTCGTCCTGCTGCTGATAGTCACCTCCGCGGCGTAGGAGCGGCCGACAACCCCGTCTCGCAGACGAGACGTCAGATCAGCTTGCGTGCTTCTCGAACACTGCCCCCACCTGCGGCAGTGCGTCGACCACGTAGCCCTTGGCCTTCTTCCGCAACGAGTGGTAGACCTTCGCCAGAGCCGGATTGGCCGTGGCCGCCTGGTCGTCGGTGACGGTCAGCAAGGCCTCGGCGGCCGCGTCGGAGTTCGCGGTCAGATGATCGGCGAACGAGGCCTCCGCGGGCTTGCTGTCCCACAGCGGCTGCAGTGTCGAGACGAAGTCGGGCAGCATCGAGTTGGTCGCCGAGGACACGACGCCCGGTTTGACCTTCTGAGCTGCTGCGTAGCCGGTCTTGATGGCGGCGCCGCCGAGTCCCTTCTGTCCCGACACCTCGTTGTCGATCACCTCGGCCAGGTCGGCGACGACGGCCGGTCGGCGGTCGGACTCGAGCAGGGACTGCAGGGAATCGCTCATCTAACGTCTCCTCGTTCCAGGTTCTTCCATGGTGGGAGCGTGGATCCGTGTCCCGCCCCGCCGAAAAGATTACGTGGCGGATTCGGACATGGCGAGGCCGGGCACACCGCGGTATGCCCGGCCGGGATCAGATATGTGTCAGTACTTTTCGGACTGACCGCCGTCGATCGGGATGGTCGTGGCGTTGATGAACGACGACTCGTCGGACAGCAGGAAGGCGACGAGGTTGCCGACCTCTTCGGGCCGCCCGAAACGCTTCATCGGGTTGACGCTGACGAACTCGCGGCCCGCTTCCTCCCAGTTGACCGGATCGATCTGCTTGAGCGAGGCCTCGACCATCGGGGTCATGATGGCGCCGGGTGCGATTGCCTTGATGGAGATGCCGTACTGGCCGTATTCGATGCCGGAGTTGCGGGTGAGTCCGACGACGCCGTGCTTGGCGGCGGCGTATCCGGACTGGTTGCCGACGCCGCGGATACCGCCGACCGAAGCGGTGTTGACCACGGTGCCCGAACCCTGCTTGCGCATCTGGGCGAGAACGTACTTGAGTCCGAGGAACACGCCGCGCAGGTTGATGGAGACGACCTTGTCGAACTCGTCGGCCCCGAAGTCCTCGGTGAGGTTCTGCTTGCCCTCGATGCCGGCGTTGTTGAAGAAGCCGTCGATGTGGCCGAAGGTCTGCACGGTTTGTGCGACGTAGTCCGCCACGGCGGTCTCGTTGCTGACATCGGCGACGATCTGCAGCACCTTGGCATCAGAGGCCACGTCGGTGATGGCGGCCGCCGTGTCGGCGAGGCCGTTGGCGTTGACGTCGACGAGCGCGAGGGAAGCGCCCTCGGCAGCGACCCGAGTGGCGGCAGCGCGGCCGAGTCCGGATCCTGCGCCGGTGATGAGGACTACTTTGTCGGTGAATCGAGCAGTCATGGTTGGTCGCGACCTTCCTGTGTTGGAGCTGGCCCGTCACGACGGCGGGTCATACAATAGTAATAACAGAACGTAGCGTCTCGATATTCCGGAAGGGTGGTCCCATGGGTGACGCAGTGCGTGGTCGGGGCCGTCCGCGCGATCCAGAACTCGACGATCGCATCCTCGCGGCCACGCGGGAACTCGTCGACGAGGTGGGCTACCACCAGGTGGGGATGGAGTCGATCGCGGCGCGCGCCGGCGTGGGCAAGGCGACCCTGTATCGGCGATGGCCCACCAAGGCGGCGGTGATCACCGATGCTTTTGCCGAGGACCTGTCCGCTCCACCCGTGCCGGATACCGGTTCGGTGCGCGACGACGCACTCGCCTACCTGCGGGAACTCGTCCACACGCTGACGCTGCTGGGGGACCCGTCGGTGGTCGCCGGGGCGTTGGCCGAGCGCGGCGAGGCGGGGCAGATCGAGCTGCGCGACATCGTGGCGTCGCGGGCGGATGGGGGTGAAGAACTGCTGCAGCGGGGGATCGATCGCGGCGAACTTGCCACGGGACTAGCTGTCTCGACGATCGTCGAGAGCTGGGGTGGTTTCTTGCTGTATCGAATTGTGTTCGCGCAGAACGTTCCCGGCGACGACGAACTGGCGGGGCTGGTGGATCTGCTGCCTCATCGGTGATCGATGATCATTGGGTAGTGGTTGTATTACATGAGTAATACACTGTTTGCGCGGAATGCAGTGGGTTGGAGGCCGCAAGGCGTATCGAGGTGGCGAAATGGGTGAGAAACTACGACAGGCATTGGCCGAGTCGGAGGAGATCGAACGGAATCCGGACGCGGTGGTCCGCACCGACACCGTCATCACCCGTGGTCACAATCGCACCCGCACGCTGCAGGTGCGATTGAACGACGCGGAGTTGCAGGCGCTGGAGTCGGTTGCTGCGCACCGGAATCTGCCCGTATCGACGGTGGCGCGTGAGGCGCTGCTGCGGTTCCTGGCCGCGCAGTCCGAGACGCCGTCGCCGGAAGCGATGCTCAATCAAATCGATGCGTTGGTCGTAGCGCTGCGCAGCGCCTTGTCGACTCCGTCGATCTGACCGGACAAATTACCCGAACGCCGCCATCGTCAGGATTTCGTCGCGGGTGTAGTCGCGGCCGGGGTGCTCGGCCGCGAGATGCGCCTGGGTCTTCTCCACGAGTTCGTCGTCGTCGACGCCTTCGATGCGTTCGCCGCACGGGCAGCGCAGGGTGCTTGCCATGTCGATTACCTTCCAGTGGTTGCCAGGACGACATTACCCAGTGCGGGGGCGTTGTCGCGGTCGGCGACGGTCGCCGTGATCAGCAGCTGTCCGCCGTCGTCCCACACGTTGACGTTCAGGGTCTCGCCGGGGAAGACGATGCCGGCGAAACTGGCCGAGTAGTCGGCCACCGCGGTCACGTCGCCGTCGAGCACGCTGTCGGTGACCGCCCGGCACACCGAGCCATAGGTGCAGAGTCCGTGCAGGATCGGACGCGGAAAGCCTGCGGCCGCAGCGAATTCCGGGTTCGAGTGCAGCGGGTTGCGGTCGCCGCAGAGGCGGTAGAGCATTGCTTGGTTGGGCAGGGTCGGGACGACGAGCCGATGGTCGGGTTCGCGATCGGGGTAGGCCACCTTCGACGACGATCCCCGCTCACCGCCGAAACCGCCCTCGCCCTTGGCGAAGATGGAGGAGCGTGCGGTCCACAACGGGGCGCCGGTGTCGTCGGTGGTCACCGACTCCTGAATGACGACGGCGGCCGAACCCTTGTCCTGCACTTCGGCGATCCGCGTCCGTGTGGTGGCATTCCCGCTCGCCGGCAGTGGCCGGTGTGCGGTGACCTGCTGGCTGCCGTGCACCACCTTCGCCAGGTCGATGTCGATGCCGGGGAAGGAGACCTTCGGTGCCTCGGTGGCATGGAACGATGCCGCGACCGTTGCGAACGACGGAAGCACTTTGGGGGCACGGTCGTCGAGGTAGGCCAGGCCGGCTGCGTCCATCGGGTCGGCGGCTGCCCCCACCGCGAGGTGATAGAGCGCGACATCCGACGCCGACCACTCAAAGCTGATCTCGGGGAGTTCGGCACCTACGGCGACAGCGGGATCGATCGGCATCTGTTCAGGCTCCTGTGCTGGTGGTGAACGGCGTCGGACGCTTGGCGTGGCTGGCAGCGTCGAGCGCGGCGAGATAGCCGAACACCATGGCCGGGCCGATCGTCGCGCCGGGGCCGGCATACGTGTGACCCATGACAGGAGCGCTGGTGTTTCCCGCTGCGTAGAGTCCGTCGATGACCGACCCGTCCGCGCGCAGTGCGCGACCCGCGGCGTCGGTGTCGATGCCGCCCTTGGTGCCGAGGTCGCCGGGCACCATCTTGACCGCGTAGTACGGCGCCTTGGTCAGTGGGCCGAGGCTCGGGTTGGGCTTGTTGGTGATGTCGCCGTAGTAGTGGTCGTAACCGCTCTCGCCGCGATGGAAGTCGGCGTCGATGCCGCTACGGGAGAAGCCGTTGAATCGTTCGGTGGTGGCGGCGAGGTTGTCGGCGGGCACACCGATCTTCTCGGCGAGTTCGCGGATCGAGTCGGCCTTCACGACCACCCCGGACTCGAACCACTTCTTCGGAAGCGGTTGTCGCGCATTGATTCCCGCAAACAGGTAGCGGTTGCGGCAGGCCTGGTCCATGATCAGCCACGACGGCACGTTCTCGCCCGGACCCTCACCCTGACCGAAGTCGCCGCCGTACATCTGATGCACCGCCTCCACGTAGGGCAGCGATTCGTTCATGAACCGCTCGCCCCGGAGGTTGACGATGAAGGTGCCGGGCACCGACCGCTCGGAGAGCGCGAACCACGGACCGCGCGGCAGTGGGATCGTCGGGCCCCACCACGCGTCGTCCATCAGCGACACCGCCGCACCGATCTTCAGTCCGGCGTTGATGCCGTCGCCGGTGTTCGACGGTGCGCCGGTCGTCCACTCGGAGCCGATGGGGTCGCGCTGGTACTTGCGGCGCATCTCGGCGTTGTTCTCGAAGCCGCCGCAGGCGAGTATGACGCCACGGGTGGCGTGGATCTCGATCGGTGTGCCCTCCGACTCGGCGATGACGCCGATGACCCGGCCGTCCTCCGTGAGCAGATCGGTGAGGCCGGTGTTCAAGCGCAGGGGGACACCTAGTTTGCGGACGCCCAGCAGAAGTTCGGCGGCCAAGGCCGCGCCCATGGCGATCAACTTCTTGCCGCGGGAACGTGCCCAGAAGAACCGTGCACCGACCTTGCCCATGCGTACCGGGCCGCGCCAATGCCGCAGACCCGTGTTGAGCCACCGGTAATCCGATTGCAGCACAACCATGTTCAATGGCGCCTTGGTGTACTGCGGATGCAGCGTCTTGAGATCGTCGCCGAGTGCGCGCGCGTCGAACGGACGCGGTTCCACCGAGCGTCCACCCAGGCGGCCGCCGGGTGCCTCGGGGTAGTAGTCGGAGTAGTTCTTCACCCACTCCAGATCGAGGGGGGCATGCTTCATCAGGAAGTCGAGCGCCTCCGGGCCGCGGTCGATGTAGGCGTCGATGCGCTCGGGCGAGGCGTGCTCACCGATGATGGCGTGTACGTACTCGCGGGCCTTGTCGGGGGTGTCGCTGACGCCGTCGCGCTTGAGGACCGAGTTGTTCGGAATCCACACCCCGCCCCCGGACCGCGACGTCGACCCACCCCAGTACGGCGACTTCTCGATGATGACCGTCTTCAGACCACTGGCTGCGGCGGTGATCGCCGCGGACAGGCCCGCCGCACCGGCGCCCACGACGATGACGTCGTAGGTTTCCGCAGGAGGGCCCTGCTGTGGTGTTGCTTCGGTCGCGTCGGCCATGGATGCCCCTTCGTACGCCACGGGTGGAACGTGTTCTCTCTACAAATTAGAACACGTTTCAGAAATGGATCAAACGAGTCCGTTCGTACCCACCGCTGGTTGAGCGCGACGAGCGAGCGAAAGCGAGCCCGACGCTGGTCGAAACCCGCCAACCGCGTGCCCCGAGTACAGCAGCCTCATCGCGGGTTGACCAGCCGCGATCTCACTGAACGGTCAGCATCCCGCACAACGCTGGGGCCGGTGGGTGGGCGGTGGTGGTGATTCGTTCCCGCTCACCGGACGACGCGCAGGTTGCCGACACTCGGAGCCACTACGGTGGCCGTCCATGCCCACACTCGACGAGAGGCGACGATGAATCGAATGCTGGACCGGGTTGTGCTGGTCACCGGTGCCGGTCGCGGAATGGGGCGCAGTCACTGCGTGCGATTGGCGGAGGAGGGCGCGTCGATCATCGCCGTTGATCTCGCGTCGTCATCGGACGACCTCGCCACGACGGCCGACGAAATCGCCTGGGTCGGCGGTGCCTGCATCACCGCGCACGCCGACGTCCGTGACCTCGAGGCGCTCCGCAGCGCGGTGTCGACCGGGATCGAGCGTTTCGGCCGACTCGACGCGGTGGTCGCCAATGCCGGTATCTATCCGGCGGCGGGCCGCTCGTGGGAACTCGACGACGATGACTGGCAACGCGCACTCGACGTCAACCTGACCGGGGCGTGGCATACCGTCAAAGCCACCGTGCCGCAGATGGTTTCCGGTGGCGCGGTGGTGATCATCGGCTCGACCAATGCCATCAAGGGAACCGCCGGTACCTCGCACTATTGCGCCAGCAAGCACGGCGTCGTCGGACTTGCTCAGACACTGGCCAATGAGCTTGGTGCGCAGGGAATTCGGGTCAACGCGGTGCACCCCGGGTCGGTCGGCACACCCATGATCCTCAACGACACCGTGTTCGCGAAGCTGCGTCCGGACCTGGCCTCGCCGGGTGCAGAGGATGCGGCTGTGGCCTTGGCGTCGCGTAATCTGCTGGGGGTGCCCTGGGTCGATCCCGTTGATGTGAGCAACGCCGTCCTGTTCCTGCTGTCCGACGAGGCGCGGTACGTCACCGGGATCAACGTCGCCGTCGACGCCGGACTGCTGGCGAAGGTGTCGTGATGGGGCGCGTAGCGGGCAAGGTCGCGCTGGTCACCGGCGCTGCACGGGGGATCGGCCGCGCGCAGGTGCTGCGATTCGCCGAAGAAGGCGCCGACGTGATCGCCCTCGACATCTGCCGCCAGGTGGAGACCACGGTGACCCCGCCGTCGACCTCCGACGACCTGGCCGAGGTTGCGTTGCTGGCCGAGAAGGAAGGGGTGCGGGTGGTCACCGGCGTCGTCGACGTTCGCGACGGGGGAGCGTTGACGGAGATCGTCGCCGACGCCGTCGCCGACCTTGGTGGTCTCGATATCGTCTGCGCCACAGCCGGAATCACTTCCAAGGGAGCGGCCGTGGAGTTGTCGGAGGAGGCGTGGGAGACCATGCTCGACGTCAACCTGACCGGGGTGTGGCGTACCTGCAAGGCCACCATCCCGCACCTCATCGACCGCGGCGGTGGTGCCATGGTGCTGACGAGTTCCTTGGCCGGGTTGCGCGGATTGCGGACCGTCGCACACTACACGGCGGCCAAACATGGTGTCGTCGGGCTGATGCGGTCCCTGGCCCATGAGGTGGCGCCGTACGGCATCCGGGTCAACACCGTACATCCGACCAACGTGGACACGCCGATGATCCAAAACCCGGCCGTGCGAGCAGCTTTCCGGCCCGACCTGGACGGTCCCACCCGGGAGGACTTCGCCGAGGCGGCCCGCACGATGAACATGCTGCCCATCCCGTGGGTCGAACCTCGCGACATCGCCAACGCCACACTGTTTCTGGCGTCGGAGGAAGCGCGCTACATCACGGCGGTGGCGCTCCCGGTGGATGCCGGCGCAACCCAACTCTGAGTACTCGCTGACCGAACGCACCTCCCGGCACTTGCCGGGAGGTGCGTTTCTTGTCTGGGGCTGTCGCACAAACGATCCCGATGACCGGGACGCCCTCCTGGTACGGCGGACACGGTACGACTGAGATGTGACTGGCACCACAGTCGTTGGTGTTTCATCACCCACAGCCGGTCCGAACTCTGCGCTGCCGGCTGCCCACGGAAGGTATTCGATGCCTGCTCACCCCATGCCTGGCGAGAGTGTCAACCCGCTCTCGTCGACATCCGACGTCGACGACAACCGCACCTGGACACCACGATTGGTGCTCGGACTCATCTCCATCGTGCTGCTGCTCGAAGTGCTCGCCATCAGCTATCTGATGATCTCGACGGCCCTGCCGTTCGTCGTCGCGCACTACCAGACCACGCAGGGCGCGTGGCTGTTGACCGCGTTCCTGTTGACGGGTGCCGTGACCGCACCAGTGATCGGGCGGCTCTCGGACCTGTACGGCAAGCGCAGGCTTCTGCTGTGCTGTGTTGCGCTGGCGGCGTTGGGTTTTCTGCTGTCGGCGGTGGCACCGTCGTATGGCGTGATGGTCGCGGGACGGGCGTTGGCCGGCTTCCTGGTGCCCTGTCTGTTTCTGGGCTACTCGCTGATCCGTGACGTGTTTCCGCCACGCGCCGTGGCACTTTCGGTCAGTATCGCGACCACCGGCATGGGCCTGGTCGCGGTCCCCGCGCCGTTCCTCACCGGCTGGTTAATCGACGACTTCGGTTTCCGGGCGGTGTTCTGGTTCCTGTGCGCCTGCGTGATCGCCATCGGATTCCTGATCCTGGTCACCGTTGATGAATCACCTTTGCGTGTGAACACTTCCGTCGACTTCATCGGTGCGGTCCTGCTCGGGGCCGGTTTGGCGGGCATCCTGATCGCCGTCAGCTTCGGTCCGACGTGGGGTTGGGGATCGTCGAAGACCTTGGCGTTCTTGATCGGTGGTGCGGCGCTGTTGGCGGCGTGGCTGGTGTCGGCTCGGGTCGTTCGTGATCCGGTGGTCGACCTCTCGGTGCTCGGCCGTCGGTCGGTGTATTTGACGACGGTGAGTGCCGGTGTCGCCTATGGTATTTCCGGTCTGTTCGCGATCCTGGTGCCGATGATGGTGATGGTCCCCGGCATGATGGGACTCGGCTACGGCTGGGGACTGACCGCCGAGCAGTACGCGGTCTTCCAGCTGCCGATGGTGGTGGCCATCGTCGCCGGCGGTCTGCTGGTCGGCGTGCTTGCCGGACGTGGTGTCGCACCGCGCGTGCTGATGCTGGCCGGTCTGGTACTGATGACCATCGGTCTGGTGGTTGTGGCATTGGCGCATTCGGAGAAGTCGACGATCATTCTCGCCGCCGTCATCCTCGGGCTGGGGCAGGGCATGTCCTACGCTGCGGTGCCGAACCTGGTGATCGCTGCGGTCTCACCGCAATTGCAGGCATCCACCGCAAGCATCGTCGCGGTCAGTCAGAGCGCATTTCCGGCGGTCTTGTCGGTGGTCGCGTTCACTGTGCTGAACAACTCGCATGTCGCGATGGTGGCGCAGGGCGTGGCGTTCTACGACACCGACGGCTTCACGGTGATCTTCCTGATCGGGGCGGCGGTCGCCTTCGTCGGTGCACTGGTGACACTGGCGATGCCGCGACGCAGTGTGGTGCCCGAGGCGTCGAGCACCGAAGAGACGTTGGAAACCGCGTAGCAGCTGGATAATAACGCAACGGCCGACCACTTCGATGAGTGGCCGGCCGTTGGGCTGTGTCCCTACCGCGCTGCCGCGGCTCCGGCGCGCCGACCGAAGAAGGTGCCGTCACCCAGCGAGGTGCCGCTGATGTACCCCCAGGAATGCAGACCCGACGTCGCGCGACCGGCAGCGTAGAGACCCGCCATGGGGTGGCCGTCGAGATCGAGAACCTCACCGTCGGGAGTCGTGCACAGCCCACCGAGCGTGAAGACCTCGGCGCCACCGGAACCCGCAGCGCCGTACTCCGGTGGTGCAATGCCGCGCCGCACGTCTACGGCCGCGAACGGTGCGCGAAGCGGCCGAACCCAGCGAGAACTCTTGTGGAAATACGGATCACGACCCTCGGCGGCATGCCGGTTGTATTCGCCGACGGTGGTCTGCAGCGCACCGTCCGGCATACCGATCTCCTGCTCGAGCTCGGCGAGGGTCTCGGCGACGAAATGTGGTACGACGCCCCATCGTTCGTTCTCCGGGACTTCCTCGTACGCCTGTTCGTCGAGGATCACCCAGACCCGCAGGCCGTGCCCGAACAGGGCTGCCTGCCCGACCAGGCCGGGGTAAACGTCCTCGTTGATGAATCGCTGGCCGCGGTCGTTGACGATCATGCCGCGCACCATCATCCCGGGAATGAGAGAGATACCGACCTGGCCGGCGGACATGTGCCGCACCGACGCACCGGCGGCCTGGGCCATCTGGATGCCGCGGCCGTCGTCGCCGCCGTCGCTGTTGACACCGAGGTTCACCAACTGTGGTGCATGTTCGGCCACCATGGCGGCATTGTCGGCGAAACCACCGGTGGTCAGGATGACGCCGCGACGTGCGCGGTAGGAAACGGTCGTGTCGAAATGCCGTGCAAGAACACCGACAATGCGATCGCCGTCGACGATCAGGCGATTCACGGATCGGTCGGTGTGCACCTCGACATCGGAGGCGGCAACGGCGTCGCCGAGCACCGCCATGAGGACCTTCCCGCCGAAACCGTCGGAGGTGACGCGGTGACCGCGCGGCGCGGGAGTCGCGAAATCGCGGAACGGGAATACGTTCTCGCCCATCCACATCAGGCCGTCATCGGTGGGCGGCACCCAGGTCGGCGAATCCCACAGTGACGGCTTGAACGGGACACCGTGGTCGACGAGCCACTGATAGTGGTCGACGCTGTCGCGGCAATAGAGCGCGACCTTGGCAGCATCGGCGTCGGGTCCGAGAGCTGCGAGCAGAAACTGTTCCATGGCTTCGGGCGTGTCGTCGAAACCGCATGCCCGCTGGATGTCGGTGCCGCCACCAAGATAGATCTCGCCACCGGACAGTGCTGCGGAACCACCTCCACCACTTTGCCGTTCAAGCAGAATGGTCTGTGCACCAACGGCCGCCGCCTCGAGGGCGGCGGCCGCTCCGGGACATCCGTAACCGGCCACCACAACATCGGGTTCGTAGG